>JAEUQR010000140.1 GCA_016789705.1 Acidobacteriota bacterium
ACATAGGCGTGCGTGACGTCGAGCGGCGAGACGCCGTCGATCCACATCATGGTCGTGGTGGTGTCGCCGACGACGCTGCCCGAACCGCCGGCGTTCGAGGCGGCCACGATGGCGGCGAGGTAGCCGACGTGCACCGTTGGAAAGACGATCTTGGCCACCGTGGCGCCGATGAGCGCGGCGGCGATGTTGTCGAGGAAGGACGACAGCACGAAGACCAGTCCGAGCAGCGCGAACCCGCCGCCCCACCCCGACGGCAGCACGCGCGGCAGGGCTTCGGGGACGCCGCTTTCCTCGAACTGGCGGGCGAGCAGCGCGAATCCCGTCAGCAGCAGGCCGAGGTTGGCGATGACGACCCACTCGTGCACGAGGTGCGTGCCGAGCCCGGCGAGGCCGGCGCCCTCACGGAAGGGCGAGAACAGCACCTTGTAGAGGGCGATGACGGTGAGGCCCGAGACGGCGACCCTCAGCGTGTGGTGGTGGAAGAGCGCGACGCCGGCGAGCGTCAGGGCGAAGAGCACGAAGTCGATCGGGATCTGTGGCACGCAGGCTCCGCGGATGCCCGCCGACTGGCGGTCAAGTGTGCGATTATACGCTGCAGGATCCTACCCATGACCGAACGACGGCTCGCCGCCCGCGAACGCGCGGCGCTCGTCGGGCTCGTCACCGGCGCGATGCGCCGGGCCGACGCCGAACAATCACTCGACGAACTTGCGGGCCTGGCCGAAGCGGCCGGCGCCGACGTGGTCGTGCGCGCGCTGCAGGAACGGCCCACCCCCGACTCCGGCACCTTCATCGGCCGCGGCAAGGCCAAGGCGCTGGCGCTTGCCTGCGCCGAAGCGCGCGCGGAACTCGTCATCGTCGACAACGAACTCACGCCGGCGCAGCTGCGCGAGCTGCAGGACGTCGTCGGCTGCAAGGTCGTCGACCGCACGCAGCTCATCCTCGACATCTTCGCGAAGCGCGCCCGCACACGCGAAGGCAAGCTCCAGGTGGAGCTGGCGCAGCTGAAGTACCTGCTGCCGCGGCTCGTCGGCGCCAGTTCGGCCCTCTCGCGCCTCGGCGGCGGCATCGGCACGCGCGGCCCGGGTGAAACCAAGCTCGAGATGGACCGCCGGCGCATCCGCACGCGGATCAAGGTCATCGGGGACGAGATCGAACAGGTACGCAAGCGGCGCGGGCAGCTCCGTGAGCGCCGCGACAAGGCCATGGTGCCGACGGTGGCGCTCGTCGGCTACACCAACGCCGGCAAGACCACCCTCTTCAACCGGCTCACGAAGTCGGAGGCCGTGGCCTCCGATGCGCTCTTCGTCACGCTCGATCCGCTCGTGCGCCGCATGCGACTGCCCGACGAACGCGAACTGCTCGTGTCCGACACGGTCGGCTTCATCGATCGCCTGCCGCACGCGCTTGTCGCCGCGTTCCGCGCCACGCTCGAAGAAGCGGCGGATGCCGACCTCATCCTGCACGTGATCGACGCGTCACATCCGGAACGCGATCGCATGATCGCGGCCGTGATGCGTGTGCTCGAAGGCGTCCACGCGCTCACCGTGCCGCGTTTCGAGGTCTACAACAAGATCGATCAGATGACCGCCGGCGAACGCGCCGCGCTGGAGAAGGCCGACCCGGCGCGCTTCTGCATTTCGGCGGTGACCGGCGAAGGCTGCGACGCGCTCGTCGAGGCGGTAGCCGCCGCCGTGGCGCTCGACCGGCAGCGGGTCAGCGTGGACCTCGACCCCGACGACCCGGCCGACCACGAGCGCCTGCGCTGGATCTTCCGGCATGGCCGCGTGGTGTCGCAGGTTACGATCGGCACGCGGACGCGCATCGAGGCCGACGTGCCGCGCCGGCTGGCCGGGCAGCTCGCGCCGACGGAGACGCCGCGTGCGTAGGCGGCTGACCGGCGTCGCGGCGCTGCTGACGCTCGCCGTCGCCTGCGCGCCGCCGCCGCCGGTCGTCACCACGCCGGCCACGCCGCAGCACCCGGACTTCGTGTTTCCCGTCGCGCCCGAAGGCACGCCGAAGGCCACGCTCGACCGGCTGGCGCGCGGCTGGCGTCTGCTCCAGGCCAACGACCTGGCAGCCGCCGACCGAGAGTTCGCCGCCGTGCTCAGCACGAATCGCGACTTCGCGCCGGCGCGGGCGGCCGCCGGCTACACGGCGCTCGCGCAGGAGCGGGCGGGTGACGCCGTCGCCCAGTTCGACGCCGCCTCGCCGGCCGGACGGCCCTACGCACCCGCGCTCGTCGGCCGCGGGCTCGCCCTGCTCGCGCTGACGCGGGACGAGGACGCCCTGGCCAGCTTCGAAGCGGCGCTCGCCGCGGATGCTGCCGTGCCCCAGCTCGCCGAACGCGTGGCCACGCTGCGTGTGCGCGTCGTGCAGGACCGCATCGGCCGGGCCGAGCGTGCGGTGGCCGCCGAGCGCTGGGACGAGGCGCGTGCCGCCTATCGCGCGGCAATCGAGGCGTCGCCGGACGCCGCGTTCCTCTATCGCGACCTGGCCGGTGTCGAACGTCGCGCCGGGCGGCCTGAGACGGCGCTCGAACTGGCGCGGGCGGCGCTCATCTACGACGCCGACGACGCGCGGGCCCACGTCATCATCGGCGACGTGCTGGCCGAACGGAGCGAGTTCGACGAGGCGCTGGCCGCTTACCGCAAAGCGGCAGCCATCGAGCCGTCGCCCGCGCTCGAGGCGACGATCGCGCGGGTGCGGGAGCGGGCCCGCGAGGCGGCGCTTCCCGGACAGTATCGTGCGATTCCCGACCGCCCGCAGGCCACGCGTGGTGAACTCGCGGCGCTGCTCGGCGTGCGCCTGACGGCGCTCGGGCGCGCGACGCAGCGGCAGGTGGTCGTGACCGACGTGCGCGGCCACTGGGCCGAATCGTGGATTCAGACCGTCGCGCGCGCCGGCGCCATGGAGGTGTATCCCAACTACACCTTCCAGCCGGACGCGCCGCTCCGCCGGCTCGGCCTCGCCGATGCCGTGAGCCGCGTGCTCGCCGTGCTGCGGCCGGCCGCTGCGGTGGCCGGCTGGGACCAGACGGCAGTCGCGGTGAGCGACGTGCCGGCCGATCACCTGGCCTATCCTGCCGTGCGGCGCGCCGTGGCCTCCGGCGTGCTTCGCCTCGAGAACGGCGCGTTCAACCTGCTCCGGCCCGTGACGGGCGCCGAGGTGGTGGACGTCGTCACGCGGCTGGCCGCGATGGCGGGAGCACGCCGATGAGCGAACCCGTCCTCACTCTGGCCAACCAGCTGACGCTGCTGCGTCTGCTGCTCATCCCGGTGTTCGTGCTGGCCGTCGTCTATGGCCGCTTCGGCTGGGCGCTCGTGGCGTTTGCCGCCGCCGGCCTCACCGACGCGCTCGACGGGCTCGCGGCGCGGCGGGCCAACCAGAAGACCTCGCTCGGCGCCTGGCTCGATCCGGCGGCTGACAAGCTGCTGCTCGTGACGACCTTCATCGTGCTGACGCTGCCGAACCTGGGGCTGCCGAACCGCATCCCGCTGTGGCTCACGATCCTCGTCATCAGCCGCGACGTGGCCATCGTGCTCACCGTGGCCATCGTGAACCTCGCCGTCGGGCCGCGCACGTTCCGGCCCTCGCCGCTCGGCAAGGCGGCCACGGCGCTCTTCATCGTGACCGGCGTGGTCGTGCTGTTCTTCAACTATCTCGGCCGCACGTCGCCGGTGGTCGATGCCTTCATCTGGGCCTCGCTCGTCATCACGCTGGCCTCTTCGCTCGACTACGTGCGGCGCATCACCCGCACCGCCCGCCCCGGCGCGCCGCGACCCTGAGCGCGCCAGCCCGGCCCTAGGGCCGGCGCCCATTCACTGGTAGTATTTCCGGCGGCGCGACGCCAATATCGAGTTCGGGGGACCCATGGAACGTTCACGGACGAGCGTGCGCCTGTCGCTCGCGACAGGCCTGATGGTGGCAGGACTAGCGGCGAGTGTGGCCGCGCAGCGAGCGGCGGCTCCGGCGCCGGCGCCCGCGCCGACGCCCGCAGGGCAGTGGCGGACGTACGGCGGCGATCTCGCCAGCACGCGGTATTCGCCCCTCGAGCAGATCAACGCCTCGAACTTCGGCTCGCTGCGCATCGCCTGGCGCTTCCGCACCGACAACTTCGGCCCGCGCCCGGAGATCTCGCTCCAGGCCACCCCGCTCTACGCCAATGGCGCGCTGTATGCGGCCGTGGGTACCAGGCGCGCGGCGGTGAGTCTCGACCCGGCCAACGGGGAGCTGCTCTGGGCGAAGCGCTTCGACGAGCGTCCGCGGACCTTCCCGCGCGGTCTCTCGGGCCGCGGCGTGGCGTACTGGGAATCGGGCGCCATGAAGCGTGTGTTCATGGTCTCGCCGGGCTACCAGATGCTTTCGATCGACGCCACGACCGGCCAGCTCGATCCCGCCTTCGGCGCCAAAGGCGTCGTCGACATGCGCCGGCTGCTCGGCTACCCGGTGGAAGACGTCGAGAAGGCCGAGATTGGCCTCCACTCGGCGCCCATCGTCGCAAACGGCGTCATCATCGTGGGCTCGGCCCACCTCGCCGGCGGCGCGCCGCCGACCAAGGAACACATCAAGGGCGTCGTGATGGGCTTCGATGCCCGCACCGGCAAGAAGCTCTGGGGCTTCACGGCCATCCCGGGTCACGGCCAGAAGGGCAACGAGACCTGGCTGAACGAGTCGTGGACCTACACGGGCAACGCCGGGTCGTGGGCGCAGATGTCGGCCGACGAGGCATTGAATCTTGTCTACGTGCCCGTCGAGGCACCGACCGGCGACTACTACGGCGGGCACCGCCCGGGGAACAATCTCTACTCGAGCGGCATCGTCGCCCTCGACATCAAGACCGGCACGATGAAGTGGGCGTTCCAGACCACACACCACGACATCTGGGACTGGGACATGCCGAGTGCGCCCATCCTGGCCGACATCACCGTGGACGGCAGGGCGATCAAGGCCGTGGCCGTGCCCACCAAGCAGAACTACCTCTACGTCTTCGACCGGACGAACGGCTCGCCCGTGTGGCCGATCGTCGAGACGGCCGTGCCCAAGGGCGATCTGCCCGGCGAGTGGTACGCGCCCACGCAGCCGATCCCGAGCAAGCCGCCGGCCTTCGGCCGTCAGGGCGTCAAGGAGGAAGACCTGCTCGACTTCACGCCCGAGTTGAACGCCAAGGCGAAGGAGTTCGTGAAGGGCTGGCGGATGGGCAGCATGTGGGAGCCGCCGTCCGAACTGAATCCGGCGGCGGGGAAGATGGGCACGCTGCAGCTGCCCGGGTCGACCGGCGGCCCGAACTGGCAGGGCGGTTCGATCGATCCGGAATCGAACATCGTCTACATCTACTCGAAGGACGAAGCGACGGCGCTCTCCATGGTGCGCGACCCCAAGCGCTCGAACATGGACTGGATCAACGGCGCGGGTGGGGAAGGCGGCCGCCGGCTGGCCATCGACAACCTGCCGATCATCCGTCCGCCCTGGGCCACCATCTCGGCCATCGATCTCAACAAGGGCGAGATCGTGTGGCAGACCGTGCACGGCGAAACCGACGACGCCGTGAAGAACAACCCGGCGCTCAAGGGCGTGACGATTCCGCGCACGGGCCGCCCCGGCCGTATTGGCGTGCTCACGACCAAGTCACTCGTCATGGCCGGTGATGCCGGCATGGCGACGCACCCGAACGGGCAGCGGAGCGGCATGTTCCGCGCCTATGACAAGAAGACCGGCAAGGAACTGGGCGCCGTGCCGCTGCCGGGGCCGCAGACCGGCTCGCCGATGACCTACATGCACGAAGGCAAGCAGTACATCGTCGTGGCCGTGGCCGGCCAGGGCGCCGCCGCCGAGCTCATCGGCCTGGCGCTGCCCGACGCGCCGAAGTAACCTGCGTCACATCGACCATCGACGGGACGTCTTCCACGCGGAGGGCGTCCCGTTTTCGTGTACGAGCAATCCTCTGGAGGGCGCCGGCGATGGGGTGTCCCCCTGCCGGTCCCGGCTCCGCAGGCCGTCACCCGACTTGCGGGGGCGAGTGTCGGCGGAAGCGTGGGGCCCCCGGCGGTGGTGCGCGACGCGCTGCACGCGTCGCCGCTGTGCCTGAACACCCCACGCGGACTTCGGCGCCTCCTCGTCGTGTGACGTCTTACGCTTGCGCGGCCCGCTGCGCAGGGCCCGTCAGAGGGACACCCCATCGCCGGCGCTTCGCCACGAGGGCGTCAGCACGTCGGTACGGCCGGTGACATTCGTCAGGCGATGCGACGTTTCAGCCGCCGCTGCGAGCCCCGAGCACCTCCACGGCCACTGCCAGCACCTTCACCAGGTAGACGGCGCTCACGCCTGCGGCCAGCCAGACCAGCGGCGCCCGGCGGGGAGGGGACGCAGGTCCCGTCTCGGCTGGCCGTGGCGTCAGTCGCCTGCGAGCCAGCGCTCTCGCACGCGTCGCGCGCACCGGGGATGGATCGGCGTCAGGCAGCGCCGCGAGGCGCTCCAGCAGATCGTTCATGGTTCGACCTCCTGCCAGACGGCGGCGTTCTTCGCCACGTCACGGTCGAGTGCGCGCGCGAGTGCTTCCCGCGCTCGGTGCAGACGCTGGCGCAGGGCCTGAGGCGTGATGCCACAGACAACTGCTGCGTCTGCCGGTTCAAGTCCTGCGACGCCGACGAGCAGCAGCACCTCGCGTGCCGCCAGCGGCAGCGTCGCGATGGCGCGTTCCAGGCGGCGTTCGAGTTCGTGGCCGGCCGTTTCTTCGAACGGCGATGTGCGAGGCGCGTGATACGGCCAGAGTCCCATCAATCCCGCCGCCGTCGAGTCCTCGAGCAGGCGCGAACGCACGTAGCTCACATGGAGGTTGCGCGCCACGGTGAAGAGCCAGGGGCCGAGTCGCGTCTCCGGCTGCAGGCGGGGGGCGTGACGCACGAGGCGCATCCAGACCTCGTCCAGCAGGTCTTCGGCGGCATCACGCCGGCGGGCGAGGCGCAGCAGGAACGTGAACAGCCGCCTGTTGAACGCGGCGTGGACGGCGTCGAACGCGTCGGCGTCGCCGGCCCGCAGGCGCTCAACGAGTGTCAGTTCGGTCTCTCGGTCCACGCAGACAGTAACGCGCGAGCGGTCGCGGCGTGACAGCTGTCACGCCGCCCCAGGCCACGCGTTGTTGGTAGCAGCATCACGCTCGTCTGGAGGCTCCCATGGACCTGCTCCGCAATGCCAGTCTGTTCGCCCGTCTGTCGCTCGCGCTCGCCTTCGTTCCACTCGTCATGGCCGTGGTCTACGCCGTCCGGCCAACCGAGCGCCATCTAGCGTTGATGCGGCCGTTGTCGCTCGCCGGACTCTTCGCGGCGTTGTCGGGCACGGTCCTCGGCCTCATGAACGCGCTCATGCCTTTGTGGCGACAGGGCTTCGGGCCGGAGGCGTACAAGATCGTCGCTGTAGGAGTCGCCGAGTCGCTGGTATCGGCGTTCGTCGGCTTCGCCTGCCTGACGGCGGCCTGGCTGCTCGTGGCCTTGGGCATGGGGCGCACCACTGAAGGCGTCTGAGCCATCCCAAGGATGGACGCCTACAGCACCTTGGTGCGGAAGTAGTCGATGGTCTTCGTGAGCCCTTCGCGCAGGTCGACCTTCGGCTCCCAGCCGAGCAGCGTGCGGGCGCGGGTGATGTCGGGGCGGCGCACCTTCGGGTCGTCTTCGGGCAGCGGCTGGTAGATGATGCGGCTCGTCGAGCCAGTCATCTCGATGATGGTCTCGGCGATCTGCTTGATGGTCATCTCGGCCGGGTTGCCGATGTTGATCGGGCTGTTCTCGCCCGATTCCATCATCCGGATGATGCCCTCGACGAGGTCGCTCACGTAGCAGAAGCTGCGCGTCTGGCTGCCGTCGCCGAAGACCGTCACGTCTTCGTTGCGCAGGGCCTGCGACATGAAGGCCGGCACGGCGCGGCCGTCTTTCACCCGCATGCGCGGGCCGTAGGTGTTGAAGATGCGGACGATCTTGGCGTCGAGGCCGTGGTAGCGGTGGTACGCCGTGGTCATCGCTTCGGCGAAGCGCTTGGCCTCGTCGTAGACGCCGCGCGGTCCGATGGGATTGACGTTGCCCCAGTAGGTTTCCTTCTGCGGATGCTCGAGCGGGTCGCCGTAGACCTCGGAGGTCGAGGCGATGACGAAGCGCGCGCCCTTCGCCTTGGCGAGGCCAAGCGCCTTGTGCGTGCCGAGCGCGCCCACCTTGAGCGTGGGGATCGGCAGCTCCAGGTAATCGATCGGGCTGGCCGGGCTCGCCCAGTGCAGCACCGCGTAGACCGGGCCGTCGACGTTGATGTAGTTCGTGACGTCGTGCTTGATGAACTCGAAGTCGCGGTTCTTGATGTGCGCGATGTTCGCCAGGTCGCCGGTGAGCAGGTTGTCGATGCCGACCACGGCGTAGCCGCGGTCGAGCAGGGCGTCCGACAGGTGTGAGCCGATGAAGCCGGCGGCTCCGGTGATGACGACGCGTTTCTGCATGGGGACGGACCTGTGAGGAAGAGACGTCAGTGCGCCGGACGGTGCGAGAAGATGCCGCGCACCGCCGTCAGCCAGATGATCTTGAGGTCGAGCGAGACCGACCAGTTCTCGATGTAGTAGAGGTCGTACTCGATGCGCTTCTCGAGCGACGTGTTGCCGCGCCAGCCGTTCACCTGCGCCCAGCCGGTGATGCCGGCCTTGACCTTGTGGCGCAGCATGTACTGCGGGATGCGGTGCTTGAACTGCTCGACGAAATACGGGCGTTCGGGCCGCGGCCCGACGATCGACATCTCGCCCTTGAGCACGTTGACGAACTGCGGCCATTCGTCGAGATCCATCTTGCGCAGCCAGCGGCCCACACTCGTCGCCCGCGAGTCTTCCTCGTCGGCCCAGACCGGGCCGGTGTCGTCCTCGGCGTCGATCGGCATGGTGCGGAACTTGTAGACCTTGAAGGGCCGGCCGTCGAGGCCCATGCGTTCCTGCGAGTAGAACACGGGACCGCGCGAGCTGCGTTTGATGAGCCAGGCGATGACGATGCCGGGCACCACCATGATGGCCAGGGCGAGCACCGAAATGACGATGTCGATCGCGCGCTTGATGATGGCGTTCAGGCCCTGCAGCGGCACGTCGTTGACGTTGATGACCGGCAGCCCGTCGAGATCTTCGAGGCGGGCCCGCAGGGCGATGAACTGCAGCAGGTCGGGCACGACCTTGACGTCGATGCACTCGCGGCTGGCGCCCTCGACGAGGTCGAGCATCTTGACGTGCTCTTCCATCGGCAGGGCGACGTACAGATGGTCGACCTGCTCGCGTACGGCGATCTCGGGCGCCTCGGCGAGCGTGCCGAGCAGCGGCACGCCGCGGTAGCCGAGGTGGTCGCCGCCGGCGCGATCGTCCACGAACCCCACCACGACGTAGCCGAGCTCGCGGTGTTCGAACATGCGGTCAGCCACCATGCGCCCGAGTTCGCCCGACCCGGCGATCATAATGCGGCGCAGCCCGAGACCGGCCGTCCAGCGGCGTTCCATGAACTCGCGGACGCACTCGCGGGCGAGGTAGCCGAGGATGATGGTGCAGACGAGGAAGATGGCCCAGACGAGCTGCGAAATCTCGTAGGTGCCGCGCGTCTTGATGTGGTCGGGGACGTAGTAGGCCTGGAAGTACAGGGTGCCGACCACGCCGATGACGACGGCGAAGATGCTGCCGACGAGCACGTTGAAGAAGTCGTCGATACGCGAGCGGCCGCGGCGGAGGCGGTAGAGGCCCTGCAGGTGGAAGCCGATCGGCACGATGGCCGCCACGAACGGCAGCACGTCGATGTACTGCGCGAGCGGCGGCTGGCCCTTCGTGACGGGGAAGAGCCCGGTCTCGAAGCGGATGAGATATGCGAGCACGAAGGCGACGATGCCGATCGAGGCATCCGTGAGCACGTGCAGCGCGACGAGCAGGCGTTTGAAGCGTTTTACCACCGCGTGCCCCCGGGCGCCGCGAGCACTTCATCGACGGCGTGGCGGAACTCGGCGCGGAAGCGGGCGTGGCTGAAGCGCTCCGCGTTGGCGCGGATGCGGGCGCTGTCCCACGGCCGCGAGGCCGCGTGCGTGAGGGCGGCGGCCCAGGCTTCGACCGAGTCGTCGGCCACGAGCAGGCCGGTCTCGCCGTCGAGCACGGTTTCAGTGGCGCCGCCGCGTCCGAGGGCCACCACGGGGCGGCCCGTGGCCTGCGCTTCGACCGGCACGATGCCGAAGTCTTCCTCGCCGGGCAGCAACACCGCCGCGGCGGTGCGGTAGGCGGCCCGCACGGCCTCGTCGTCGAGGCGGCCGAGCAGCCGCACCCCCGGCCCCTTCGCCGCCCGTGCCTCGAGCAGCGCGCGCTCCGGGCCGTCGCCGATGATGTCGAGCGGCACTCCGGCGTGGTGGGCGGCGTCGATGGCGACTTCGAGGCGCTTGTAGGGGACCAAGGCGGATACGATGACGAATGTCGCGCCAGGCGCCGCGGCGCCGGGCGTGAAGTACTCGGTGTCGACCGGCGGATAGATGACGGCCGATTCACGATTATAGTACAGCGCGATCCTCCGCGCAACATATTGAGAAATAGCGAGATAGCGGCTGGCGCGCGTGGACGTCCGCTGGTCCCAGCGGGCTATCCGGGTCATCACCGGCCGCAGCACGGCGCTCATCGCGCGGCCGACCTTTTCCGGGCCGAAGTAGGCGTCGAACTGGTCCCACGCATAACGCATCGGCGTCAGGCAGTAGCAGAGGTGGGGCACACCCTCCGGCACGATGACGGATTTGGCCACGCAGTGGCTGCAGCTCACGACCAGGTCGAAGCCGCGGAAATCGAGCCGCTCGATGGCCGCCGGAAAGAACGGCAGGTAGTGGCGGTACGCCCGGCGCACGAACGGGAAGTGCTGCGTGAAGGCCGTGTGGATGCGGCGGCGCTCGATGAGCGGCGACACCGAGCCCGGGAGGTGCACCAGCGTGAAGAGCTCGGCGTCCGGGAACACCTCGCAGAGTCGCTCCAGGGCCTTCTCACCGCCGCGCATGCCGGTGAGCCAGTCGTGCACGAGGGCGACACGCATCACGCCGCCCCCAGGACCTCGCGGTAGACGGCGAGGGTATCGGCGGCGGCGCGTGCCCACGAGAACTCCCGCGCGCGGGCCCGCCCCCTGGCGATGAGCTGCTGGCGCAGCGGCTCGTCGGTGACGGCGCGGCGGATGCCCTCGGCAATCGATGCCACGTCATAGGGATCCACGAGCACTGCCGCGTCGCCGGCCACCTCGGGCAGCGACGACAGGTTGGACGTCACGACCGGCGTCTCGTTGGCCATCGCCTCGAGCGGCGGCAGCCCGAAGCCTTCGTAGAGCGACGGAAAGACGAACGCGCGGGCCAGGCGGTAGAACGTGACGAGCGTCGCCGCCGGCTGGAAGCCGAAGAAGCGGACGTGTTTGTCGAGACGGTGCCGGTGTACCGCCTGCCGCAGGCCCGGATGTTTCGACGTTTCGTCGCCGATGACGACGAGCTTCAGACCCTCGGGACCATCGGCGCGCATCGACGCGAAGGCGGCGATGAGCCGCTCGAGGTTCTTGTGCGGTTTGATGTTGCCGACGTAGAGCACGAACGGGTGGTCGAGCTGGAAGCGCTGGCGCACGCGGTCCATCGCGTCGGCGTCGGGGGCGGCGGCGAAGCGGGCGTCGAGTCCGTTGTGCACGACCACCACCTTCTCGGGCGGCACGCCCGTGTAGTGGAGGATGTCGCGCTTCGAGGCGTCCGAGACCGTCAGTACGCGATCGGCCTTGCGCGCCGCCAGGCGGATCATCGCGTGCGCGTAGGCGAACGCCGCCCGGCTCGGCAGGTACTCGGGAAAACGCAGGTGGATGCAGTCGTGAATCGTGACCACCGTGCGGCAGCGCGTGAGCGGGGGCAGCACATAGTGCGGCTCGTGCAGCAGGTCGGCCCCGGCCCGTGCCGCCGCCATCGGCACCCGCCACTGCTCGGCGAGGGAGTACGGACGGCTCGTCTCGACGACGGCGCGGAAGTTGGGGCCGGCCGCGGCGGCCGCGGCCGCATCCTCGGGTTTCGTGAGCAGCACGTACTCGGCCTCGTGATCGAGGCGGCCCAGTTCGGTCACGAGGTTGCGGATGTAGGTCCCGATGCCGAAGTCATGGAGCTTTCGGGCGTCGAGGACGATCCGCATGGTCTCCCGCAGTTTATCGGACATCGATGCCGCGACGCTGCAGCCACCACACGAGCAGCGGCGCCCAGAGGGGGTGGTGCTTGCGGTAGAAGGCGACGTGACTCTCGCGCCGCCGTCGTTCGGTGGCGGCCGGCGCCGAGGCGCCCGAGCGGCCGCGCAGGTGGCGCACGGTGGCGGCGGGCACGAAGAGCACACGGCGGTGGCGGGCGCGGATGGCCGCGCACAGGTCCACGTCCTCCGTGTACATGAAATAGCGCTCGTCGAGCAGTCCGACCGCTTCGAGATCGGCGCGGCGGGCGAGCAGGCAGGCGCCGCTGACCCAGTCGCGCGGTCCCGGCCGGGACGTCTCGCGCGCCACCCGGGCCACCGCCCACGCCGCGTCCGCGTCGTAGGCGCGCACGAGGCGACGCTGCGTGAACTCGGCCCAGGGACCGATCATCGGGCCGAACGACAGCTCGGGGCGGTCGGCGGCATCGACGAGCCGAGGACCGGCGATGGCGGCCGTGTCGTCGGCGGCGAGCGCGTCCACAAGCGTCTGGAGCGCGCCGGGCGGTACCTCCGTGTCGGGGTTGAGCAGCAGCACGAACTCGCTCGACGTCGCGCGGATGCCGAGGTTGTTCGCGCGCGCGAAGCCGAGGTTGCCGCCGGCGTCGAGGGCCTGCACCGTCGGCCACGCGGTGCGCAGCCACGCGAGTGTGCCGTCGGACGACTGGTTGTCGACCACCGTGATCGTCGTCGGGCCGGGCCGCGTGGCCGCGGCGAGGCCGCGCAGGCAGCGGTCGAGGTCCGCGCGCACGTTGTAGCTGACGATGACGATGGCGAGGGAGCGCTCAGGCACCGGCGGCCTCCTCGAGACAGCCGAGCACGCGCCGCGCCGTGTCCGCCCACTGATAACTCGCGAGCACCGGCGCCGCTTCGGCCCGGTAGCGCGCGTGCAGGGCGGCGTCGTCGATGAGCGCCGCCATCGCGGCGGCCACGTCGTGCGTCAGCGTCGGGCCGTCGGTCACGCGCCACGCGGAGGCGCCGTAGATCTCGCGAGCCACCGCCGTGTCGAGCACGATCGGCACCGCCCCGTGCGCCATCGCCTCGAGCGGCGTGAACCCGAAGCCCTCGTAACGCGAGAGGAACACGAACACCGCGGCGGCGCCGTAGAGGTCATCACGCGTCGCATCGTCCACCCAGTCGCGCAGTCGCGCCCGATCGTCGAGCCCGCGGGCGGCGAGCGCCGCGGCGAAGTCCACTCGCGGCGTCGTCCGGTTGGCGCCGACAATCTCCAGGCGCGCCTCGGGACGCGTCGCGGCGACCCGGGCGAACGCCTCGATGAGCACGTCGAGACGCCGCCGCTGGAAGAGCGATCCCACGAAGAGCACGATCGGGGCGCGCGGGCCCGCCGGCGCCGTCGCCGGCGGTCGCACCCCGAGGTAGACGACGCGTAGGCGTGCCGGGTCCACGGCCGTGTGCCGCACCACTTCGGCGCCGGAGAACGCCGATGGCACCAGCACGAGCCTGGCGCGGCGCGCCGACCACGCGGTGACGAGGCGGCGCCGCATGCCTTCACGCCACGCGAACCATTCGGGATGCGCGAAGAATGACACGTCGTGGATGGCGACCACGGTCGGCGCCGGCGCGGCGAGCGGGGCCGTGTAGCCGGGGGCGAAGACCACGTCCGGCCGGTCGCGGCCGAGCGCGCGCTGGAAGTCCCACTGCTCCCAGCGGGTGCCGCCGTGGCCTGGCGCGACATGCACCGTGGCCTCGAGGCCCGGCGGCACGAGCGTGGGCATCGTGTGCGCGTAGAGCCGCAGCGTATGGCGGCGATCTACGCCCGTGGCCTGCCACTCGCGGAGCAGCTCCGACAGGTACCGCCCGACGCCGGTCGGATGTCCGGTCAGCTCGCGTGCGTCGATCGCGATTCGCATCAGCCGCGCTCCGCCCGCGCCGCGAGCGCAGCCCGGTACGCGTCGAGGGTCGCCGCCGCCGTGTCGGACCAGCGGTACCGCGCCGCCTGCGCCAGCCCGCGCGCGGCCAGGTCGCGCATCCGGCTGTCGTCGCTGCAGGCGTCGAGCGCAGCCGCCCAGGCGTCCGGCGCTGCCAGCGCGGCGAAGAGTCCGGCCTCGCCGAGCACCTCGGGCAGCGCGCCGACGGGAGTCGCGACGACGGGCACGCCGCAGGCCATGGCCTCGAGTGCGGGCAGGCCGAAGCCCTCGTCGAGCGATGGCACGACGACGGCGCGGGCATCGGCGTAGAGGGCGCGGCGATCGGCCTCGCTCACATAGCCCGTCACCGTCACGTGCGCGGTGAGCGGCGCGCGCGTGGCGCGGGCCACCCATTCGGCGCCGCCGGCGCCGAGGCCACCGGCGAGGACGAGTGGCGGCAGGTCTCTGCGGCGCGCGAGCAGCAGTTCGTAGGCATCGAGCAGCAGGCCGACGTTCTTGCGCGTCTCGAGCGTGCCCAGAAAGAGCAGCGTGCGGCCGGTGGAACTGCCGCGGGCCGCGCGCACCTCGGCGGCCCAGCCGGGGGCGCCGAGCGGCGTCGCCGTGACGCGCTCGGGCGCGACGCCGAGCGCGCCGGTGACGAGATCGGCCGCGTAGTGTGAGCCGGCCACCACGTGGTCGGCGCGCTGCACGTGGTCGCGGACGAGCGCCGTGAAGTCGCGTTGCGCCGCGCCGTGCACGGCCGACGGCTGCGTGAGGAAGTAGAGGTCGAAGACGGTCACGACGCGGGCGGCCGCGCTTGCGGGCAGCAGGAGCGGCGTCGGCGAATGCACGACGTCCTGCGGGCCGGCGAGCCACTCAATCGCCGGCCAGCCGCGGTGGTGCCAGCTCCACGTCAGGGCGGCGACCGGAATCTGCCGGTCGACGACGCGCACGCCGGGCAGTTCGGCTATGGCGTCGGGGCGGACGCGGTCGCGCCAGGAGGAGGAGAAGATCGTCAGCTCGAGCGCAGCGCCGGCGCCCGCCGTGAGAGCGCGCGCCAGCTCATGCACGTATTCGCCAATGCCGGTTCGAGCCCGAAGCGCCGGGCGGTAGTCCACGAGCACGCGCACGCCCGTGGACGGTACCACCGACACCTCCACGGCGGCAAGTCCTTGTGGTTCAGCATGTTGACAGCAATCTCGGTCGGGTGGTACCGTGATGTGTTTGCGCGAGTGCACCTAGGCGACTCGCCGGCGCTTCCGGGGGACTGCATGAAGGTCGCGGTTGTGGGCACGGGGTATGTGGGGCTCGTCGTTGGCGCGTGCCTGGCGGAGAGTGGCAACGACGTCATCTGTGTGGACAAGGACGAGGCCAAGGTCCGGATGCTGCGGCGTGGCAAGAGCCCGATCTACGAGCCCGGCATCGAGGATCTCCTGCGTCGCAACAAGGCCGAGGGCCGGCTCGTCTTCACGACGGATCTGGCGAAAGCCGTCCGCCAGTCCACCATCATCTTCATTGCCGTCGGCACGCCGCAGGGCGAGGACGGCTCGGCGGACCTCCAGCACGTGCTGGGCGTGGCCCGCGACATCGCCCGCGCGATGAACGGTTACAAGGTCATCGTCGACAAGAGCACCGTGCCGGTCGGGACGGCGGAGCGCGTCCGCGACATCGTCCGCCGCGAGACCACGCACCCCTTCAGCGTCGTCAGCAATCCCGAGTTCCTGAAGCAGGGCGCGGCGGTCGACGACTTCATGAAACCCGACCGCGTGGTCATCGGCGCCGAGGATCCGAAGGCCGCCGAGCTCATGGTGGCCCTCCACAAGCCGTTCACCCGCACCGGCGCCCCGATCATGGTGATGGACTGCGCGAGTGCCGAGCTCTCGAAGTACGCCGCCAACGCGATGCTGGCGACCAAGATCTCGTTCATGAACGAGATCGCCAACGTCTGTGAAGCCTACGGCGCCGACGTCGACCGCGTGCGCCAGGCGATGGGCACCGACCGCCGCATCGGGCCGGCGTTCCTCTTCCCGGGCGTCGGTTACGGTGGCAGCTGCTTCCCGAAGGACGTCAAGGCGCTCGTCAAGTTCTCGGCCGACAAGAAGTACGACTTCAAGATCCTGAAGGCCGTCGAGACGGTCAACGAACTGCAGAAGCGCATCCTGTTGAAGAAGATGGAGTCGCACTTCGGCACGCTCAAGGGCAAGACGAT
The DNA here is from genome assembly GCA_016789705.1 of Acidobacteriota bacterium. Lineage (GTDB taxonomy): Bacteria > Acidobacteriota > Vicinamibacteria > Vicinamibacterales > UBA2999 > CADEFD01. Next base: position 16,292 of record JAEUQR010000140.1, read on the forward strand.
CGCGGTCTGGGGCCTGGCCTTCAAGCCGAAGACCGATGACATGCGCGAGGCGCCGGCCATTCCGATCATCAAGACCCTGCTCGAGAAGGGCGCGAAAGTGCAGGCGCACGATCCGGAGGCGATTCCGACGGCGAAGGGCCTCTTCAAGAGCGGCGTCACCTACACCGCGCGCAATTACGACGCGCTCAAGGGCGCCGATGGCCTCGCCATCCTCACCGAATGGCAGGAGTTCCGTGAGCCGGACTTCCAGAAGATGCGCAAGCTGCTCAGGAATCCGGTCATCTTCGACGGGCGCAACATCTACCAGCCCGCCCAGATGAAGGAGCTCGGCTTCACTTACTACTCGATCGGGAGGTAGGCGTGGCGCGCGTGCTCGTCACCGGGGGCGCCGGCTACATCGGCAGCCATACGGCCAAAGCGCTCAGCAAGGCCGGCCATGCCGTGGTCGTGCTCGATGACCTGTCGGCGGGCCACGTCGAAGCCACGCGTGGCCTGCCGCTCGTGCGCGCCCGGGTGCACGACACGGCCGCCGTGCGCGCGGCGCTCGTCGAGCACCATATCGACGCGGTCATGCACTTCGCGGCCTGGCTCGCCGTCGGCGAGTCGGTGCGGCTGCCCGGCAAGTACTACGAGAACAACCTCACGGGCTCGATCCGGCTCCTCGACGCCATGGTGGCGGAGGGCGTGGGCCGGATCGTCTTTTCGTCGACGTGTGCGATCTACGGCGAGCCGCAGGCCCTGCCGCTCACCGAAGACCACCCGAAGGCGCCAGTGAACGCCTACGGCGAATCGAAGCTCGCCGTGGAGCGGGCGCTCGGGCACTACGACACGGCCTACGGCCTCAGGTCGATCGCGCTGCGCTACTTCAACGCGGCCGGCGCCGATCCAGACGGCGAACTCGGCGAAGACCACGATCCAGAGATCCATCTCATTCCGCTCGCCATCGCGGCGGCGCGGGGCGGGAAGGAGCTGAAGGTCTTCGGGCAGGACTATCCGACACCCGACGGGACGTGCCTGCGTGACTACGTGCACGTCGCCGATCTCGCCGACGCCCATGTGAAGGCGCTGGCGGCACTCGAGGCTGGCGCCTCGTCCACGCAGTACAACGTCGGCACCGGGCGGCCGTGGTCGGTGAAGGAAGTCATCGACACCGTGGGCCGCGTGGTGGGTGCGCCGGTCGCGTGGTCGCCGGCGCCGCGTCGCGAGGGGGACCCCTCGGCGCTCTACGCGGCCAGTGCGCGCACACAGGCCGAACTCGGCTGGCGGCCGCGCCTGAGCGACCTCGAGACGATCGTGACGCATGCGGCGGCCTGGCATGCCGCACATCCCGGAGGTTATCGGTCCCCCCAGGACCGCTGATGGACCCGCTGCGCCGCCTCCTCCGGTACGCTGCGCCGCACCGGGCCGTCATCGGCGGCGCCCTCGGCGCCATGGTGCTCTACGGCGTGGGATCGGCGGCCCTTGCCTGGCTCGTGAAGCCGATTCTCGACGACGTGCTCAGCGCACGCAACGAGCTCGGCTTCGTGGCCACCGCCATCATGGTGGTCTACGTCATCAAGGGGCTCGGCGCGTTCCTGTCGAGCTACTGGATGGACGACCTCGGGCACCGGGTCGTGCGCGAGCTGCGGACGGAGCTCTTCGAGCGAATCCTCGGCCAGTCGGCAGCGTTCTTTGCGCGCCGCAGCACCGGCCAGCTCCTGTCGCGCGTGAACAACGACGTCGGCCTGCTGCAACGCGCCGTCTCCGAAACGATCGGCGACCTGGCGCGTGAGACGGTCACCGTCGTCGGCTATGCCGGACTGCTCATCTACATCGACGGCGGCCTGGCGCTCGTCTGCCTGACGGCCGCGCCGATCGTCGTCTACCCGCTCGCCCGGCTCGGCAAGCGCCTGCGCACCGTGTCGCGGCGCAGTCAGGAGGCGCTCGAGCGGCTCTCGCACGTGGCTGGCGAGGCGTTCGCCGGACACCGCATCGTGAAGGCGTTCCTCGCCGAGGGCCGCGAAGCGCAGAAGTTCCGCGCCGCCTCTGACGACCTGTATCGCACGAACATGAGCGTGACCGGCGTGCTGTCGCTGCTGCCGCCGCTCATGGAGGCGCTTGGCGGGCTCGCCATCGTCGGCGCGCTCTGGTACGGCAGCGGCGAGATTGCCGCCGGCCGGCTCACGCCCGGTGAATTCACGTCGTTCGTCGCATCGCTGCTGCTGATGTACGGCCCGGTGAAGAAGCTGACCCGCGTCAACGCCAACCTCCAGCAGGCAGCCGCGGCCGCCGAGCGGGTCTTCGAACTGCTCGATGCCCGCACCGAAGTGATCGAGTCGCCCGGCGCCGTCGAGCTGCCGCGGTTCTCGCGGACGGTCGAGTTCCGCGACGTGAGCTTCGGCTACGAAGACGGGCACGGCAGGCAGGTGCTGAGCGGCGTGTCGCTCACCGTGCCGGCCGGGCAGCTCGTGGCGATCGTCGGCCGGAGCGGTGCCGGCAAGACCACGCTCGTCAACCTGCTGCCGCGCTTCTACGACGTGTCGTCCGGCGCGGTGCTGGTGGATGGCCACGACCTGCGTGACGTCACGCTCGCGTCCCTGCGCCGCCAGATCGGCATCGTCACGCAGGAGACCGTGCTCTTCGACGACACCATCGCCGCGAACATCGCCTACGGCATGCCCGAAGCCACCGCCGAGGCGGTGGAGGCCGCGGCCCGGGCGGCCCACGCCCACGACTTCATCCAGGCGCAGCCGCACGGGTATGCCACGCGTATCGGCGAACGCGGCCAGCGGTTGTCGGGCGGACAGCGCCAGCGGCTCGCCATCGCCCGCGCCCTGCTGCGCGATGCCCCGATCCTCGTCCTCGACGAAGCCACCTCGTCGCTCGACTCCGAATCGGAGCGGCTGGTGCAGGATGCCCTCGCCGTGCTGATGAAGAACCGCACCTCGTTCGTCATCGCGCACCGGCTCTCGACCATCCAGCGGGCGGATATCATTCTGGTGATGGAACGCGGGCGCCTGGTCGAATCGGGACGGCACGACGAGCTCCTGGCGCTCGACGGCGCCTACGCGCGCCTGCATCGCGCGCAGATGGCGGAAGCCCGGAAGCCGGCGAAGACGATGCCCGTGTCGTCCCGCGGCTGACCATCGGGCGAGGCACAGAGGAGAGGCGGACGGCGCATGATGAGAAGCATGACCGGGTTTGCGGCGGCGACCGCGGACGACCCGCGCGGCACGGTGTCGGTCACGATCCGGACGGTGAATCACCGGTTCCTCGACCTGCAGCTCCGCCTGCCGCCGGTGCTCGCCGACCTCGAGCCGCGCGTGCGCGCGCTCGTGCAGCGCGGCCTGGCCCGCGGCCGTGTCGAACTGCAGGCGTCGGTGCAGGCGCGCGGCGCCGCGGCGCCCGTGGTGGAACTGAACGAGAGCTTCGTCACCGCCGTGACGTCGGCCATCGAAGTGGCGCGCGCCGCCGGGCTCGTCCAGGGCGCGCTCACGCCGGGTGACCTGCTGCGCCTGCCGCAGGCGCTGGCCATCCGCGAGCGCAGCGCCGAGGCCGAGACCGGCGCCGGCTGGGCCGAGGCGCTCGAATCGGTCGTGGGCAGCGCCGTCACCGCCCTCGACGACATGCGCTCGCGCGAAGGGGCGCTGCTCAAGACCGACCTCGGCGCCCGCAAACGCACCCTCGTGACGCTCATCGACGCCGTCGTCGTGGCGGCCGAGGCCGGACGCGTGCAGCTCGAGGCGCGCCTCCTCGAACGGGCCCGCGACCTGTCGGCGTCGTTGCCGATCGACCAGGCGTCGCTCGCGCAAGAAGTGGTGCGCGCCGCGCAGCGGTCGGACATCAGCGAAGAGGTCACGCGGTTCCGCGCCCACCTCGAACACTGGGACGCGCTCACCGACGGCGACGAGCCCTGCGGCCGGAAGCTCGACTTCCTGCTGCAGGAGATGAACCGCGAGATCAACACCATCGGCAGCAAGGCCGACGGGCTCCAGGTGTCGGAGCACATCATCGACGTCAAGGCCGAACTCGAACGGATGCGGGAGCAAGTGCAGAATGTCGAGTAAGCGCGGCCTGCTGTTCGTCATCTCGGCGCCGTCAGGCACCGGCAAGACCACGCTGGTCGAGCGGCTGGTCCAGATCCTGCCGAACCTGCGGATGTCGCGGTCCTACACGTCGCGCGCGATCCGCGCCGGCGAGCGCGAGGGCGTGGACTATCATTTCATCACCCGCCAGGCGTTCGAGGGCATGGTGGCCGAGAACGCGTTCGTCGAGTGGGCGGATGTCTTCGGCAACCTGTACGGCACGGCGGCGGCCGACGTCGAGTCGATGCTGGCCGGCGGCCAGGACGTCGTGCTCGTCATCGACGTCCAGGGCGCCCGCCAGGTGCGGCAGCGCGGCACCGACCACACGGCGGTATTCGTGATGCCGCCCTCCTTCCAGGTGCTCGAGCGTCGCCTGCGCGGGCGCAGCACCGAACCCGAAGCGGCGCTGCAGCGACGGCTCGAAACGGCGCGGGCCGAGGTGTCGAGCTACCGCGAGTACGACTACGTCGTCGTCAACGACGATCTCGAGTCCACGGTCGTGCGGCTGCAGGAGATCATCGCCGCCGAGCGCTCGCGCGTGCATCGCATGACGCGTGTCGCCGATGCGGTCGTGCGCACGTTCTTCACCGAGGCGCCGCGGCCCTGACCGCCGGCGGGAGGGCAGCATGGCACGGATCACGGTGGGCGTGAGCGGCGGCATCGGCGCTTACAAGGCGGTCGAGGTCGTGCGCGGTCTCCAGAAGAAGGGCCACGACGTCACCGTCGTGATGACGAATAGCGCCCGCCGGTTCGTCGGCGAGCTGACCTTCGAGGCGATCACGAAGCGGCGCGTCGTGTCGAGCCAGTGGGCGCCGGGCCTGAACGCCGACATCGAGCACATCGCGCTCGCCACCGCGTCCGACCTGCTGCTCGTGGTGCCGGCCACGGCAAACACGATTGCCCGTTTCGCGCAGGGGCTGGCCGACGATTTCCTGAGCTCGCTCTACCTCGCCACGACCGCGCCGGTGCTGCTCGCGCCGGCCATGAACACCCACATGCTCGAACACCCGGCCGTGGCGGCCAATCTCGCGTCGCTCGCGGCGCGCGGCGTGCGCTTCGTGCAGCCGGGTGAGGGCTACCTGGCCTGCGGCTGGGTGGGGAAGGGGCGGCTCGCCGAACCGGAGGAGATCGTCGAGACGGCGCACGCCCAGCTCACTGGCACGGCGTCGCTCGCTGGTCGCTCGGTGCTCGTCACGGCCGGCCCGACGTTCGAGGATCTCGACCCGGTGCGTTTCATCGGCAACCGGTCGAGCGGCAGGATGGGTTATGCCGTGGCGGCCGAGGCCGCGCGCCGCGGCGCCGCGGTCATCCTCGTGACCGGGCCGACGCACCTCGACCCGCCGGCCGGGGTCTCCGTGGTGCGCGTGCGCAGCGCCGCCGATATGCATGCCGCGGTGATGGCGCACGTGGCCGACGTGCAGGCCGTGGTGATGGCCGCGGCCGTCGCTGACTACACACCGGAGTCGGTGGCCGCGCAGAAGGTGGCGAAGGCGGACGGCGGCTGGACGGTGCCGCTCACCCGCACCGTCGATATCCTGGCCGCGCTCGGCCGGCTGCCGTCGCGGGCCGAGGGCCGCCCGGTGCTCATCGGCTTCGCGGCCGAAACCCACGACGTGCTCGATCACGCCGAGGCCAAGCGGGCGCGCAAGGGCGTCGATCTCATCGTCGCCAACGACGTCGCGCAGCCCGGCGCCGGCTTCGAAGTGGACACGAACGTGGTGACGTTCCTCGAGGCCCGGGGCCGCGAGACGCTGCCCCTCATGACCAAGGCGGACGTCGCCGTGCGCCTCGTCGATCGGCTCGAACGCCTGCTCGGCGTGCCGCCGGTGGCCGGCCGCCCATGACACGTGACGATCTGGCCGCGCACCTCGACTACATGCGCGAACTCGGGGTGCAGGGCGTCAGCCGCGCCGCCGAGTGGCGTACGCGCGTGGAGGCGCCAGCGGCGGCCGATGCCGCGCCGGCGTCAGGAGAGACCGACGACATGCCCCTCGAAGAGCCGCACGTCACGACCGCCCCCGACCTGCCGGCCGCCGCCGCGGTGACCCTCGCGCCGGCCGAGGCGCTGGCCGCCCTCCGCCACGAGATCGGTCCGGCCTGCACACGCTGCAAGCTGCACACGCTCGGCCGCCGCCAGGTCGTCTTCGGCGTCGGCAATCCGCAGGCGCGCCTGATGTTCGTCGGCGAGGCGCCGGGAGAGGACGAAGACAAGCAGGGCGAACCGTTCGTCGGCCGGGCCGGCCAGCTCCTGACCAAGATCATCGAAGCCATCGGCATGACGCGCGAGCAGGTCTACATCGCCAACGTCATCAAGTGCCGGCCGCCGGGCAACCGCAACCCCGAGCCCGACGAGGTCATGACCTGCGAGCCGTACCTCTTCGAGCAGCTCGGCATCATCCGGCCGACGATCGTCGTCGCGCTCGGCAAGTTCGCCGCGCAGTCGCTGCTGCGCACGACCGAACCCATCACGAAGCTCCGCGGCCGCGTGTTCGAGTGGCGCGGCGCGTCGCTCATTCCCACGTTCCACCCGGCGTACCTCCTCAGGAATCCCCCCGCGAAGCGCGAGGTGTGGGAAGACATGAAGAAGGTGCGCGAGCTGCTCCAGGGGTAGCAGGCCGTGGTGGACGTCCCGACGGCATTCGACCGATGGTGCATCACCGCGCGCTTCGTTGCTCCGCCTTCGAATACAGGTCGGTATTCTCAGTTGTCGCGCCTCGCGATCGGCGCGCCCCATCGGTCTCGGTGCTCGCCGGGACTTCCACCACGGACTGCTAGGCCGTGAGCCGGATCGTGTCGGTGGCCGTGCCCGTGCCGGCGCTCGACGTGCTGACCTACCGCTGGCCGGAGGGTGCGCCGGCCCCGGTCGTCGGCGCGCGCGTCGACGTGCCGCTCGGCCCGCGGCGTCTGACCGGCATCGTCGTCGCCACCGACATCACTCCCGATCCGGCGATGAAGCTGCGGGAGGTGCTCGCCGTGCGCGACGAGACCGCCTTCGTGCCGCCGGCGCTCGTGACCCTCGCCACGTGGGTGGCCGACTACTACGTGGCCGGGCCCGGCGACGTGCTGACCTCGGCGCTTCCGCCGCGCGTCCTGACCGGTGATGTGACGACGTTCAAGCGGCGCCGCGTCGCGCGCCTCACCGCACTCGGCGCCGATGCCGCGGCGCGGGTCGCGGTGGACCCGGCGTGTCTGTCGCCCGCCGACGCCGGGGCGCCGCGCCTCGGCGCGCGTCAGCGCGAGGCACTCACGCTCCTGGCGGGTGTGCCGGCGGGCCTGCCGGCTTCGGTGCTGGCCGGGCGCGGGGTGTCGTCGGCCACGCTCACGCGGCTCGTGCAATGCGGCTTCGTGGCCATCCATCACGAGGCGGTGAGCCGCGACCCCTTCGCGGCCCACGCGTCAGTCCTCGACGACAGCGGTCCGCCCGTGCTCACCGGCGAACAGCGTGCCGCGCTCGACGTACTCGAACCGCTGGCCGATGCCGCGGCCTACCGTGTGGCGCTGCTCAAAGGTGTCACCGGCAGCGGCAAGACCGAGATCTACCTGGCGCTGGCCGATCGCATGCGTCGTCAGGGCCGTCGCGCCCTGCTGCTCGTGCCCGAAATCGCACTCACGCCGGCGCTGGCCGGGCGCGTGCGCGCGCGGTTCGGCGAACGCGTGGCGATTCAGCACAGCGGGCTCTCGGACGGCGAGCGGCACGATCAGTGGCATCGCGTGCGCGCCGGCCAGGTCGACGTCGTCGTCGGCACGCGTTCGGCTGTCTTCGCGCCGTTCGCCAGCGTCGGCCTCATCGTGGTGGACGAAGAGCACGACACCTCCTACAAGCAGGACGAGATGCCGCGCTACCACGGCCGCGATGTCGCCATCGTCCGCGGCCGCCAGCAGGACGCGCTCGTCGTGCTCGGCTCGGCGACGCCGTCGCTCGAGTCGTTCCACAACGCGCAGCGTGGCCGCTACACGCTCGTCTCGCTCGAGCGCCGCGTCGCCGACCGGCCGATGGCCGACGTGCACGTCGTGAACATGCGCGAGGAGTGGGCGGCGGCGGGCGCCGACGTGACGCTGAGCCGCGTTCTCATCGAGGGTATCGAGCAGCGACTCGCCGCCGGCGAGCAGGCGCTCGTGCTCCTGAACCGCCGCGGCATCTCGTCGGCGGTGCTCTGCCGCCAGTGCGGCAACACGATCGAGTGTCCCCACTGCAGCGTCTCGATGACCGTGCACGGCACCGGCCGGCGGGCGCGCGCGCGCTGCCACTACTGCGATTTCGCGCAGGCGGTGCCGGAGGCGTGCCCGCAGTGCGCCGCGCCATACCTCGAACACCTCGGCGTCGGCACCGAGCGGGTCGAGCAGGATCTCGCGGCGCGGTTCCCCGCGGCCCGCATCGGCCGCGTCGATCGCGACACGGTGTCGACGCGCGGCAGCCTGACAGCCATCCTCGCGAGGTTCGGCCGCCGTGAACTCGATGTGCTCGTCGGCACGCAGATGATCGCCAAGGGGCACGATTTCCCATTCGTCACGCTGGTCGGCGTCGTCTCGGCGGATGTCGGTCTCGGCCTGCCAGACTTCCGCGCCGCCGAACGGACCTTCCAGCTCATCACCCAGGTGGTGGGCCGCGCGGGCCGCGGCGAGCGGCGCGGCGAGGCCTGCGTGCAGACGTTCTTTCCCACGCACTACGCCGTGCGCTGCGGCTGCGCGCAGGACTATGCGACCTTCGTCACGAAGGAACTCGAGTTCCGCACGGCGCTGCGGTATCCACCGGTGACGGCGATGATCAACGTGGTCGTGCGCGGCACCACGCTCGAGCAGGCGCTCGACGCGGCCGGCGCGCTGGCCCGCGAGGTCGCCCGCGGCATCGCCGGCCGGCCGATTGCGCTGCTCGGTCCGGCGCCGGCGCCGCTCATGAAGCTGCGCGGCGAGCACCGCGCGCAGTTCTTCGTGAAAGGCGGCGATCGCGGGCTGATGAACGCGGCCGTGCGCGGGGCGCTGGCGGCGCACCCGGCGCTCGCGCGACGCACGTCGATCGACGTCGATCCCGTCAGCATGCTCTGAGCCGCGCTCGCGCGGCCGCGGCACTGGCTCAACGCGCCGCGCCGGACAGCGGCGGCGGGGCCTCGCGTTCGACGACTTCGATGGGCGCCGGGGTGAAGCAGAGCGCGAAGACGAGCACGGCAGCGACGGCCAGCGCGAGGCGGCGGCGGCCGAGCGGCACGAGGTCGTTCGCCGTCGGCGGATGCGACGGCCCGGCCACGAACAGCACGACCACGACGAGGGCGGCCCACGTGATCCAGCTGCCCGACACGAGCGTGAGGGCGAGGATGACGGCGGCGCTCGCCAGCGTGATCCACCGCGCCCTCGCGCCGAAGACCGCGTAGGCCACGTGCCCGCCGTCGAGTTGGGCCACCGGAAAGAGGTTGAGCGCGGTGGCCAGCAGTCCGAACCACGCCGCAATGCCCACCGGATGCAGGTGCAGCAGCTGATCGCCCGGCAGCGAGCCCCAGAGCGCGTGTTCGGCCGCCTGGTAGATGAGTGGCTCGCCGAGCGCGATCATCTCGACGTGGGTGGGCATCGGCACCGGCCGCGACAGCCAGAGCCCCAGTACGAGCAGCGGGACCGCTACGACGAAACCCGCGAAGGGGCCGGCGGCACCGATGTCGAAGAGCGCCCGCTTGTGCGGAATGACGTCGCGAATGCGGATGAAGGCGCCGAAGGTGCCGGTGAGCGGCAGGGGCGCCGGCAGGAAGTAAGGGAGCGAAGCGTCGACGCCGTAGCGCCGGCAGGCGACGTAGTGTCCGGCTTCGTGTGCGCCGAGGATGGCCAGCACCGAGACGCTGAACCACAGGCCGCCGAACCAGAATCGCGCGCCGGTCAGCGGCAGCACGGGGGGCGCCTGCCCGACGTCCGTGAGGAAGCCCAAGTAGTGCCAGCCCCCGAAGAACGTCGTCACGACGAAGGTGGCGAGCAGGCAGCCGCCGTGCACGAGCCAGCGGCGCAGGGGCCACGCCGGATCGACGGGCGGGGGAGGCACCGGTAGCACGGGATCCGGAAACATCGGCCGGCCGGCGGCTTATCCGATGTTCTGCAGGTCTTTGCCGGGCTTGAACCGGATGGTCCGGCCGGGGGGAATCTTCACTTCACGACCGGTGCGGGGGTTTCGACCGATGCCGCGTTTGCGCGGCTTCACCTGGAAGACGCCAAATCCCCGCAGCTCAATGCGTTCACCGCGCTGCATCGAGATACGCATGGCGTCGAACACCGCGTCGACGGCCAGCTCCGCCTTCACTTTGGTGATCTCGGCCAGCCGCGAGACCTCATTGACGATGTCGACCTTGATCATCGAGCGGCGGGTGACTCCTCGAAACCGGTAACTATCATAGATAGAGCGACTTACGCTGTCAATCCCGGCGTTCGCGCCGGCCGGCCGCGTCCCGGATCCGCGGATTTCGGCCTGATCCCGGCCGGTTCGGGCATCCGGGCACGGTACACTGGGGGTCACCGTGCCCCGTCAGCTCCCCATCGTCGTGTTGGTCGGACGGCCCAATGTCGGCAAGTCCACGCTGTTCAACAGGATGACCGGCACGCGCCGGGCGATTGTCACACCGATTGCCGGTACCACCCGCGATGCGCTCGCACATCCGGTCCCGGTGGCCGATGGCGGCTTCCTTCTGACCGACACCGGCGGCATGTTCGGCCAGAGCGCCGACCCGCTCCACGCGCTCGTCGTCGAGCAGGGACAGCGGGCCCTGGCCACCGCCGACCTAGTCGTGTTCGTCGTGGATGGCCGCGAGGGGCTCGTGCCGGGTGACGAAGACATCGCACAGGCGGTGCGGGCCACGGGCAAACCCGTGCTGCTCGCCATCAACAAGACCGACGACCGGCGCGCCGCCGCCGGCGTGCTCGACCTCTACCGGCTGGGCTTCGACCCGGTGGTCGAGGTGAGCGCGGAACACGGACGCGGTGTGGGTGACCTGCTCGACGAGATCAAGCACCGTCTGCCGGCGCCGGCCGCCGAGGACGATACGCCCGCGAGCGACGAGGCGGCGCGGCACGGGACGCATCACCCGGACGAACTGAAAGTGGCCATCGTCGGCCGGCCGAATGCGGGGAAGTCGTCGCTCGTGAACCGGCTGCTGCGCGAGGAGCGCATGATCGTGTCGCCGGTGCCGGGTACGACGCGCGACCCGGTCGACTCGGTCTTCGCCTGGCACAAGAAGCAGGTGCGTATCGTCGACACCGCCGGGATGCGCAAGGCGGGCCGCGTGGCCAGTGGCGGCGCCCTCGAATCCCTCAGCGTCATGCTGGCGCGGCGCGCCATCGCGGACGCGGATGTCGTCGTGCTCGTCATCGACGTCGCCGTCGGTCCGACCGACCAGGACGCCGCGATTGCCGGCGAGGCCGATGCGGCGGGCCGCGGTGTGGTGGTCGCGCTGAACAAGTGGGACCTGCTCCCGGAACACACGCACGAAGCGGCCGAGGCGGCGGACGGCGAAGTGCGCCGACGCTTGCCGTTCCTCGACTACGCGCCCATCGTGCACATCTCGGCCAAGACCGGCGAGCGCACGCCGAAACTGCTCGAGATCGTGGACCGCGTGGCCACCGAACGCCGCAAGCGCGTGCCGACGCCGGCGCTCAACCGCTTCATCGCTGCCATCACCGCCGCGCAGCCGCCCGTCTCGGACGCCCGCCGCGCCGTGCGCATTCTGTTCGCCAGCCAGACAGGCGTCGCGCCGCCGACGTTCGTGCTCTTCACGAATGTCGCGGCCACGATGCACTTCTCTTACCTGCGGTACCTGACCAACCGGCTGCGCGAGGAATATGGATTCGCCGGCACGCCGATCCGGCTCCATATCCGTCGCCGCGTGCGCAAAGGCACGGCGCCCGACGGGGCCTGATCCCCGTGGTATACTGCCACCTCCGTCAGCCGGCGCAGTGCGCGTCGAACGACGGACACGACGTATGGCCGCTCCGAAACTCGAGCGCCTCAAGGCCGCGGACGTCTGCCAGATCGCGCAGGTGCAGCCCTATGTGTTGCGCACGTGGGAGGCGGAATTCCCGGATCTCGGCCAGGTGACGGCCGGGGGGCCACGCATCTACGGTCGCGCGGATGTCGAGCGCGTGCTGAAGATTCGTGAGCTCGTGTATGTCGAGGGGCTCACGCTCTCCGGCGCCCGGCGGCGGCTGGAAGAGTCTCGCGACGACGACGGACCGGTGGCAACGGCCGCGGATTTTTCGCTGGTCGACGACACCACCCGGGCCCGGCTGCAGTCGGTGCGTGAAGGCCTGCAAGGCCTGCTCGCGCTGCTGGAACGGCCGGTGAACGGAGTGCCGTTCGCACTCGTGGCGGCCACGGCCGTCACCGACCGTCCGGCGGCGGCAAAGCCGGCGCGGCGGGGCAAGCGGTAAGACGCGGCGTACGTGCAACACCAACGGGATGTAGCGCAGCCTGGCTAGCGCGCCTGCTTGGGGTGCAGGAGGTCCCGGGTTCGAATCCCGGCATCCCGACCAACCTCAGACTCTCACGCGGCCGGTTCCACCCCGGACCGGTTCGCGGCCCGGACATCGATGAACAAGAACGGCATCCTCTCGGTCGTCATCGTCGTCTCGGCGGTCATCCTCATCGGGTTGTGGGCGCTGCGCACCGGCCAGCAGCGCGCCGGTGCCCGACAGTTCGATTGCGCGTCGGCACCTGATGCGCCCACGGACCTCGCGGCCGAAGCCATCCCGAACACGTCGGCGCGCATGACCTGGAAGGCGCCGGCCGGCACCGAGACGCCCACGACCTACGTGCTCGAAACGGGCTCGGGCCCGGGCAAGAACGACGTCGCCACCTTCATCATCCCCGGCAACACCACCACGACCGATCGCGCCGGCGTGCCCGGCACGTTCTTCCTGCGCGTCTACGCGCGCAACGCCTGCGGCACCAGTTCGCCCTCGAACGAAGTGTCGATCGCCCTCCAGTAACGCCGGGCCGCCGTCGGCCCCTCACGCATGCCAGGCATCCGCCAGGCCTCCCAGGCGCTGCTCGTGCTCGTGGCGGCTCTGGCCGTCGCGCTGCCGCGACCCGAGGCGTCCATCGAACGTGTCTACGGCCGCACGTGGTATCCCGTGCTGCAGGCCGCGGTGACGGGCGCGTCGAATCGCCTGCCGATCGCCGTCTTCGATGCCGCGCTCGTCGGCGCGCTGGCGCTGCTGGTCTGGTGGTGGTGGCGGGCGCTCGGCGCGTTGTGGCGGCGGCGTTCGTGGGCGCCGGCCGGTCGCGCGGCGGCCGCCACGCTCACGCTGGCCGCGGCCGTCTACCTCTGGTTCCTGACCGTGTGGGGATTGAACTACACGCGTCCGGCCATGGAGGTGCGGCTCGCGTTGCCCGCCGGCGCCCCAACCGAGGCGGAGGTCGGCGCACTGCTCGACGAGGCCGTGGCCGCGGTCAATGCGCGCTACCTGGACAGCCGCACGGCGGGCTTCGAGCCGTCCCGCGTCGAGGCCGACGTGGCGCGCGCGCTGCACGCCGTGGAGGCGCGGCAGGGCCGGCCGCGTCCCACCGTGCCGGGCACGCCGAAGCCCACGCTGCTCGCGCCGTACTTCCGCATGGCCGGTGTGGACGGTCTCACCGCGCCCATCGCCCTCGAGACGCTGCTCAATCCGGATCTGACGGCGCCGGAGCGGCCCTTCGTGCTTGCGCACGAGTGGGCGCATCTGTCGGGCTACGCGGCCGAGGCCGACGCCAACTTCATCGCCTGGCTCGTGACACAGGAACCCGGCACCTCGCCGCGCACCAGCTACAGCGGCTGGCTCTTTCTCGTGGCGGAAGCGGCGCGGCAGGTGCCGTCCGCGAGGCGCCGCGCGTCACTCGACGCGCTCGCGTCCGGCCCGCGACAGGACCTCGCCGCGATCGCCACGCGGATGGCCTCGCGTGTGGATCTCGTGGAGCGTGTCGGCTGGCGCGTCTACGACTCGTACCTGCGCTCGCAGGGGGTAGACGACGGCGTGCGCAGTTACTCGCGCGTCATCGAGCTCATCGTGCGGGCGCGCCGTCCGGATGCGGCGCCGCCGGTGCCACAATGAGCGCGATGCCGCCGCGCGCCACCCTGCGACTCGTGGTCGATGCTGCGAGCCCCGATCCGTCCGCGATCGCCAGGGCCGCGCGCGTGCTCGCCAGCGGCGGCCTGGTCGTGTTCCCGACCGAAACGGTCTACGGCCTTGGCGCGCACGCGCTCGATGCGGCGGCCGTCGCCGGCATCTTCGCCGCGAAGGAGCGGCCGACAACCGATCCGCTCATCGTGCATCTGGCCTCGGCAGCCGACCTGCCGCGGGTGGCGGCCAGCGTGCCGGCCCCCGCGGCCGCGCTCGCCGCCAGGTTCTGGCCCGGGCCGCTCACGCTCATCGTGCCGCGGCATGCCGACGTGCCGCCCGAGGTCACGGCGGGTTTGCCGAACGTGGCCGTGCGCGTGCCGGCGCATCCCGTGGCGCACGCGCTGCTGGCGGCGTCGGGTGTGCCGGTGGCGGCGCCGAGCGCCAACCGCTTCTCGCGCCCGAGCCCGACCACGGCGGCGCACGTGCTGGCCGATCTCGACACGCGTGTGGATATCGTCCTCGACGCCGGTCCGACCGACATCGGCGTGGAATCGACGATCGTGGACTGCACGGTGATGCCGCCGCTCGTGCGCCGGGCCGGCGGCGTGCCGTTCGACGCGCTGGTGGCGGTGGTGCCAGACGTCACCGTGGCCGACGAGGTCGTGGGGGTGGACCGCGCGCAGATTGCTCCCGGGCAGTTGCTGCGCCACTACGCGCCAGCCGCCCGCGTGACGGTGTACGACGCCGCGCCCGCCGCCGGCGTGGCGCGGCTGGCCCGCGAGGTGCGGCAGTTGACGGCCCGCGGTCTGCGCGTGGGCGTGCTCGCCCCTGACGAGGCGCTCACGGCGCTGGCGCCGGAGATCGCTGCGGCCGCGGCGGCCGGGCGCGTCGTGGTCGCCACGCTCGGCCCGCGCGACGACGGGGCCGCGGCGGCGCGTGCCCTGTTCGCGGCCCTGCGCGCGCTCGATGCCGGCGGCGCCGAGGTGATCCTCGCGCTTGGCCCCACCCGCGCCGGGCTCGGCGCCGCGGTGTGGGACCGGCTGCGGCGCGCCGCCGAGGGGCGGATCGTCCCGGCCTGACGCCTGCCGCTCAGATCGGCAGCGTGAGCGTGGCGCGGCAGCCCACGCCGCCGACACCGGCATCGAGTGTGATCGCGCCGCCGTGCGCTTCGGCGATCTGCCGGCAGAGCACGAGGCCGATACCGGAGCCGCCGGCCTTGGTCGTGAAGAACGGCACGAAGAGATTCGCCGTCTTCGGTGGACCGGGGCCATCATCGTCCACCCAGAGGTCCACCCCGCGCGCCGTGCGCTGCCAGCCCACGACGACCCCGCCCGTGCCGCCGGTTTCGAGCGTGGCCTCGGCGGCGTTCTTGAGCAGGTTGATGAGCAGTTGCTCGAGCTGATCGCCGTCGGCGCTCACCGTGACATCGGGGCCGGGACGCACCGACACCGGCACGCGCGTCTCGAGGCCGGCCACACGCTGCAGGAGCGGCTTCAATACGACCGGGGCCAGCCGTGGCGGCGGCAGGCGGGCGAGCCGGGCGTAGGCGGCCGTGAAGCGGCCGAGCGCGTCGGCGCGTGAGCCGATGACCTGCAGGCCGCGTCTGAGATCGTCGGCCAGATCGGCGGGCGGCGGATCGCGCTGCACGAGCGCATCGAGCGATCCGGCAATCGACTTGATCGGGCCGAGCGAGTTGCCGAGCTCGTGGCCGATGACGCGGATGAGCCGCTGCCACGCCTGCCGTTCTTCCTCACGCAGCGGGCGGCTGACGTCCGAGACGACGAGCAGTTCGTGGCGCTGCCCGCCGAGCCGGAAGGTGGTGCGGCGCACGTCCCAGCGGCCGGTGCCGCCGGGCAGGTCCAGGGCGATGACGCCGCGCACTTCGCCGAACCAGGCATCGAGGCCGAGTGTCTCGGCGGTGTGGCGCAGCAGTTGTTCGGCGGGGCGGCCGAGCAGCCGCTCGCCGGTGCGGTTCACGAGCTGCAGCCGCCGCTCCGGATCGAAGGCGAAGACCGCGACGTCGATCTGCTCCATGACCGTGCGCAGGAGCGCGGTGGCTTCGACCGCCCCGAGGCGCTGCTCGTGCAGGGTCTCGGCGAGCGCGTTCACTTCGGTCATCACGTCGCCCAGCGGATCGCCGGCGGCGGAACTGCGGCCACGTATCGAGAAGTCATCTTCGCGGAGCGCCGCCACGAGGTTGGCCAGCGTCTGGAGCGGCGAGACGATGTGCTGCCGCAGCGCGGCGAGCGCCGCCGCCGAGGTGGCTACGAGCAGGAGCGCCACCGTCCACCGCACCTTGGCCGAGTAGTCCCCCGCCCAGAGCAGCACGAGCGTCGCCGCGATCGGCGGCAGCACCGCCACGAGCGCCAGCCCCAGCGCGTGCTGATCGAAGCGGAGGCGAGGGTGCATGCAGGGCGGGGATGTCGAATCGTGCTACAGCTTATATCTTTCGAGGCGCCGGTAGAGGGCGCTGCGCGAGAGGCCCAGGGCGCGGGCGGCGTGGCTCACGTTGCCGTAGCGGGCCATCGACTTGCGGATGAGGAACGCTTCGACGTCCTCGAGGCTCATGTCTTCGAGGCGGCCGGCCGACACGGCTTCCACCTTGAGGCCGAGGTCGGTGGCGCGGATGACGGAGGCCTGCGCCATCAGGACGGCCCGTTCGATCGCGTGATCGAGCTCGCGGACGTTGCCGGGCCAGCGGTGGTCCACGAGCACCTGCAGCGCCGCCGGTTCGAAGCCGGTGATGCCCTTGCGGTAGCGCTGCGTGTGCTGGCCGAGGAAGTGGCGGGCGAGCAGCGGGATGTCTTCGCGGCGGTCGCGCAGCGGCGGCAGCACGATTTCGATCGTGTTCAGGCGAAAGAGCAGATCCTGCCGGAAACGTCCGGCCTCGACCTCGGCCGCGAGATCCGCGTTGGTGGCCGACACGATCCGCACGTCGACCCTGCGCGTGCGCGACGAGCCCACGCGTTCGAATTCGCCGGTTTCGATGACACGCAGGAGCTTGGCCTGCTGGCTCGACGGCACGTTGGCGATTTCGTCGAGGAAGAGCGTGCTGCCGTCGGCCAGTTCGAAGCGGCCGACGCGGTCGGCCTTGGCGTCGGTGAAGGCGCCGCGCACGTGGCCGAAAAGCTCGCTCTCGAAGACGCCCTCGGCCATGCCGCCGGCGTTCACGGTGACCATCGGCCGGGTGGCGCGCGGCGACACCGCGTGCAGCGCCTGTGCCACCAGGCTCTTGCCGGTGCCGTTCTCGCCGCTCACGAGCACATTGGCATCCGACGGGCCGACGCGGGCGATGACGTCGAGCACCGGGCGCATGGCCGGTGACTCGGCGAGCAGCGGCGAGCGGCCGTCGGCCATGAGCGCCTGATTCGCCAGTTCGAGGCGGCGGCCGAGGCGGATGGCGCGGCCGAGTTCGGTCTGTGTGCGGACGATGGCGAGCAGGCGCTCGTTGTCCCACGGCTTCTGGATGAAATCGCGGGCGCCGCGGCGCATCGCCTCCACGGCGACGTCCACCGAGCCCCAGGCGGTCATCACGACGACCGGCAGCGACTCGTCGGCCAGGCGGATGCGCCTCAGCAGGTCGAGCCCCTCTTCGCCGGAAGTCGTGTCGCGCGAGTAGTTCAGGTCGATGAGAACGACGTCGTAGTCCTTGAGCTCGAGGGCGCGCGTGACCTGCTGCGGCGACGAGGCCGTGTCGATGGCGTAGCCTTCCGGCTTGAGCAGCAGCCGCAGGGCTTCGAGCACGTCGCCCTGATCGTCGCCGATCAGGATGCGCGAGGGGACCTCAGGCTGCATCGACGATCCATCCGTCCTTGAGCTGAATGATCCGGCGGCCGAAGGCGGCGTTGGCCTCCGAATGGGTCACCTGCACGATGGTCGTGCCCTGCGCGTTCAGCGTCGCGAAGAGTTCCATGATGGCGCGGCCCTGATCCGAGTGCAGGTTGCCGGTCGGCTCGTCGGCCAGGATGATCGACGGATTGGCCACGACGGCCCGGGCGATGGCCACGAGCTGCTGCTGGCCGCCCGAGAGCTGGTTGGGATACAGGTCCTTCTTGCCGACGATGTTGAAGCGGTCGAGGATGTCGGCCACCATGCCCTGGCGGTCGGCCCGCTTCACGTCGCGATAGGAGAGCGGAAGGTCGATGTTCTCGTAGACCGTCAGGTTGTCGAGCAAGTGGTAGCTCTGGAAGACGAAGCCGATGTGCTGCTTCTGCAGCTTCAGCCGGTCTTTCTGCGAGAGGGCGTGCACCGGCTGGTCGTGCAGCCAGTATTCGCCCTGCCACGCCGTGTCGTGCATGCCGAGGATGTGGAGCAGCGTGCTCTTCCCGGCGCCCGACGGGCCCATGATCGACACGAAATCGCCCTGGGCGATGTCGGCCGTCACCCGCCGCAGGACGAACGTCTGGCTGACGCCGTGGCGGAAGGATTTCTCGATGTTGGCGAGACGGATCACGATGCCGGCGCGATCAGGCGAGCGTCGCGACGTTGTCCTCGACGACGCGGCCGTCGAAGAGATGGATCGAGCGATCGGCGTGCGCCGCATACCGCGGGTCGTGCGTGACCATGCAGATGGTCGCGCCGCCGCGGTGCAGTTCGCGGAGCAGGTCCATGACCGCCTCGCCGTTCTTCGAGTCGAGGTTGCCGGTCGGTTCGTCGGCCAGCAGGATCGACGGCTGGCCACCAACGGCGCGGGCCACGGCGACGCGCTGCTGCTGGCCGCCGGACAGCTGCGACGGGAGGTGCTTGGCGCGGTGCGCCATGCCGACGCGCTCGAGCGCGGCGTTGACGCGTTCGCGGCGTTCGTTGGCCTTCATGCCGCGGTAGATGAGCGGCAGCTCGACGTTCTCGAACACGGTCAGGTCGCCGATGAGGTTGAAGCTCTGGAAGATGAAGCCGATCTCGCGGTTCCTGACGCGCGCCCGCTGCGACATCGGCAGGTCGGCCACCTCCTGGCCGTTCAGCCAGTATTTGCCGTCAGAAGGCGAGTCGAGCAGGCCCAGAATCGCCAGCAGCGTCGACTTGCCGCAGCCCGACGGGCCCGAGATGGCGACGTACTCGCCCTGCTTGATCTCCATGTGGATGCCGGACAGCGCGTGGGTCTCGACTTCGTCGGTCAGGAACACCTTCTTGATGCCGTCGAGACGGATGAGGGACTGCATGGCTTCGGACATCGTGGCTCCTAGTTGGCGGGTCCCGGGGCTCGGGTCCCGGGGCTCGGGAAATACTCTCGTGCGACCACGGCGATCACGCCGGCGTCGCGTGTCGTCTCACCGCAACCGCACGCGGTCGAAGGCGTCCCATGCGGACATGTCCGACAGGACGAGCTGGTCGCCTTCCTTCGCGCCGCCCTTGATCTCGATCGTGTTCACCGAGCTGCGCCCGAGCTGCACCTGCAGGCGCTGGGCCTCGCCGGTTGCGTCGTCGAGCCGGAACAGGCCCACGGCGCTGTTCTCCTGGCCGAACGCCGGCCGCCCGACATACAAGACGTTGTCGAGCCGTTCGAGTTCCACGGTGCCGTCCACGGAGAGGTCGGGGCGGGCACCGCGCGGCAGCTCGCCCTCGAGTGCCACGTCCACCGTGACGGTGCCGTTCTGCGCCGCCGGGTCGATGCGCACGACCTTGCCCTGGATGATGCCGTTGCGCGTGTCGACCTGGGCCACCTGGCCGATCGTGAGGTCGCGGGCCTGGGTTTCGGCGATCCGCAGCTCGGCCTTGAGGCGCGTCGGGTCGGCGACGCGTGCGACGTTCGTGCCCGGCGCCACCTGCTGGCCCACTTCGACCGGCACCTGTTCGAGGACGCCCGACATGCCAGCGCGCACGCGGAGCTGATCGACCTGCTGGCGGCGCAGCGCGAAGAGCGTGCGCAGCTGGTCGACGCGCGCCTGCTGCGCGAGCAGCTGCGCGCGCACACTTTCCTCGGAGACACTGACGCGCTCCTTCTCGAGCTGCGCGCGCGTGCGGAGCGACTCCGAGCGCACGGTGGACTGCTTGAGAATGAGGTTCGAGACGAGGCCGTCCTTCGCGAGGTCTTCGTTGACCTCGCGTTCGAGCCGCGCCTGTTCGTAGTCGGCTTCGACGGTGGCGGCAATCGACTTCTGGTTCAGGCGCTCGGTGTCGAGCCGGGCACGCAGGCTCGCCAGGTCGGCTTCCGACGCGCGCAGCTGGTTTTCGGCCTCGAGCAGCTGCTGCTGGAGCTGCGGATCGGCGAGTTCGAGGATGACCGTGTCGGGCGTGACCTGCGCGCCCGGTCGCAGGATGATGCGCTCGACGCGGCCCTGGGTGGCGGAGGGCAGCCAGCGGCGCGCTTCGTCCACCGGGACGAGGGTGCCGAGGCCCCGCACCTGACGCAGCATCGAACCGCGCTTCACCGTGTCCACCCACACGGTGGCGCGTTCCACGGTGGGCGCGGCGGGCTTCAGGCGGCCAAGGGTCACCGACACACCAGCCACGAGAAGGGCGGCGGCCACCCCGATGAGGACGCGCTTGCGCTGTTTCTGCTGGGCTACCGATGCCGGGCGTTGAATGTCCATGAACTCGTGTCGCTCCTTAGACGGGGACGCCGGCCGGTTTGGATGGCATCACCTCGCGAACAATTACTCAAACGGCGTGCCACGCGGCTTCTGAGCGAACCTATTGATAGAACGAGGCTTGTGCGCCCGGTGTTCCGTGGCCGCCCAATCGGGCCTGTTCGGAAGTGGGACGCGCCGACCGAGCGTGGGACCGGAAAGGCAGGGCACAGGGACATGCGCCGGCTAGCCGACGGCGTCACGCCAGAGGTCGGGTTCGGTCACCCCCTCCGTGGCGATGGCGAGGACGCGCGACGAGCGGGTCAGGCCGAGGGGTTCGAGCGCTGAGGCGGCGTGGAGCGCGAGCACCGCCGCGATGCCGGCGGCTCCCGACGTGCCGACCTCGAGCCGGGGATCCGCACCCTCCGGGCGGGCGAGCTGACGCATGGCCGCGCGGCACCAGTCGTCATCGACCGCGACGCAGGCATCCACCAGACCGTCGAGCGCCGAGAAGGCGAGCGGTGACACCTCGCCGCAGCGCAGCCCGGCCATGATCGTCGTGAGCGGGCCCTCCACGGCCACGGGATGTCCGGCGCGCGCCGACGCCTGCACGCAGGCCGCACGCGCCGGTTCGACGGCGACGAGCCGTGGCCGGGCGTCGCCGTAGGTCCACGCCATCCACGAGGCCACCGCGGCGAGCAGCCCACCCACACCGGCCTGCACGATGACGACGTCGGGCGGACCGTCCGCGCCCCACGCCGCCGCCGCCTCGTCCATCACCTGCGTGTAGCCGAGCATGATGTCGCGCGGCACCTGCTCGTAGCCGTCCCACGACGTGTCCGAGACGACGAGACTGCCAGTGGCGGCGGCATCAGCGGCGGCGAGGCGCACGGCGTCGTCGTAGGTGCCCTCCACGCGCACGACCTCCGCCCCTTCTGAGGCGATGGCGTGCACGCGCGCCGGCGCCACGTCGGCATCGAGGAAGATCCGCGCCCGGAGGCCGGCGACGCGGGCCGCGCGGGCCACGGCGCGGCCGTGGTTGCCGGCACTGGCGCAGACGAGCGTGGTCACGCCGGCGAGCGCCCCGCGAGCGCCGAGGGCATCCACGGCGAATTCGACGCCGAGACTCTTGAACGCCGGCAGCCCGAAGCGTGCCGTCTCGTCCTTGATCCAGAGGTCGCCCAGGCCGAGCCGCGCCGCCAGCGCCGGCAGCCAGACGAGCGGCGTCGGCGCCACGCGCGTTGTGAAGAAGGCACGCCGGCGCGCATACTCTTCGGCGGTGAAGAGGCCGGTGGCGCCGGTGCGGCGACTGGCCGCGTGATACAGCGTCAGCATGGCGGACGCGCCGAGTATACCGACGAACGGGACGGCGCCGCCGCCGGACCAGGAGCGCGCGATGTCTCATGTGCTGATGCGGGGAAGCGGAGGCCGGGTCTGCCTGCCGGATCCGGCCACGACCATGATCGACCGGGCGGACGGCGGCCAGCTCGTCCTGTACCCACCGCGCCGCGTATGGGATCGCACGGCGCTCACGCGTGACGAGCTCCTCGCCTGGCACCTGCTCATCGCCGCGACCGCCCGCGCCATGCTCGACACGCTGCCGCAGCTCGCCGGCGGCTGCCTCAACTACTGGGATGCGGGGAACTGGGCGCTCAATCCCGCGGCGCAGCCCGTGGGTCCGAAGGACCCGCGCGCCGCGCGCGTGCTGCATCAGCACCTGTGCGGACGCAGCCCGCAGTCGGCGGACGGGGCGTGGCAATGGGGGGAGTCGCCGTTCTTTCCGGCCTACGTGGACCGCTTCGCGTGGTCGGCCGGCAAGGCGGCGTTCACGGCCGCGGAGTGTCTGGCGATCGTCGACCGCACGCTCGTCGTCCTGCGCGACGACTACGCCGAGCCGGACGCTCAGGGCATCCGAAGCGCCGCCTGCGGCGCCTGCGCATATCCCACGCCTCGCGAGGATATCGACCTGGCCACGGCGCGGTGCCCGGCCTGCCTCGCGCTGACACGCGGCTGAAGGGCCGCACGCGCGAATGGTCCGCCCCGCGCTCGTCGTCTTCGATCTCGTCGGCACCACGGTGCGCGCCGACGATGCCGTGCCGCGCGCGTTCCTCGCCGCACTCGCCGCTGAAGGCGTGGCGCTCGACGCCGCCGCGCTCGTGGAGGTCCGCGGCGCCACCAAGCGGCTGGCGCTCGGGCGGCTGCTGCCGCCGGGGCCGGACCACGCGGTGGCGGTCGAGCGCGCCTACGCCGCGTTCACGCGGGCGCTGCGCGAGGCAAACCGGCCCGACACCGTCGCGCCCGTGCAGGGCGCAGCCGCCGTCGTGACGGGGCTGCGTCGCGCCGGTGTGCGCGTGGCGCTCAACACGGGTTTCGATCGTGCGCTCGCCGATCACCTGCTCGGCGTGCTCGGCTGGACGGCGCTGGCGGATGCGGTGGTCTGCGGCGACGAGGTCGCGGCCGGGCGGCCGGCGCCGGACCTCGTGCGCGCGGCGATGGCGCGCACCGGCATCACTGACGCGGCGGTGGTGGCGAACGTCGGTGACACGACGCTGGACCTCGGCGCCGGCGCGGCGGCCGGCGTCGGCTGGAACATCGGCGTGTGGAGCGGCGCGCACGACCGCGCGCGCCTGCTGACCGCGCCGCACACGCATCTCTGCGCGTCGGTCGCCGAGGTGCCGGCGATTCTCGGCGTCGGCTGAGACTCGCCTCAGGGCGCGGCAGGCGCGAAGCGGCGGCCGCCGATGTAGATCGCCTCGAGCGCGCGCGTGTGCGTGATGTCGTCGAGCGGGTTCTTGGCGAGCACCAGGAGGTCGGCCTGCGCGCCCCTCGCGATCGTGCCGATGACGCCCTGCTTGCCCCAGCACGCGGCGGCCGTGCCGGTGGCCGAGACGAGCGCCTGCATCGGCGTGAGTCCCGCCTGCACCATCATCTCGAGCTCCAGATGCTCGAAGAAGCCCTGGAAGCGGCCGGCGGGACCGGTGTCGGTGCCGAACGCCACGCGGATGCCGGCGTCGTGCACACGCTTCAGGTTGGCCTTCGCCACCTCGAGACCGGCCTTGTATTTCTGGCCGAGCGCCCACGGCGGGCTGGCGCGGAACTGCGCCTGGCGGTTGGCGTTCGAGATCTCGCCGGCGAGCGCGGCGTTGTGGCCGCGCCGGAAGAACGGATCGTTCGCCCAGCTCGGCGTCGACTCGTAGACGTAGGTCGAGACCTCGCGCATGAGCGTCGGGGAGTAGCACTGGTTGCCGCGGCGCATCGCCGCGAGGAAGGCGTCATCGACCGGCAGGTCGCGCACGCTGTGCGCGATGAACGTATTGCCGGCTTCCGCGAGCGCCTTCGCGTCGGCGAGGTAGAAGATGTGCGCGGCCAGCGTGAGCCCGGCGGCCTTCGCGCGCTCGAGTGTCGCGCGCCAGGCGGCTTCGGGCATCTTCCTCGACGTGCCGAGGTTGTCGTCCACCCGGATCTTCACGAGGTCGGGCGCGAGGGCGATGACCTTGTCGGTCTCGACGCGCGCGGCCTCGGCCGTGTCGGTGTAGACGATCGGCCCGGCCACGAACACGCGGGCGCGGGCCGGTGGCGCGGCGGCCTGTTCGGCGCGCAGCGCGAAGGCATCGGCCTGATCGTCGCCGAGCGAGAACACGGTCGTCACACCGTAGGTGGCGTAGGCGCGCAGCTGCCGTTCGAGATTGGCGCGCGTGTAGTACTGCGGGCCCGACTTCAGACCGTCCACCGCAGACAGATGGCCGTGGGCGTTGACGATCCCGGGCATGAGCGTCTTGCCACGCGTGTCGACGCGCGTCGCGCCCTCGGGCACGCGCACGCTCGCCGCGGGCCCGACCTCCGCGATGGTGCCGTCGCGTACGACCACGGTGGCGGATTCGATGACCTGGCCGGTGCCGTCGATGACCCGGCCGCCGACGAACGCGGTGACCTGCGCGGCCGCCGGTGTGCAGAACGTGACGAACAGCGCGCCGAGAACGATCGCAGTACGTGCCATGCGCGCGATTCTAGCAGCGCTCCCCATCCTCGGGGACAGGCTCCTTACGCGTTTCGTACGGGACCTGTCCCCCGGTCAGAAGAGGCCGGGCTGCGCGGCGTGGCGCTCGAGGTAGCCCTTGAGCCGGATCTTGCGCGCCGTGTTCTCGGACGACATGTAGCGGATCGTGCCGAACACCGGACGCTCCGGCCCCCAGGGCCGATCGTAGCGGCCGAGCGTCCAGAAGATGCCGCTGTAGGAGTTCGGGTCGCGGCCATCCACCGCGTAGCGGTTGTTCAGATCGATCATCGTCAGAAGCGCCTGCTCGGGCGATGCCGACCACTGCAGGATCTTCTTACCCCAGAGCATCCGCAGGTAGTTGTGCAGCCGGCCCTCGCGGCGGAGCTGGCGCTGCGCGGCGTTCCAGATCGGGTCGTAGGTGTCGGCCGCGTCGAGGACGTCATGCGCGTAGAGGGGGTCGCGCGGGTCGGCGGCGTGTTTGGCGAGCGTCGCCTGCGCCCACGACGGCAGTGACCTGTACTGGTCGTAGTCGTCGCGGTGGGCGCACATGTTGTAGCCGAGCTCGCGCCACGTGACGAGCTGATCCAGGAAGGCCTCGGCCGCCTGCGAGACGCCCCACCAGCCGGTGCGCGTGCCGCGGCCGACGCGCGGCACGTCGCCGAGCCAGCCCTCACGGGCCATCACCGCGTCGAAGACTTCGTAGGCCGAGATGTGTCCGAAGTGCAGGTACGGCGAGAGCCCGCTCGTCACGTCGTCGTCGGGATCGTTGCGGTCTTCGACGTAGCGCGACAGCCCGCGCGCGAGGAACACGGCGAGCCGGGCGTGTGCGGCGCGCATGCCGCCGACGAGCACGTCGGCCGGCGCCACGCCGTGATCGATCGGCAGGGCAGCGAACGCCGCGCGATCCCCGGCCAGCGGCCAGGCCGGCCAGCGAGCCGTCACCACCTCGGAGAGCGCGGGCGCCGCCACGGTGAGCCCGCCGCCCAGGGGCGCGGGCGCGGGGCGCGCGGCGAGATGACCGGCGAGTGAGTTCTGCACGAAACGGCGGTACGCGTACGCCGTCGGGTAGGCGTGGTCGGCCGCGCGCAGCGGCAGCAGGCCGTTGCCGTCAACCATGTCCACTCGCACGCGCAGCCGCGTCGCGGTGCGTTCGACCATGCGTGGCTGGAAGAAACCGGGCACGTCGTCGGTCACGACGAGGGCCGCCTCCGCGGCGAGGGCCTCGAGCAGTCCGCGGCCCTCGGAGGGACGCCGTTCCACATAGGGAAAATACGTCACTCCAGGCGCCGCGAACGCGCGGGCGTTGTCGGCCATGCCGTCGATGACGAAGCGATGGAAGCGGGCTGACGCCCACGGATAATCCGCGCGCAGGGGCTCGAAGACGACCAGGCCAAGCCCGCGCGCGCGGGCTTCGCCCACGGCGTGTTCGAGGGCGAAGTTCCACTGCGCCCGCCGGGCGCCGATCATCCAGTAGAGGACGTAGCGGCCACCGCCCGAAGGCTGATCGTTCGCCGTGCGTATCCTGAGCGGGGGAATGGCCGTCATAGGAAGAGACCGCGCACCCGCGCGCCGCGGGCCGTGCGCTATCATTTCACTGTCAGCGCGTCTGTGCGACTCCGTGTTGGACGTCGCCGCGAGTCGCGGCGTCCCCGGCTCGTCCGTGCGCTCAAGGAGTCCCATCGATGATCGTCCAGCGTTACCCCGAACATTTCATCGCTCCGATGCGCGAAGAACTCACGACCCTCGGTTTCGAGGAGCTGCGCACGCCGGACGCGGTGGATGCCGCCGTGGCGCGTCCGGGCACGACGCTGCTCGTCGTGAACTCGGTGTGCGGCTGCGCCGCCGGCAAAGCCCGCCCCGGCATCGCGATGGCGCTCAGGCACGCGACGAAGCCGGCGCAGCTTGCCACGGTGTTCGCCGGCGCGGACCTCGAGGCCACCGAACAGGCGCGCGCGCACATGGCGCCGTACCCGCCCTCATCGCCGTCGATTGCGCTGCTCAAGGACGGCAAGGTGGCGTTCATGCTCGAGCGCCGCGACATCGAGGGCCGTCCGGCCGAACGGATCGCCGAGGCGCTGACCGCGGCCTTCGACCAGCTCTGCTAGGCGGGCAGCGGCTTACCCGCCGCGCGTGTGCATCTCGAGATGCGGATTGCGCTTGAGCGTGCTCACTGGAATGAGCGGCCGCCGGTCGGGCACGCCGAGCCGCATCTCGGCGCCGCGATCGGTGCGCGCCGTCCAGGTGCCGGTGATGAGCGCGCGAATCTCGTCGTCTGACGCGCCACCGCGCAGGGGCGCCCGCAGGTCCAGGCCGCGCGTGGCGTAGAGGCACGTGTAGAGCACGCCATCGGCGGTGAGCCGCGCCCGATCGCAGTCGCGACAGAAGGGCGCCGTCGTCGAGGCGATGACACCGAACGGCGTGCCGTCCGGCAGCCGGAAGCGATCCGCCGGCGCGGCGTTCTCCTTCTCGGCCGGCGCAATCGGCCCGAAGGCATCCGCGATGCGCTCCAGAATCTCGGCGCGGGACACCACCTGCGCCGCCGTCCAGCCGGTGGCGCCGCCGACGTCCATGTACTCGATGAAGCGGATCTCGCCGCCCTGCCGGCGGGCGAAGTGCACGAGGTCCACGATCTCGTCGTCGTTGACGCCGCGAATGATCACGGTGTCGAGCTTGAAGCCGGGAAAGGTCTGCGCTGCCGTGCCGATCCCGGCGAGGGTGCGTGTCAGTTCGTCCTGACGCGTCATCGTCACGAAGCGGTCGCGCTGCAGGGTGTCGAGGCTCACCGTCACGCGTTTCAGGCCGGCGCCCTTGAGCGCGGCCGCGAACGGCCCGAGCAGGATGCCGTTCGTGGTCATCGCCAGATCGCGGACCCCGGCGTGCCGGGCGAGCGCGGTGACCAGCTCGGGCAGGTTCGTGCGGAGCAGCGGCTCGCCGCCGGTCAGTCGTAGCTTGTCCACGCCAAGCCCCACGAAGAGGGCGACCAGCCGGTCGATCTCCTCGAAGGTCAGGACGTCGTGCTTCGGCAGCCAGGCGTACTCCGCCTCCGGCATGCAGTACTGACAGCGCAGATTGCAGCGGTCGGTGACCGAGAGGCGCAGGTTGCGGAGCGGGCGCTGGAAAGTGTCTCGGACCATCGGGGGCGGCAACCCTCTGGATTGTGGCACACTGGCCCGCCGATGCGCCTGCGATCGCTCGATGTCTTCCGGGGTCTGACGATGGCCGCCATGGTCATCGTGAACAATCCCGGCGACTGGAACGCGGTCTACCCGCCGCTGTTGCACGCGGCGTGGCACGGCTGGACGCCGACGGATCTCATCTTCCCGGCCTTCCTCTTCATCGTCGGCGCTGCGATGGCGCTCGGCGCCCCGGAGCGGCTGGCGCCGGCCACGGTGCTGCGCCGCGGGGCGGTGCTCGTCGGGCTCGGCCTCTTTCTATCGGGCTTCCCGTTCTTCGAACCGTCGCGCTGGCGGATTCCGGGTGTGCTGCAGCGCATCGGCCTCTGCTACGTCGCGGCGGTCTTCGTCTGGCAGGCGCTGGCGGTGCGCGGCGATGCCGTGGCCACCACCCGGCGTCTCGCCGGCGCCACCGCGGCATGCCTGCTCGGCTACTGGACGCTCGTCGCCCTCGTGCCGCCGCCGGGAGGCGTGGCCGGCGATCTGACGCCGGAGGGGAACCTCGGCGCGTGGTTGGACCGCGCGGTCTTCGGCACGCACCTGTGGAAGACCACCTGGGATCCGGAAGGACTGCTGAGCTCGCTGCCGGCGGTCGGCACGACGCTCATGGGCGTCGTGGCGGGCGTGTGGATCGGCCGCGCGCGACCGGCCTGCATGGCGCCGTCGCTCGTCACGGCCGGCGCGGCGGCCATGGCCGTGGGCGCCCTGTGGGATGTGTTCTTCCCGATCAACAAGTCCCTGTGGACGAGTTCCTACGCCCTCTTCACCGGCGGCGTCGCGATGGTCGTGCTGGGCCTGCTGCACCGGCGGCTCGACGACGGGCGCTCGACGGCCGCGCTCGATCGGCTGACCGCGCCGTTCGTCGTGCTCGGCCGCAACGCGCTCCTGCTGTTCGTCCTGTCCGGGCTGCTGGCGAAGCTGATGATCGTGCTGACGGTGCCGGGCCCGGCGGGCGCTCCCGTGACGCTGCAGCGATGGCTCTATGACGCGGCCTTCGCGCCACTCGGACCGCCCAGGGTGACCTCATTGCTGTATGCGGTGGCGACGCTCGGGATGTTCTATGGTCTGCTCGTCTGGCAGGATCGTCGGCGTCTGTATTGGAGCGTATGACTCAGGGCATGACAAAACGATCGGTCGTCGTGGTGGGCGCGGGTGTGTTCGGCGCGTGGAGCGCAGTCCGTCTGGCGCGTGACGGCTGGCGCGTCACGCTCGTGGACGCCTACGGCCCGGCCAACGGGCGCGCCAGTTCGTCGGATCACTCGCGGGTGATTCGCGCCGGCTACGGCGCCGATGCGATCTACACCACCTGGGCGATAGAGGCGCTCGCCGACTGGCGGTGGCTGGCCAAGAAGTCGGGCGACAGTCTGGTGGAGGAGTGCGGCGCGCTCTTCCTCGGCGAGCCTGGCAGCCCGCATCTGGCCGCGACGGCCGCGACCCTCACGGCGTGCGGCGTGACGCACGAGCGGCTCGACGCGGCGGCGGTGGTCAGCCGGTATCCGCAGCTCGGTGTCATCGGCCTCGGCGACGCGATCTACGAGGCGCGCGGCGGTGTGATCCGGGCCCGGCGCGCCGTGGCGGCGGCCGTGACCACGGCGCGCGCCTACGGCGTCACCTGTCGCCAGGCACGCGTGCTGCCGCCGGACGAGTCGTCGAGCGCGCCGGTCGTGCGGCTCGCGGACGGCGAGCGGCTCGAGGCGGAGCAGTTCGTATTCGCATGTGGTCCCTGGCTGCCCGCGCTCTTTCCCGAGGCCGTGGGCGGACGTATACGCCCGACGCGGCAGGAAGTGTTGTACTTCGGCGTGCCGGCCGGTGACGGCCGATTCGCGATCGACCGGCTGCCCGTGTGGATCGACTTCGCGGCCGGCCTCTATGGCATTCCCGATCTCGACACGCACGGATTCAAGGTCGGCATCGACCATCATGGGCCGCCGATCGACCCCGACACGGCGGACCGCGTGGTGGGCAGCGATGCGATCGCGACGGCGCGGGCGTTCCTCGCACGGCGCTTCCCGGCGCTGATGGCGGCGCCGCTCCTCGACGCGCGCGTCTGTCAGTACGAGAACACGACGAGCGGCGACTTCATCATCGATCGCCACCCGCGCTGGAGCGATGTGTGGATCGTCGGTGGCGGGTCGGGCCACGGTTTCAAACACGGGCCGGCCGTAGGCAAACACGTGACCGACCTGCTCGCGGGCCGCGCCGCCGTCGAGCCGCGTTTCGCGCTCGCCGGGAAGTCCACGGCTGCGGCGCGCGCCGTCTACTGAGGCCGCGTCTTCGCCAGCAGTTCGAGGAGCTGGCCGAGGCGGCCGATCTCGTCGCCGTATTTCGCCCAGTCGCCGGCGCGCTGTGCGTCGATGGCGCGCTGGTAGGCGGCCTGTGCTTCGGCGGCCAGTTGCGGCGCGGGCAGCGCGGCGACGGCCGCCGGCAGCGGCGCGACGGCAGCCGGCGCGGCGGCCGCGCCGGGCAGCGCCCCCGGGACGCCCGCGG
>JAEUQR010000020.1 GCA_016789705.1 Acidobacteriota bacterium
CGCGCGCGTCGTGCCCAGGATGAGCCACGAGATCACTTCCTGCTGCTGCCGCGACTCCACCAGGGCGAAGACGCCCGGCGCCACCGAATGCACATCGAACCAGTCGGTGCTGGCACGGTGGAGCGGTGAGCGCTGGTTGTCTCGAAAGTGTTCGGCGCTGCACCGCTTCAGCTCCGCGGCGGCGGTCTGCGTGATGAACGCCGCGGCGTCGTCCGCGCTCCGCCGTGCCGCCATCGGGCTCGCAGGCTGGGTGAGCCACACGAGTCCGAGGAGTACGGTGCAGGCGACGAGCCGCGAGTGCGGCTGACGGGTGAGCGGACGCTGTGGCCGGTGCATCGGCCACAGCATACCCGCGCGCGCTCCTCGCCGTTCCTTCGTCAGACTCGCGCTCACAGCGGCAGCCGCCGGATGGTCGGCGCGCTGGCATCACGGGCAGATCTCCGCCAGCCGGAGAATTACCCGCGCGGAGGGGGGAGGCACGCGCGCGCCACGGGGGCCATCCGCGAGAAATCCGCAGATTGTTCAGGCTCCGACGCGGCCACCGGTGGCGCGCGACTTGCGGCGCCAGACGTGAGGCCGTGTGCGAGCGCGCGGGCGGCAGACGAGGAGGCGGTCATGGTGGCACAGGCGCAGCAGTCGGGCCGTGCGGTCGGACGCCTCGGCGCGGTGTGTGTGCTCGCCGGCGCGCTGGCCACGGCGCTCGTACCCGCGCTTGCGTATGCACAGCCCACGACCACGCGCGTGAGCGTGGGGCTGGGCGGCGGGGATGGCATCTTTCCCAGCGGCAATCCGGCGATCAGCGCCGATGGCCGCTGGGTGGCGTTCGATTCCCAGGCCTACAACCTCGTGCCGGGCGACACCAACGGCTGGCGCGACGTCTTCATCCGCGACCAGCAGCAAGGCACGACCACACTCGTGAGCCTCGGCGCCGGGGGCGTGCAGGGGAACGGGCACAGCTACTTCCCGGCGATCAGTCCGGATGGCCGCTGGGTGGTGGTCCACTCCAGCGCCAGCAATCTGGTGCCGGGCGACACCAACGGTCTGCCGGATGTCTTCGTCCGTGACCTGCAGCAGGGGACGACGACGCGGGTGAACGTCGGGCCCGGCGGCGCCCAGGCGGATGGACTCAGTGGCTCTCACGGAATCAGCGCCGATGGCCGCTGGGTGGTGTTCGACTCGGAA
Source organism: Acidobacteriota bacterium (assembly GCA_016789705.1). GTDB lineage: Bacteria > Acidobacteriota > Vicinamibacteria > Vicinamibacterales > UBA2999 > CADEFD01. The sequence goes on from JAEUQR010000020.1 coordinate 1,183, forward strand.
GCCAGAAATCTTGTGGCAAACGACACGAACCAGTTCGACGACGTGTTCCTGCACGACCTGCAGACGGCGACGACGACGCGGTTGAGCGTCGGGCCCGGCGGCGTACAGGGAAACGGGCGCAGTTCCGACCCCGTCATCAGTGCCGATGGGCGGTGGGTGGCCTTCGGCTCCTATGCGAGCAACCTCGTGGCGGGCGACCCGAATGGGAATTATCCGGACGTGTTCATCCAGGACCAGCAGACAGGCACGACGACGCGCGTCGCCGCCGGAGCCGGCCCGGCCATCAGCCCCGACGGCAGGTGGGTGGCGTTCGTCTCTGCTGCCAGCGATCTCGTGCCGGGCGACACCAACGACCGGTCCGACGTCTTCGTCCACGACCGGCAGCAGGGGACAACGACTCGGGTGAGTCTCGGAACCGGGGGTGTGCAGGCGAATGACCACAGCGGGAATACAGTGATCAGCGCCAACGGCCGGTGGGTGGCGTTCGAGTCGATGGCCAGCAATCTCGTGGTCGGTGACACCAACGGCGGGGCCGATGCCTTCTTCGGGACCGATGTCTTCGTGCACGACCTCCAGGCAGGAGTGACGCTACGCGTAAGCGTGGGGCCTGGCGGCACCCAGGGCGACGGCCGCAGCTACGCGCCGTCGATCAGCGCCAATGGCCGCTGGGTGGCCTTCGAGTCCAGTGCGAGGAACCTCGTGCCGGACGATACGAATAACCTATGGGACGTCTTCGTCCACGACCGTGTCGATCCCAACTGCGCGGTCACCCTCGCGCCAACCTCGGCCCTGGCGCCGCCGGCCGGGGCGACGCAGACCGTGCAGGTCAGTGTGGGAGGCGGGTGCGGGTGGACGGCGGCATCCAACGATCCCTGGCTGACCGTGACGGGCGGTTCGAGCGGCACCGGCAGCGGGACGGTGACCTACGGCGTGACTGTCAATCCCGGGGCGCCGCGCACCGGTTCGCTCTCGATCTGGGGACAGCTGTTCCCCGTGCACCAGGCGAGCGCGACCATCCCAGAGCCGCCAACGGACCTCGTGGCCTCGTCGATCGTCGGCAACCGCGTCACGCTGCGGTGGACCATGCCGCCCGGCGGACCTGCGCCAACGAACTTCGTCCTCGAAGGCGGTGTCTACCCAGGCCAGGTGCTGGCAAGCGTTCCAACCGGAACATCAGCGCCCGCGTTCACGTTCGTGGCGCCGACCGGGTCGTTCTACGTGCGCATGCACGCGCTGAACGGGCCGTACCGCAGCGAGGCGTCGAACGAGGTCCGCATCTACGTCAACGTGCCCGTGGCGCCGTCGGCCCCGGCCAATCTACTGGGGCTAGTGAACGGCTCGACGCTGGCGCTGGCGTGGACCAACACTTACGAGGGCGGCGCGCCGATGTCGCTCTACCTCAATGTCTCCGGCGCGATCTACACGTCGGTGCCGTTGGGCATGACCGAGAGCTTCGCCTTCGCCGGCGTGCCCCCGGGAACGTACGAGTTCGAGGTGTTGGCGCTGAACGCGGCGGGTGGCGCCACCTCGAACCGCGTGACGCTGACCTTCCCGGGCCCGTGCTCGGGCGCGCCGGACCCGCCGGCGGCGGTCGTGGCCTACGCCGAGGGCCGGACGGTGTTCGTCGACTGGCGGCCTGCGGCCACGGGGACTGTGCCCACGAGCTACGTGCTCCACGTGACGGGGGCGTACGTCGGCGCCTTCGCCACCGCCACGCGTGGGCTGAGTGGCACGGTCGGCCCCGGGGCGTACACGGTGAGCGTCGTCGCGGTGAATGCCTGCGGCCCGAGCGCGGCGTCGCCGCCGCAGACGGTGGTCGTGCCGTAGGTACCGCCGCCGCGAACCACACCCGCAGACGTCCATGGGCGCGTGCGGCAGGTCGCGGTATCGAAGCCCACGGCCGAGGCGGGTTGGCTGCAACGCGGCGGCGGCCGGTTCGTGACCTTCGCGGGCGCCAGTCATGCGTACCACAACGTGAACGATCGCTGGCCCGAGGCCGTGGACGTGCGCCTGCTCACGCGCTACGCGCGCGCGATTGCCGACGGCGTCGCGACGCTCGCCAGCGTGTAGCTCGTGCTTCTGCCGCCCGCGGACCCCTTCACCAGCACGCCGCGTTCCACCAACTGCTGGATGTCGCGCAGCGCCGTGTCGGCTGAGCTCTTCGTCAGCGTCGCCCATTTGGACGTCGTGAGCTTCCCGTCGAAGCCTTCGAGCAGACGCGCAATCACGAGACGCTGGCGTTCGTTGAGCGGCACGTCGCGCAGGCGCTCCCAGCAGCGGGCCTTCTCGACCACGCCCGAGAGCGTGCCCTGTGCGCCTTCGATCGCGCGCGTGAGGCAGGCCAGGAACCACTGCATCCACGCGGTGACGTCCATCGAGCCCCGTTGCGTCCGTTCCAGGATGGCGTAGTAGCTGTCGCGCTCCTCGCGAATCTGCGTCGACATGCTGTAGAAACGCTGCGGACTGCCTTCCGATCGCGCCAGCAGTAGATCGGCGATCGCGCGTGCGATGCGGCCGTTGCCATCGTCGAACGGATGGATCGTCACGAACCACAGGTGTGCCAGCGCGGCTTTCAGCACCGGTTCCAGCGTCGCGTCGTCGTTGAGCCAGTCGAGGAACCGCGTCATCTCCGCGTCGAGCCGGCCGGCAGCCGGCGCTTCGAAGTGCACGCGCTCGCGGCCCACGGGTCCGGAGACCACCTGCATCGCCGACGAGCGGCCGTCACGCCACGCACTCACCGCAATGTGATGCATCCCGCTTCGGCCCGTGGGGAAGAGCGCCGCATGCCAGCCGAACAGGCGCTCCGACGTCAGCGGCTGGTCGTATCGCTGCGTGGCGTCGAGCATCATTTCCACCACGCCGTCCACGTGCCGGTCGGCGGCCTTCAGCCCGGCGATGTCGAGCCCAAGCCGACGGGCCACAGACGACCGCACCTGTTCCGCGTCGAGCCGCTCGCCTTCGATCTCGCTGCTCTTCAGCACGTCGTCGGTGAGGGTGCGCAGCACCGCTTCGTCCCTGGCCTTGAGTCCGAGCGCCTGCATCTGGCCGGCGAGTAGCCCCTGCAGGTGTCTGGCGGCAGAGAGCGGGGCGGCCAGCGCCTTGTCGTTCCAGCGGAAGGCTGGCCAGTCCGGGAGGTCGTGGATGAAGTTGCCCATTCGCCGCTTTTTGTGCGGTGAATATACCGTCTATTCACCGCATTGGTCAATATTTGCCGCAGATTATGCGGCGAATCTACTTCGTTCCCTTCGCCGTCCCCTCCCGCCGCGGATCCGCGCCACCGGCCCATCGCCCTTTGCCCGGTGCCTTCGCGAGCGGCGCCGGAGTGGTGCCGCGCATCCCGTTGAACACGATGCCCTGCAGGCCGCTGTTGATGTCGACCACGGCCACGGTGTGCCCGCGTGCGACGAGGCCTGGTTGCAGTGTAGCCAGCGCCGTGCCCTTTTCCACCTCGGTCGTGGCGCTCGTCTGCGCGCCGAAGTTGGGCAGGTCGATCGCGGCTTGGATATCCAGCTTCCAGTCCACCAGGCCCACCAGCGTTTTCACCACGTATTGGATGATGTTGCCGCCGCCTGGCGAACCCACCACGGCTTCCACGTCACCGTCTGCGTTGAACACGAACGACGGCGCCATCGAACTGCGCGGACGTTTGCCGGGCTCCACGCGATTGGCCACGGGACGTCCCTCCGCGTCGGTCGGCGAGAGCGAGAAGTCCGTGAGCTGGTTGTTTAGCATGAAGCCCTTCACCATCTGCAGGCTGCCGAAGCCGTTCTCGATGGTGGTGGTCATGGCCACCATGTGGCCGTCCTTGTCCACGATCGAGACGTGGCTCGTGGACGGCAGCGAGGGCGAGTCATCGAGGCCGCGTGATTCGGCGCCGGCGGGTGCGCCGGCGATGGGCACACCCATCGAGCGGTCCATGCGGATGAGCGATGCGCGATGCTTGAGATACCCCGCATCGAGCAGGCCCGCGACAGGTACGGAGACGAAGTCCGGATCGCCCACGAACTTCTGCCGATCCGCATACGCCAGGCGATATGCCTCGCTGATGAGATGCACGGCATCGAGTGAGCTGGGCTGAAGCTTCGCCACGTCGAAGTGCTCGAGGATGCCGAGCGTCTGCAGCACGGCCATCGTCCCCGAGCTCTCGGGCGGCATGCCGCAGATGCGCAGGCCGCGATACGGACCGCAGATCGGTTCGCGCACCTTCGGCGTGTAGCTGGCGAGATCCTGCAGCGTGAGCCGGCCGGGATTGGTGGGGTGCGAGCGCACGGCATGCACGATCGCCTCGGCGATCGGGCCGCTGTAGAACGCCTTCGCGCCGTCTTTCGCGATGGCGCGCAACGTGGCAGCGAGCTCGGGGTTCTTCAGCAGCGAGCCCTGATCCTTCGGCGTGCAATCGGGCTTCAGGTAGTGCGCGGCCACTGCTTTCTCGCGGCAGAGACGCTCGGCCGTGCCGGCGAGCGCGGTGTAGAGCCGCGGCGAAATGGGGAAGCCCTTCTCCGCGAGCTCGATGGCGGGCTGGAAGAGCGTCGCCCACGGCAGCCTGCCGTGTGTCTTGTGCGCCATCGCCATCATGCTGATGACGCCGGGCGTGCCCACGGACAGGCCGCCCGTCACTGCGTCC
>JAEUQR010000025.1 GCA_016789705.1 Acidobacteriota bacterium
CTGGACGGGGAACGTCTCGCTCTGCGCCTTGATGAGCTCATACGTGGCGCGGACGCGGCTGGCGGGTGTGGGCTTGGACATCGGCGCAGGCCCTCCCGTGGCCTGAACTGCCTACTGTCCACGAAATCCTGGGAACTCCAGGTGTGATTGGCGGAGAGGGTGGGATTCGTTCCTGAAGGATCCGCTCCCCTCAACGATTTAGGCCAGATCGGAACCGCCAGAACCGCCAGAACCTCTGGACACCTGAGTATCAGGTACGAAACAGGGACAGCGCAACTCGCGGCTCCTCTCTCTCGAACGCGTGCACCGGATAGAACCCTACAAGGGCCGTAGCGGAAGCGGTGTCCATGCGTCCGGCACGAGCCAATGGTGCGCGAGGGCCGTCCGCTGAGCGAGGCGCGAATCAGCGCGGGCGACATATCCCCCATGCCCTGATCGACACCCTCAGCGCGGCGGCGAGTCAAACGCGTGAAACGACACCACCCGCCAAGCCGGCCTGCCGAGTGTAGACCTTGGTGAAGCGCCAATCGTCGGCGCGCTGCCGACCGTCAGCGGCGTTCCGCACCGATTCGAGCCGCTCGAGTTCTGACGAATCAGCCTGACCGGCGGCCGGCGTGACTGCCAGCAGTGAGACGAGTATCACGACGCCTATCCGCATGCGCAGCCTCCCCTCGCGGGATTCCACGCCGGACGCGGACGGTGCTTGTCGTCGGGGGTCCGCCGGCACTAGCGGCTACCGAGCGCGACTTCGGTCCGGTCAGCGAAGACTGGAAGAAGACGTCAATTGGCGAGAGCCACGCTCACCTGAGCTACACGGGGCCCGCTCGTGACCCGCTATGATCGCGGGCGCCTCGCGGATGAACGTGGAGTGACGGACGATCCTTCGCAGAGGCCACTGATGATGAAGTCGAGCATCGCGACGAGGGCGTCGGCCCGGTGCGTCTTCGTCTGCAGTCCGCTGCGCCCGTCGATGACGAGCGATGCGAAGCCGTGCACGGCCGCCCACGCGCGCAGTTCCGCACCGACTCGCCGCTCCCGCGACATACGCCCCTCGGCGACGAGATCATCCAGCACCTCGCCCAAGAGCTCCGCTGGCGTCGGCCCGAGAATCTGGGAGGCTCCGCCGTCCAGGCACGACAGGCCGCTCGGGCTGAACATCAGGCGGAAGAGCTCCTGCCGCTCGAGGGCCAGCTCCACGTAGGCACGCCCCACGGCACGGAGTCGACCAGTGGCTGTGTTTCCGTCATCGGCGGTCTGGCCTCTGCGAGCCATCGCCGCGACCATGCGGCGCGACAGTTCCTCGAAGCCACTGGCGGCGACCGCCGCCAGCAGCGCGGACTTGTCGGCGAAGTGACGATACGCGGCATTCGCGGTGACGCCGACCGACCTCGCCGTTTCTCGCAGGCTGAACTGCTCCTGCCCGCCTTCTTCCACCCTCTGCGCGGCGGCGGAGACGAGCGCATTACGCAGGTCTCCATGGTGATAGGGCGGGCGCGGACGCGGCATGCCCTCCCATGTTGACAGCGTGAACTTTTAGTGTAAAGTTCACAATGTGAACATACGCGCCGCCCGCCCTTCGCCGCGATCGGGGCTGGGGGCTACCACCCGCGAATCGCTCCGCCGTTGACGCCCGTTGCTGGCACATGGCAGCAACACAGAAGAGGGAGACAGTGATGCACATCGCAGTACTCGGCGCCACCGGTTTGACGGGAGCGCAGGTCGTCGAACAAGCGCTCGCCGATGGGCACGCCGTGACAGCGCTCGTGCGCAACCCAGACACGGTCAGGCGTCGGCACCCGCATCTGGTTCTGCGGAAAGGCAGCCCGGTGGCGGCCGCTGACATCGCCGCGTGTGTGGCCGGAGCCGATGCCGTCATCCACTGCCTGGGGATCGGCGGCCTGGGCACGGGCGCACCGACGACGCTGGTGTCCGACTCTGTGAAAGCAGTGCTCGCCGCGATGCGGCCCCACGGTGTCAGTCGCCTGGTGTGCATGTCGAACATCGGCACCGGCGGTAGCGGCTCGTGGCTGGTGCGCCGCGTGCTCCCGGTCGTGGTACGCCGCCTCCGCCCCATTCTCGAGGACAAAGAGCGCATGGAGACCGCGCTCCGGGCGAGCGATGTGGAGTGGGTGGCGGTCCGCATGGCCGCCATCACGAAGGGACCCGCGAAGCCCGTGCGCACGAGCGCGGACGGACGCGGTCTGGGTCTGTCCGTGACCGCGGCATCGGCCGCGGCATTCCTGCTGGCGCGCACTCACGGTCCCAAGTTCCTTCGCGAGACGCCCTCGCTGAGCAATTGAGGAGATCGACATGACTTTTTCCGTCGTGGCCACGGCCGCTGCCGTCGCCAGCCTCCTGCTCGGAGTCGGGTTCCTACTCTCGGGGCCCCTCATGCTCAAGCAATGGGGCATACGCAGTCCTGCGGAGAGTCTGGTCATGAGCCGCCGCATCGGCGCGGTCTACCTGGGTTTGTCGCTGATGCTGTGGCTTGGACGATCGGCGCCGCCGTCGGAGCTCCGGACCGCGGTCTGCGAGGGCCTGGGTCTCGCGATCGCGGTGTTGGCGACGCTGGGCCTGTACGAGTGGCGCGCGAGGCGCGTCAGCGCCGGGATCGCTGTCTCGATCGTCGTCGAGGTCGGGCTGGCGACGGGCTTTATGTGGGCGCGATGACCGTGGCGCCCCGACCGACGATCGCGTTCAGACTCATTGCCGCCCTGTCGCGGTTCGCCTTGTCGCCGGTCGAGACCGTGAGTCCCGAGAAGGCGCGTCGAGAGCTCGAGCGGTCCAGTCGAGGGCCAGGATGGCTCGTCGGGTACGGTCGAGACCTGGCCTCGGTGATCGACGAGTCAGTCGCCGGCGTGCCCGTGCGACGCTACCGGCCGCATGACGCACGATCGGGCACCATCGTGTTTTTCCACGGCGGCGGCTGGATGCTCGGTAGCATTGAGACGCACGATCGGCTCGCGCGCGCGATGGCGGCCGAGACGACGCACGAGGTCGTGTCCGTGGAGTACCGGCGTGCGCCGGAGCACAGGTATCCGGCCGCCCTCGACGACGCCCTGGCCGTCACCCGCGCACTCGTGGCATTGGGACGCGTCGCCGTGGCCGGTGACAGCGCCGGAGGCAACCTCGCCGCGAGCGTGGCCAACCTCGTTCCGGTGGCCGGCCAGTTCCTTATGTACCCGGTCACCGATTGTGCGGAGGAACGGCCGTCGCACGAGAGCTATGCGATCGACCACGTCCTCACGCGGGAGGCGATCCGATACTTTCGACGCGAATACGTGCCCGACGCGGCGCAGCGGTACGAGAGTGGGCCTTCTCCCATTCGGGCGGCGTCGCTGGCGGACAGCGCCCCGGCCTACCTGGTGATCGCGCAGTGCGATGTCGTCCGAGACGAGGGCGTCGCCTACGCCGAGCGTCTCCAGAAGGCCGGCGTCGCGGTCACCCTCGACGAGGTGCCGGGCTCGCTGCACGGCTTCATGTCGATGCTCGGGCTGCGCCCGGCTCGTGCGGCACTCCAACGTGCAGCGCCGTGGCTTCGGTCGCGGCTGCAGTCACAGGCCGCGGTGAGTACTCACGCGTGAACGCCGTCACGGATGGCGAGCAGCTGCCAGCTCACCACGTGGGTGGAACCGGGACCCGTGGTGGCGGACACTTGCCTGATCTTGAGCGTCTGGCAGTGCGAGAGCGGGCGCAAAAAGGGTGGCAAGTGCTTTGTGATGGCGGAGAGGGTGGGATTCGTTCCCGAAGTACCCGCGTCTCTCAACGACTAAGGCCGGATCGACACCCGACTCCCCTCTCCTTGAAACACGCAAGACAGCGTCACAGCCTTACGTCGATCGACGTCGCCTGAACCGCGACTTGACTCTCAGTGCGAGACGAATACCAGGCCTACTCGGCGCGAAGCACTTCCTCCGGCCGAACTCGGCCGGCCGCCGAGAGGGGCGTCGCGAGCGCGACTGCCGACGCCACGCCTGCTCCCATGACTGACACCGCACGTCGGGGCGATCCGGCGCACCTGTCGTCGTGCAGACAACCGCGCCGATTCGGTGTAGAACTGTCGCCATGCCCGACATCCTGCACCGTCTGCCCGTGCGCGTGTCGGCGGCGCGTGTATTCGAGATGTTCGCGACGCCGGCAGGGCTGAACGAGTGGTGGACGCAGACGGCCGCCGGCACGCCTGAG
>JAEUQR010000062.1 GCA_016789705.1 Acidobacteriota bacterium
ACGCGGCGTTGCGTCGTCAGGCTTGCGCCCATTGCGAACAATTCCCCACTGCTGCCTCCCGTAGGAGTCTGGGCCGTGTCTCAGTCCCAGTGTGGCCGTCCGCCCTCTCAGGCCGGCTACTGATCGTCGCCTTGGTGGGCCGTTACCCCGCCAACTAGCTAATCAGACGCGGGCCCCTCCTCAAGCGCCAGGCCTTGCGGTCCCCGGCTTTGATTTCCCAGTCTTCAAACCAGGAATGTCATGCGGTATTAGCGTCCCTTTCGGAACGTTATCCCCCACTCGAGGGTAGGTCACCCACGCGTTACTCACCCGTTCGCCACTCTACTCAGGACCGAAGTCCCTTTCGCGTTCGACTTGCATGTGTTAGGCACGCCGCCAGCGTTGATTCTGAGCCAGGATCAAACTCTCAAGTTAAAAGGTCTGTCCTCCGGGCGCCTTGCAGCGGCCCTTCGGGCATCTCTCAAACCAGAGAAGCCTGTCGGCTCTTCTGTTTGTTACGTCTTATGTCGGCTCGCTTCAGCCCTCGCTTTCACGAGAACCGTTGCGAACCAGCTGACACTCGACGGGCTGGTTTTGAAATCCGCTGCCGCTCTTGCTTGCGCTCGAGCTTCAACGGACTGTGTGCACGCTCTATCTAGTTTTCAAAGAACCGAGGCCGGGAACGCTTGCTCTTCCCGATTTCCCCGTCGCGTTTGTTGCCGCGACGCTCTTCAGGGGAACCTTCCAAGATTACGTCGGCCCCCTTTACCGTGTCAACAAAAACTTTTCAGTTTCGTTGTCGACAGGTCCGCGCAAAACACTCGTCGTAAAACCTTCGCTGAGCAAGAACCGCAGGCGGTTACTTCCGAGCAGGCGTTCCGAGCGGGCACATCGTCTACAGACCGAAACGACGTGTCTGACTGAGATTCAAATCGTAACCATCTGACGCCAGAGTGTCAAGCGCTTCTCACCAGCGCAAACAATTTCGGTGTCGATCTGTGCAGAATCATGCTTCGACGCGCACGACGCGGCGCTCTCGCTGGCCCTTTCGCAGCACCAGCACGCGTCCGCCGATCATGTCGTTTTCGATGATGCGGCTGTCGCCCTCGGCCAGTCGGCGGTCGTTGACATAGAGTCCGCCTTGCTTGATGAGGCGATGGGCCTCGCCCTTCGAAGCCACCAGTCCGGCGCGGATGGCGAGTTCCGCGGCGGGAAGGCCCTCTCCCTGCAGTTCTGCGCGCGGCATGGCCATCGACGGCACATCGTCGAACACCAGGAGCACATCGGCCGGATCGGCGTCAGACAACCGGCCGCCAAACAGCACGGCCGTGGCACGTTCGGCTCTGGCGAGTTCGTCGTCACCATGCACCGTTCGCGTGATCGTGCGGGCGAGTTCCCGCTGCGCCGTACGCTTTTCAGGCGCCGTCGCGTGCGCCGACTCGATGCCGCCGATCGCGTCCGCGTCGAGCATCGTGAACCACTTCAGGTACGACACCACATCGCGGTCGTCGGTGTTCAACCAGAACTGGTAGAAGCGGAATGGCGACGTGCGCGCGGCGTCGAGCCATACGGTGCCGGCTTCCGTCTTGCCGAACTTCGTGCCGGCGCTCGTCGTGACGAGCGGCAGCACGAGACCGTGCGCCTTGGCGCCCCGAACGCGGCGAATGAGGTCGCACCCGGCCACGATGTTGCCCCACTGATCGCTTCCGCCCGCCTGCAGGGTGCAGCCGAACCGATCGTGCAGCACGAGGTAGTCGTGCGCCTGAAGCAGCTGGTAGCTGAACTCGGTGAACGAGAGGCCGTCTTCGGACGCCAGCCGCCGTTTCACCGAGTCGCGGGCCATCATCGTCTGAATCGTGAAGTGTTTGCCGGTGTCGCGCAGGAAGTCGAGCAGCGAGAGCTGCCGCAGCCAGTCGGCATTGTTGACCATGCGCGCGGCGTTCGCGCACGGGCCGAAGTCGAGGAAGCGCTCGAGCTGCCGGTGAATGCCGGCGGCATTCTCTTCCACCTGTTCCACCGTGAGCAGTGCGCGCTCGTTCAGCTTGCCACTCGGGTCGCCGATGAGGCCGGTGCCGCCGCCGACCAGGGCGATGGGCGTGTGACCGAAGCGCTGCAGACGCGCCAGACTCATGATGGGCAGCAGCGAACCGACGTGCAGGCTCGACGCCGTCGGATCGAAACCGATGTAGGCAGTGACCGAACCCGCGGCCAGCGCGGCGTCGAGTCCTTCAGTGCGGTCGTAGAGCAGACCGCGCCAGCGGAGTTCATCGAGAACGTTCACGCGCATCACTATACCGCTCCGCCCGGTGCGCCAGCGCAGCTGCGCTAACATGGCGCCACGACCCGATGTCACACGAAGGCTGGCGCCCGACGCGACGGGCAGCCCTGCAGGGCCTCATGGCCACTGGCGCCGGCCTGATGGTGGGCCGCGTGGGCTACGGTGCGGCCTACGAGCGCCATCAGATCCGGCTGGAGCAGTCGGACCTGCGCATCGTGGGCCTCCCGCGGGCCCTCGACGGCCTGCGGGTGGGTCTCATCACCGACGTGCACGTGAGCCCGACAGTGCCCGATGAAGACGTGCGGGCCGCGGTGCGGTTGCTGGCCGAGGCGCGGCCCGACCTCGTCGCGCTCGGCGGCGACTACGTCACCGATCTCGACACGACACGGGCGGTCCCGGCAGCCGACATGCTGGCGCCGCTCGCGGCGGCGCCGATGGGCGCGCTGGCCGTGCTCGGCAACCACGACGACGATCGCATCGTGCCGGCGGCGCTGGTCTCGCGTGGATTCACGGTGCTGAAGGATGCACGGACACGGCTGACCATCCGTGGCGAGACGGTGGACATCGCCGGGCTGCGCTACTGGACGCGGCGGGTGAGCGACATCGCGCGCGTGCTGAACGGCGCCGGCCCGACGACCATCCTGCTCGCCCACGATCCCCGCCGGCTGAAGGAAGCGGCCGCCTTCGACGTGCAGCTCGTGCTGGCGGGCCATACGCACGGCGGACAGGTGGTACTACCGGGCCTGGGAGCGATCGCCGCGCGCCGCTTCCCGGTCGTGGCCGGGCCGGCAACCGAGCGCAACTGCACGCTGTTCGTCAGTCGCGGGGTGGGCACGGTCGTGGCGCCCGTGCGGATCAACTGCCCGCCCGAGGTCTCGGTGCTGACGCTGAGAAGTGCCTCGGCGATCTGAACGCCGCGCCCGTCAGACATCGAGGAACCGCCGTCCGTCGAGGCGCCAGCCCCCATCAAGCACGCGGCCGACGGCCCACGGAAGCAGCCGATGTTCTTCGACCAGGATGCGCGCCGCCAGCGTGTCGTGCGTATCGTCGGTCCGCACAGGCACGGCCGCCTGCGCCACGATCGGGCCGGCATCGAGTTCCGGCGTGACGAGATGCACGGTGCACCCGGCCACTTTCACGCCATGGGCGAGCGCCTGCCCTGGCCCGTCCAGGCCGGGAAAGGCGGGCAGCAGCGACGGGTGGACGTTCAGCACCGGGCCGCCAAAGGCATCGAGGAAGCGTCCCGTCAGCCGGCGCATGAAGCCGGCGAGACAGACGAGTTCGGCGCCCCTGTCGCGCAGTGCCGCCGCGAGCGCCTCGTCGTAGGCCTCGCGGCTTGGCCAGTCACGGTGCGGAAGCACGAGCGTCTCGATGCCAGCGGCCGCCGCCCGGTCGAGCGCGGCCGCACCAGGGACGTTCGAGATCACGACGGCGATCGTCGCCGCGAGATCGCCGCGGCCAACCGCGTCGATGAGGGCCTGGAGATTCGAGCCTCGGCCCGACACGAGCACGCCGATGCGGCGGCGAGAGGCGCCGGCCTCAGGCATACACGACGCCCGGCGTTCCTTCGATGATGCGGCCGATGCGATGCGGCGTCTCGCCCGTAGCGGTGAGCAGTCCTTCGGCGCGTGCCACGTCGGCCTCGGCCAGAGCGATGACCAACCCGACCCCCATGTTGAAGGCCCGGTACTGGTCGTCCAGTTCCACCTGACCGGCGTCGGCCAGCCACGAGAAGAGCGGCAGCACCGGCCACGAACCGCGCCGCACCTCCGCTGCCGTGCCCTCGGGCAGCACGCGCGGCAGGTTGTCGGTGAGACCACCACCCGTGATGTGCGCCAGCCCCTTCACCACGCCGGCCGCCAGCAACGGCTGCACGGCCCGCAGGTAGGACTTGTGCGGTCGCAGCAGCGCCGCGCCCACGGTTTCGCCGAGTTCGGGCACCACGCTGTCGACCGTGAGGCCGAGGCGCTCGAACACAATCTGGCGGGCCAGCGAGTAACCATTGGTGTGGAGTCCGACTGACGGCAGCGCCAGCAGCACGTCGCCGGGCGCCAGCCCCTTGCCGTCCACGAGCTTCGCGCGCTCGACGGCACCCACGATGAAGCCGGCCACGTCGTACTCGCCGTCAGCGTAGAAGCCGGGCATCTCCGCGGTTTCGCCGCCGAGCAGCGCACAGCCGTTCTCACGGCAGGCGGCGGCAAGGCCCGTCACAATCTGCTCGGCCACATCCGGCGAGAGCCGCCCGGTCGCCAGATAATCGAGGAAGAAGAGCGGTGTCGCCCCCTGCACGAGGATGTCGTTGACGCAGTGGTTGACGAGGTCGCGGCCGATGGTGTCGTGCACGCCGGCCATGAACGCCACCTTGAGCTTCGTGCCGACGCCATCGGCGCTCGAGACGAGCACCGGATCGGTCCAGCCGCCCGACGCCATCGAGAACAGCCCGCCGAACGAGCCGATCTCGGAGAGCACACCCGGAGTGAAGGTGCCGCGCGCGATCGACTTGATACGGCGGACGGTCTCGTTGCCGGCATCGATGTCGACGCCCGCTGCTTTGTAGCTCGTGCCGCTCATGCCACAGGCTCCGCCTGAGGGACGCTCGGCGCCGCCGCGGCGCCCTTGCCGTCGAGCTTCAGCGTGAGCTGCAGATACGCTGCCTGGTCGCGTGGAAACGCCACGGGATACTTGCCCGTGTAACACGACGTGCAGTACCGGCCGCTGTCGGGCGTCACCGCCGCGAGCAGCCCTTCGAGGCTCAGATACGCCACCGAGTCGGCGTCGAGGTACTTCCGAATCTCCTCGAGCGTGTGCGTCGCCGCAATGAGTTCGCTGCGCTGCGGCGTATCCACGCCGTAGAAACACGGTGAGATCGTCGGCGGACAGCTGATTCGCACGTGGACTTCCGCCGCACCGGCGGCGCGCACCATCTTCACGATCTTCCGGCTGGTCGTGCCGCGGACGATCGAGTCGTCGAGCAGCACGACACGCTGCCCCTTGAGCAGACTGCGCACCGGATTCAGCTTCACCTTGACGCCGAAATGGCGGATGGACTGCGCCGGCTCGATGAACGTGCGTCCCACGTAGTGATTGCGGATCAGCCCCATCCGCATCGGAATGCCCGACTGATCGGCGTAGCCGATGGCGGCGCACACGCCGGAGTCGGGTATCGGCACGATGACATCGGCGGGCACGCCGGTTTCGCGGGCCAGCTGGCGGCCGAGGTTCGTGCGCACGTCGCTCACGCTCTTGCCGAACACCTCGCTGTCGGGCCTGGCGAAGTAGACGTGCTCGAAGATGCAGTGGGCCGACGGGGCCGGCGGAAACGGGCGCACGGACTTCGGTCCGTCGGGACCGAGAATCAGCACCTCGCCTGGCTCGACGTCGCGGACGAACGTCGCGCCCACGAGATCCATGGCGCAGGTCTCGGAACAGACGACCCAGCCGTCGCCGAGCCGGCCGAGTGCCAGCGGACGGAAGCCGTGCGGGTCACGCACGGCCACCAGCCGGTCCTTGGTGATGAAAGCGAACGAGAACGCGCCGGTAAGCCGGGCCACAGACTCGACGATGGCCTCGTCCACAACCGGCGCCTGCGAGCGCGCGAACAGATGCAGGGCCACTTCGGTGTCGCTGTTGGTCTGGAAGATCGAGCCCTGACGCACCAGCTCGTCGCGAATCTCACGCGCGTTGACGATGTTGCCGTTGTGGCAGATACCGACCTGGCCGTGCACGCAGTCGATGAGCAGCGGCTGGGCGTTGGCCACGGTGCTCTCGCCAGCCGTCGAATACCGCGTGTGGCCGATGGCGATGTGCCCGGGCAGCGTCGCCAGGGCCGGCTGCGTGAAGATCTCGGCCACGTAGCCCATCTCGCGCAGCGCGCGGATCCGCAGACCGTCGGCTACCGCGATGCCGGCGCTTTCCTGGCCGCGGTGCTGCAGCGCGTAGAGCCCGAGGTAGGCCATGTTGGCTGCCTCGGGGTGCCCGTAGATGCCGAAGACGCCGCATTCCTCGTGAAGCTTGTCGAACATCGCGAGTCCCCGTTGTCACCGACCCTGAAGGAGGAACCGCGGCCTCATGCCGCGCCCGCCGCCACCGACTGCATCCGCCGCCCGATCGCCGTCGCCCATACGCCTTCCGCCGCCGCCACCGGCAGGAGCACGGCGGTGGTCCCATCCACGTCGATCCGGATGTCGCCGCCGCCGGTGCGGCCGATGACCTGCGCCGGCACACCCGCCGAGGCAGCCGCACCGAGCACCTGTGCCACGTGACCGTCGGCAACCGACACCACAACACGTGACGCGCTCTCCCCGAACAACGTGGCGGCCTCGACGAACGAGGCTGGCACCGTCTTCACGCCGTCCAGGGCCACTTCGACGCCGATGCCGCCCGAGCCGAACGTGCACTCGGCGAGCGTCACGGCGAGACCGCCGTCCGAACAGTCGTGCGCCGACTGCACGAGCCTGCCACGCACGAGGCTCACGACCAGCGTCTGCAGGGCGCGTTCAGCGGCCAGGTCGAGAGCCGGCGGTTCGCCCTGCACGAGGTCCAGGAGGCGGGCCAGGTACTCCGAGCCGCCGAGTTCGCCTCGATTCTCGCCGAGCAGCACGACAGCGGCACCCGCCGACTGGAAGACTCGGGTCACCGTCTGCGACGCGTCGGCCAGCAGGCCGACCACACCGAGCACCGGTGTGGGATAGATCGCCCGACCCTCGGTTTCGTTGTAGAGGCTGACGTTCCCGCCCGTAATCGGGACGTCGAGCGCGCGGCAGGCATCGCCGATCCCACGCACGGCCTCCCCGAACTGCCACATGATCTCGGGGCGCTCGGGGTTGCCGAAGTTCAGGTTGTTCGTGCCGCCGATCGGCTCGGCGCCGGCACAGGCGACGTTGCGCGAGGCCTCGGCCACCGCCAGCATGGCGCCGCGATACGGGTCGAGGTAGCAGTGGCGGCCGTTGCCGTCGACAGAGACGGCCAGCCCCTGCGTGGCGCCCTTGATGCGCACCACCCCCGCCGCCGTGCCGGGCTGGGCGATGGTGTTGGTGCCGACGCTGTGGTCGAACTGATTGAAGGCCCAGCGCTTGCTCGCGATGATGGGCGAGGCCAGCAGAGACTCGAAGGCGGCCTGCGAGGTGCCGGGCGGCGACAGCGGCGCCAGATCGAGCTGTTGCACCGCGGTCTGCCACGACGGCCGCGACATCGGCCGGCGGTACACGGGACCTTCGTCGGTGAGGGCCTTGGTGGGCACGTCCGCCACGAGCGCGCCGTGGTGGAAGAGACGGACCCGGTCGGATGCCGTGACGTGGCCGACGCGCACGGCGTGCAGGTCCCACTTCTCGAACACCGCCTCGACCTCGCGTTCGCGTCCGGCCTTGGCCACGAGCAGCATGCGCTCCTGCGATTCCGACAGCATGATTTCGTACGGCGTCATGCCGGTTTCGCGCTGCGGCACCAGTGAAACCTCGACGTCCATGCCGCAGTTGCCGCGTGAACTCATTTCCGAGGTCGCGCAGGTCAGCCCGGCAGCCCCCATGTCCTGGATGCCCACGAGCGCGTCGGTCTTCATGACCTCGAGGCAGGCCTCCATGAGGAGCTTCTCCATGAAGGGGTCACCGACCTGCACCGCCGGCCGCTTCTCCGCAGACGACTCGTCGAACTCCGCCGAAGCCATCGTGGCGCCGTGGATGCCGTCGCGGCCCGTGCGGGCCCCGACGTAGTACACCGGGTTGCCGACGCCGCTCGCCTGCCCCTTGATGATCTCGTCGTGCCGGGCAAGGCCCAGACACAGCACGTTCACCAGCGGATTCCCGGCGTACATCGGGTCGAACACGATCTCGCCGCCGATGGTCGGGATGCCAATGCTGTTGCCGTAACCGCCGATGCCGGCCACGACGCCCGAGAAGATACGGCGCGCCAGCGGCGTCTCGAGCGACCCGAAACGCAGCGCGTTCAGCAACGCGATCGGACGCGCGCCCATCGTGAAGATGTCACGGATGATGCCGCCGACACCGGTCGCCGCGCCCTGATAGGGCTCGATGAACGACGGGTGGTTGTGCGATTCGATTTTGAAGACGGCGGCCAGCCCGTCGCCGATATCGACCGCACCGGCATTCTCGCCGGGCCCCTGCACGACGCGCGGCCCGGTGGTGGGCAACGTCTTCAGGTGCACGCGGGAGCTCTTGTAACTGCAGTGCTCCGACCACATCACCGAGAACAGGCCCAGTTCGAGCATGTTCGGTTCGCGGCCGAGCAGCTCCTGGATCCGGGCGTACTCGCCCTCGGTGACACCGTGCTGTTCGAGAACCTTGCGATCGATCACGCTCATGACTCAGGAGGCTGCCCGCAGGAAATAGATGCCAATCGCACCGTCGATGACAGCGGCCGCGGCAACGCCGGCCGAGACCCATCCACGGACCGTGTCGTCGAACGGCAGCACGCCGGCGTAGGCCAGGGCCGCCAGTGTCGCCATCGCGACGGCAGAGCCGAGCATCGCCATGCCGACGGCGCGCGACGTGCCCGCGCGGCCCGAGGATGACGACGGACGAGCCACGCCGCTCATGCCAGCGACCGTCCCCCGGCCACGCCGGCGGCGAACGCCTGCACCATCGAGTCGAGCACCAGGCGTCCGTCGGCACTGCCGAGCGAGGCTTCGCAGGCCCGCTCGGGATGAGGCATCAAGCCGACGACGTTGCGCCGCGCATTACAGATGCCGGCGATGTTGTTGATGGAGCCGTTGGGATTGCCCGCCGCGGAGGCCTGGCCAGTCTCGTCGACATAGCGGAACACGACCTGCCGGTCGCGCTCGAGTGCCTCGATCACCGCAGGTTCGGCGAAGTAGTTGCCCTCACCGTGCGCAATCGGCATGTGCAGCACCTGGCCAGCCGCGCAGGCGCCGGTGAAGGGGGTGTCCGTGGCGTCGACGCGCACGGGCACCATCTTCGACACGAACTTGATGCCGCGATTGCGCACCATCGCGCCAGGCAGCAGACCCGCCTCGAGCAGCACCTGGAAGCCGTTGCAGATCCCGAGCACCGGACCGCCGCGCTCGGCGAACGCGCGCACCGCCGCCATGATCGGCGAGAACTTCGCGATGGCGCCGGTGCGCAGATAGTCGCCGTGGGCGAACCCCCCGGGCAGGATGACGGCATCGGCGCCGCCGAGGCTCGTGTCCTTGTGCCAGACGAGCGAGGCTTCGGCGCCAACCACGGCACTCGCCGCGTGGAAGGCGTCGTAGTCGGAGTTCGACCCGGGGAAGACGATGACCGCGAACGTCACAGCACTTCGACCCGGTAACTTTCGATGACGGGATTGGCGAGCAGCGTCGCCGCCATCTCGGCCACGCGGGCCTCGGCGGAGGCGCGGTCGTCGCCCTCGAGTTCCACTTCGAAGAACTTCCCCTGCCGCACGTCGCGCACGTCACCGTAGCCCAGCGTGTGGAGGGCTTCGGCCACGACACGGCCCTGCGGGTCGAACACCGACGGCTTCAGGGTCACATACACTCGCGCTCGCATCGTCGTTCCGTTCCTTCTACGCGGCGGGGGCGGCGAAGACCCGCGCGAAGATCGCGTCCACGTTCCGCAACTGTTCATCGAGATCGAACGCCCGATCGATCTCGCGCGCGCCGAGCACGCGCATCACGTCCGCATCGGCCAGCAGCAGCGTTCTGAAATCCAGGCGCTCGTGGAACGACCGCATGGCATTGCGCTGCACCCATTCATACGCCTGCTCGCGCGAAATGTCGCGGCGGGCCAGCTCCAGCAGCACCTGCCCGGAAAACACCACGCCGCGCGACCGCTCGAGATTCTCGCGCATCCGGTCGGCGTAGACCACCATCCCGCTCACGATACGGGTGAAACGCCGCAGCATGTGATCGAGCGCGATGAAGCTGTCGGGCAGGATCACGCGCTCGACCGACGAGTGCGAAATATCGCGCTCGTGCCACAGCGCCACGTTCTCGAAGGCCGCCATCGCGTTGGCGCGCAGCAGGCGGGCCAGGCCGACGATCTGTTCGCAGCCGATCGGATTGCGCTTGTGCGGCATCGCCGAGGAGCCCTTCTGGCCCTTGGCGAACGGCTCCTCGACCTCGCCGATCTCCGTCTTCTGGAGCCCGCGAATCTCGAGCGCAAAGGTCTCGAGCGACGCGCCGGCGATGGCGAGCGCCGACATCAGTTCGGCGTGACGATCACGCTGGATGACCTGCGTCGAAATCGGCGCCGGCGCCAGGCCGAGACGGCGGCAGACGTCCGCTTCGATGGACGGGTCCAGGTGCGCGAAGGTGCCCACGGCGCCCGAGATCTGGCCGACGGCGATGGCCGCCCGCGCCCGCGTCACGCGGCCGATGTCGCGCCCGAGCTGGTCGTACCAGAGCGCCAGCTTGAGGCCGAAGGTCATCGGTTCGGCGTGCACGCCGTGGGTGCGGCCGATCATCGGCGTGCGGCGGTGTTCCTCGGCGCGGGCGCGGATGGCCTCGCGCAGGCCACCCAGCAGCTTCAGGATCAGGTCGGTGGCCTCGACCAGCTGGAGCGCCTGCGCCGTGTCGACGACGTCCGACGAGGTGAGGCCGAAGTGCAGCCAGCGGGCGGCGGGGCCGACGTGCTCGGCAACCGACGTTGTGAACGCGATGACGTCGTGCTGCGTCGTCTTCTCGATTTCCTCGATGCGGGCGATGTCGAAGCGGGCCTTCTCGCGGAGTTCCCGGGCGGCGTCGGCCGGCACGATACCCACCGCGGCCATCGCGTCGGCCGCGGCCAGTTCCACGGCCAGCCACGTGTCGTAGCGCCGTTCTTCCGTCCAGATGCGCCCCATCTCGGGGTTCGTGTAGCGCCGAATCATGCGAGAGCCAGTTGTTCCGCCTCGATGGTGGCGGGCGTGCCGCCGCCGAGCACCGTGAGGCTGAGGGTGCCCGTGGGAAAGAGCCGATACGCCACGCGGGCGACGTCGGCATCGGTGACCGCGTCGATGGCGACCAGCATGTCGTCGAGCGACTCACCGGTATCGCCGTAGATTTCCTGCCGGGCGAGGTGGGTCATGCGGCTCGACGTGCTCTCGAGGCCCAGCATGAGGCTGCCCTTCAGATGGTCCTGCGCGCGCCGCAGTTCACCAGGCACGAGCGGTTCTGCCTTGAGACGGCGCAGCTCGCCCATCACCACGTCCACGAGCTCGCCCACGGCGTCATTGGCGCAGCCGGCGTAGATCGTGACGGCGCCGGTGTCGCGGTAGGTGCTGAGGCTGGAGAAGACCGAGTACGCCAGGGCGCGCTTCTCGCGCACGTTCTGGAACAGCCGCGAGCTCATCGAGCCGCCGAGCATCGTGTTGAGGGCGTAGGCGGCGTAGCGGTCGGCGTCGCCGTGCGAGAGCCCCGGACCGCCAAGGCACACGTGGCTCTGCTCCAGGTCCTTGGTGCGGACGACCACTTCGGAGGCCGGCGCGGGCAGCGATTCCGCGATCGGCGCGCCGGTCACGCCGGCTTTCGCGAACGCCGCGGCCACGAGATCCCGCACACGTTCGTGTTCCAGGTTCCCCACCGCCGCCACGATGAAGTTCGGCGCGACGTACGCATCCTGGAAGTACTCGCGCAGGGCGGCGCGCGAGAGCGCCGAGACCGTGTCGGGCTCGCCGAGGATCGGCCGGCCCAGCGGGTGCCCGGGCCACATCGCGCCGGCGAAAATCTCGTGCACGAGGTCGTCGGGCGTGTCCTCGACCATCTTGATCTCTTCGAGCACGACCTTCTTCTCACGCTCGATTTCGGCCGCGTCGAAGGCCGGCGAGGTCACCAGATCCGAGAGCACGTCGACGGCTAGCGGCAGATGCTCGTCGAGCACCTTGATGAAGTAGCCGGCGTATTCCTTCGAGGTGAACGCGTCGAGATGGCCGCCAATCGAGTCGATCTGCTGGGCGAGGTCTTCCGCCGAGCGCGTCTCGGTGCCCTTGAAGAGCATGTGCTCGACGAAGTGCGCGATGCCTTCGTGCACGCGCGGCTCATGGCGCGACCCCCGCGTGAGCCACACGCCGATGCTCACGGAACGCACGTGCGGCATGCGTTCGGTGACCAGGCGAAGTCCGTTGGGCAGGACCTCACGTCGGATGGCAGCGTCGGGCACGATGGCGGGCAGACCTCTCGGGTCTTGAAAGACCTCTAAAGTATTGACTGGGAAGGAATTAGGTTCAATCATATCATGCACACCCACGCCGCGCAAGCATGAGCAGCGGCCGGAGCGGCAACGGCCCCGGATGCTACACTCGACGTTCGCGCAAGTCGCAGAAAGCGCGTGAGATACCCGTGCAACGCGACACCCCGACCGACCTCGCCGAACTGAGCCTCGCCGACCTCGAGGCGTGGATCGTCGCGCGTGGCCTGCCCCGCTTCCGCGCGAAGCAGATCTTCGCCTGGGTCTGGAAGCGCGGCGCGACCAGTTACGACGAGATGAGCGACCTCGGCCGCGACCTGCGGGCCACGCTCGCCGCCGAGTTGCCATTCACGACGCCGGCGATCGTGCGGCAGGACGTGTCGGAAGACGGCACCCGCAAGCTCGTGCTGGCCTTCGCCGATCGGCGCCAGATCGAGTGCGTCTTCATTCCCGACACGCCGTCGCAGACCTTCTGCGTCTCGACGCAGGTCGGCTGCGCGATGGGGTGCGCCTTCTGCCTGACCGGCAAGATGGGCCTCGTGCGCCATCTGACGGCGGGCGAAATCGCCGCGCAGGTGCGCGTGCTGGCACGGGCGACGGGCCTGCTCGACTCGGTCTTCAACATCGTGCTCATGGGCATGGGCGAGCCGCTGCACAACTACGACGCCACCATGAAGGCCCTGGCACTGCTGAACGACCCGCAGGGCCTGGCGCTGCCGCCCCGGCGGGTCACGCTCTCCACCGTGGGCCTCGTGCCGATGCTCGACAAACTCGCCGCCGAGCCGCTCATGCCGAACCTGGCCATCTCGCTCCACGCCACCACGCAGGAGCAGCGGATGGCGATCGTGCCGCCCACCGGCAAGTACGGCCTGCAGGCGATCATCGACGCCTGCCGGCGTTTTCCGCTCGCCAGGCGCAGCCGCATCACCTTTGAATATGTGATGCTCGACGGCGTGAACGACACCGTGGCCGATGCCCGCCGGTTGGTGCGCCTGCTCGATGGCATCAAGGCGAAGGTCAATCTCATTCCCCTGAACGCCGCGCCGGGCATCCCCTTCGACCGCCCGTCCGACCGCCGCGTGGACGCGTTCGCGCGGGTGCTGGCCGAGCGCGGCATGACCGTGTCCGTGCGCAAGAGCCGCGGCCGCGACATCCGTGCCGCCTGCGGTCAGCTCATCGTGGAGGGCGGCCGCGCGAAGAGCGCCGCCCAGGCCCTGGCCGCCGCGCTCTGATTCCGCCTGCCGTCCCATGCGCCGATCGCTCTGCTCCGTCACGTTCGTCCTTCTCACCGCCTGCGGTCTCGGCTGCGCCGGCGAGCCGCGCACGGCGCAGGAACTGCTGAAGCGGGCGGCGCGGGAAGACGATCCGCAGGCACGAACCGCCATGGTCGAGCGCTTCCTCGAGGTACGCGGCGGCAATCCCGTCGTGGATCAGAACGCGCGTCTGACCTTCTTCGTGAAAGACGATCCGGCGGGCCGCATCCCCCGCATCGTCGGCGACTTCAACAACTGGGCCACGACGCCGCAGGGGTACGACCCGAAGGCCGGCACGCCCATCCGCATCGAGGGCACACCGTGGTCGTATGTCGAGACCACCGCCTTCACGAACGCCCGGCTCGAGTATGTGTTCCTGTACGAGAAGGACACGGCGCCAGACCCGCGCAACCCGCGCCGAATCCGCACGTTCTCCGGCGAACGTTCCGAGGTCCGGATGCCTTTCTTCTCGGGGCATCCCGAGGCCGAGGGGCCGGCTGCGAGCGCGAAGGGCACCGTCACCGAACAGGTCTTCGAGAGCCGGGCCCTCAAGGCCTCGCGCCGCGTGTGGACCTACCGCCCCGTCGGCTACGAAGGCTCGCAGGACATCTACCCGACCGTCTACTTCCTCGACGGTGGCAACTACACCGACTGGATGGACGTGCCCGCGGTGCTCGACCGGATGATCGCGACAAAGACGATCCCGCCGGTGATTGCGGTGTTCGTCGAACCGGGCAGCCGGCAGGAGGAGTACTCGCGTAATCCCGCGTGGCGGGCATTCGTCGCGACCGAACTGATCCCCTCGATCGACGCGAAGCTCCGCACCTTCCCGGCGCCCGAACAGCGACTCATCTTCGGCAGTTCCCTTGGTGCGTACGGCGCGGTGGATCTGGCGGTCGAGTACCCGGGGATCTTCGGCCTCTGCGCCGCGCTCGCGCCCCCGGCACAGGCCGCGACACTCATCACCAACCAGGCGCAAGGCCAGCGCGCCATCCACGGCGTGCGCTTCTTCGTACTCGGCGCCGTCTACGACACGGACGTCAAAGGCGCGCGGACCTTGCGCACGGCGCTGGCCGAGGCGTCGGCCGACGTGAGGTATGAAGAAGTGCCCGAGGGGCACGCGGCCGAGACGTTCCGCACGCACATCGACAACGCCCTGAAGGCGTTGCTCCCGGCCCCGATCTCCTGAGCCGGCGATCAGCCGGCGGCGACGGCACCTTCCGGCGGCGGCACCACCACATCGACCCACTCGTTGCGCGCGCGACCGGGCGGCACAGGCACACGCAGGTAGTTGTCGGTCACGGCCGTGCGGCCATCATCGATCGTCAGCGCCGGCCGTGTGCGCCCGGTCTGCGCGGTACGAAACCGCGTGGCCAGCGTGCGCGACACATCACGCAGCCGCTGGGCACGCGCCTTCACCACGGCGCCATGGACCTTGCCGGGCAGCGCCTCGGCCGCGGTCCCCGGCCGATCGGAATACGGGAACACGTGGAGGTGCGTGAGCGACGATGCCTCGAGGTAGGTGGCCAGCGCGTCTGCCTGCCGGTCGGTTTCACCTGGAAAACCGACGATGACGTCCGAGCCGATGGCCGCCTCCGGCAGACGGCGGCGCACGGCGTCGACGAGCGCGGCGTAGCGCTCGATCGTGTAGGGCCGGCGCATGGCCGCCAGCAGGTCGTTGTCCGCGTGCTGCAGCGGCAGATGCAGGTGGGCGGCGAAGCGGCCGGGATGCCCGGCGATGACGTCGAGCACCGCATCGGTGCAGTCCATCGGCTCGAGCGAACTCACGCGCACGCGGAAGTCGCCGGGCTCGGTGGCGAGTGCGACGAGCAACTCGCCGAGCGCGTTTAGCGGCGTCAGATCGCGTCCCCAGGCGCCCAGGTGCACACCGGTGAGCGCGACCTCCTTGTAGCCGGCGGCGAGCACACGGCGCAATTCGGCGAGGATGTCCCCGAGCGTCCGGCTGCGGCTCGTGCCGCGGGTCTTCGGAATGATGCAGTAGCTGCAGGCTTCGTCGCAGCCGGTCTGCGCCCGGAGGGTCCAGGCCGTGCGGCCCATGAGTCCCGGACCGGGCACGCGGCCACAGGGCCCCTCCGCGGACGCCACGCCGAGCAGCGGCAGCAGCGTGGACTTCGCCGTGTTCGGCACAATCGCCGACACGCCCGGCAGCGCCGCGACTTCCACCGGCGCGCGCGACGCAAAGCAGCCCGTCACCACGATGCGGGCGCCTGGATTCTCACGGTGGATGCGGCGGATCGTCTGGCGCGCCCCCTGGTCGGCGCTCGCCGTGACCGAGCACGTGTTCACGAGCACCACGTCGGCCGTCTCGCTCGATACCGCCGTGGCGCCGGCCGCGGTGAGCGCGGCCTCGACGCCCAGCGAGTCGGCCTGATTCACGCGGCACCCGAAGGTGACGACGGCGTACTTCACGGCCGTGCGGCGGCGAGCGCCCGGGCGCCGATATCGGTGCGGAACTGCATGCCGTGGAAGTGGATGCGGCGCACAGCGTCGTATGCGGCCGCGATGGCGGCCCCGTACCGCGGGGCGCGGCTCACGAGCGTCAGCACGCGTCCGCCGCTCACGACGAGTGCTCCGTCGCGCTCGGCCACGCCGGCAAACCGCACGTCCACCGCCGGACATTCGGCGCGCACGCGATCGAGCCCCTCGATGGGATGGCCGGTATCGAGCGAGCCGGGATACCCGCCGGCCGCCACCACCACGCCCACGGCCGTGTCGCCGCTGAACCGAAGTGCCGCCGGCAGCGGGCTGCCAGCAGCGGCCAGCGCCAGAACGGGTGCCAGCGGCTCGTCGAGCAGCGGCAGCACCACCTGCGCCTCGGGATCGCCGAAGCGACAATTGAACTCGATCACCTTCGGCCCCTCGGCCGTGAGCATCAGTCCGCAGTAGAGGAAGCCGGTGAACGGCGCGCCTTCGGCGGCCATGCCGCGCAGCACCGGGCCGACAATCTCTCGTTCGATGCGCTCGCGCAACAGGTCATCGACGAGCACACTCGGCGAGAACGCACCCATGCCGCCGGTGTTCGGCCCCTCGTCGCCATCGAGCAGGCGCTTGTGGTCCTGCGCGGTGCCGCAGGCGACGAAGTGTTCGCCGGCGGCGATCACGAAGTACGACAGTTCCGGCCCGACGAGGCACTCCTCGAGCACGACCCGGGCGCCGGCGGCGCCGAAACCGCCTTCGACCATCGCCAGCCGCACGGCGGTTTCGGCCGCGGCGCGATCCGGCGCGATGATGACGCCTTTGCCGGCGGCCAGGCCGTCGGCCTTCACGACGACCGGCCAGCCGAGTGTGCCCTGCGCGAGCGCGGCCATCGCCTCGTTCGCGCTGTCGCAGACGAGGGCCCGGGCCGTGGGCACGCCGTGCCGCGCCATCAACCCTTTCGCGAAGGCCTTGCTGGTCTCGAGTTGCGCGGCAGCCTTCGTCGGCCCGAAGATGGAGCGGCCGGCGGCGAGGAAATGGTCGGTCACGCCCGCCGCGAGCGGCGCCTCCGGGCCGATGACCGTCAGGTCCACGGCTTCAGCCACCGCCAGCGCGAGCACCGCCGCCGGACTCGTGGCGTCAAGGGGCACGACGCGGAAGTCGCGGGCGATGCCGGGGTTACCCGGCGCGCACACCACGGACGCGCCGCCCCGTTCGAGAGCCGCCGCCAGGGCGTGTTCGCGGGCACCGGCACCGACAACGAGCAGCTTCATGCCAGCATCCGGCCTGTTTTCAGTGAGTTGCGGGAGAAGCGCGCAATTCTGCGCACCGGCGATTTGCCCACGTGGGAGGGCAATGTCGTGTGATAGCCTAACATATTCACCCGGCCCGCCTCAGGGGCGGCCGGGAACGCCATAGAGAGGGGAGGTGAATTCGAGATGGCCGAGGTGAAGATCCAGGAAGGCGAGTCCATCGAGTCAGCCCTGCGCCGCTTCAAGCGCAAGGTCCAGCAAGAGGACATCATCAAGGACATCAAGAAGCACTCCTTCTACCTCAAGCCGGGCGACAAGCGCCGGGCGAAGCAGGCGCTGGCGCGCAAGCGCAACCGGAAGAAGCAGCGTCGCGAGGCGGAGTAGTCGTTTCGCATCCCGACCGGCCGATTGCATAGTTCTTTCGTTGACGCACTCGGCGGTTCGTGGGTAACATTCGGGCCCTTGAACACAGCGTAAACGCTTTGTGTTCAGGGGCTTCACCGTTTTTGGACAGCCCCCGCCGCCCCCCCGGGTCGCGGGCTCACGTTGGCAGAGAGGATCACCGGCATGGAAATCGCCGAACGCAAGGTCAGCGACGTCACGATTCTGGATCTCACGGGCAAGATGACGCTCGGCGAGGGCGACGAATTTCTGCGGCAGGCCATCAGCAACCTGCTCGCCGCGGGCAACAAGAAGATCGTGCTAAATCTCGAGGGCGTGCCGTACATCGATTCGGCCGGCCTGGGCGAAGTCGTGCGCACCCACACGACCGTCAGCAAGCAGGGCGGCAGCCTGAAGCTCCTCAATCTGACGAAGCGGATCGAGGACCTGCTCGCGATCACGAAGCTGCTGACGGTGTTCGACACCTACGACTCGGAAGCCGACGCCATCAAGAGCTTCTCGGCGTAGCAGCCCTGCTGCTGTCGCGCTCCATGGCGCGCCCAACCTACCCGGATCTCGAGATGCGAGAGACCGGAGCAACGCGAGCGAACGACCGGTCCATGCTGCGGAGCCTGATTACGTCTCTCAGGCCGCAGCAGTGGACCAAGAACCTGTTCGTCCTCGCGGCCCTGCCCTTCGGCCTCAAGCTGTTCGATCCCGCCGCCGTCGCCATGGCGCTGGCGGCATTTGTCGTGTTCTGCGCCTTGTCTGGCGTCGTCTATCTCGTCAACGATCTCTACGACCGCGAGAACGACCGGCTGCATCCGATGAAGCGGCTGCGGCCGATCGCGGCCGGCGACCTCGCGCCGGGCACGGCCGCCGCCTGGGCGGGAATCATCGCCACGGGCGCGCTCGGCGCCGCGATCTGGATTGGCCCCTCGTTCGCCGCCGCGTCCACCGCCTACCTCGCGCTCTTCGCCCTCTATTCCCGCTGGCTGAAGCACCTCGTCATCATCGACGTGCTGTCGATTGCGATCGGCTTCGTGCTGCGCACCTATGCCGGCGCCGCCGCGATCGCGGTGCCGGTCAGCGACTGGCTGCTCGTCTGCACGGTGCTGCTGGCGCTGTTCCTCGGCCTCAGCAAGCGCCGCCACGAGCTCACCCTGCTCACCGCCGGTGCCAGCGGACACCGGCGCATCCTCGACGAATACAACCCTTATCTCCTCGATCAGATGATCGGCGTCGTCACGGCCTCCACGCTGATGGCGTACATCATCTACTGCACGAGTCCGGACACAGTTGAGCGATTCGGCACCCACAACCTGGTGCTGACCATTCCTTTTCCGATCTACGGCATCCTGCGGTACCTGTATCTGGTGCACCGCCGGGACGGCGGGGGCAACCCGTCGGAGCTGCTGATCACGGATCGCCCGCTGCTCATCTGCGTCGGACTCTGGGGCCTCGTGACCACGTCGGTCATCTATCGGCCTTTCGGAATCTGAGCGCAGGCCATGAGCAGGAGCAAAGTCGCCATCCTCCGCACGTCGCCCGCGACGGTCATCAGCGATCACCATCGCCTGATGAACCTCGCCGGGTATCAGGACGTGCTGCCCAAGGACGCCGAGACCGGGCTCAAGATCAACATCTCGTGGCACTTCTTCTTCCCCGGCTGCTCGACGACGCCCTGGCAGCTCGACGGCGTCATCCGGGCGATGCTCGCCGACGGCTACAGCAAGGATCTGATCCACGCCTGCCACAACCGCACGGTGGTCATCGATGCCCACCTCGGCGAGCGCGAGAACAAGCAGGTCAACGTCGTCGAGGCACACGGCCTGGAAAACGTGCACCTCTACGAGGGCAACGAGGACTGGGTCAACATCAAGGACGCCGTCGGCGATCTCACGAAGCAGTTCCTCTGCCTCAATGAGGTGTATCCCGACGGCTTCATGATCCCCCGCCGCTTCATCGGCGAGAACATCATCCACCTGCCCACGGTGAAGACACACGTCTTCACGACCACCACGGGCGCGATGAAGAACGCGTTCGGCGGGCTGCTCAACGAGAAGCGGCACTGGACGCATCCGGTGATTCACGAGACGCTCGTCGACCTCCTGATGATCCAGAAGAAGATTCACCGCGGTGTGTTCGCGGTGATGGACGGCACCTTCGCGGGCGACGGTCCCGGTCCGCGCTGCATGGTGCCGCACGTGAAGAACGTCATCCTGGCGAGTGCCGACCAGGTCGCCATCGACGCGGTGGCCGCCAGGCTGATGGGCATGGACCCGATGTCGATCAGGTTCATCCGCCTGGCGCACGACCTCGGCCTGGGCTGCGGCGACCCGCGCGACATCGAGGTCGTCGGCGATGTCGACGCCGCGAACGAGAACTGGCGCTTCGACGGGCCCTTCCGCGAAATGACCTTCGCCTCGCGGATGCAGCACAAGATCTACTGGGGGCCGCTGCGCAAGCCGATCGAGTGGTCGCTCAAGACCGTGCTGGCGCCGTGGGCCTACATCGCCAGCGTGCTCTACCACGACAGCTTCTGGTATCCGCTCAACGCCGACCGCAACATGCACGAGGCGTTGAACTCACCCTGGGGACGGCTCTTCCAGAACTGGGAGACGCTCACCCCCGACGCCAATGGTTTCCCCACGGTGGGCGAGGCGCCCGCCGTCGCGCCGCGCCTCGGCAGGCGCGCGCTCGGCCAGTCCGTGGGCATCCTGGGCACGTGCATCAGGGAGGCGCCGGAGTTCGCGAGCCGCCGGCGTCACTCGACTCACCTGTCCAAGGCCTGAGGTCTTTCACATGTCCGATTTCCACGTGCGTTCCGATTCGGTCGACGTCGAGCAGATCATGGAGCAGATCCGCCGGCGGGTCCGCGACAAGCGCGGCGTCGATTACACCGAGGAGCAGATCCGCGAACTCGCGGCCGTGCGCCTCGAGAAATTCCTCGATCCGAAGAACCTGCGCTCGGACCTGCTCGAGCAGTTCCGCAAGAGCCGGCCGGCCGAAGACTCGACGCTGCCCCCGATCGACTCGCCGTACGAGTTCGAAGACAGCACGCTCTACGACACGCATCGAGGCCTGCTGCGCACGATGCGGCGGCTGCTCAATCCGCTGCTGAAGCTTTTCTTCAACCCGAACACCATCGTGCACGCCCTGCATCAGCAGGCGGACCTGAACAAACACTTCGCCCGCACCATGGCGCAGGCGCGGATCGATCGCGCGGCCTGGAACTCGCTCTACTACGAGGTGCTCCACAACCTCGTGCTCGAGACGACGCGCGCCGGCATCGAGATCAAGAACCTGAAGATGCGGGTCGAGGCGCTGTCGAGCCGTCTTGACTTCTCGGAGCGTCGCGTGCGCGCGCTCGAGGGCGTCGTGCAGTACCGGCCGGAGGCCGTGGCCCCGCGCGAGCGGCGGCCCGAGGCGCCGGTCCAGCAGACGACGGGCAGTGTCGAGCCGGCGGGCGTGCCCGGCCCGGCCGGCAGCGGCGCGGCCGATGGCGGTCCCGGCGGGGAAGGCCGGCGGCGACGCCGGCGGCGACGCGGGCGACGCGGGCCCGGGATGGGCCTGGGCCCCGGCGGGCCAGGTGGTGAAGGCGGCACCGACGCCGACGGCACGGATGCCGGCGACGACGGCGGCGATGACGCTCCCGACTCCCCGGGCGGCGCGGCTCCCGGCAGCGGCGCGTCCGACCCCGAACCTCAGGCGTCGTGAAAGTCGCGATCGTCGTCCAGCGCTACGGCGCCGAGATCAACGGCGGCGCCGAACTCCATGCGCGGTATATCGCGGAGCACCTCGCCCGGCACGTCAGTGTCGAGGTGCTGACGACGTGCGCGCGCGACTACATCACCTGGGCGAACGACTTCGCCCCCGGTGAGTCGCAGGTGGGCCCGGTCCGCGTGCGGCGCTTCCCGGTGTCGCAGCCGCGCGACCCGCGGACGTTCGGCAGCTGGTCGGAGCGGGTGTTCACCACCAAGCATTCGGTGAACGACGAGCTGGCGTGGCTCGACGCCGAGGGCCCGACGAGCCCGGCACTCGTCCGCTACGTTACCGACCACCAGGCTGAGTTCGACTTCGTGCTGTTCTTCAGCTTCCGGTACTACCACGCGTATCACGGCGCTCGCGCCGTGCCTGGCAAGGCGATCCTCGTGCCCACGGCGGAGCGCGACGAGGCGCTCGGCCTCGGCATCTTCCCGCCGGTGCTGCGCGCGGTGCGCGGATTCATGTACAACTCGCCCGAGGAGCGCGCGCTCATCCAGGCGGTTTCGGGCACTGACGCGGTACCCGGCGTGGTGGTCGGCGTGGGGTCGGAGGTGCCGGCGCACACCAGCGCCGCCAGATTCCGGCAGCGCACGGGAATCCACGAGCGGACGGCGATCTACATCGGCCGCATCGACGAGAACAAGGGCTGCGTCGAACTCTTCGACTTCTGGAAGCGCTACGCGGAGATTACGCCCGGCGGCCTCACTCTTGTCCTCGTCGGCACGCCCGTGCTGCCGATTCCGCAGCATCCGCGCATCAGGCACCTCGGCTTCGTCAGCGATGAGGAGAAGTACGACGCCCTCGCCGCCGCCGAATTCCTGATCATGCCGTCGTACTTCGAGAGCCTGTCGATGGTGGCGCTCGAGGCGTGGGCACTCGGCAAGCCCGTGCTCGCCAACGGCCGGTGCGACGTGCTGCGCGGCCAGGCCGTACGCAGTAACGCCGGACTCTATTACGAGAACTACGGCGAGTTCGTGGAAGCCGTCCGCGTGCTCGATGGCTCGCCGCACGTCGCCTCGGTGCTCGGCCAGAACGGCAGCCGCTTCTTCCGCAGCCACTACGCCTGGCCGGTGATCGAGCGGAAGTACCTCGACATGTTCGAGCATCTGTCGAAGGAGGACGCTCAGGCGACGCATCGTGCGGCCCCGGAGATGCCCGGATGGTGGGGCCGCCGGCAGAAGACGCTGCCGCCGGCCCGCGACGTCCTGGCCGGATTGCCGGCCGGCCCAGCGCTCGAACGCAACGCGCGAGACACGGGCGCGCCGCGTGAGTCGCGCGAACATCGAGAGCGCGAGCCGAGAGACACCAGGAACTCGAGAGAGACACGGGACGGCCGGCCGCGTACCGCGGCGCCGTCATCAACGGGCCCGGCGCCGGCCGCGCCGCCGCCGCAGGCCGCCAGGCCGCCCCGCCGCGACGACGGACGCCAGCGCGGTCGCGACGGGCGGCCGCCACGGGCACCGCAGCCGGGCGGCCGCGGCGCCGCGCCGGCGGGCACGCCACGTCCGCCGGCCGATCCGGCGGCGCCATCCTCCGGTGATGCGCAACCGCCGCGAGAGAACCGCGACCGCGGGCATCGCGGCGGACGTCAGCGCCGGGGACGCCGTCCGGGCGGGCGCCCGGCGAGGAAGAGCGAGGCGTAGGTGCGTCCCGCGGTGCATCAGGTGCTGGCGACGCTCGGCTACGGCGACGCCATCGGTCACGAAGTGCTCGGTGTCCAGCGCGTCCTGCGCGCGGCCGGCTACGAGTCGGAGATCTTCGTCGAAACGGCGGACCGCCGGCTCGAAGACCTCACCGTCGACTACCGCGATCTGCCCGCGGCCAGCCACCCCGACAACCTGCTGATCCACCACTTCTCGATTGGGTCGCGGGCCTCGCGCGTCGCCTACGCGCTGCCGGACCGCATGGCGCTCGTGTACCACAACATCACGCCGCCGGAATTCTTCATCGACGTGCATCCGCTGCTCGTGCAGCTCTGCTACCTCGGACGGCGCGAGCTCGGCGTCTATGCGAACCGCGTCGAACTCGGTCTTGGCGACTCGGAATACAACCGCGTGGAACTCGAGGCGCTGGGGTTTCCGCGCACGGCGGTGCTGCCGGTGGTGCCCGACTTCAGCCACCTCGGCGGTCCACCGAACTTCATGCAGGCCGGCGCGTTCGACGACGACTGGGTGAACATCCTCTTCGTCGGACGGATGATTCCGAACAAGAAGATCGAGGACGTCATCCGGACGTTCCACGCCTACAAGCGCTGGTTCAACCCGCGCTCGCGGCTGCTGCTCGTGGGCTCACACGGCGGCTTCGAGCGCTACCTGGCGATGGTGCACGACTTCATCGCCCGGATCGGCGCCGCCGACGTGCACATGCTCGGGCATGTCAGCAACGAGGAACTCGCCGCCTACTACGGGATCGCGGACGTGTTCCTGTGCGCCAGCGAGCACGAAGGCTTCTGCGTACCGCTCATGGAGGCCTTTCACATGGGCGTGCCGGTCGTGGCCTACGCCGCCACCGCGGTGCCGGCCACGATGGACGGCGGCGGACTGCTCTACCACGACAAGGATCCGGTCGCAGTGGCCGGCCTGCTCGATGCGCTGGTCTCGAACGCGGGCCTGCGCGAGTCGGTGTTGTCACGGCAGGATGCCGCGCTCGATCGGCTGCTGGCGAAGGACTTCGGCGGCATGCTGCTGCGCTTCGTGGAGGAGACACTCGGGCGCCCGCGGCGAACCGCGCCCCCCGTGGCCTTCGACTTCTGGGACCAGGTGCACCAGGCCGAGTGGCTCGAGGAGGTCCGGTCGACGCGCCCCGCGGCGTTCCAGGCACTTCCCGACGAGGACGGGACGCGATGATCGTCAACCAGTGGGTGCCGGCGGCCCACAAGGGCGACGCGATCGGCGACTCCGCCCGCCGCGTGCGCGGGCTGCTGCGCGCCATGGGGCACCAGTCTGACCTGTTCGCCCTGACCATCGACGACGACCTGGTGGACGACGTGCTGCCGTTCGCCGATCCGGCGGCCCGTCGCGGCGACCTGACGATCTTCCACTACGCCCTGCCGTCCCCGATGACCGAGGCGTTCGCGATGCTGCCGCACGGCCGCGTGCTGCAGTACCACAACGTGACGCCGGCGCATTTCTTCGCGCCGTACCACGCCGGCATCTACCGCCTGGCGCAGCTCGGGCGCCAGGAGCTCACGACGCTTGCCGGCCGCACCGATGCGGCGCTCGGCGACTCGGAATACAACCGCGCCGAACTCGAGGCGCTCGGCTTCGACCACACCGGCGTCTTCCCCATCGCCATCGACGTCGAGCGCATCACGCAGGCGCCGCGCCGGCCCGCGCTCGAGAAGGTGCTCACGGACGGCCCGCTGAACTTCCTGTTCGTCGGCCGCATCGTGCCGAACAAGAAGATCGAGGACCACATCCGCCTGGCCGAGGTGTACAAGCGCTACGTGGACGTCAACTACCGCTTCATCTTCGTCGGCAGGACGGACGGCGTGCCGCGCTACTACAACATGGTGCGCGCGCTCATCGCCGAGTTCCAGATGCCGGCCGACCGCTTCTGGTTCACGGGGCCGGTGCCGAACGAGGATCTGGCCGCCTACTACCGCACGGCGAGCGTCTACCTCTCGCTGTCGGAGCACGAAGGCTTCTGCGTGCCGCTCCTCGAGGCGATGGCGGCCGACGTGCCGGTGCTGGCCTATGGTTCGACAGCCGTGCCCGACACGCTCGGCGGCGCCGGCCTGTGTTTCCACCCCAAGGATCTGGAGCTCGCAGCCGAACTGCTCGGCGAGCTCGCCTACAA
>JAEUQR010000096.1 GCA_016789705.1 Acidobacteriota bacterium
GCCGTGACCTTCTGCGGGAAGCGCGTCTCGAACATGAACGCCATCGTGCCTTCGAGCTTCTTCGGCCCGAGCGGCACGTTGCTCGCCGTCTCGAACGCTTCTTCGTCGGGCCCGTGCGGCAGCATCGTGTTGTGCAGCGAGAAGCCGCCCGGCACGAACCCCTGCGGCTTGGCGTCGTACTGCCCGTAGACGAGGCCCATGAACTCGCTCATCACGTTCATGTGGTACCACGGCGGACGGAAGGTGTTCTCGGCCACCATCCAGCGATCCGGGAAGATGACGAAGTCGATATTGGCCGTGCCGGGGGTTTCAGACGGCGAGGTCAGCACCGTGAAGATCGACGGGTCGGCGTGGTCGTAGAGCACCGGCCCCACAGGCGAGTAGCGCCGCAGGTCGTACTTGTAGGGCGCGTAGTTGCCGTGCCAGGCCACGACGTCGAGCGGCGAGTAGTCGAGCGCGGCCTTCCACAAGGCGCCGCCGAACTTCACGTACATCGTGGAGGCGGCATCGCGGTCTTCGTAGGCGGCCACCGGCGTGAGGAAGTCGCGCGGGTTGGCCAGGCAGTTGGCGCCGATCGGCCCGCGGTCGGGCAGCGTGAAGGCGCCGCCGTAGTTCTCGCAGAGATACCCGCGCGCCGGGCCCTCCGGCAGCTCCACGCGGATCTTCACGCCGCGCGGAATCACGGCCACTTCGCCGGGCTCGATGTCGATGATGCCGAACTCGGTCCAGAGGCGCAGGGCTCCCGACTGCGGCACGAAGAGCAGCTCGCCGTCGGCGTTGTAGAAGTACTCGTCCACCATCGAGCGGGTCACGAGATACACGTGCGCGCCCATGCCGGCCTGCGACCCCGCGTCACCGGCGGTGGTGATGGTGCGCACGCCCTCGACGAACGACACCGGCTGCTCGGGCAGCGGCACGGGCCCCCACCGCATCGGCGCGATCGGCACGTCCACCTCGTGGCACGGCGCCGTGCGCCACAGGCCGATGTCGGCCTTCTGGAAGTCGCCGAAGTGCGCCACGGTCGGACGGATGCGGTAGAGCCACGAGCGTTCGTTCGTGGCGCGCGGGGCCGTGAACGGCGATCCGCTCAGCTGCTCCGCATACAGCCCGTAGGCGCACTTCTGCGGCGAGTTGCGGCCGATCGGCAGCGCCCCCGGCAGCGCCTCCGTCTCGAACCCGTTCCCAAACCCCGACATGTATGAAGGGGACTGTCCCCAATCTGGGCCGGGCCTGACTTGTGGCGGTTTCTGCGTCATGTCGTGTGCTCCTCGGCGGCCGGCAGATCGACGTAGATCGTGTCATCCTCGACCTTCACGGCGTAGGTGCGAAGGTGGCGGTCCGTGACGCTGCCGTCGGGCGCGCCGGTCCGGATGTCGAACAGCGCATGGTGCATCGGGCACTCCACGTAGCCCTGCACCACGCACCCGTGCGTCAGCAGTGCGCCCATGTGCGGGCAGTTGTTGTTCGTGGCGTAGACGCCGCCGTCGAGCGCGAAGAGCGCCACGGGATGGCCGTCGAGGCGCACCCCGAGCATTTCCCGGCCCTGCAGGTCGCCGCGGGCCGCGGCACGCACCCACGGCATCAGGCGCCTTTCAGCACGCCGCGCTGAATCTGGTCTTCCTCGATCGACTCGAAGAGCGCCTTGAAGTTGCCCTCGCCGAAGCCGTCGTCGCCCTTGCGCTGGATGAACTCGAAGAAGATCGGGCCGATCGACGTCTTGCCGAAGCGCTGCAGCAGCACCTTCGTGAAGCCGCCTTCCACCACACCTTCGCCGTCGATCAGGATGCCGTTCTTCTGCAGCCGCGCGAGGTCTTCGCCGTGTTTCGGCAGCCGTGCGTCCACGCGCTGGTAGTAGATCGGGTTCGGCGCCGGCATGAAGTCCACACCGCGTGCGATGAGCGTCTCGATCGACTCGTACAGATCGTAGGCGGCAAGCGCCACGTGCTGGATGCCCTCGCCCTTGTACTGCTGCAGGTACTCGGCGATCTGGCCGTGTTCACCCGCATCCTCGTTGATCGGGATGCGGATCTTGCCGTCGGGGCTCGTCATGGCCCGCGAGTGCAGGCCGGTCAGCTTGCCGGCGATGTCGAAGTAGCGGATCTGGCGGAAGTTGAAGAGGCGCTCGTAGAACGCCGCCCATTCATCCAGCCGGCCCTTCTGCACGTTGTGCGTGAGGTGGTCGATGTACCAGAGGCCGAGGCCCTTCGGCGCCGGATCCTTTTCGCCCAGCCACTCGAAGTCCACGTCGTAGATCGAGCCTTTGGCGCCGTACCGATCCACAAGATAGATGTGCAGGCCGCCGATCCCTTCGATGGTCGGGATGTCGAGTTCGCCGGGCCCGGCCGAACGCTGCACGGGCTTTGCGCCGAGCCTCACCGCGCGGTCGAAGGCGTACTGCGCGTCCACGACCCGGAAGGCCATCGCCGGCGCCGAGGGCCCGTGCTGCTCGGCGAACTTCGCGGCGAACGACCCCGGTTCGGCATTGACAATGAGGTTGATGCCGCCCTGTCGGTAGAGCGTTACCTGCTTCGAGCGATGTCGCGCGACGGCCATGAAGCCCATCTGCGTGAACAGGCGATCGAGCTCGGCGGGATTCGGGTGGCAGAACTCCACGAACTCGAACCCGTCGGTGCCCATCGGATTGGCGTCGCTGATGACCGGCGGCGGTGCGTCGTGCGGGAAGGGACCCATCGGAACTCTCCGTCTAGCGGGACGCGAGCGCGTCGAACTCGTCGACGGGCTCCTGGAACGAACACGACCCGAAGCTCACCAGATGGTGAGACCGCGTGTCGCGCAACATCGACAACGGGAAACGTTCGGCGCCCCAGCACACGGCGTCGGCCGTGAACTCGAGCGCGGCGGCATCGGTCGTCTGCAGCAGCGTTTCGGCGGTGGCCGCGGGCCGCCCGGCCCGGAGCGCCACCGTGGCGAGCAGCACGTTTAGGTAGCCGTACATCGGCGCCTGCGCCGCGCCCGGCTCGGAGGTGAGCCGGTAAGCGCCGCGCACCGCGTGGTGCAGGCCGGCGGTCGCCTTGAAGGGCACCTTGTGGCGCACCGTGGCGGCGAGAAAGGCCGCCAGCGCCGCCGGCGCGGGGAAAGCATCCGCGGTGACGCCGCCGGTGCGGACCTTGGCGCGCAGGCCGCGGGCGGCGATCCGTTCGAGCCAGCGGTCCGCGCCGGGCCCCGGCGCCACTTCCACGTACAGGTCGATGCCGGCGCCGAACTGCGCGGCCAGCCAGTCGATGCCGTCGAGCGCGGCCGGCTTTCCTTCCACCGTGTCGACGCGCGCGCGATGCCGCGACAGCGCGTTGTTGAAGGTGGCCACGGCCGTGGCGTCGGCGTCCACGCCGTCGCGCACGATGGCGCTCACGCGCCACTCGGCGCGGGTGGCGGGCAGCGGCGTGAGTGCGTCGGCCAGTTCCGCCAGGCGCGCGGCGGGCACCACGAAGCGGCCGAGCATCCAGGCGTGGTCACCGCCACGCGCGGCCTCGTATTCCGCCACGGCGGCCGGCATCGTCAGGCCGGCCGGCGGAAAGAGGCCCGCGTAGTCGACGACCCCGGCCAGCAGGGCGGTCGTGCTGGGGCGCTGCATCCTCTTACTGTGGCAGCGGCCCTTTCATCTGTCCAATACCAATGAACGGCGTGATTGATAATTGGCGACTATGAATCTGCCGACGCTCGAGCTGCGCCACCTCCGCTACTTCCGCCGCGTCGTGGACGAGCTGCACTTCGGCCGCGCCGCCGCCCGCCTGGCCGTGTCGCAGCCTACCCTCAGTGTGCAGATCCGCCAGCTCGAGGCCATCGTGGGCGGGCGCCTGTTCGAACGGCACACGCGGCAGGTCACGCTGACCGACGCCGGCCGCGCGCTCGACGACGCCGCCCGGCGCATTCTGCGCGACGTGGATACGGCGCTCGACGCCACACGCCAGGCGCAGACCGGGCAGGTAGGCGTGCTGCGCGTGGGCTTCGGCCCCACGCTGATGCTTTCCACACTGGGCCAGGTCGTGCGCACCTACCGGCAGCGGCACCCCGGCGTGCGCATCGACCTGCGGGAACTCCCCACGAGCGAGCAGCTCACCGCGCTCGTGCACGGCGACCTGGACGTGGGCTTCGTGCGCGGCGCCGACACCGATCCGCGCCTGCACGTGGAGCTCTTCGCGAAGGAGCCGCTGCTCATCGCGCTGCACCGCGACCATCCGGCCGCGGGCGCCACGCGCGTGCCGCTTGCCTCACTGGCGCAGGATCCGTGGGTGCTCTTTCCACGCGCCATCGCGCCGCAGCTCCACGAACACGTGATGCGCCTCTGTCAGCAGGCCGGCTTTACGCCGAACGTGGCGCAGGAAAGCCGCGAGGTCTACACCACGGTGGGCCTCGTGGGTGCCGGCGTGGGCGTGACGGTCATCCCCGAGACCGTGCAGCGAATGTCGTGGACGGGTGTGGTCTACAAGCCCATTCCGCGCGCCAGCGTGCGCCTCTCGATGGTGCGCCCGAGCGGACCCGTGCGGCCGGTGGTGGAGACGTTCCTTGCGGTGGCTCGCAAGGCGGCTGCGCGGGCGTGAGCCGCACGGCCCTACTGCGCAGCCTGCTTCTTCAGCGTGTCGCGAATCTCCGCGAGCAGCGCCTCGGTGGGTGACGGCGGCGGCGTGAGGCGCGCCGCAAAGCGATTGAACGGCACGACGATGAAGAAATAGAGCGCCGCGGCCTTGATGAGGAAGCTGATGACGTTGTTCAGGAAGCTGCCAAGGCCGATGCTCCCCACGCGCAGGGCCGAGAAGTCCGGCTGCCCGCCGAGCATGCCGATCATCGGCGTGATGAGGTCCTTGACGAGCGAGTTGACGATCTCGCCCACGGCGGCGCCGATGATGACGCCGACGGCCAGGTCGATGACGTTGCCGCGCGCGATGAAGTTCTTGAATCCCTGAAGCATTTCGGCCTCCTGTGTGAGTGTCCCGGGGTGTAACCCGGCGGAGTCTATCGAAGTCACGTCACGGCGATGTCGCGGGTGCGGGCGGCGCGGCATCCCGCCGGCTGGGGGAACATGCCGTAGACGTTCTACGTCTCAGGGCTGTAGACGGTCTACACCCATGCCCCGAACCCCTGACGACCCGCGCCTGGACCTGCTCCAGGGCACCCTCGACATGCTCATCCTGCGCACCCTGCAGTGGGGCTCGCAGCACGGCCACGGCATCGGCCAGATGATCCGCACGCAGTCGGACGATCTGCTCAAGATCGAGACCGGCTCGCTCTACCCCGCCCTGCACCGCCTCGAGAAGCGCGGCTGGCTGAGCTCGAAGTGGGGCATCAGCGAAGCCAATCAGCGCGCGAAGTACTACGCGCTCACCGCCGCCGGCAAGGCGCAGCTCGTGCGCGAACAGGATCGCTGGACGCAGCTCGTCACCGCGATCGGCCGAATCATGCAGCCCGCAGCCGGCAAGGAGTAACCCATGCGCCCCGACGAGCGTGAGATCGACGAGGAAATCCGCGGCCACATCGCGCTCGCCATCAAGGAGCGCGTGGACCGCGGCGAAGATCCGGAGGCGGCGCGGCGCGCGGCCTGGGCGGAGTTCGGCTACGTGCCGCATGTGCGCGAGTCGGTGCGCCAGGTCTGGTACAGCCGCTGGTTCGATGCGGCGGCCGACTTCGCGCGCGACATGCGCGTGGGCGCGCGGTCACTCGCCGGCGCGAAGGGCCTGGCGATGGCCGTCGTCGTCACGCTGGGCCTCGGCATCGGCGCCAACGCCGCCATCTTCAGCGTGGTGCGCGGCGTGCTGCTCACGCCGCTCGTGAACCGCGGCGAAGACCGCCTCATCTACATCCGGCAGAGCGCCGCCACACCCGGCGCCGAGAACATGACGTTCTCCATGCCGGAAATCGCGGACCTCGAGGCCCGCGTCACCTCCGTGGCCGCATTCGGCGACTTCTCCACCATCGACTTCACGATGATCGGCATCGGCGAACCGCGCGTGGCGCATGCCGGCGTCGTGAGCGGCACGTTCTTCGACGTGATGGGCCTGCGCCCCGTGCTCGGGCGCCTGCTGCAGCCCTCGGACGACGGCCCGGGCGCCGCTGGCGCCGTCGTGCTCACCCACCGCTTCTGGTCCACCGCACTGGCGAGCGATCCGGGCGTGCTCGGCAAGACGATCCGGCTGGATACACGCACCGCCACAGTCGTCGGCGTCCTCGAGCCGTCGGTGCCGTATCCCGTGGATACCGAAATCATCGCCAACGTGGTGACGAGCCCGCACCATCTCGACGCGACGATGGTGACCGGCCGCACGCACCGCATGACCGAACTCTTCGGCCGGCTGAAACCGGGCGCCACCGTGGAGCAGGCGCGCGCGGAGCTGCAGGCCGCGCATGCCGCCATCCGCAGCGCGCATCCGGACGACTACGCCGGCCGC
>JAEUQR010000109.1 GCA_016789705.1 Acidobacteriota bacterium
GTGGGCGGCTCGGCGGCGGCGAGGTAACTCTTGCGGGCGCGGACGGTGACGCTGGGACGCTTCACCCGCACTTCGAGGCGGTGCGGCTTGCCGTCGAGGGTCTCGGGCGCGAAGGCCAGCAGGTACTGGCTGCGCAGTTCCTGCGCCACGCGCGTGAAGGTCGACGCCAGCATGTCGGTCTTCTGCAGCTCGAACGAGCCGCCGCCGGTTTCCTCGGCGATCCTGCGCAGGCTGCGGTCGGGCTTCGAGCGCACGAGCCGCATGCCGTTGAAATACTCGACCGAGAGGCCGATGCCGTAGACCATCACCTCTTCGTCGCGGGCGCGATCGACGGTGTCGCCGAAGCGCGTCCTGCTGCCGAAGTCGTCGCCGTCGGTGAAGAGCAGCACGACCTTGCGGCCGTCCACACCCTTGAGCGCGTCGATGCTGAACGCCAGGCCGTCCCAGAGGCGGGTCGAGTTGCCGAACTGCAGTTCGTCGAGCGCGGCGATGAGGTCGTCGCGGTCGTTCGTGAACGTGCCCGAGAGCTGCAGCTTGTCGTTGAAGGCCCCGACCTGCGCGCGATCCACCGGCAGCAGGCGCATCAGGAACTGTTCCGCCGCCTGATTGAGCAGCTTCAGGTGTTCCGTCATGCTGGCGCTCGTGTCGAGCATGACCACGACCGTGAAGGGCTGCGGGTCGTTCGAGAACTGCGAGATCGTGACCGGCTTGCCGTTGTCGAGGATCTCGAAATCCTCCTGCGTGAGGTCCGCGACGAGGCGTCCGCTCGCGTCGGTCGCCGTGGCGTACACCGGCACGGTGCGCACCGACGACCGGAAGGTCGGTTGCGAGTCGGCCGCGAGCGAAATGGAGCCGGCGGCGACGAGGAGGGCGGCAACCAGGCGAGTCATCACCTCCAGAGGGTAGCAACGACCGTTCCAGCCGGCAATCACCGCATTTCATTGGACGTTTTCAGGCCTGAATCCGGTGTTCGTCCCTCGAATCGGACGCCACGCCGTGTCGAGTGCGCTACGATCGAGTCACGCCGTGGCCGGACTGTCTTCCGTCGGGTTGTGCCAGACCTGCCGTCACGCCCGGGTCATCGAGGGCGCCAGGTCGAGCTTTCTGATGTGCACCCGGGCGCTCGCCGATCCCAGCTTTCCGAAGTACCCTGTGTTACCGGTGCGGGTGTGCCGCGGGATGGAACCCGTGCCGCCATCCGCGCCCCCGGCCAAGGACCCGCCATGACCCGTCGTGTCACCTCCGTGCTCGCCATCGCGGCGTTCCTGGCCGGCGGATGGTCCGTGGCCGCGCAGCCCGACGACCAGGCGCTCGCCGGCCTGCTTGGCAGTGCCGCGGCCTACGTGCGCGGGTACGAGGAGCGCTTCTCGGTGCTCGTCGCCGAAGAGCGCTACGTGCAGGAGATCCGCCGGCCCGACAACAATCCGGTGGCCGGCAATCTCACGCGCAACAACCCGGGCGGCGGCTTCTCGGCCAACGGCGGCGTGCGCAAGCGCGCCGTGCTGCGCTCCGACTTCCTGCTCGTGCGGCTGGGCAGCGGCGCCGGCTGGATGCCCTTCCGCGACACCTTCGACGTGAACGGCGACCGTGTCATCGACCGCAGCGACCGCCTCGCGAAGCTCTTCATCGAGCCCTCGGACGCCAGCTTCGAATCGGCGGCGCGGATCATGGCCGACAGCACCCGCTACAACCTTGGGTCGATGACGCGTACGGTCAACATCCCCACGCTCGCGCTGATGTTCCTGCACCCGACGGTGCGCGAGCGCTTCGCGTTCGTGCGCGACGGCGAAGAGACCCTCGATGGCCGCCTCGCGTGGCGCATCGAGTACCACGAAACGGCGCGCCCGGCGCTCATCAAGACCACGCGCGGCCGCGACCTGCCGGCCTCGGGCCGCCTGTGGATCGAGGCGGCGACAGGCGTCGTGCTCAAGACGACCATGACGGCCGCCGACCCGCTCGTGCGCGCTCTCATCACCACGACCTACCGCCGCGACGCCGCGCTCGATCTGTGGGTGCCGTCGCGCATGGAGGACTACTACAAGGCCGATAGTGAAGTGGACGAAGTCACCGGCATCGCCACCTACACCAACTATCGGACCTTCACCGTGGCGACGGACCTCGTGCTCCGCCGTCCGCAGCCGCAGTAAGCTCTGCCCGTTTTCCGAGGAGTGATGATGTCGAAGAGCAAGTTCGGATGCGCCCTGGCCCTCGTGCTGGCCGCCCTCGGCGGGTCGGCCTGTGCCGACGCCCAGACCGCGCAGGCGCCGGCGCCCGCGGCCGGCACCGGCGATCAGGATCAGGTCGTCGCCACGGTCGGCGACCGCAAGTTCACGCTGAAGGACGTCGAGGCCCGCTGGCAGGAGGAGGATCCGGCCGAGCGCGCCCGCGTCTCGCAGCTCCTCTATCAGCACCGCCGCCAGAGCATCGACATGCTGGTGGGCGACTATCTCATCGAGGGTGCCGCGAAGAAGGCGGGCCTGACGAAAGAGAAGTACCTCGCAACGGAACTCGAGAAGCGCCGCGGCCCGATCACCGACGCCGACATCCAGAAGGTGTTCGACGAGAACCGCGACCGCGTTGGCGCCTCG
This sequence comes from Acidobacteriota bacterium, assembly GCA_016789705.1. Taxonomy (GTDB): domain Bacteria; phylum Acidobacteriota; class Vicinamibacteria; order Vicinamibacterales; family UBA2999; genus CADEFD01. The sequence goes on from JAEUQR010000109.1 coordinate 2,589, forward strand.
ACGGTGACCGACCTGAAGGACTCGATCGCCAAGTTCATCGCCGGCAACCGCGACGCCCAGAACATGGCGATCATGGTCAACGAGCTGAAGGCGGCCGGGCCGGCCGTGTCGATCGCCCTCGACCCGCCCCGCTACGACGTGGCGATTGCCGCGCACGACCCGGCGCGCGGTCAGGCCAACGCGCCCATCACCATCGTCGAGTTCTCCGAGTACCAGTGCCCGTTCTGCGCCCGCGTCACGCCCACGCTCAAGGCCATCGAACAGAAGTACGCCGGCAAGGTGCGGCTCGTGTTCAAGGACTTCCCGCTGCAGAACCATCTGCAGGCGCCGAAAGCGGCCGAAGCCGCGCACTGCGCCGGTGACCAGGGGAAGTACTGGGAGCTGCACGACCGCCTGTTCGCCAACCAGCAGCTGCTGCAGGTGCCGGAGCTCAAGAAGCACGCCGCGGCGGTTGGCCTCGATCAGGCAGCGTTCGACCAGTGCCTCGACTCCGGCAGACACGCGGACAACGTGCAGGCCGACATCGACCTCGGCACGCAGATGGGCGTCGGCTCGACGCCCACCCTCTACATCAACGGCCGCCTCGTTACCGGCGCCCAGCCGCTGGCGCTCTTCGAGAGCATCATCGACGAGGAACTCGCTCGCAAGGGCGGCAAGTAACTCAGGGCATCAGCAGCACGATCTTGCCGCGGGCCCCGGGCGTCATCACGCGCCTGTGGGCCTCGGCCGCCTCCGCCAGCGGCAGCTCAGTGCCGACGACCGGCCGCAGCGCGCCCGACGCGAGCGCCGCGGCCAACGCCTCGTGGCCGCGCGTCACTTCCTCCGCCGTCAGCCCCCACAACGCCAGCCCGGTGACCACGGCGTGTTTCGCCATGATCTTCCGCGGGTCGATCTCGATCCGGCCGCGGTTGCCGATGACCACGATGCGCCCGCGCGGCGCGATCATCGTCAGGTCGTGGTCGAGGTTCACGTTCGCGAGCATCTCGAGGATCACGTCCGGTCCGCGGCCGTTCGTCAGCGTCTGAAGCTTCTCGATGTGCCCGGCGTCGCGGTGATCGACGACGTGGTGCGCGCCTTCTGCGGCGACGAGCGCCAGGCCGTCGTCGGTGCCCGCCGTGCCGATGACCGTGTACCCGGCCGCGCGCGCCATCTGGACCGCCGCCAGGCCCACCGAGCCGCTCGCGCCGTGCACGAGCACGACATCACCGCCGCGCGGCGTGGCCCGTTCGAGCGCCACGTGCGCGGTCAGCGCCGGCACGTTCACGGCCGCACCTTCGGCGAATGACACCCGCGCCGGCAGGGGATGCACCTGCGACGGCGTGCACAGCACCACCTGCCGGTAGGCGCCGTACGACTGGTGGTCGGCCGTGCCGCCGGTGTAGACGCGGTCGCCCACTGCGAGGCCGGTGACGCCGTCACCCACCGCCTCGACCACGCCCGCGCCATCGGCGCCGGGGGAGTAGGGCAGGGGCGGCTTGATCGCGTACGTGCCGGTGAGCATGTAGGTGTCGAACGGATTCACCCCGGCTGCATGCAGCCGCACCCGCACCTGCCCCGGCCCCGGGGCCGGCTCGGGCATGTCGTCGTAACGAAGCACCTCGGGACCACCGAACTCATGCGCGCGAATCGCTTTCATCGCGCCATTCTACGGCACGCCCAGCCCCTAGCCCCCAGCCCCCAGCCCCGAGTACGCTGTCCCCATGGACTGGCTCGCCCGTCTCGAATCGCCGCAGAACGCGCTCGCGGTGCTCACCGCGATGATCACACCCGCCGTGCTGATCTCGGCGTGCGGCGCCCTCATCTTCTCGACCAGCTCGCGGCTGGGCCGCGTGGTCGATCGGGTGCGCGCGCTCTCGGAGAAGTTCGAGACGCTGGCCAAACACCCCGAGGCCGATGACATGTCAGCCGATCGCCGGCAGCTCGTCTTTGAGCAGCTCGATCGGCAGACGTCGCGTTCGCGGCTCATCCAGCGCGCCATGGTGGCCTTCTACACCGCGCTCGGCATCTTCGTCGCGACGAGCGTGGCCATTGCCGTCATCGCCGCCGTGGCCCGCAGCTTCACGTGGATCGCCGTCGTGCTGGGCGTGGTCGGCGGAATGTTCATGCTCTACGGCAGCGTGCTGCTCGTCATCGAATCGCGCATGGCGATGGGCGCGATTGCCTCCGAGATGGACTTCGTCTGGAAGGTCAGCAAACGCTACGCCGGCGGTGAACTGGACGAGGCGCGGGGCGGGCCGGCCACCTGGCTCGGCAAGAAGATCGGCTGACCGCCTGTCGCCGCCGCGCACGGTCGGGCTAGACTCGCGGGCATGACGCTGCGCACGCTTCGCCTTGCCACCCTCGTCAGCCTCACGTTCCCCGGAGCGGCCTTCGCCCAGGCGCCAGCCACCGTGGCCGCCGACGCCGAACGGCGCATCGAGGCCGGCCTCCGTCAGGTCGTGACCTGGCGGCGCGATTTCCACCAGCATCCGGAACTCGGGATGCAGGAGACGCGCACGTCGAAGATCATCGCCGACCACCTCCGCAGTCTGGGTCTGGAGGTGCAAGTGGGCGTGCCCGGCGCGCCCACGGCCGTCGTCGGCGTGCTCAAGGGCGCGAAGCCCGGCCGGGTCGTCGGGCTGCGTGCCGACATGGACGGCCTGCCGGTGACCGAGCAGGTCGACCTGCCCTTCAAGTCCACCGCCAGGGCGATGTGGAACGGCGCCGAAACCGGCGTGATGCATGCGTGTGGTCACGACAACCACATGGCCATCCTGCTTGGCGCGGCGACGGCCCTCGCCGGCATGAAAGACCAACTGCCCGGCACCGTGAAGTTCATCTTCCAGCCGGCCGAGGAAGGCCCGGGCGGGGCGGAGCCGATGGTGAAGGCCGGCGTGCTGAAGAACCCGAACGTGGACGCCGTGTTCGGCCTGCACGTGTTCCCCTTCCCGGCCGGCCAGATCGTCTATCGCGCGGGGCCGCTCATGGCGAGCGCCGATGAGTTCACCATCACCATCACGGGCCGTCAGACCCACGGCGCGGTGCCGTGGGGCGGCGTCGATCCGATCGTCATCGGCGCGCAGATCGTCACGGCCTTCCAGTCGATCGTGGCGCGGCAGGTGAACATCGCCGAAGCGCCCGCGGTGGTCACGGTGGGGAAGTTCGCCGGCGGCAACCGCTCCAACATCATTCCCGACTCGGTCGAACTCGTCGGCACGATCCGCGCCTTCGACGAAGGTGAGCGGGCGAAGATCCGCGAGCGCGTTCGGGCCATCGCCACCAACTACGCGGCGGCCTCCGGCGCCACGGCGAAGGTGGAGTTCGGGCTCGGCTATCCCGTGACGAAGAACGACCCGGCGCTCACCGAGCGGATGGTGCCCACGCTCAAGCGCGTCGCCGGCGAGGCACAGGTGAAGGTGGGGGCGCTCACCGGGACGGCAGAAGACTTCTCGTACTTCCAGCAGGACGTGCCCGGGCTGTTCTTCTTCCTTGGTGTGACGCCGCCCTCGCAGGATGCGTCGAAGGCGGCGCTCAACCACTCGCCGCTCTTCTTCGCGGATGAGACGGCGCTGCCGGTGGGTGTGCGCGCGCTCACCCACCTGACCATCGACTACCTCTTCGGGCCGGCTACGGCACGATGAGCGGCGTGTCGAGGCGCACGCGCAGGATGGTGCCGGCCGGCAGCGTGACGTCCTGACCTTCGGTGGCGGCAATCACGCCGCCGCCACCCACCAGGATGCCGGTGAGCACCCCTTTGAAGCCGCCAAGGATGCCGCCGATGATCGCGCCCACGCCAGCGCCGGCGCCGATCTTCGCCGTGTCGCCCTTGAGGCCTTCGCTTTCGAGGGCCTGCAGCACGGTGGCACGGACCTTCGTGGTCTGATTCCGCACCGTCACCTGCTCGAAGACCACCGTGACCGAGCCCTTGCGATCGAGGCGGCCGGGGCGGTTCACCGCCGTGACCGTGCCGCGGAAGACCGAACCGGCCGGCACGAGCACGTGATCCTGGTTGTCGACGTTGAGCACGGTCGTCGCCTCGACGCGGTCTTCGACCTGCGCGTTCGCCGACGAGATCGTGTTCTGCAGACGCACGTCGATCTCGGTGCCCACCGGCAGCTCGCGGTCGCCGCCGGCGGGGGCGGAGGTCGAGATGCCGCGGGCCACCGACTGCGCGCGTGTGCGGATGCGGTCGATGCGCGAGCGGACGTCGGCGAGCTCGGCCTGCGACACCTTGCCCTCCCGCCGCAGCTTTCCGCGCAGGTAGGCGATGTCGTCGCGCACCTCGCCGAGTTCACGGTCGAGGTCACTGGCCTGCGCCGCATCGCGACCGCGCGCCTGCGTGATGTCGCTCGTGACGGTGGCGGCGGCATTCTGCAGGGCCTGCAGATCCGCGGAGGTGACATCCTGCGCGGCGATGGACACGGTCAAGGCGAGCAGGGTGGTGGCGAGCGCGAGTCTGAACATCCGGGCCTCCGTGGTGTGCCCCCCATCATGGTCCGCCCATGGGGCCGTGTGGAATGGGTGGGCGTGGTCGAGCTGGCAACGCGGCAGCCGCCGGTGACCTGGGGACGGCACAGGCAGGTGCCGCTATCCGGGTCTGACGCCGCCCGGACCCGGATGGTTCCTTCCCCGCGGCGGTGACGGGACGTTGCGGTATCCTGCGGGCGCCTTTCCCGGCAGGAGCCGTCCGATGCCCGTCACACGCCGCATGTTTCTTTCGACCAGTGCCTCGGCACTGGCCCTCGGTCTCGGTCCGGCCCGTGCGTTCGCCCAGCCCGCGGCCGCGGCGGCACCACCGGCCACGAGTTTCGTGGAGCTTCGGCGAGGCGTCGGCATGTTCCTCGGAAGCGGCGGCACCATCGGCTACCTCGTGAACGGCGCCGGCGCTGCCGCCATCGACAGCCAGTTCGCGAACACCGCCGCCATTGCCGTGACCGGCCTCAGGCAGCGCGCGCCCCAGGGCATCGAGATGCTGCTCAATACGCACCATCACGGCGATCACACCGGCGGCAACCAGGTGTTCCGCGGCGCCGTGAAGCGCATCGTCGCGCACGCGAACTGCCTCGAGTGGCACCGAAAGACCGCCGCGGCCGCGAAGAGCGAAGCGCAGACGTCGTTTGCCGACACGACCTTCAGTGGCGAGTGGAAGACAAGCTTTGGCGACGAAACCATCCAGGCGCGCTACTACGGCGCCGGCCATACGAGTGGTGACGCGGTCTATCACTTCGAGAAGGCCGACGTCGTGCACATGGGCGACCTGCTCTTCAACCGCGCCCACCCGAACATCGACCGGCCGGCGGGCGCGTCGGTGTCGAACTGGATCGTCGTGCTCGACAAGGTGGCGCGGGCACACGGCAACGACACGATCTTCATCGCCGGTCACGGCAAGGACAACGCGGTGCGGTGTGGCAAGGCCGAGGTGACCCACTTCCGCGGGTATCTCGCGGCCTGCATGGACACGGCGAAGAAGGCGGTGGCGGCCGGGACGTCGAAGGACGACCTGCTCACGACCACCGCCCTGCCCGGCTTCGAAGACACGATCGCCCTCAACGCGCGCCTGACGGCCGGATTCGTGCTCGGCGTCTGTTTCGACGAACTCACGGAGAAGAAGTAGTGCTGAAGAATCGACTGTCGCTCACGTTCCTCGGACCCGTGGTGCTCGCCGCGGCGCTCGCCGCGCAGGCGCCACCGGCGCAGACCCCCGCGATGACCGAGAAGTCGGCTGGCTCCGGCCCGCTCGACAACCTGGCGTTCCGCCAGATCGGTCCGGGCGCGCCGTCTGGCCGCATCGACGACTTCGCCGTGCTCGAAAGTGACCCCTCCACGTTCTACGTGGCGGCGGCCACCGGCGGCATCCACAAGACGACCAACGGCGGCGTGACCTTCACGCCCGTCTTCGACAACGAGAGCACCTCGTCGGTGGGCGACATCGCGATTGCCCCGACCGACGCCAACCTCATCTGGGCGGGCACCGGCGAGAACAACAACCGCCAGTCGTCGTCGTGGGGCGACGGCATCTTCAAGAGCACCGACGGCGGCCGCTCGTGGAAGAACATGGGCCTGCGCGCCAGCAGGCAGATCGCGCGCGTCATCGTCGATCCGGTGGATTTCAACGTGGTGCACGTGGCGGCCCTCGGTGACCTCTGGGCCGCCGGTGGCGAGCGCGGCGTCTACAAGACCACCGACGGCGGGCAGACGTGGAAGCGCACGCTGCACGTGAATGACGACACCGGTGCCACCGAACTCGTGATGGACCCGACGAACAACAAGGTGCTCTACGCCGCCACCTATCAGCGCCGGCGCGCGCAGTGGGGGATGAACGGCGGCGGGCCGGGCAGCGGCATCTGGAAGTCGATGGACGGCGGCGAGACCTGGACGAAGCTCGAGACGGGCATCCCCGAAGGCGCCAAGGGCCGCATCGGGATGGACATCTATCGCGCCAATCCCAACGTGCTCTACGCGCGCATCGAGCACGCCACGGAAAGTGGCGTCTACCGCACCGACGACGCCGGCGCCACCTGGCGCAAGCTGAGCAGCGTCAACCCGCGGCCGATGTACTTCAGCCAGATCCGCATCGACCCGCAGAGCGACGCGCGCATCTACGTGCTGGGCGTGTCGCTGCACGTGTCGGACGACGGCGGCCGCACCTTCCGTGAAGACGGCGCTGAGCGCATCCACGTGGACTTCCACGCGATGTGGATCAATCCGGCCAACCCCAAGCACGTCATCCTCGGCGGCGACGGCGGCGTGAGCGTGTCGCACGACCGCTCGGCCACGTGGCAGTACTTCCCGAACCTCGTGCTGGCCCAGGCCTACCACGTGGCTTACGACATGCGGACGCCGTTCTACCACGCGTGCGCCGGCCTGCAGGACAACAACACGTGGTGCGGGCCCAGTGCCGTGCGCACCAACTCCGGCATCGCCAACGATGACTGGTACGTCGTGAACGGGGGCGACGGCTTCCAGCCGCTGATGGACCCCACCGACCCCAACGTCATCTACGCCGAGTCGCAGGACGGCCGGATGAACCGCGTCGATCGCACCACCAACGAACGCACGGCCGTGCGCCCGGAGCCGCTCGAGGCCAAGGAAGGCGAGCCATCGTCGTTCCGCTACAACTGGGATACGGCGATGCAGCTCTCGCCGCACGATCCCTCGACGATCTACATCGGCGCGCAGATGCTGATGAAGTCGAGCGACAAGGGCCGCTCGTACGCGCCGATCAGTCCCGATCTTTCGACCAACACCAACCGCGAAACCCTGTCGATCATGGAGACGAGCGACAAGGAGGTGCGGATTGCGAAGAACGACGGCGTGACCGCATGGGGCACCATCGTGACGCTCGAGGAATCGGCGCGGCGGGCCGGCATCATCTGGACGGGCACCGACGACGGCGTGGTCAGTGTGACGCGTGACGCCGGCAAGACCTGGAGCAACGTCACGCCGAAGTTCGCCGGCGTGCCGAAGTGGACGTACGTCTCGGACGTCGTGCCCTCGCAGCACGCCGACGGCACCGCCTACATCACCTTCGACGGCCACCGCGGCGGCGACTACAACACCTACGTGTTCTCGACGACCGACTTCGGCGCGACCACGCGCTCGATCGTGAGCAACCTGCCGAAGGGCGAAGTGGCCCGCACGATTCTCGAAGATCCGACGAACGCCGACCTGCTCTACCTGGGCACTGAAACTGGTCTCTGGGTGTCGCACAACCGCGGCGGGCAGTGGACGCGCGTCAAGGCGAACCTGCCGACGACGCCGATCTACGAGATGAAGATCCACCCGCGCGAGAACGACCTCATCCTGGCGACGCACGCGCGCGGCATCTGGATCCTCGACGACGCCGGCATCATCCAGCAGTGGTCGAAGGCCGAAGCCGCGGGCACGTTCGCGTTCGACCCGGAACCGGCGACCGCCTTCAACCAGGCGAACGACAAGATGAAGGGCTTCGAGGGCGACATGCAGTTCCTCGGCCTGAACCCGGCGCCCGGCGCCACGCTGGCCTACACGCTCGCTTCGGAGGCGAAGCAGGTGAGCTGGGTCATTCGCGACGCCAACACGCAGGTGCGCGAGATCACAAGTGATGCGATGCGCAACCGCAACACCGCCGGCCTCCACATCGTGAAGTGGGATCTGCGCGTGCAGCCGCTGCGTCCGCTCACGCCGGCTCCGGGGGCACCGGCTGCGGGTGGTGGCGGCGGTGGCGGTGGCTTCGGTGGCGGCGGCAACAACGGCCCGTTCGTGCTGCCCGGGAGCTATCGCGCGACGCTGCGCGTGGACGGCAAGGACGTGCAGACGGTGAACGTCAGCGTGCGCGGTGATGCCGAGATCCGCATCACCGACGCCGACCGCAAGACCTGGTTCGACACGGCCAAGGGCCTGCACGACCTGCAGGCGGAGGCCAACGCGGCTGCCCAGATCGTGCAGGACGCCAGCGCGCAGATGACGCTGCTAACGCAGCAGACACGGAATGCCACGATTCCGCCGAACGTGAAGTCGTCGATGGACAGCCTCAGCACCGAACTCGAACGCCTGCGCCGCCGCCTGGGCCTCGGCGGTGGCGGCGGTGGTGGCGGCAACGCCGAGAACGTCCGCGGCCGTATCGGTCAGCTCAAGGGCGCGATCATGGGCTCGACGTCCGTGCCGACGACGACGCAGGTGGCGATGATCCGCGAGGTGCGGTCGGCGCTGCCGAAGGTCATCGAGGACGCGAGTGCGGCCGGCCGGAAGATGCCGGCGCTCGTGCGCGATCTCATCGGCGCCGGTGTGGTGTTCACGCCGGTGAAGTAGGACTCAGGCGAGCAGCGGCACGTCCGTTTGCGCGGCCAGCGCGAGCATCCGCCGGAGCACGGCTTCGTGCGCCGCGGCGTCGTGCGGCGGGCCCATCGGCGCGCCGAGCGGGTGTGGCACGGCGAGCGCGCGCGGGGGCGATAGTTTTGCCGTGACGTCGGCCATCACTGTGAGCGAGACCGTGACGATGCCGCGCCGTTCGAGTTCGGTCTGCACCAGACTCACGGTCTGGTGACACATCGGTCAAACCGGCACGAGGAGCGCGATGTCCACGACGTCACCCGTCAGCAGGGTGGCGGCGGCCGGCGCGAACTCCGCGATGAGGCGGTCGGGCCGTGTGATCGAACCCATGAACGACAGGTGACGCGGGGCCACCTCGCCGATGGCACCCGCCGCGGCCAGCGCGCGCAGGCGATCGAGCGGGAAGGCGACGTTGCGATCCTGCGTGATCGGCGCCGGGTCGTACGCATCACTCTTGTGATACATCGACAGCGCGTCGAGTGGCGCATCGCCCGCGATCGTGCGGAACGACGCATCGCCGCCCGTGAGATCAAGATCGAACGGCGTGTCGCCCGGCGCCACGAATCCCGCGGACGTCACAAGCGCCACCCGTGCCTCTGTCACCGGGCGCGCCAGCCGCGCGGCCGGCACGGCCTCAGCCCGCCGCCACCGGTAAGTGCGCAGCAGGAACCGGTATCTGAGTGGCAGGTCCGCGGGGAACATCGTCAGGCCGCGCGCCGGCGCGGCGCCGGTGCTACGAGCCCGACTGCTTGTCGAGGTTGCCCGACCAGAGGTAGTCGCGCGTCTCGGAGACGATGACGCCGTTCAGCGCGAGCAGCGCGATGAGGTTCGGCACCGCCATGAGCCCGTTGGCCACGTCCGAGAAGCTCCACACGGCGGTCAGCGTCGACACCGACCCGGTCATCACCGCGATCACCCAGAGCATCCGGTAGTACTTGATGACGCCGAGGCCGAAGAGATACTCCGCGGCCTTCTCCCCGTAGTACGCCCAGCCGAGGATGGTCGAGAACACGAAGGTGAGCAGGCCTACGGTGAGTACGATCGGGCCCACCACGGGCAGGTCTTCGAAGGCGAACTTCGTGAGGGCCGAGCCGCTCAGGCCCTGCTGCCAGCCGCCGGAGTTCACGACGACGATGCCGGTGAGCGCGCAGACCACGACCGTGTCCCAGAACGTGCCGGTGGCCGACACGAGCGCCTGCCGCACCGGGTTCTTCGTCTGCGCGGCGGCGGCCACGATGGGCGCGCTGCCGAGGCCCGACTCGTTCGAGAAGAGGCCGCGGGCGATGCCGAAACGCATCGCCTGCATCACGCCGGCGCCGAGGAAGCCGCCCACGGCGGCGTGGCCGCTGAAGGCGCTGCTGAAGATGAGGCCGAGCGTCTCGGGCACACGTTCCACGTGCATCACGATCAGGATCACGCAGCCGAGGATGTAGAAGGCGGCCATGAACGGCACGAGCTTCTCGCACACGCTCGCAATCGACGTGATGCCGCCAAGGATCACGATGCCGGTGAGCACCGTCATGATGATGCCGGTCACCCACGGCGACACGCCGAACGTCTCGTTGGCCAGCGCCGAGATCGAGTTGGCCTGGGTCATGTTGCCGATGCCGAAGGCGGCCACGGCCGTGAGCGCGGCGAAGAGCATGCCGAGGGGCTTGCTGCCGAGGCCGCGTTCGAGCGCGTACATCGGCCCGCCGGCCATCATGCCGTTCGGCATCTTGACGCGGTACTTCACGGCGAGCACGGCTTCCGAGTACTTGGTGGCGACGCCGAAGACGCCGGTGAGCCACATCCAGAGCACCGCGCCCGGGCCGCCGGCGGCCACGGCCGTGGCCACGCCCACGATGTTGCCGGTGCCGATCGTGGCGGCGAGCGCCGTCGTGAGCGCGCCGAACTGCGTCACGTCGCCGTCACCCTCCTTCTCGCGGGAGAACGACAGCCGGATGGCGCGCGGCAGATACGTCTGGATGAACTTGAGCCGCACCGTGAGGAAGAGGTGCGTGCCGAACAGCAGGATGAGAAGGGGCGGCCCCCAGACGAGGTCGCTCGCCCGGGCGAGAAGGGCTTCAAGGCTCTGCATGGCGATGCAGTGTACCAGCGTTTGCCGGGGGGCCTCCCCGGCAGTCGCTATAATCGCCCGGTGTCGTTGCCTCCCGGCGCACGCTTGGGCCCGTACGAGATCGTCGCGAAGATTGGCGCCGGTGGCATGGGCGAGGTGTTCCGTGCCCGCGACTCCCGCCTCGGCCGCGACGTCGCCATCAAGGTGCTGCCGGCCGATGTCTCGGCCCGGCCCGACCGCCTGCGGCGCTTCGCGCAGGAAGCGCGCGCCGCCGCTGCACTCAGCCATCCGAACGTGCTCGCGGTGTACGACGTGCACGTCGAGGGCGAGTCGCCATACGTCGTGTCGGAACTGCTCGAAGGCGAGACGCTGCGCGACGCACTGCAGCGTGGCCCGCTGCCGGCGCGCCGCGCCGTCGACATCGCCGTGCAGGTGGCCTCGGGGCTCGCCGCCGCCCATCAGAAGGGCATCGTGCACCGCGACGTGAAGCCGGCGAACATCTTCCTCACCGCCGATGGCCGCGCCAAGGTGCTCGACTTCGGCCTCGCCCGTATCGTCGAGCCGGGTGACACCGACGCCGTCACGACACTCATCGGCCAGGAGCCGGCCACGCTGCCCGGCACCGTGCTCGGCACCGTGGGCTACATGGCGCCCGAACAGGTGCGCGGTGAAGTCGTCGACGCCCGCGCCGACGTGTTCTCGCTCGGCACGGTCTGTTACGAGATGCTGGCCGGCCGGCGCGCCTTCACGGGTGACACGTCGGTCGAGATCATGGCGGCGATCATCAGGTCCGACCCGCCGGACCTGCCGCCGGAGACGCCACCAGGGCTGAGTCGTATCGTCCGCCGCTGTCTCGAGAAGCTGCCCGCGCAGCGCTTCCAGTCGGCCGCCGACGTGGCATTCGCGCTCGACGCCGTGGCCGGCGGCACCGCGCCCAGCGTCTCCGCGTCCGTGGCGGCCGCACCGCCGCCGACGCCACCGGCGGCTCGTGCGGGTCCGGGCGTTGCCGCGGCCGTGGCCGCCGCCTTCCTCGTGGGCGGTGGACTGGTGTGGGCAGCGCTGCGCATGTTCACGCCGGCGCCCGTGGCCGAGGTGGTCTACGAAGCGAAGACGTTCGACCGGCTGCCGGTGATGAACGCGCGCTTCATGCCCGATGGCCAGACCATCGTCTACAGCGCGGCCTCGCGCGGCTACGCGCCCGCCCTCTATGTCATCAGTCCCACGGCGGAGGCGCCGCAGCGGCTGGACGTGCCCGACGCGCACCTGCTCTCGGTCTCTGCGAAGGGCGAGCTCGCGCTCATCGTCAACGCGCGCTACCTGCAGCAGCGGCTCTACGCCGGCACGCTCGCGCGCATGACGCTCGGCAGTTCGCCGCGCGCCGTGCTCGACGGCGTGCGTGAAGCGGACTGGGGACCCGACGGCGAGTCGCTGGCCGTCGTGCACGACCTCGGCAACGGCCGCGACCGTCTCGAGTACCCGATCGGCACCGCGCGCCACGAGGCGACCGGCTACCTGAGCGATCCGCGCGTGTCGCCCGATGGCAAGAGCGTGGCATTCGTCGCGCATGCCTGGCGCTTCGACGATCGCGGCACGGTGATGGTGGTGGGCGCCGACGGTGCCGCCCATGCGCTCACGCCCGAGCTCTGGTCGATCGAAGGGCTGGCGTGGACGCGCGACGGCGGCACGCTCGTCTTTTCCGGCAACGCAACCGGTGGCGGGCAGATGCAGCCGATGGCCGTCGCCGCCGATGGCCGCACGCCGCATCGCACGGTGCTGAGCGCTCCGGCCCGGCTCATCGTGCACGACGTGGCGGCCGACGGCCGCTGGCTCGCCGTGCGCGAAGACCTTACCTTCGGCGTGCGCGCCCGCGTGCCCGGCGTGGCCGCCGAGCGCGACCTCTCGTGGCTCGGGTCGTCGGGCGCCCGGTCGCTCTCCGCCGATGGCCGTCAGTTGCTGATGGTGGACGTCGGCCAGCGCAGCGGACCGTCGTACGGCGTCGTGCTGCGCGCGACCGACGGCTCGCAGCCGATGCGCCTCGGCGCTGGCAGCGCCGAACGCCTGTCGCCGGACGGCCGTTGGGCGGCGGCAATCGTCGCCAGCCCGCCGGAGGTGGTGCTGTATCCCACGGGCCCCGGCACACCGCGCCGTCTCGGCGCCGGGCGTTTCGATCCCGTGAGTTCGGTGCAGTGGTTCCCCGATGGCCAGCACCTGCTCGTCTGTGGCACCGAAACGGGACGCCTGCCGCGCTGCTACCGCACGGATCTCGACGGCACGGCCTTCACGCCGATTACCGAGGACGGTGTGCGCGCGTCACTCGCGCCCGACGGCGTCACGCTGCTGCTGACGATGGCGGACGGCAGCGCGCGCGCCGGGCGTCTCGGCGACACGGCCACGCGCGTCGTGCCGGCGATCGAGGGCGGCGACCGCGTGGTGGGCTGGAGCCGCGACAGCGCGGCCGTGTTCGTGCAGCACGGCTTCGAGGTGCCAGTCGAGATCGCGCGCGTGGATCTGGCCACCGGCGCCCGCACGACGGCCGGTTCGATTGCGCCCGAGGGTATCGGCGCCCCGGCCAGCGTGCTCGTGGCCGACTGGCTCGACGAGGGGCGCGCCTACGCCTACAACTACACGTCCGTGCCCTCGGTGCTCTTCGTCGTGAACGGCGCGCGGCCGTAAGCCATGCGGCCGCGAGCGCGCCGGCCGCATGGCGCGTTCATGGCACGAGCAGCGGAATCGGCTGGCGCGCGTCGGTCTCGAAGGCGTTCAGCGAGAAGCGGAAGCCGAAGGCTGCGCCAAGCTGGTCCGCGGCGTACGGGGCGTCGGGTCCCTGCTGCTCGTACGACCAGCCGAGCCCGCCCACGAGCAGCCCGCCTCCCTCGCGCACGAAGCGCTCGATGCGCGGCACGTGCGTCGTCGTGAAGTCGGGCGGCGGCTCCCAGTCGCTCAGGTACCACAGGGCGGACGCGCACGCGAGGTCGGCGTCGAGCGTGGCCGGTGACGTGACGACGAATCGCCAGCCGCGCCGGTCCACGAACCGGCGTACGGCTCTCATCTGCGAGGCGCGCACGAAGGTGCCCTCCCAGAGCACGATGGTCGTCGTGGCCGCGCAGCCGGGCAGTGTCTCGTCGCGTCCGAGCCAGCGGAGCGCGTTTTCCGCGAACGTGAGGTTGTCGGCGCCAGGCACGCGCACTTCGTCGTCGCGGGTCAGTCCGTCCTGCGCGTAGACGAGCACGTGTCCGGCGCCGTAGTCGCGGGCCACGGCGAAGTCGCGCGATTCCTCGCCGGTGGGCGCCCACGAGTTCTCGACCGTGTCGGGCAGGCGCGCAATCGAGAACCACGCGCGTTCGTCGCCGTCGCCCGGCGGCGCGCTCGTGCACCACGGATACACGCAGAGGCTGCCCGCGTTGCCGTTCGACATGAAGAGCCTGAGCGACGAGAACAGGCTGCGCACGGCGCGCTGTTTTTCGAGACCGGCGCGCGCGGCCTCGGCTTCGGCGCGGGCCTCCTCCGATTCGGCCCGGGCGGCCGCCGCGGTGGCCGCCTGCTGCTGGCGGCGGGCGTCGGCCGCGTTCCGGCGGGCCTGCAGGCCGAAGAGCAGGCTGGCCACGCCGAGCACGGCGATGGCCGTAGTGACGGCCATCGACAGGCGGCGCGCGTTCTGCCGGCCGCGCACGCTGGCCGCGGCGAAGGCGAGCTCGGCGGCGTTCAGCCACGCGGTGCGCTCGCGGACGAGCGGCGCGAGCATGGCGCTTCGCACCGGGTCGCTCCAGAGCAGCCCCGGCTTCGCGGCCCCCTCGGCCGAGGCCCACTCGAGCGCGGCGACGGCCAGCTTCTGCCGGGTGCCGAGCGGCACGGCCTCGTCGTTCACCGCGTGGATCCAGCCCACGAGGCGCCCCCAGCCACGCACGAGCGCGTCGTGCGCGGGTTCGGCGTATCCCGTGCCATCCGGCTCGGTGCCTTCGACGACGAGACGGGCGGCCGTCAGGCGCGCGAGCACATCCTGCACGCGCGCGCCCTGCGCGGGATCGGCGAACGTCAGCTCGGCGTCGCTCACGCGCCGTTTGGTGAGGCTGCCGGCGCCGCCGCTCACCATCCGCAGCATCAGGTCGCGCATCGCCTCCTGGTGCGCGCTGTCGAGGGCGTGGAACTCGGTCTCGGCGCGGGCCCGCAGCGCCCCGACCGCACCGCCAATGGCGTCGTAGTCGGCGCGCGTGAGCGCGCGGTCCGCTGCCTGGCGCGTCACATGACGGGCGAACATCTCGCTGAGCGCGAACGACAGCAGCGGCAGGCCCCCCGGCGTGTTGACGACCTCGTCGAGCAGGTCCTCGACGAGCGCCGGCGGGTCGAAGTAGAGCACGCGGGCCGTGGCGGGCCGCTCGATGATGGCCTTGAAGTCGGCGCGGCTGAGCGGCGGCACCACGTAACGGCCGTCCTTCCAGAGCGGCGCCAGCGCCGAGCCGTCGAACTGCGGCTCGAAGTCAGTGCGCAGCGTCAGCACCACCGTGACGTGCAGCGGATGCTGGTCGATGAGCCGCGCGAGCAGCGCCATGACGGCATCCCGCGCCGTGGCGGCTCTGGCCATCGTGACGAGTTCCTCGCACTGGTCCACGAGCAGCAGCAGCCGCTGGCCGGGATGGGCGTCGCACCAGGCGGCGACCGCGGCGTCGATGCCGCCTGCGGGCACCGGCGTGCCGGCGGTGAGCGCCGCGACCGACGCGGCGAGGGCCTCAAAGGGCGAAGCCCCGGGCCGCACCACCGGCAGCACCGTCCAGCGTGAGTCGGTTTCGAGCGCCGGCAACACGCCGGCTTTCACCAGGCTCGACTTGCCGGTGCCAGACGCACCCAGCACGGCCACGAGCGGCCTGGCCTCAATGGCTTCCTTGAGCGCCGAGGCGGGCGCCTCGCGGCCGAAGAAGAGCGCCGCGTCCTTGCTGTCGTAGCTCGCGAGGCCCCGCCACGGGTTGGCGTCGGCGGTGAGCGGCGGCGCCGCCGGTAGCGACAGCGGCCGTCCGGGCACGAGGAAGACGAACTCGCCCTTGTCGTGTTTCGTGAGCGGCCAGAACCGCGGTGTCTGCTGCCGCCCGGCTTCGATGGTCGCCGTCTGCAGGCGATGCTCGATGTACAGGTACAGCTCGGTGGCGGTGATGAGGCCATCGCCGCCGGTGTGCGGCACGATGTCGCCCTGGCCGGCGAGCGCTTCGAAGAGCGCCAGTGCGAAGGGCGAATGGTCGCCGTCCCCGTCGCGGCCGCCGAGGGTGCCGGTGCGCAGCTGGTCGAGGGCTTCCTCGTCCTGCGCCGCCGAGGCGATGACCTGCCAGGCCGCATCGCGCACGAAGCGGTCGTAGCGCTCCTGATGGATGACCTCGGGCAGCACGGGCACCGCGCGGGTGCCGCTCCAGCGAAAGGCCCCCGAGAAACATGAATCGAGGATGACGAGCATGTGCCGGCACGGCAGCTTCACGAGCGCGTCGTGCACGAGTGGCATGTCGAGGAAGGTGGCCTCGTCGCTGCGGGACGCGTCGGCCGGCAGCAGGTAGCCGTTCGGGCCGGCGTGTCCGTCGATGGCCACGCCGTGACCGGCGAAGTAGAAGCAGACGCGGTCGTCAGCGCCCACACGCGACGGCAGTTCATCCGTGACCAGCGCCACGAGGCGCGCGCGCGTTGCCGCGCCATCGAGGATCTCGATGACCTCGTACCCGTGTTCGGCGGCGAGCACCGCGCCGAGGCGTCGCGCGTCGTTGACGGCGGTGCGCAGCGGCGGAATGCCGCGCGCGTAGTCGTTGATGCCGATGACGACGGCAAGCGATCGGGCGAACGTGGAGGGGGGCGACGCGCCACTCATCGCCGGAATGCTCCGCGCACGCGGCATCGAAGTCAAAGTCTTTCTGGTACACTCGCGCCTCGGCTCCGGCATTTTCCGGAGTCGCAGAACGCACAGGGAGTGCACTCGATGCCGAAGAACGACAAGCCTCAGGGAATGGCGGGCAAGCGCGGCGCCGCGCCGGTGGTGGCCGCGGTGGCCGCGAAGAAGACGGCGAAGAAGGCCGCGAAGAAGACGGCGAAGAAGGCCGCGAAGAAGGCCGTGAAGAAGACGGCGAAGAAGGCGGTCAAGAAGACCGCGAAGAAGGCTGCGAAGAAGACCGCGAAGAAGCGGTAGTCAGTCCTCGACCGGCAGCGGATTGAGCGCAATCCGGTGCCAGCCGGTGGCCTTCGACAGCGCCAGCGCGCGATAGTGCGCGGCGTCGTCGTTGGCCACCGTCACGTCTTCGGCCTGCAGGTACGAACGCCGCAGGTCATCCGCACGCACCGGCTTGTAGAAGAGGCTCGTGCCCTGATGGTGCCGCGTCTGGCTGTGATGCCAGCGCACGAGCTTCGCGCCCACCACCCGCCCGAGGGCGACGGCGGCGGCCGCCACCGGATCTCCCTTCAGCCCGGCCAGCTTCGCGCACATCGTCGGCACGTCGAGCAACGCCGGGTCGCCCGGCACTGTCGCACTCTCCGGCGAACCGACACGCGCCGCCTCGAGCGCCCTGGCGCAGGCGCGGGCGCGTGCCGGATCCTGCCGCGCTGCTTCGAGTGCCTCCGTCAGCGCCGCAAGGCGCGTTGCCATCTCTTCCGCCGCGCTTGTGTCGATGAGCGAGTAGGGCACGGCATCGAACCCCGAGCGGTGTTCCACGTCGTCGAGATGGACGGCGAGCGCCTTCGCCAGGCCCAGGCCGGCCTCGTAGGGCGACGCGTCGGGCGTGAGCGATGCCATGAACGACTCCCAGGGCCACGTGCCCACGGCCGGGGCCAGCGCCTGCGTGGCCACGAGGTAGTCGGTCGAGCCGCGCAGTTGATGGACGGCCTCGAGGCAGTTCATGAAGCAGTCGCGGAACACTACGACGGCGGCGCGGCTGCGGCTGCCGCGAAAGGCGTTCACGAGGCCGGGCAGGCGCAGCGTGTCGTGCGCGGCCTCACCCGGCGCCCGGTCCGAGAAGACCCCGAGCGGGCCGGCGGCGTGGCCGAAGAACGACACGACGTAGCGGTCGGCGGGGCATTCCGTCTGACCGAAGCGCAGGAACGTCTCGAGCACGTCGGCATCGGCGGCGTTCAGGTCCGAGGCATCGCGCTGCAGCCGCACGGCCGTGTTCGCTTCGTCCACGCCCGACAGGATCTTCTGCCAGAGCTCGTGCTGTGCGGGGTCGATGTCCTTGAAGCCGCGTTCGGCCGGGTCGAGCGCCGTGATGGCGCTGCGATACACACCGCGCCGCCGCTTGAAATCCACCTGCGCGGCCACGCTCACGTGCCGAAAATCGGCAGCGTCGCAGATGGCCTTGAGTTCGCCGCGGGCCGAGGTATCCAGCGGGCTCGCGGTGGCCGTGTCTTCGGCAATCGTGTAGGCCAGCACGGCCCACGGCTTCTTCGTGTTCGCGGGAGTGGTCATTGGGGGCCTCCCGAGCCTGACGGTGACCGGCGCGCTACCGTTCGAAGCGGATCTCGCCGCGTGACGAGCTGAATTGCAGGCGCGTAGCATCGAGGCGCACCGTGTGGGCGCCATCGACGGCCTGGGTCACCTGCGTGTCGAGCGGCGAGCTCTGGCAGAAGGCGCGCGTGCAGGCCTGAAGGCTGAGCGTGATGACGTCGCCGTCGAGGCGGAAGTCGCCGGCGCAGGTGTTGCAGTCGGCCTTGAGCAGCGCGCGATCTCCTGCCAGCGTCAGCACGAAGCGGCTCGAGGCCTTCTGCTCGGTCAGCGAGATCTGGCTGTTCGTGGCCGAGACGAGATTCCACGTGCCATCGACGCGGGCCGACGGCGTGGGCGCGGTGAGCAGGTCGCCCTCACTGCAGCCGGCGCTGAGGGCGGCCAGCAGGGCGAACGCGGGCAGAAGTCGGCGTGGCATGGGTGGCCTTTACTTCTTCGGCTCGTCGGCCTCGGGCGCCGAGAGCAGGGGCATGCCGTCGCCCGACCCGGCGCCGATGAGCCCGGTTTCCGTGTAGACGCGCAGCTTGTCGCGCGTGTCGATGATGTCGAGGTTGCGCATCGTGAGCTGGCCGATGCGGTCCTGCGGCGTGAAGAACGCCTCGCCCTTCTCCATCGTGAGCCGTTCCGGCTTGTAGGTCAGGTTCGGGCTGGTCGTGTCGAGCAGCGAGTAGTCGTTGCCGCGGCGCAGTTCCACCGTGACTTCGCCAGTGACGGCGCGCGCCACCCAGCGCTGCGCCGTTTCGCGCAGCATCATCGACTGCGGATCGAACCAGCGGCCCTGGTAGAGCAGCCGGCCCAGCCGGCGGCCGTTGTTGCGGTACTGCTCGATCGTGTCTTCGTTGTGGATGCCGGTGACGAGCCGCTCGTAGACCAGGTGCAGCAGCGCCATCCCCGGCGCCTCGTAGATGCCGCGGCTCTTGGCCTCGATGATGCGGTTCTCGATCTGGTCGCACATGCCGAGGCCGTGGCGGCCGCCGATGACGTTGGCTTCGGTGAAGAGTGCCAGGGCGTCGGGGAACGTGCGGCCGTTGATGGCGACCGGCATGCCTTCCTCGAAGCGCACGCTCACCGCTTCGGCCTTCACCGCCACGTCGTCCTTCCAGAACGCCGTGCCCATGATGGGCTGCACGATGGTGATGCCCTTGTTCAGGAACTCGAGGTCTTTGGCTTCGTGCGTGGCGCCGAGGATGTTCGAGTCGGTCGAGTAGGCCTTTTCGACCGACATCTTGTACTCGAAGCCATTGGCGATCATGTACTCGGACATTTCCTTGCGGCCGCCGAGTTCGTCGATGAACTGCTGATCGAGCCACGGCTTGTAGACGCGCAGCGAGGGATTAGCCAGCAGCCCGTAGCGGTAGAACCGCTCGATGTCGTTGCCCTTGAAGGTGCTGCCGTCGCCCCAGACGTCGACGCCGTCTTCCTTCATGGCGACGACGAGCATCGTGCCCGTCACCGCGCGGCCGAGCGGCGTGGTGTTGAAGTAGGTGGCGCCGCCGGTCGAGATGTGGAAGGCGCCGCACTGAATCGCGGCGATGCCTTCGGCGACGAGCTGCGGCCGGCATTCGATGAGCCGCGCCTTCTCGGCGCCGTAGGCCATCGCCTTCTTCGGGATGTCGTCGTAGTCCTTCTCGTCGGGCTGCCCGAGGTTGGCCGTGTAGGCATACGGAATGGCGCCCTTGGCGCGCATCCAGTGCAGGGCCGCGCTCGTGTCGAGGCCGCCCGAAAACGCGATGCCGACTTTCTCACCAACCGGAAGTGCCTGAAGAATGTTGCCCAACGGAAGCTCCTTGTGGCGAGCCTGTCGCCGCCCGCGTAACCGTCCTATGATACTTGCCGGCGGTGCCGTCTACCCCTCGCGGCGCCGGGAGCCAGCGATGACGTGGCTGAAAATCGGCGGCCATTGGCCGTCTGTATGCGTCATGGATGGACGACAGACGCTCGTGGCGGCCGTGACCGCCATCCTCCTCGGCACGGCCCAGTCCGCCGTCGCGCAGCCGGAGGCGTTCGTGCTCTCTGGCGTGGTGCCCGGCTGCACGATCGACTGTGGGGGGACGATTCTGCGCGTCGCGCCGGACACGCCGGCCGTGCTGTCGTCGGTGGTCGACCCGGCGGGGGCGGCTGCGACGTCGCCGTACGTGACGCCGGATGGCGGTCTGCTCGTATGGTTCACGCCCGGATCGGGCTCACGGCCGCCGCGCCTCGTGGTCCGGGATCTCGTCAACGGTCGAACCTCGACACTAGACGTGCCAGGCGCGACCGGTATTGTCGGCAATCCCTCGCGGCCCGAGGTGTACGTCTTCGATGCCCGTGGTGTCTCGGCGTACGGCCTCTCGGGCGTACGACGCTTCACTGCGCCCGTGTGCACCTCGACGTCGCCGATCAGCGTCAGCGGTGATGGCCGGCGCTTGTTGTACTTCTGCTATGGGGACTTCGCGGTCTTGCAGCCGAACCGAGCCCTGCTCGTCGACACCACCACGGGCCAGCTCGTAGCGACGCTTCCAGACTGGTTGACGGCGGCTCTCAACCACGACGGCTCAGCCGCGTACGTCGTCCAATTCGTCAACCAGGCGCAACGCCTGCAGAAAATCGAGCTCCCCGGCGGGGCGGTACTCGCGGATGTGGCCGTGCCGGCGGCGCTGTCGATGTTCGGAAACCTGCCCATCTGGGACGTACATGCGGACCATCGTCGCAATCGCGTGCTGCTCGTCAGCCAGTTCCTGCGCACCTTCGACGGCGACTCGCTGACGCTGCTCGCCTCTGGCGGGCTCGGCCTCTCGGGCCAGGTGGCCCGGGCGGCGCAGTCTGCACTCGACGACGCCAACCAGCGCCTCTACGTGACCGGGGAGGCCATCACCGCCGGGTTCAAGTCGTGGTCCTTCGAAGTCTTCGACGCGAACACGCTGGTGCCGGTGGTTGCCGTCGCTGCTGCCGGTCCCGGGGAGTTCGTCCCGGTGCCCAAGCCGCTCGCGCCAACCGGTCTCACCGCCGCCGTCAGCGGTGGATCGGTCACCGTGGCGTGGGCGGGTGCCGCGGCTCCGCCGACGACCACGCGCTTCGTTCTCGAAGTCGGCTCTGCCCCCGGGCTCCGCGATATCTTCACGGGCCTTGATCTGGGCCTGCAGACGTCGTTCACGGCGAACGGCGTGCCGCCGGGGCGCTACTACGTCCGCGTGCGCGCGGGAAACTACGCGGGGCTCGGCGCGCCGTCGAGCGACGTCGTGGTGCTGGTGCAGTGAGGAGAGGCCGATGATGACGCGCAGGATAGTGTGCGCGGCTGCGCTGCTGATGGCCGCCGGCGTCCCCGCACGGGCACAGTCACCGGTCTACCTCGCGCTGCCGGCGCCCGTCTCCTGCCTGTCGAGCTGTGACGCGCAGCTCCTGCGCGTGGATGCCGACGGGCCGGCCGTCACGGATGTCTGGACACTGCCGGCAAGTGGCGCTGAGGGAGGCCTGTTTCGCCGGAACATTCAGGTGGAATACGTCACACCCGACGGAGGGCTCGTCGTGTGGCTCGAACCACGGCGCATCGGTCCGAATCTGGCGCAGTCCACGCTCGGGTTGCTCGACCTCGCGCGCTCTGCCGGACAGGTCGGCCCGCTCTCGCCGTCGGCCTACGCCCTCGTGGGCCATCCGCGCCGGCCAGAAATCTATTTCACGGGCGCCACCGGCCCCCTCGCCCTGGGCCCTGCCGGCACACGTGCACTGGCTGTGCCGCCGGCGTGCGCGAGCACGTCGCCCCAGCCGCTCGTGGTGAGCGCCGATGGTCGCCGCGTGCTGTTCTCGTGCACGCCGTCCGCCACCTCCGGAGACGCGTTCGTTGTCGACACCGACAGCGGTGCGCTGATTGGCAGCCGCGCCATCAGCGGCGTCGCGCCCGTGCTCAGTGTCGATGGTGCCGACCTCTACACCGTCGAGAATGGCCTGCTGCGGCGGTATGGCGCAGGTGGTGGGGCGGTGCTGGCCGAAACGGCACTGCCGCTCACCGTGGATGCTCGGCCCGAGCTCATCCGCTCGGTACAGGTGGACCCACGGTCCGGGCACGTCTTCGCGTTCGGCCTCGGCGTGCACGTGTTCGAGGCCACCACGCTCCAGCTCGTGAGATCGGTAGTGGGCTTCTGGGCGGATCTGCCGGGCGGGGTACTGACGAGCTGGACGTTCGATCCCATACTGCCGCGGGCGTATGTGACCGCTTCCGCCAGCACGACCACCGGCACGCCCTCACACGCCTACTGGACGATCGACACCGCACAGCTCTCGACCGTCTGGTCGTATCAGATCGTGGGGCCGCTCGCAGCCGGCCCCGGCCGCTTCGTCATTGCACCACGACCCGCCGCGCCCGTGTCGCTCAGCGCGTCGACCGTGGGCTCGACGGTGACACTGGCGTGGGCGCACGGGACGTCGAATGCGACCGTACTTCGCCATGTGCTGGAGGTGGGCTCCGCGCCAGGCCTGAACGACATCATCGCGGGCCTGGACGTGGGCCTGCAGACCTCGTTCGCCGCGAGCGGCGTGCCGCCGGGCCGCTACCACGTCCGCGTCCGCGCGGGGAACTCCACCGGTCTGAGCGCGCCATCGAACGAAGTGGTGGTGCAGGTCCCCTGACTACTCGACCGGGAACAACCGGTCGAGATTGCCGCCGACGATGTCGGCCACCTGCTCGTGCGTGGCGCCGGCATCGGCGAGCGCGCGCTGCTGCGTCTCGAGGATCGCCGCCTGCCAGCCGCGCGGGAAATGCGACGAGTCGGTGCCGAAGAGCAGGCGCTTCGACCCGGTGACGTCGAGCGCCGCCCGGAACACATCGCGCAGCGAGAGCTCCGGGGTGTAGCGCATCCAGCGGTTCGACGACGACGTGTCGAGATACACATTCGGGCAGGCGTCGGCGAGCATCAACACCTCGCGGAAGAGGCCGGCGCCGAAGTGCGGCACGATGAACGGCAGGCGCGGATGGGCGAGCGCCAGCCCCTGCAGGTCCAGCGGATTGCCGAAGCGCATCTCGAAGCGGTTCGGCAGGCCCAGCATCGTCCGCGCGCCCACCGAGAGCGCGCCGCAGTGCACGAACACGGCCGTGCCCGGTGTGGCGGCGGCCATCTCGCACACGCGGGCGACGCCGGGCCCGTGGATCGGGTATCGGTGCATCGCCGGGAAGAGACAGACGCCGCGCAGGCCGTGCGCGGCGGCCCAGGCCACGCGATCGAGTGCGTCGTCCTTCGTCGGGTCCAGCATGTAGAAGCCGATGAAACGGCCCGGATGTGCGGCGACGGCGGCGGCGACGGCGGCTTCGTCCGCCGGCACCGAGGCGATGAGCACCGCGCGCGTCACGTGGTGGCGATCCAGCTCCAGCACCCACCGGTCGGCGAGCGCGCCGACCGAGGCGGGCTCCTCCCATCCGAGCGCACCGGTGACGACGCCGACGCGGCCATCGAGCGGCAGGCCTTTTTGCGCGCCGAGGGCGTCGAAGAACCCGGGCGAGAAGAAGTGGACGTGGGCGTCACAGATCATCGGAGCCGTCCCGTGGAAGTGTAGTGACTGATGCGGCGGTGCCAGTACCAGGTGAGCACGACACCGCAGACGATGAGACCCGTCGAGAGGCCCATCCAGAGGCCGCGCACACCGAGTCCGAGCGGGAAACAGAGCAGCCACGCGATCGGCAGCCCCACGAACCAGTGGCCGGCGAGGTTGACCATCATCGCCATGCGGGTGCTGCCCAGGCCGCGCAGCGCACCCGTGGCGACCGCCTGCAGGCCGTCGAAGAGCTGGAAGATGGCGGCCACGAAGAGCAGCGACGCGCCGAGCTCGACCACGGCGGGCCCGGGCGAGAAGGCGCCGATGAGGGCGCGTGGCATGGCGAAGAAGACGAGCGCGGCCGCGCTCATGAAGCCCGAGCCGAGCAGGATGGCCATCCAGCCGGCGCGCGCGGCGCCGGCTGGATCGTTCGCGCCCACGCGGTTACCCACGCGCACGGCGCCCGCGGACGCCACGCCGAGCGGCACCATGAAGGACGCGCCGGCGATGTTGAGCGCGATCTGGTGCGCGGCGCTCGACACCGGGTCGAGGCGTCCGGCCAGAGCGGTGGCGAGTCCGAAGACACCGACTTCGAGCGTCACCTGTGAGGCGGCAGGGAAGCCCAGGCGCCACAGCCGCACGAACCGCTCGCGCGAGAGCGTCCGCGAGACCGTCGTGAGGCCGGTGTTGCCGGCACGGTCGATCCACCATGCGGCAACGACGAGCACGGCGAGCATGTAGACGCGCGAGATGACCGTGGCCCACGCGGCCCCCGGCACGCCGAGGGCCGGCATGCCGAGACGGCCGTGGATGAGCGTCCAGTTGGCGGCGGCGTTCAGCAGGTTCGCCGTGACGAGCGCGAAGGCGATCGGCGCGACCACGTGCATCCCCTGCAGGTAGCGGCGCACGGCCGCATAGAGCAGTAGCGGAATGGTGCTCCAGAGCACGATGCCGAAGTAGCCATCGAGCAGCGGCGCGACATCGGGATGGAAACCCGCGTGCGGGAAGAACGCCAGCACGGCCAGGCAGACGGCGATGATGGGCACCGTCAGGGCCGCGCCCATCACCACGCCGTGCACCAGCCAGCGGTGGCAATCGCGATGGTCGCCAGCGCCGTGCGCCTGCGAGACCAGCGTGTCGAGGCCGAGCAGCAGGCCCATGCCGAAGACGGCGAAGGCCATGTGCACCGAGGTGCCGATGCCGGCCGCGCCGATGGCCGCCGGACCGAGCGGCGCCACCATGATCGTGTCGACGATGCCCATCGCCATCCAGCCGAGCTCGGCCAGCACGACCGGCAGCGCCAGGCGGAGCATCGGGGCAAGTTCGGACCGCAGGGCAGACATCGACTGACGGCGATGGTACTTGGTTTGTAACGGGGTCTGTCACGGTCTCGAGATGTAACGGGGTCTGTCACCATCATCGCGCGGTGACCGTGACAGACCCCGTTACATCTCGAGACCGTGACAGACCCCGTTGCAAAGTTCGCGGTTCCTGCTACGCTGCCGCGCCTATGGCCATGCTGACCCGCCGCCGGATGCTTCACGCCCTCACGACCACGCCACTCCTGGCGGCCGCCGCGGTCGGCGTCCGGGCGCATTCCGCGGCTGGCACCCAGGCCACACCAGACGGGGCCTACGGCGCCGGGACGCTTCCCTCGGGCATCCGCTCGCGGCTCGTGCCCGGCGTGAACGGCATCACGATGCACGTGCTCGAGGCCGGCCACGAGACGCCCGGACGTCCCGGGCTGCTGCTCGTGCACGGCTTCCCCGAGCTTGGCTACAGCTGGCGCAAGGTGATGCTGCCGCTCGCCGCCGCCGGCTTCCACGTGATGGCGCCCGACCAGCGCGGTTACGGCCGGAGCGGCGGCACGGACGTACACTTCGACGACGACCTCGCGCCGTTCTCGACGCTGAACCGCGTGCGCGACATGATGGCGCTCGTGCACGCGCTCGGCCACCGCGAGGTGGCGTCGGTCGTGGGCCACGATTTCGGCTCGCCGGTGGCCGCCTGGTGCGCGCTGACCCGCCCGGACGTCTTCCGCGCCGTCGTCATGATGAGCGCCCCGTTCGGCGGCACGGCGCGCCTGCCCTTCAACACCGCGAACACCGCGCCCCCGCCCGCCGCGCCTGCGCCCGACATGGATGCCGGCCTCGCGGCGCTCGCCCCGCCGCGCAAGCACTACCAGACCTACTACACGACGCGCGAGGCCAACGAGAACATGTGGAAGGCGCCGCAGGGGCTGCAGGCCTTCCTGCGCGCGTACTACCACGCCAAGAGCGCCGACTGGCCGGGCAACGCCCCGCATCCGCTCAGCGCCAACACGCCCGAGCAGTTCGCGCTGCTGCCGCGGTACTACGTGATGGACAAGGACAAGGGGATGGCCGACCAGGTGGCGGCCGACATGCCCACGGCCGCGCAGATCGCCGCCTGCCAGTGGCTGCCGGACCGCGAACTCGCCGTGTATGCGGGCGAATATGGACGCACCGGGTTCCAGGGCGGCCTGCAGTCGTACCGCGTGGGCCGCGTCCCGCGCCTCTCGGCCGAACTCACGCTGTTTGCCGGCCGCACCATCGATGTGCCGGCCACGTTCATCTCAGGCAAGTCCGACTGGGGCGTGTTCCAGCGTGCCGGCAGCTTCGAGTCGATGCAGAAGAGCGCCTGCACGAACTTCCGCGGCGCGCACCTCGTCGACGGCGCCGGCCACTGGGTGCAGCAGGAGCAGCCGGCGAAGGTGGCGGAGCTCGTGCTGCAGTTCGTGAGGGGCGTCCGCGTCTGAATGCGCATACTGTCAGAGCGGCATCCCGTACCCCGGCCACTTCGGGCCGGCCATCTGCCGCAGGGAGCATCGCAATGCCGAAATTCCTGGCGAAGGCGCGCTACAACGCTGATGGCGCACGGGCACTGATGAAGGAAGGCGGATCGAGCCGCGTGGCGGCCGTGACCAAGGCCGCCAAGGCGATCGGCGGCAGGATCGAGAGCTTCTACTTCGCGTATGGCGGCGCTGACGCGTTCGTCATCGTGGACGCGCCGAACGAGGCCGCCGCCCTGGCCCTCAGCCTCGCCGTGAATGCCTCGGGTTCGGTCACCCTCGAGATGGTGCCGCTCATCACCCCCAAGCAGATGGACGACGCCGCCAAGGTCACCGTGAAGTACCGGGCGCCGGGCGCCTGACATCCACACGCGGCGGCGGAGCGCGAGACTCCGCCGCCCGCGGCCCCGCAGTCGTGGCAGAATCGGCCGTCCTGTCCACGTCTCCGGAGGCGTCATGTCGGATCGTCGAGAGTTCCTGAAGTACCTGGCCGCCAGCCCGCTGCTCTTCGGCATGCCGCAACTCGTCGAGGCGCTCGGCAACGCCACGACCGATCAGGCCGTCGAGCAGGTGCTGAAGAGCGCCGCCGATGCGCTCAACGTGTTCGACCTCGAAGCGGCCGCGCGCAAGGTCGTGCCCCCGGCGCACTGGGGCTACATGGCCACCGGGTCCGACGGCGAGACCACGCTGCGCGCCAATCACGACGCCTATTCGAGGTATCAGCTGCGCGTCCGCCGGTTCGTGGACGTCAGCAGGATCGACATGTCGATGTCGATGTTCGGACAGTCGTTCTCGTCGCCGATCATCCTGTGCCCCGTCGGGTCGCAGCGCGGCTTCCACGCGGAGGGCGAGCTGGCGGTGGCGCGTGCCGCGGCCTCGCGCAAGCAGCTCCAGATCCTCTCCACGCAGTCGTCCACGCCGATCGAGGACGTGGCGAAGGCGCGCGGCGCCGGTCTCTGGTATCAGCTCTACACGAGCAACAACTTCGAGAACACCGCGAAGATGGTGAAGCGCGCGGAAGCGGCGGGCTGTCCCGTGGTGGCCGTGACCGTGGACCTGCCGGGCGGACGCAACACCGAAACCGACAAGCGCCTCGCCCGCGAAGACACGCGGACGTGTGCGGCCTGTCATGGCCCGAACGGTGCGAACGGGCCGAAGCCGATGTTCGCCGGCCTCGACATGAAGGGCTTCACGCTGACGAGTGGCACGCTCACGTGGGACTTCATCAAGCGCCTCAAGGACGTCACCTCCATGAAGGTCATGATCAAGGGCCTCGAGAGCGGCGAGGATGCCGCGCTGGCCGTGTCGAGCGGCGCCGACGGCATCATCGTGTCGAACCACGGCGGCCGCGCCACCGAAACCGGCCGCGCCACCATCGAGTGCCTGCCGGAGGTGGTGCAGGCGGTGGGGGGACGTCTGCCGATCATCATCGACGGCGGCATCCGCCGCGGGACTGATGCGTTCAAGGCGCTGGCACTCGGCGCGACGGCCGTGGGCATCGGCCGGCCGTACATCTGGGGACTCGGCGCGTTCGGTCAGGCCGGCGTCGAGCGCACGCTGCAGATCCTCGACACGGAGCTGCGTCTCGCGATGGTGGGCTGCGGCACGACGTCGCTCAAGGCGATCACGAGCAAGGCGATCATCGACACGCGCCGGGTGTGAAACTTGCGCGACTTGTAACGGGGTCTGTCACGGTCACGCTTCGTCACGAGAACCGAGACAACCCGTGACCGTGACAGACCCCGTTACAAATCGCACTCAGTCGGCGCGCTGCCAGGCGCCGAAGCTGTCCTGCGCCCAGCGGACGCCGTGCATGTCGAGCCACTCACCGGGCTCGGCGCCCACGCGCGGGTCGGCGCCGAGGCGCAGCACGTTGCCGTCCAGGTCGGCGATCTGCATCTCGCGCGCCCAGGGATAGTCGCTCGGCGGATGTCGCACGATCGCGCCGCGGGCCGTGAGTGTCTCGTGCAGCGCGTCCACGTCGGCGACGCCCACCCACACCCACGTGCCGGCGTGGCCCTGATCCCCCTGGCAGAGCATCAGCGAGCATGCGTCGCGCGTGACTGACGCGCTGCCGGTGTCGTCCTGCCAGTCGAGTGTGAAGCCCAGCACGCGCACGTAGTAGTCGAGGCTTCTCGCCAGGTCGCTCACCGGCAGGATGGGTGATGCGGCATGGAACACGGGCTGCGGAGCGGGATCGGTCATGTCATGTGCTCTTGGGGACAGGTCCGTTACGAAGTCCGAAAGGGACCTGTCCCCGGGGCTCAGCGGCCGGGGCGGGCCGGCATCTGGTCTTTCGCGAAGCGCGGCAGCGTCTCGTCGCGCATCGCGAGGTGATACACCGCGGCGGCAATCGCCATCGCCGACTGCTGCGCGTCACTTTCGATGATGCGTTCGTAGGTGTCGAGGTTCGTGTGCCAGGTGTGCGTGCCGTATTCGATCGGGTCCTGGCCCACGCCGATGCCCGGCAGCCCGATCTCGTTGAACGACGTGTGGTCCGAGCCGCCCCGCGCGCGCGACCGCGTGGCCGTGGCCCCCATCACGCCGTTGCCCGCAAACGGGGTGAGCATCGGCCGCAGCACGTCCGCCGCGGCAGGCGGACCGAACACGGTCATGCCGCGCGCCCGGCCCGTGCCCGAGTCGATGTTGAAGTAACCGGCGAAGTGTTCGTATTCCGGCTTCGGGTTCTCGAACGTGCCGAAGTGCTGCGCCACATACGCGACCGAGCCGCGCAGGCCCTGTTCTTCACCGCTCCAGAGCGCCAGGCGGATGGTGCGTCGCGGCTGCACGCCGATCGCCTGCAGAATGCGGATCGCTTCGAACATCGTCGAGACGCCGATGGCGTTGTCGGTGGCGCCGGTGGCGGCGTGCCACGAGTCGAGGTGACCACCGAGCATCACGACTTCCTGCGCCTTGTCGGTGCCGGGGATCTCGGCGACGACGTTGTGCTGCGTCTTCCCCTCGGGATACGTCTGGTTGACGATGGTCGCTTCGAGCTCGACGGGGCGGCCGCCCGCCATCAGCCGGCTGACGCGGCCGTAGTCCTCGTTGCGCATCACCACCGTCGGCACCGCCTTCGTGATGTCGAAGTTGCGGTTGTTGAAGGCGCGAATCTGACCGTGCTCGCGGCCGGCGTCGTTCACGCGCAGCGCCGCGCCCTGATCCTTCAGGAACTGATTGAGCTGATCCTGGAACTGGTCGGTCGTGAGCGGGGCGAGCTTCGGATCGGCGGGGGCGGCCGGTGCCGCAGGGGCGGGCGCACCAAAAGGCGACGGCGGCGGATTCGGTGAAAACTGCGCGCGCGCTTCGTTGTCGTCGCGGCGTTTGGCCGGTGGATCGATCGTGATATCGAGCGTGGCGGGCTGGCCCACGAGCACCGCGCGGCCCTTGAGATTGCCGCGCAGGTGATTGAAGAAACGGTCCGCGTCGGCCTGCGTCGGCCGCTCTGGTGGCGTCACGATGATCGTGGACGCCGTGATGGTGCCGTTCGTGCCGGGCGTCCAGGCCAAGGCTTCCACGACCAGACTGTCCTTCACCGGCGAGATGAGATGGACGGCGACCTTCTCGTTGGCCCAGCCGGGCGAGCCGAAGTCCCACTCCTCGAGGTGCGCGTTCTTCAGGCCCGCGGCCGTGGCGCGCTGCACGAGCCAGTCCTGCGCCTTGCGCAGGTTCGGTGAGCCCGTGAGGCGCGGCCCGTAGACGTCGGTCAGGACGTGCAGCGTCCGCATGATTTGCGAGTTATCGACAGCCTCGCGGCGGATCTTCCAGATGACGTCGTCGTCGAGGCGTTCACGCGGCGCGGCGGGGCGGTTCTGTTCGCCCTCCTGCGCGGCGGGTGTGGAAAGGAGCACCGGCGCGGTGGTCAGTGCCGCGAGAGTGGCGAAGGCAAGCAGCGCAATACGCATCCGCGGAATATACAACGCCACCCGCCAGCGAGTGGCCACTCCAGCAGGGTCAGAGACCCTGCGAATCCGAGCGATGGCGCCGGCACCAGCGTCACCGTGTAGCAAGCCGGTCAGCGGTCCCGCTGTTCCCCCGGCTGGCCGGTCGCACACAGGCCGACCGGCGAAGTCCAGACGGCACGCCCACGGATAGCCTGAGAAGGAGATGCCGGCGCTCGGGGACGCTGGCAGGACGATGCTGCCGGACTCGCCTCCCTCGGCGAAACGTTCAGTCACGCCGCTCTGCAGTCTCAGTGTGGCGCCGTGAAAGATGCTCGGATCGCCGTGCGCGCTGCTCTGCACGCTGTAGGTGGCAGAAACGGCCCCGGCAGGTTGACGCACACCGCTTGGTTTGACACCGCGTTCGTAGTTGTGTTGAACCCGGGGACGGCGGTTCCGCCGTCAATCCGTTCACCGGCCGTCGGATTGTTGTCCTGGATGTCCACTTCCCGCACCTTGGTGGTGCCCGGCAGCATTCCAGTGGCGAGGCCCGCCTCAGTCGTGTCGCCGCCAAACGTGGCCGCGATGGTGCCGAGCACGTGATACCCATGCTGCTGGTATGTCGTGTCCGCGTAGTCGCCAGCCACCACGGCGACGTCGAACGGCGCACCGGGCAGCGTGAGACCGAAGCCATCGCCGAGAACGAGCAGGGGCCGCACGGTGCCGGTGCGGCCGAGCGCCGCTTCCGTGTTCCACGCCGCGTGCGTGCGCGCTGCCAGCCGGCGACGTGAGGGCGTCGCAGGCCAGGGCGGCGGCCGCCTCTGTGCCGTCGCTCTCGACGACATCAAGGAAGGCGAGCGTGCCCTCGGCGTCGATCCAAGCGGATTCATCGACGGCCAGCAGCCGCGCATACTGCGGGGGATCCGCCCCGCGGTCTCGCAACTTCTGTCCGAGCTCGTCGCCGAGCGCGTCCACGGCCGCGAGTCCGTTCTGCGCGGTGGCGCCGGATGGCATCTCGGCCCGCACCGCCTAGCGGCCGTTCGACCCGGCGACCGCGCGTCCGAACCCGCGGCCACGGACCTCGGGCTGACCGGATACCGGCTGGACCTGCGCGGCGAGGGGCGTCGCACCAACGAACAGCGCAGGCGTGGAGAGTGGACGATTCATGGAACGTCCCGGACATGGACGCTGCCCCTACAAGAGGCACGTCGATGCCGATTTGCTCACCCGTCGATTTCTCCGCGGCCACGAGTGCGAGCGGGCCAGGCCCACCTTGTGGGCCGGCTGGAGATCAGCGAAGCTACGGCCGGCACTCTCACCCGTTCCCCCGTGTCTTCAAAGCCCGACCTTTCGCTGCCCGTGTCCGAAGGGCTTCCGGATGAGGCGTCCCTCGACCGTTCCCCGAGGTTCGAGTGGCTGGTCCGGGGGTTCGGGCGTCTCGTGGCCCACGCCGTGCGCCGCGTGGCCGGCGCCGCCGCGCCCAACGACCTGGCCGACATCGAACAGGACGTGATGCTCGCACTATGGAAAAGAGTCGGGGCTGAGCAAGACATCGAGCATCCCGCCTCTTATGTCTACAGAGCGGCCGTGCGCGAGGCGGTTCGGGCAGTGGCGCGCATCAGGCACCGGGCCGAAGAGCCGTTGCCAGACGCCGAGGCGCCCGAACTGAAGGTGGTGCCGGCGACCGGTGATCAGGTGCTGGCCGATCGCGAGCGGCGCGACATGCTGCGCGAGGCGCTCGCGGCCCTGCCGCCCGATCGGGCCAGGGCAGTGCGTGCCCATCTGCGCGGGATGTCAGTGCAGGAGCTGATGCAGTTGACGGGGTGGGACTACCAGCGCGCGCGGAACCTCATCGCGCGCGGCATGGCGGACCTGCGGCGTGAACTGCGGACACGGGGGATGGCATGACCACGACGGACGACGACGTGCACGGCGACGGCGAGCTGCGGCGACTGCACGACCGTCTTGCGCGCGTCGATGGTGAGGCCGCGCTTCACCCGACGGATGACGACTGGGTCGCCTACGCCGAAGGTACGCTCGCCGGTGAGGCCCGCGAGCGCTTCGCCGAGCACGTGGTGCGCTGTGCTGCCTGTGCCGACGCGTTTCGGGTGGTGAATCTCGTGCGTGAGGGGGCGACGTCGGTCATGGAGACCGAGGGCCGATCACCAGGCGGGTCGCCCGTCGCCTTCGGCGTTCGCCAGGCGCTTGCCATGGCGGCGGTGCTCGCGCTCGTGATTGCCGGCGCGGTCTGGCTGCGCACGAGCCCGTCTCCGGGCGCGTCCCGGCCCGCGGTCGCGGCGGGCGGCGACACACCGGCGCCACCGATTCCGGCCGGCGGGCCGGACGCCCCTGTGCCGCGCGGCTGGGCGGTCGTGTCACCGGCGCCCGCCGTGATGCTCCCGGCGGCGCTGACGCTCACGATGCGCGGTGCGCCGCCCGAGGCCGAAGGGTTTCTCACGGCTTTCGGCGCGGCCATCACGCCGTACCGGGATGGACGCCTTGCCGAGGCGGCGGTTGCCCTGGCGCCGGTGACCGCGCGCTACCCGCACATCCCTGAAGGGTGGTACTACCTCGGCGTGGCGCTCCTGCTCTCGGGCGATCCGGCCGCCGCCATCGATCCCCTGCAACGTGCCACGGGTTCGATGGTGGTGGGTGACGACGCGGCCTGGCTCGCCGCCGTCGCGCTCGAACGGAGTGGCCGATCCGACGACGCCACGGCGGCGCTCACGGCGCTCTGCCAGTCGGAACGCACCACCAGCCGGCGGGCGTGCGACGCGACGGGAGCAGTCCGGTGAGGGGAGGCCGGCGGCGGGTGTGGACGGCGGCACTGCTCGTGGCCGCGTCGTGCATCCTCGCCGCCGCGCGGCTCCCCGCACAACCGGCGGGCGATGCGCAGGCGCTGCGAGCGCTTGGCCAGGAGGCCGCCACGCGGGGAGACGACGCCGCCGCGGTGGCCCATTGGGCGCGCGCCGCGGAGATCCTGACCGCGGCGCAGGACTGGAGCGGCCTGGGCGACTTGCACGTGCAGCGCGGCCTCGACGCCTTCGGCCGGCGCGACGAGGTGGCCGCCGAGCGCTGGTGGCTCGATGCCGTCGCGGCGTTCGAGGCCGCCGGCAACACCCGATCCCGCGGACGCGTGCTCCGCAACCTGAGTTTTCTCCGCCGCCTGCCGCTCGAGCACCGCGTGATCCTCGCCCGGCAATCGGTGGAACTGGCCGCCGGTGATGCGCGCACGGAGGGTGTGGCGCGCCATCACCTGTCGGACCTGCTCTATCTCGACGGCGACATGGCCGGTGCCTTCGCCGAACTGGATGTGGCGTTGCCGCTGCTAGAAGCGGCGGGAGACGAACGGGTGTTCGCGCGCGCGCTGACCAGCCAGGGGCGTCTGTTGCGGTTGTTCGGCCGCGCGGCCGACTCCGTGCGCCTCAACCACCGTGCTGCCGCGCTGCTCGAAGCGGCCGGCGACCTCTCCGGGGCCGCGCAGGCACTCGACGCGGCGACGCGCGCCCATCTCGAACTCGGCGACGACGCGGCCCTCGCCACGTCTGAGGCGGCACTGGCCACCGCGCGCCGCGGCTCGCGACCGGATCTGCTGGCGCTGACGTTGTGTCGCCGCGCGAGCGTACTCGCGATTCACGGGCGGACTGCAGAGGGCCTGCCGCTGCTCGACGAAGGCCTCGTGACGGCTGGTGATGGCCCCACGCAGAACCAGTGCCTGCAAGCGTCGGCATCGGTGCAGGAGCGGCGTGGTCGGCCGGAGGCGGCACTCGCCGCGCTCGAGGCCCGCGCGGTCGCGAGGCTGCCCTCGGAAGACCTGGTCTGGCATCACAACGACCGCGCCAGGCAACTGTCCGCCCTTGGCCGACGCGGCGAGGCCCGGGCCGCGCTCAAAGAGGCGGTCGCGGCGTTCGACGCGATCGCGCCACGCCTGCTGCCGGAAGACGGCTCGAAGCGGGCGTACTACGAGCGCACGGCCCGGCTCGTCGATCTGCACGTGTCGCTGCTGGCGGCGCTCGAAGAACCCGAGGCGGCGCTCGTCGCCTCCGAACGCGGACGGGCGCGGGCGTTTCTCGACCTGATGGCGACGCGCGGTGATGCCGGGGGGACTCCGGCGCGCCTCGCTGAGGCATCCGGACTCGCGCCGGCCATACCGGTCGATACGCCGACCGCGGGCCGCCCGTCTCCGTCACCGCGGCAGCTGCAGGTCGGTGATCTGCTGACCCGCGCGGACGCCAGCACGACCGCGCCGGCGACGGCCGCCCAGCCTCGGGTTGCGAGCTCCCGTGCCGCCCCTGCGCCGTCGCTCGCCGCGATGAAGCGTGTTGCCGCCACGCAGGGCTCGCACATCCTCAGCTACTGGGTTGACGACGCAGAGACGCTCGCCTGGGTGATCGCGCCGGACGGCGCCCTCAGCATGCACCGCCTGGCCATCGGCGCGCCGGCGCTCTCGGCGCTGGCCGGCGCCACGTTGGCCAGCAGCGCCGGGCCGGTGCGCGGCGAGGGGCAGGTCGGCTTCGACGCTGGCAGTCGCCGGGCCTTCAACCGGCTGTACGACGTGTTGATCGCGCCGCTGCGGCAGGCGCTGCCGCGCGAGCGGGAGTCGCTGCTCACCATCGTGCCTCATGGCCCGCTGTTCCGGGTCTCGTTTGCCGCCCTCCAGGATCGTCGCGGCCGCTATCTCGTCGAGGACTTCCGGCTGCACTACGCTCCGTCGATTGGCACACTCGCGTTGCTGCCGCCGCGCCGTGCGTTCTCGGGCCCGGTGGTCGTCGTGGCCGACCCGGAACTGGCGCCACGCCCCGATGGTACCGTGCTGCCGCGCCTGCCCGCCGCCGCCAGGGAGGGGCGTGCCATCGCGCGCGTGCTGACCCCGCGTGTCGTCGACGTGCTGGCGGGGCGCGACGCCACGGAAGCGCGCCTGCGATCGCGCCTGCCCGGGGCGAGCGTGGTGCACTTTGCGACCCACGGCATCGTGTCGGATACGGATCCGTGGGCCTCGTATCTGGCGCTCGGACGCAGCGGCGACGCCAGCGCCGTCGATGGCGTGCTCGGCGCCGGTGAACTCTACGACCTGGACCTGAATGCCGGGATGGTCGTGCTCGGGGCGTGTCGCACCGCCACCGGCCCATTGACCGGCGACGGCATCACGGGCCTGGCGCGCGGGTTCTTCGCCGCCGGCGTGCCGGTGGTCGTGGCGTCCCTCTGGGACCTGCCCGACGTGACGACGGCGCGTCTGCAGCCGCGCTTCTATCGGGAGTGGCAGCGATCGCATTCGGCGGCCCAGGCGCTGCGCGCGGCGCAACTCGGCCTGCTCGCCGACCTGCGGGCCGGACGCGTCACCGCGGATACGCCGGCCGGTGCCTTCGCCGTGCCCGAACACCCGTCGGTCTGGGCCGGACTCGTCGTGCTCGGCGCGCCGTAGCGACACAAGTGGCGTCGCCCCGGCGTGAGCAAACCCGCCGAATCGGGCCTCTCTTCCTGCACAGGGCCTCCGCACGACTCCGTGCGGGGCTCGGGACGAAACCCGGAGGCTCCATGCGTATTCGTTTGCGATCGGCGTTCGTCGTGGCGCTCTCGGCCGGCTGGCTCGCCCCGGCTGCCGAGGCCCAGGTAGGCCCCACCGGCCTCATCACCGCCTGCATCCAGAACGACTCGGAGCGTATCCGCGTCGTGGCCGAGACCGACACCTGCCGCGCCAATGAGACGCGCTTTCAATGGAATGTTCGAGGACCCGAAGGGCCAGCCGGTGCGCCGGGGCCGATGGGGCCGCCGGGTCCGACGGGCCCGATTGGTCCGGCGGGCCAGGCGGGTCCGGCAGGGCCGGCGGGTGCCACGGGACCACAGGGCGCTGCCGGACCTCAGGGCGCGCCCGGCCCGGCCGGCATACCTGGCGCGGTCATCGAGGTACGGTCGCTCGACACGCCCGGTCTCGTCATCCCGATTCAGTTCTCAGAGCTCCAGGTGGTGCCGAACTCGACGATGCTCGTGCAGGTGGAGGCCGGTCAGCGGGTACTCGTGCAGGCCGAACTCGAACTGCAGCCGCCGGGCACCGATCCCACCGCGTTCTATCCGATCGACCTGACCGTGTTCTCACGCCCGATCGGATCACCGCTGCCGCGCGCGGACGCGCCGGTGGGCCCGCGCACCGGCCTGGTGGGCGCGCACAACCGCCGCGAGCGTGTCCAGGTGATGCTGGAGGGCCTCGCGCCCGGCGCCCACGAGATCGGGCTCGCGGGCCTTGGATATCCGGGCGACGCCAGCCTCGTCACCGTGCACCGCATCCGCATGGTCGTGAGCGTGCTCGCCGCGCCCTGAGGTGACGCCGTCGTCCGGCAGCGAATCGGATGGGGCGGTGCCGCTGTCGCACCGCCGTGGTTCGCACCTGCGCGCGCGTAGACTCTGGACATGCCACACGTCGAGACGTCCACGCCGCCGGGCACGCCGGCGCCCATCGGTCCGTACAGCCACGTCGCCCGCGTCGGCACGTCGGTCACCATCGGCGGAACGGCCGGGTTCGACCCGGTGACCGGCGCGCTCGCCGGCCCGGATATCGAGGCGCAGACCACACGCATCCTCGAGTCGTTTCGCGTCATGCTCGCGTCGGTCGACTCGGATCTGGCGCACGTCGTCCACATCAACGTGTTCCTGCGGCACATGCGCGACTTCGACGCCATGAACCGCGCCTACGTGGCCGTGATGGGCGACCTTCGCCCCGCGCGTACCGTCATTGGCGTGGCCGATCTGCCGAAGCCCGGAGTGCGGCTCACGATGAACCTGACGGCCGTCACCCGCTAGGCCGGAGGTCCGGCAAGCGACCCCGAGACCTCGTACGAAACGCGTAAGGCACCGGTCCCCGCTACAATGCGCCGCATGCGGTGGCTCGTTTTCTGTCTTGCGCTCTGCGCCCTGGCAACGCCTTCCGCGCGCCAGACGCCGGCCGACCTCGTCATCGAAAAGAACGTCGAGGCGCGGATGCGGGACGGCGCCGTGCTGCGCGCCGATGTCTATCGCCCGGCGGCGCCTGGACGCCGTCCCGCCCTTCTCCAGCGCACGCCGTACTCGAAGAATCCGGGCACGGCCGACAGCCAGTTCCATCGCCTCGCGCGGGCCGGCTTCGTCGTGGTCGTGCAGGACACGCGCGGCCGCTACATGTCCGACGGCGTCGCCGTGCCGCATGACGAAGGCGAAGACGGCTACGACACGGTCGAGTGGGTGGCGCAGCTGCCGTACGTGGACGGTCGCGTCGGCATGTTCGGCGGCAGCTACAGCGCCACCGTGCAGTTGCTGGCGGCGCCACTCCAGCCGCCGCATCTCGTGGCGCTCTTTCCGTCGGCGTCGTATGCGAGCCGCTACGACATGGTGTTCCAGGGCGGCGCGTTCTATCTGGGCGACGGCCTGTCATGGAGCCTCGGCCAGGCGAAGGACGTCCGCCGGCGGATGCTCGAGCCGGCGGCGAATCGCGACGGCGAACTGGGACTCACGCCGGCGGAGCGCACACGGCTCCGCGGCGAGTGGTACCGCCACCTGCCGCTCAACACCATCGAGGCGCTGCAGCTGCGCCGGTATTCGCCGGGGTATTTCGAGCTGCTGCAGCATCCGTCGTACGACGCGTTCTGGACGACCTTCGACGTCGCCGCGAAACATCCGCGGTTCGAAGTGCCGGCCTATCACCTCACCGGCTGGTACGACAGCCTGCTGAACGGCACGCTCGCCAACTTCAGCGGACTCCGCGCCAACGCGGGCACCGAGCGCGCGCGGCGCAACCAGCGGCTCATCGTCGGCCCCTGGACACATGCGCGGCCCACCGCCGCCACGACGAAAATCGGCGACGTGGACTTCGGGCCGGAGGCCGGCTTCGACTCGGAGGCCCTCATCGTCCGCTGGTTCCGGCACTGGATGCCGTCCGAGGGACAGTCCCTTTTCAAGCCAGCGTCGGAAGATACCGCGCTGCCCGGAGTAGGGACAGTCCCTGATTGGCCGGGGGCGCCGGTGCGGCTGTTTCTCATGGGCGAGAACCGCTGGCGCGACGAGCAGGAGTGGCCGCTGCGCCGCGCGCAGTTGACGCAGTTCTTCCTGCACAGCACGCGTGGCGCACGCGGGCTTGCCGGCGATGGTCGCCTCGACCGCACACCGCCCGGCAGTGCAGCCGAAGCGCCCGACTCGTTCACCTACGATCCCGCCGATCCGGTGCCCACCGGCCTCTTCGGCGCCTACTCGCGCATGCCGGTCGATCGTCGCGAGATCCAGCAGCGGCCGGATGTGCTCGTCTACACGTCCGACCCGCTCACCGCACCGCTCGAGGTCACGGGTCCGATCACCGCGGTGCTCTACATCGCTTCGTCGGCGAAGGACACCGACTTCACCGCGGCCGTGAGCGACGTGCCGCCGGATGGCACGGCCCGCGCGCTCACGGACGGCATCATCCGCGCGCGGTATCGCAGAAGCAAGACCTCGCCCGAGCTGCTGACGCCCGGCGCGCGCTACGAAGTGCGTATCGATGTCGGCGCCACCGGCAACGTCTTCCTGCCCGGGCACCGCATCCGCCTCGAAGTCTCGAGCAGCAACTTCCCGCGCTACGACCGCAATCCCAACACGGGTGCGCCCTTCGCCACCGATGCCACCATCGTGCAGGCGCGGCAGACGGTGTTCCACGAGCGCGACGCCGCGTCACACCTCATCCTTCCGGTGATTCCACGATGACCCTCCGCCAGCCCGTGCGCGCCCGCGCGCTCGTCGTCCTCGCCGCCGCAGCCGTCATGGCCGTGTCCTGCGCGCAGGGCGACGTCGTGCCGTCCGCCACGTCGCCGGCCCGCGTCAAGCTCGGGTACACCGCGGCCTCGTCGGCGGCGCAGCAACAGCTCGAGACCCGCTTCCGCGGGCTCGTCTCCGCCGACTCGATGTCGGCGCTGCACGAGCCGCTCACGACGCGGCCGCATCCCGCCGGCTCCGCCGGAACTGAGGCGGTCGTCCGCTACCTGCAGCAGACGCTCACCGGTTTCGGCCTCGACGTCGAGACGCACGAGTACCAGGTGCTGCTCGCGTCGCCGAAGTCGGTCGCGATCACGATGACCGCGCCCTCGCGTCGTGCGCTGCGGGTCGATGAACCGGCCATTCCGGAAGATCCGACCTCGTCGCATCCGGAACTCGGCGACGGCTATGTGGCCTACTCCGCGTCGGGCACGGCGGAAGGGCAGGTGGTCTACGTGAACTACGGCCTGCCGGCCGACTACGCCGAACTCGCGGCTCTCGGCGTGTCGCTCAAGGGCAAGATCGCGCTCGCGCGCTACGGACGCAGTCACCGCGCAGTCAAGACCCACACGGCGGAACAGGCCGGCGCCCGCGCGCTCATCCTCTACAGCGACCCCGGCGACGACGGTGAGGCGAAGGGACCGGCGTGGCCGAAGGGCTACTGGCGCGGTCCGCAGATGCTGCAGCGCGGCAACGCGAAGTACAGCTGGTTCTGGCACGGCGATCCGCTGACGCCTGGCGTGGGCGCGACGCCTGATGCCGCGCGCCTCCCCGAAGCCAGCGCGCCGACCTTGCCGAAGATCCCGGTGGCCGTCGTGAGCTGGAGTGAGGCGCAGCACCTCATGGCGGCGCTCCGTGGCGCGAATGCGCCCGAACGGTTCCACGGTGGCCTGCGCATGCCGTACCGCGTGGGGCCCGGCCCCGCGGCCGTGCGCGTCGAGGTGCAGATGGATCAGGGGCTGCGCCCGATCTACGACATCGTCGCGTCGATCAAGGGCACGAGCACGCCTGAGCGCCGCGTGCTCTTCGGCACGCACCACGACGCCTGGACGTTCGGCGGCGTCGATCCCGGCACCGGCACGACGGCACTGCTCGAAGTGGCGCGCGTGCTCGGCCAGCTCGCGAAGGGCGGCTGGAAGCCGGCACGGACGATCTCGTTCGCCTTCTGGGACGCGGAGGAGTTCGGCCTCGTCGGCTCGACCGAATACGCCGAAGCCCTCAAGGCGAAGCTCCAAGAGCAGCTCATCATGTACGTGAACATCGACATGTACATGAAGGGCCGCTTCGATCCTGGCGGCGTGCCCTCGCTCTCGGCATTCGTCGCCGACGTTGCCAGGGACGTGCCCGAGGGCGACAGCACGGTCTACGAACGCTGGAAGGTGTCGGAGGCGGCGCGCCGGAAGGCCCCGGATACCGCGTCCTTCGTTCCCGATCTCAAGGCGCTCGGCAGCGGCGCCGACTTCGTGCCGTTCCAGGACCATCTGGCCGTGCCGACGATGGCCATCGAGTTCATCGGCGAGAACGGCTACGGCTACGGCACGTATCACACGAACTACGACTCCCGCGCCTACGTCGAGCAGGTGGCCGACCCCGGCTTCACGCAAGGCGTGCTGATGTCGCAGGTGCTCGGCACGCTGGCGCTCCGGATGAGCGAAGCCGATGTGCTGCCGTTCCA
>JAEUQR010000110.1 GCA_016789705.1 Acidobacteriota bacterium
CAGGAGCACGTAGGGCCGGACCGCACCCGAGTACATCTCAGCAATCGGCGTCACCTCGTAGCGCACACCCGCCTGGGTGCCGGGAAACTCACGCTCGAGCCGCCGCGCCAGGACGTCGATTGCGGCGCGGGCTTCGCCCACCCCGACGCCGGGCGCCAGCCGCGCCAGCACGACCCGGTCGCGCATGGCACGGTCAGCGTAGTACGTAGGACTCGCCGCGATCCCGCTGCTGCGAAAGAGATCCGAGTGCGAGGGAAAGTTGAAACCCTCAGGCATCACGCCGTGGATCGTGTAGCCGGGTGCACCATCGAGCGTCATCGTGCGGCCGACCACGTTCGGATCGCGGCCGAACTTTCGCACCCAGAGACCGTGACTGATGACGAGCCCGAAGCCACGCGAGCGATCGAGCGCCGCCGGGAACGTCGTGCCCACCGCAGGGGCCACGCCCAGCACCGCGAACAGGTCGTGCGTGGTGATGGTCGCCTGCAGTTCCTCCGGCGTGCCGAATCCGCTGGCGTTGTACATCCCCTGGTCGGTGTACATCGCCGCCGCGGCAATCTGCGGCAACCCGCGCAGATCATCGAGTTCCGGCGTGGACAGGTTGCCGCCGGCCTCGTCGCCGCGTGAGGCCGTGATCCGCACGAGTTCGTGCGGCGCGCGGAACGGCGGCTCCCGCAGTAGCAGGCCGTCCACGGCGCTGAAGATCGCCGCGTTGGCGCCGGTGCCAAGCGCCAGGGTCGCGACGACGACCAGGGTCAGTCCCGGGCGCCGCGCCATGCCCCGCAGGGCGTGCCGCACATCCGTCGCCAGCGTGTTCATGTGTCTCCTCCTTCTGCGCGCCGCATCCGGCGGCGTTCGAACTCCGGGTGGCTGTCAGTCCGCCCGCAACGCCACGGCCGGGTCGACCGCCGCCGCGCGCGACGCCGGCACTACGCAAGCGAGCGCCGCAGCGCCCGCCAGCACGAGCGGCGCGCCAAGGAGGGCGAGCGGATCGAACGGCGACACGTCGTAGAGCAGCGCACCGAGCAGACGCCCGCCGCCTGCGGCCGCCACGACGCCCACGACGATACCCACGCCCACGGGCCGCAGCCCCTGCCGCAGCACCAGCCGCCGAATCGCCGCGGCTTCGGCCCCGAGGGC
The DNA here is from genome assembly GCA_016789705.1 of Acidobacteriota bacterium. Taxonomy (GTDB): domain Bacteria; phylum Acidobacteriota; class Vicinamibacteria; order Vicinamibacterales; family UBA2999; genus CADEFD01. Next base: position 1,141 of record JAEUQR010000110.1, read on the forward strand.
CGCTCTGACGCCGATCTCGCGCTCGCGAAGAGCCACGGCGTAGGCGAGCACCCCGTAGGTGCCGACCGCCGCCAGCAGCAGCCCGACCAGGGCCAGGCCGGCAAGGACGGTGGCCGAGAGCCGCGGCTGCCAGCGGGCGTCGGCCAGCCGATCGGTCATCGTCCGCACGTCGAAGATGGACTGGTTCGGATCGACGTCGCGGATCGCGCCACCCACGGCGCCGGCGAGCGCGGCAGAGGCCCCCGTGGACCGCACGACGAAGAACGCATCGCCGCTGAAGGTCTGTTCGGCCGAGACGTAGAGGTCGAGGCCCGGCCCCTCGTCGAGGGTGCGGGCGCGCACGTCACCCACCACGCCCACGATCTCGTAGACCGCCGCGATGTCGGTACTCACACCGGTGCCAGCCGTGCGCTGGGTCGTGCGCACCCGCTGACCCACCGGATTGGCCGTGCCCCAGAAGCGCCGTGCCGTCCTGGCACTGACGACGGCCACCGGCACGGTGCCGAGGCGATCGCCGGCGGTGAACACGCGCCCCTGGAGGCGCGGAATTCCCATCGCTGAGAAGTACGAGGGACTCACGGCCTGGTGGTTCACGAAGACGTCATCGGCGGCCGCGGTTGCGGTCTCCCGGCCTTCGACCCGCATCGTCCGCGTGGTGTCGGGCCGGCCACCAAACGGCAGCGTCTCGTTGTGTCCAACGGCGACCACGCCCGGAAGCGCCGACAGCCGCTCCACGGCGCGGCGATAGAAGAGCGCGATGGGCTCGACCGTGCTGTAGGGGCGCGACGGCGGATCGACGCGGAACGTCAGCAGGTCCGCGGCGCGAAAGCCGGGGTCGACCTGCTCGAGCGCGCGCATCGAACGCGTGAGGAGCACCGCCGTCGAAAGCAGCACCACCGCCACGGCCACCTGCACGGCGACGAGCGTCTGCTGCCAGCGCTGGGTGCGCGGACTGCCCGCGGTGCGCCGCGTGCCCTCGAGCAACGCCTCGCGCGGGTCCGCGCGCGACAGCAGCACCGCCGGCGCCACGGCCACGATGACCACCACCGCGATTGAGAGCAGCATGGCGAACGCCACCACCTGCCAGTCCATTCGCACGTAGAGCCACGACGGCAACTGCAGCCGGGCCAGCGCTATGAGTCGCATGAGGCTGGCCCCCACTGCCAGGCCGAGCAGGCCGCCGCCAGCGGCGAGCACGGTGGCCTCGGCGGCCACGAGCGACAGCAGATGGCCGCGCGTGGCTCCAAGCGCGGTCCGCACGGCCAGTTCGGCTCTGAGCCCCACGGCGCGCGCCAGCAGCAGATTCGTGACGTTCGCCATCGCCAGCAGCAGCGCCACCATCACCGCCACGGCCAGGAGTGTCAGGTACGGCCGCGCCCGTCCGACAAATTCGTCGCGCAGCGGCCGCACGACGAGGCGGGTGTGACGATTGGTCTCGGGATACTGGCGCGCGAAGCGGTCGGCAAACCCCGCCAGTTCGGTCTGCGTCTGCGCGAGTGTGGTCGCGCCCCGCAGCCGGCCGACCACGGTGAAGCGACGGGCGTCAGGCGCCGTGAATCCGGTGACGGCACGAAACACCTGCACGCCCGACGGGTAGTCGAACCCCGGCGGCAGCACGCCGGTGACGGTGTAGTCGCCGGCATCAAGCTTCACCGCCCGGCCGACGATGCCCGGGTCACCGCCGAACCGGCGCTGCCAGAGACCATGGGTGAGCATGACGGTGGACTGCGTGGTCCAGTCGAGTGTCGTCGGCCACACGGCCCCCACGACCGGCCGCGCTCCCAGTACGTCGAACAATGTGCTCGTACCGATGGTCGTGACCATCGACTCCGGCAGCCCCTCGCCAGTCATGTTGTATTGGCTGGGATAGAACGCGGCGAGTGCCGCGAGCGCTCGGGAGTCCTGTTCGATCTCGCGCAGTTCGCGCGCCGCCAGCTTGCCCCGCTCGCCATCGATCTCGGCCTCGAGCGCCACCAGTCGATCGGCGTCCGGGAATGGCAACGGCCGCAGCAGCAGGCCATAGACCACGCCAAACACGGCGACGTTGGCGCCGATGGCGAGACCGAGGGTGACGACAACGGCGGCGGCAAGTGCCGGGCGGCGTCGCAGCGCACGAAGGGCGTGGGACAACGCCGACATCAGTGGCGCCCGAACCAGTCGCGGACCCGTTGCCGCGCGTCGAGCCAGTGGCGGGTGAGCGGATGATCATCGCCTTCGTAGATGACCAGGCCATACGGACGCCCCACGGTCTGGAGCGCGCCCGCGAGCGCCAGGGCGTTCCCGGGCCACACCCGCCAGTCAGCGCCGCCGTGCAGCAGGAGCAGTGGCGCGCTGATGGCCTCGGGCCAGTGGACGGCCGACCGCGCGCGCAACTGTGCGTCCTTGTCACGCGCGTAGTCGGGCATGAGGTCGCGATAGACCTCTTCCATGTCGCCGCGGTGCGCGAGACTGGCGGCGAGATCGGCAGGGCCGCCGATGGTGGCCGCGGCTCGCACGCGCAGGCCGGCCTTGAGCGCGAGATACGTCATCATGCCGCCGCGCGAGACGCCCAGCATGTAGACGCGGTCGGGGTCCACGGTGGGCAAGGCGCGGCCGAGCGTGGCGATGTGCAGAATGTCGCGGACATCCGCGCCACCCCACTCCTCGCGGCCTTCCCCGCCGTCGTTGCCGCGATACTGCGTGGCGACGACGACATACCCGTCGAGCGCCCAGCCGGCAAAGTCCACGAGGTCTCCAGTGCGGATGGCACCGAAGTCCTGCGTGCCGCCGCGATTGAACACCAGCAGCGGGTGGGGACCGAGCGTTTTCGGTTCAACGATGAACCCGGTGACGCGCAGTCCGTCGCTGCCGTAGTGCACCTTGCGGCACACGATGCCGTCGCCCTGGCGAAGCGCACGAAACCACGGCTCAGGCGTGTTGCGCCGGAACACGGCCTCGTCGGAGCCGCCGTCCTTCGCGTCCGCAGGCGCGCGTGCGCGGAGCGCGGCGACGTACTCGTCGTAGGACGCAAACGCCATCGGGCACGCCGCTGCGTCAAGGAGCGCACCATCGGCGGGCGGCTCGGCCGCCCCATCGGCCACCGACAGGCACAGCAACACGGCGCTACCAAGCGAGCCGAGGCGCCAGCGAAGATCCCTCAGTGGTGACCGCACGGGACTCACTATCGCGAGCGGCACACGCAGACGGTAGCGGCAACCCACGAACGGACGCCCAGGCACGGTGAGTGGGCGCGGGCCGGCGCCGATGGTTGTCTGGCGGGCGCACCCTGCCGGGCGCGCCGCAGCAGGCCCTGACGTTCAGCGGCCGCTGTACAAGGCGAAGGCTGCCCCCTGCGGGTCGACGCCCATCACCACCTGCCCGCCGGGGACATCCGCCGGGCCGTTGACGATGGTGCCACCCGAGGCGCGCACGCGGTCGGCCGCCTGCACGACATCGGGTACCTTCACGTAGAGCAGCCACGCACTCGGCATCGTGATGCCGGCGGGCTTCCGCATGACGCCGCCGATCGAATGCGCTGCGCCGCGCCCGAACATCTGATAGGTCCCCATCGGCCCCATGTCCATCGCTTCGGTCGGCTGCCAGCCGAAGAGTGTGGTGTAGAACGCCAGGCCGGCCGCGGGATCGCTCGTATGAAGTTCGAGCCATGCCAGGTCGCCAGGCGCGGGGGCGGTCTCTGGCCCCGGTTCGCTCTCGGGCGCGTACAGCGAGAACGCCGCGCCGTCCGGATCGCGCATGGTCTGCAGGCGCCCCACAGTGGGCACCTCGATCACGGGCGTGAGCGCGCCGCCACCGAGACGCTCCACGGTCGCGGCCCGCGCGTCCAGGTCGTCGACGCCGACGTACACCATCCAGTGCGGGGGCACGCCCTCGGCCTTCAACTCGTCGGGCAGCGCCATCAATCCGCCGACGGGCGTGCCGTCAGCCCGCAGCCACTCGCTGTAGGGCATGCCCAGCCCTTCGGAGTCCTTCACGCTCCAGCCAACGACGTGCGTGTAGAAGTTCCGTGCGGCGGCGACGTCGGTGGTCGCGAGTTCGAACCAGAGCGGGCGGCCGAGTCGTGCGTGCATCCGAATCCTCCTCCTCGGGCCGGAGTGGCCCCGGGGGAGTCTGCCATCATCCCGTCGCTCCAATGTGACGAAGACGCTGGGCCACACGATCTGGATGGGACGAGTGGCGGGGCGCCGCACAGCACCACATCAGCGAGGCGAAGCGGCATCGCCACGGGCGCGCGCCGCTGCACACGGGCAGGCGTCGACCACCGGGCACCGCGCCGGAGCCATTCATTGGAATTCGAACGATGGGCCGGTCCCGCCGCAGGACCATGGCCGCTTCGTCGCGGCACGTTCGCCCGACGTCTGCATCGGAGCCAAGCGTGAAGCGTGTCGTTCAGTTCGTCATGTGTGTCCTCGTCGCCGCGCTGGCGTCGGCCGCCCAGGCCCAGTCGGTGCCTGTGGTCGAAGGCCGCGTTGTCGACAGCGAGTCTGGCCGGCCGGTCGCCGACGCGCGTGTCGCGGTGAACGGCTCGTCGGGATCGACGTTGACGGGCGCCGACGGGCGCTTCGTGCTGAGTGGTGTTACGCCGGGCCTGGTCGCGCTGGTTGTCTCCCGGGACGGCTTCGAAACCGTGCGAGCGGAGGTAACAGTGGCGGCGAGTGGCGCCACGACGGTGGAGGTGCGGCTGCCGTTTGCGCTGACCGTCACTGAGTCGATCGTTGTAGGCGGCCGTGTCGTCGGGGCCCTGGGTCTCGAGAGCACTCCGACGGGTGCCTCCAGGCTCGGTCTGGCCGCGCTCGACATTCCCGCGTCGATCGACGTGCTCGACAGTGCCGTGATGGAGGCGCGCGGCTACCAGAAAGTCAGCGACGCGGTGTCGCGCCTCGCGGGCGTGGTTGCCGGCGAACACCCCACCGCCCCCTCGTCGTTCACGATGCGCGGCTTCACCGCCAGTCAGGTGTCGATTCTGCGCGATGGTCTGTGGCTCGGGCCGAGCACGATGGTGATGCGCCCGCAGAACACCTTCAACCTTGACCGCATCGAGCTGCTCCGTGGACCGGCCTCGGTCATCAACGGCCAGGGCGCCGTGGCCGGCACCATCAACGCCGTCACCAAGACGGCCGAACCGGTGGGCGACCATCAGTGGCGCGGCCTGCTCTCGTACGGCCGCTTCAATACCTATCAGGCGGCGGCCGGCGCCGCCGGTCCGATCACCGAAAACGCCTGGTATCGCGTGGATGTCAGCCGCAATGGATCGGACGGCTGGGTCGACCGCATGACATCGGGATCGTCGAACGTTACCGCCAGCGTGTTGTGGCGGCCGACGCCGAAGGTGCGCCTGAAGTTGACCTCAGACGTGCTCGACGACGATTTGCCCCAGTACTTCGGCACGCCGCTCATGCCGACGTCCTTCGCCGTCAACCCGCTCGACGTCATCCGCACGACCACTGGCGAGACCATCGACGCGCGTACGCGCTTTGTGAACTACAACGTCGACGATGGCATCGCCCGGGCACTGCAGGTGCTCGTGCGTGCCGACGCCTCGGTGGACCTCACCGATCGCATCTCGCTCCACAACGTCGCCTACGGTTTCGACGCCGAGCGCGAGTGGCAGAACGCCGAGGGCTACGTCTTCTGCACCACGGTCGTCGATGTCTGCTCGCGCGTGGGTGACATTCAACGCTACTACGGCTACTTCCTCATCAGCCACGACCAGCGGATGTATGGCGATCGGTTGACCATGAACATCACGACGCCGATTGCCGGACGCGACCATCGTGCGGTTGTCGGCGTCGAAGCGACCACACTCGATTTCGAGCGCACCCGCGGCTTCCGTCGGCGCGTGCCGGTGGCCCCAGGCGACAGCGTGAGTCTGTTGTCGCCGACTCCTGGCCAGTACGGCCCGGTCGAACTGCGCGGTATCAGTCCCACGACCATCACGCAGTGGGGCGTGTTCGCGGAGGACTCGCTGGCGGTCACGAACCGCCTTCGACTGTCGGGTGGACTCCGCTACGACGGCCTCGACCTCGACCGCCGCAACCTCAGCCCCGATCGCGTGCCCGAGGCCGGCGGCTTCGAACGTTCGTACACCTGGTGGAGCTGGCGCGCCGGCGCCGTGGCCACACTCGGCAAGGGTGTGGTGGCCTACGGGCAGTACAGCAACGCCAAAGATCCGGTGTCGTCGAACATCTTCCTGGTCAACGCCGCTCAGAACTTCGACCTCACACAGGCCGTTCAATGGGAGGTCGGGCTCAAGGCCGACCTGGGCCGCGGACGCACGCAGGCCACGCTCGCCTGGTTCGACATCGACCGCGACGACGTGCTCGATCGCTTCGCGCTCGACAGCGCCACCAACATCGGCGGGATCACCTCGCAGGGACTCGAGGCCGCCGCCACCGTGCAGGTGACCGACGACATCCGCATCGGCGCCAACTTCGGCATCACGGACTCTGAGTATCAGCCGTCGGCCAACTTCGTGCGCTTCGCGGGCAACCGCGCCGCCAACGTGCCAAGGGTCACGGCCAACGGCTGGGCGAGCTACCAGAACATCGGTGGCCTGCCCCTCGAGCTGGGTGGTTCGTATCGCTTCGTAGGTGATCGCTTCGGCAGCAACGCCAACACCGTCACTATGAAGCAGTACACCGTGCTCGACACCTACGCGGCGTGGACGCGTGGGCGGTATCGCGTCACGGCACGCATCGACAACCTGACCGACGCGGTCTATGCGTCGTGGGCCGATCCGTTCTATCTGCAGCAGAACGACCCGTCGTTCCTCTATGCCAACCAGCTGATGCTGGGTGCACCGCGGACCTTCGGGGTGCAGCTGCAGGTGGGCTTCTGACCGCTCGCATGCGTACAGGGCTGGCGGCCGCCGCCATCCTGCTCGACCTCACCGCGGTCGCATCAGCACAGGTGCCGCAGGCGTTTCCGCCGCCCGCGGTGCCACTGGAGCTCCGCGCGATCCGCGCCGACGCGCCTCCGGCGATCGATGGGCGCCTGGACGAACCCGTGTGGACACGGGCGCCGCTCGCCAGCGCCTTTGTGCAGGCGGAGCCGCGCCAGGGCGACCCCGCCACGGAGGCCACCGAGGTGCGCGTCGTCTTCGACGCCGACTTCCTCTACGTGGGAGTGGTCTGCCACGACTCGACCGGCGACACCGAGCTGCGCGTGCGCGACCTCCGGCGCGATTTCGACGATACGACCGACGACTTCTTCGGCATCGCCATCGACGGCGTGCAGGATGGCAGAAGCGCCGTCGTGTTCCGCGTGAACCCGCGCGGTGCGCTGCGCGATCAACAGACCGTGGACGGCGGCCTCGCCGACGTGGACTTCGACGCGGTGTGGACGGCACGCACGTCACGCGACGCGCGCGGCTGGAGCGCCGAGCTCGCCATTCCGTGGGCGACGCTGCGCTACCGCGAGGGCCACGGCACCTGGAACGTCAACTTCCACCGTATGCACCGCCGCAAGAACGAAAGCTCCGGGTGGTCGCCGTGGCCACGCGTGATGCAGCCCTTCCGCATGGATTACGCCGGACACCTCACGGGGCTCGAGCCGCCGCCACCGGGACGCAACCTGCGGCTGCAGCCCTACGTGGTGGGTGAGGCGACTCGCGCCGATACCGCCGGCGGCCGTATCGAACGCGACACCGCGGAGGTCGGCACCGATCTCAAGTGGGCCATCACGCCCAACACCGTGCTCGACCTCACCGTGAACCCCGACTTCGGCCAGACCGATGTGGATCGGCAGGTGGTGAACCTCACGCGGTTCAGTGTGTTCTTCCCCGAACGCCGCCAGTTCTTTCTCGAGAACCGCGGTGTGTTCTTCAGCGGCAACGGCGGACGCTTCGAGCCGTTCTTCTCGCGCCGCATCGGTCTCGACGGCGCCGGCGAACCGCTGCCGATTCGCGCCGGCGCGCGCGTCACCATGCGCTCGGCCGGGCACGCCTTTGGCGCGCTCGCCGCCTCGCAAGGGGGCGCCGGCACCGAGAGTGAATTCGGCGTCGTGCGCTACGTGAAGAACTTCGCCGGCCAGAACCGCCTGGGCGGCATCGTGGCGGTGCGGAACGACCGCGGCGGCGACTCGAACGTGGTGGCGGGTGTGGACGGGTTCTGGCGGATGTCGTCAACCGCGTTCATCCGCGGCACCGTCACGCAGTCGGCCACGAGTGGCGAGGGCGGCGAAGGCGTGGGCGGGTACGTCTGGATCGCCAATGACACCAACCGCGGCTACTTCGGCTACATCAGCGAACTCGTCACCCGCGGCTACGACGCCCGCAGCGGCTTCGTCGTGCGCAACGACTACATCCGCATCAGCCCGGCCGTGACGCTCGACTGGCGGCCCTCCTGGCGGCCGCGTTTCGTCCGCCGCATCCAGCCGGGGTTCACGCTGGAACACTTCATCGACCCGAAGGGCGGCGCCGTGCAGGAAGGGTTCCTGTCGCTGCGGCCCTTCACGCTGCAGTTCGAGAACGGCGGCACGCTGCAGTACTCCGCACTGCCCAACTGGCAGCGGCTGCGCACGCCGTTCCGTCCGGTGCCGGGTGTGGCGGTGCCGCCTGGGTCGTACGACTATCTGCGACACGCCATCACGCTGCAGACCGACCCCTCGACGCGCGTGGCGTTCCGCTTCGAAGGCCAGGTGGGCGGCTACTTCGACGGCACGCTCGAGACCTGGCGCGGCGTGTTGCAGGCCACGCCGGATCCGCGCGTGGCGGTGAGCGCCGATTACACGATCAACCGGCTCGACGGCGTGGGCGGGCTGCGGTCGGCGCTCACGACGCACCTGCTCGGCCTTGAAACGCGTCTGGCGACCACCCCGCGCCTGCAGCTCGTGAGCTTTGTGCAATGGAACACGGTGGCGCGGCAGTTCACGGCCAACGCGCGTCTGGCGTGGGAATACCGTCCGCTCTCCTTCTTCACGATCGTCTACAACGACCGCTCGCCGGTGGATGGCCGCGGCGTGATGACACCCGCCCCGTTCACGTCGCGACAGCTGCTCGTCAAGCTCACGTGGCTGCGACAGTTGTAGGCGGCACCTGCGGCACAGTCGACGTCCGGGGGCGCAACAGGCGATGGTCGCGCGCTTCGCGCACGTGCTGCTTCAGGCAGGCGGTGAAGGGTGTGCCGCCGGTGCCGCCGGTGCCGACGTCGCCCTGGGCGCCGGGATGTCCCAGGGCCAGCTAGCGTCGAACCGCGCGATCCGGTCACCAGATGCCACGCGCAGACCCTATTATGGCGGGCATGTTCCGTCCGCTTCTTGTGCTCCTGCTGGTCGTCGCGGCTGGTGTGACCGGTCACACGCAGTCATCCACCTACGGTCAGCTCCTGACGCTCTTCGACGAATGGCGTCGCTTCGAGGAACCGCCGCGGCTGGCGGGCGGCGTGCCCGACTACACGCCGGCGACCAACGCGGCACGCCTCACCACCTTGCGTGCGCTGCAGCAGCGCCTGGCCGCCATCAACCGCACGGGCTGGACCGTGTCGCAGCAGGTGGACCACCACATCGTGCGGGCCGAGATGAACGGGCTCGAGTACCACCTGCGCGTGCTGCAGCCGTTCGCGCGCGACCCGGCGTACTACGTGTCGATCGTCACCGACGAGTCCGACACGCCGGCCAAGGAAGGCCCGGTGATTCACGGGGCGATCAAGCTCTACGACTACCCGATCTGGCCGCGCACGGGGCTCGACAGCGTGCAGCCACTGCCGCCGGCGCAAGCCCGCGAGCTGGCCACGCGCCTGCTGACCATTCCGCCGCTGCTGCAGGCCGCGCGTACAAATCTGGCCGCCGGCAACGCCCGCGACCTGTGGGTGGGCGCCGCGCGCGCCTTCGAGGAACAAGCCGAGGCCCTCGATACGCTCCGCGACCGTGTGGCGAACAGCCACGAAGGGCTGGCCACGGCCATCGGCGCCGCGCGCACCGCCACGGCGTCGTTCACCGAGTGGGTGCGCGCGGAAACACTTAAGAAGACTGGCCCCTCAGGCATCGGCCGCGAGCACTACACCTGGTATCTCAGAAACGTGCTGCTCCTGCCGCTCTCGTGGGAAGACGAAGTGGCCATCACCAAGCGCGAGTTGGCCAGGGCCCACACGTCGCTGCGCCTCGAAGAGAACCGCAACCGCCGCCTGCCACCGCTCGAGGTGGCCGAGACGCCCGAGGCGTACCAGGCGCTGCAGGAGCGCGCGATTGCGCGCTACATGAAGTGGGTGGCCGACGAACGCATCCTGACCATCGAGCCGTGGATGGAACGCGCCCTGCGCGAGCGGGTGCAGCCGTTCATGCCGGCCGCCACGCGGAACTTCTTCATGCAGGCGACCCAGCGCGATCCCATTCCGCTCTGGACGCACCTGTACCACTGGTGGGACAACATGCGGATTCGGATGGCGCCGCATGCAAATCCCATCCGAAAGGGACCGCTCCTCTACAACGTCTGGATGAGCCGCGCCGAAGGCATGGCCACGGCGATGGAGGAGTGGATGATGCACGCTGGGCTCTACGACCAGTCACCCCGGTCGCGCGAGATCGTCTGGATCATGCTGATGAACCGGGCCGCCCGCGCCGTGGGCAATCTGTTCGCGCACGACAACCAGCTCTCCATGGAGCAGGCCGGCGACATTCACGTCAACTGGACGCCGCGCGGATGGATGCGGCGGGATCCGCTGCTCGGCTTCGAACAGCACCTGTATCTGCGTCAGCCCGGCTATGGCGCCAGCTACATTACCGGCGGGCGGTTGATGGAGGAAGTCATCGCCGAACGGGCCCGGCAGCTCGGCAGCGGCTTCAGCATCGAGCGGGTGATGAACGAGATCAACGCCGCCGGCATGATTCCGGCCTCGCTCATCTACTGGGAGGTGACCGGCGACGATCGTATGGTGCGCGAGCTGACGGAGGGACGTCCGCTGCCGCCGCGGTGAACCGACGACCCGTCAGCCCCGGGGCCGCATCGCCGGTGGAACGAAACGTCCGTCGCTCAGAATCGGCGTGCCATCGAGCCACACGCTCGCGCGACGCAGGCACAAGCCAAGATGCCCGCGCGACCGATTGCGCCCGCCGAATGCGGCGTCGTCGTTGCTGCCGATTTCGATCTGGACGTTGCCGTCGAAAGCCTCCGTGTGGGCGCAGCCGCCCGCCTCGGGTGAGGTGAACAGGTGCGGTCCCCACTCGGCGCGTGCGTCCATGCCCCAGGCCATGTGGCCGGCCACGAAGGCGCCGGCGTCCCCACTGGCCGTGATCTCCTGGCGGATCCGGGTCGCGTCGTCTCCGCCCTCGAACGCCACCGCACGACCACGCTCGAACCGGATCGTGACGGGATGCTCCACGAACAACCCCAGCTTGAAGCAGCAATCACCGGCATCGAGCACCAGGCGCCCTTCAAGGGTGCCCTCGAGCTGTGCGGTCTGCACCATCCCGGCGGTCCAGAAGTCGAGCTCACCGCGCCGGTCGGCGACACCATCATTCGCGAGGGCGCGACGGCCCGTCTTGTCCATCCGCAACTGTGTGCCCGCCGGTGAAGTGATCCGGATCTCGCGCGCCGGACCGAGCAGCGCTGCCCCGGCCGTGACCCGACGCCGCACCTCGGCGTCGTATGGCAACCGGCGGAGCACCGCCGCCGGCTGCATCGCCGCCAACACGCGGGCGCCGCGGTCGAGCGCGGCGCGAATCTCCGGGCGATAGTGCAGCGTGAACGACGTCATGTAGACGACGAGCCCGGCGTCGAGCACCGGCTCCAGGGCGCCGCCGTCGAGCGGCCGGTTGGCGTCGAGCACCACGCCACTCGTCACGGCACCCAGCCGGCGCGCCGCCTCCAGGCACGCGGCCGCGCACGCAGGATCCCAGCGCGTGTCGGTGATGGCGAGACAGCGCTCGCCGCTCGCAAGGCCGCTCGCGGCGAGCTGGTGACAGAACAGATCGACCACGGATGCGCAGGCACGCTACCACGAACGGGCTGCGGATCGCGGTACACTGCCCGGCATGCGTGTGCGCCTGATCCTCTTCGCCCCCTTCGTGGCCGCCGCGACGCTGGCCGCCCAGCAGCCGGCCGTCGAGCCGCCGAACCCCGTGCGTGCCGCCTACACGAAGTACGAGCACCTGATTCCGATGCGCGACGGCGTGCGGCTCTTCACGTCGGTCTACGTGCCCAAGGCCTGTACGGCGCCACAACCGATGGTGATGCAGCGCACGCCGTACTCGGTGGCGCCGTACGGCATCGACAACTACCGCACCAGCATCGGTCCATCTGACCACTTCCTCAAGGCCGGCGTCATCGCCGTGTACCAGGACGTGCGCGGACGGTACCTCTCTGAAGGCGAGTGGGTGGAAGTGCGGCCCCACAACCCGAACAAAACGGCCAAGGCGATCGACGAAAGCACCGACACGTGGGACACGATCGACTGGCTCGTGAAGCACGTGCCCTGCAACAACGGGCGTGTGGGCATGTGGGGCATCTCGTATCCGGGCTTCTACGTCAGCGCCGGCATGATCGACGCCCATCCCGCGCTCAAGGCCGTGTCGCCGCAGGCGCCGGTGACCGACTACTTCATGGGCGACGACTCGTTCCACAACGGCGCGTTCATGCTGGCGGCCAATTTCGGGTTCTACACGAGCTTCAAGCCGCAGCCGGCGCCCACGCGGCCGCAGCCGGCCGTGCCGTTCGACTTCGGCACCCCCAGCGGCTACGAGTTCTATCTGCAGATGGGGCCGCTCTACCCGGGCGCCGCCCGCTACGGTGTGGCCGAAAATCCCTACTACCGCATCAACCTCGAACACACCTCCTACGACGCCTTCTGGCAGGCGCGCGCGATCTGGAAACACTTCAAGGGCATCACTCCTGCCGTGTTGACCGTAGGCGGCTGGTACGACGCGGAAGACCTGGCCGGACCGCTGCTCACCTACAAGACCCTGCGAAATGACAGCCCGCAGACGAAGAACCATCTGGTGATGGGGCCGTGGACCCACGGCAGCTGGGCGCGCGGCGATGGCCGCACCGTGGGCAATTTCGACTTCGGGCAGGACGTCTCGGCGCACTACCGCGAGCACGTCGAGTTCCCGTTCTTCATGCAGCATCTGAAGGAGACCACGGGCACCCCGGTGGCCGCGGCCACGATGTTCGAAACCGGCACGAATCGCTGGCGCACGTTCGACGCGTGGCCACCGCCAACGGCCACGCCGCGAACGATGTACCTCGGAGCCTCGGGCGCGCTCGCCACGACGGCGCCGAAGGACGCTGACGCCTTCGACCAGTACCTGAGTGACCCGAACAAGCCCGTGCCCTACGTGGGCCACGTGCAGATGGGCATGCAGCGCGACTACATGACCGAAGACCAGCGCTTCGCCGCCACGCGGCCCGACGTGCTCGTCTACCAGACCCCACCGCTCGAGGACGACCTGACGGTGCTCGGCGGCATTGCTGTAGACCTGCACGTCTCGACGTCAGGCACCGACTCGGACTTCGTCGTTAAGGTGATCGACGTCTTCCCCGCCGACTACCCGACGCCGGAATGGAAAGGTCCGCAGCCCGAACCGGCCAACCGTGTGCGCATGGCCGGCTACCAGCAGCTCGTGCGCGGCGAGCCCTTCCGCGGCAAGTTCCGCCAGAGCTTCGAGGCGCCGGTGCCGTTCGTGCCGAACCAGCCTGACCGCATTCGTTTCACGTTGCCGGACGTGGCCCACACGTTCCGCCGCGGCCACCGGCTGATGGTGCAGGTGCAGAGCTCGTGGTTCCCGCTCGTCGATCGCAACCCGCAGGTCTTCGGCGACATTCCGAAGACGCGCCCGGAAGACTTCCGCATCGCCACGCAGCGCGTCTATCGCAGCGCGGCACGGCCGTCGTCGATCACGATCAACGTCGAGCGATAGGACGCCAGCACGATCGGGTGTAGGGTATGTCTTTCCACGGAGGAATAATGAACAGACGCACGATGATGACGACACTCGCGGGTGGTGCGGTGGTGGCCAGCCTGGCCGAGACCTCGGAGGCGGCGCCGGCCCCGAACGGCTCGTTGCCCGTGGCCAGCGCCTCGGTAGCCAAGGACTTTCCAGGCGCCACCGAGCGGCCGAACCCAGCCACCGACTACAAGGTGGTGTTTTCCGTCTCGGCGAAGGTGAAGGACGACGAACTGCACCCGACGCTGAAGATGATCGGCATGTACCTGAACACGCTGGCGCAGGCCGGCGTGCCGGCCAGGAACCGGCATATCGCCGCGATGTTCCATCAGGGCGGCGGCGATGCGGTGTTCTCGAACGAGGTCTACAAGGCGCGCCACAACGGCGTCGACAATCCCAACATCGCGGCGCTCAAGGAGCTGCACGAGGCCGGCGTCGAGCTGCGGGTGTGCGGGCAGGGGCTCATCGGCAAGAAAGTCGAGGCGTCGCAGCTGTTGCCGGGCGTGCAGGCCGATCTCTGGGCCCTGGTCACGATGATCAGCCTGCAGGCGCGAGGATACGCGCGGATCTGATCCAGTCACCGCCTCGAAACGACCACTGGTCTGGTGACGCGGGCGCCTGAGGCCCGCGTCCCCTACGCTCCCGTGGTGCCGTCCGCTACCTCCGTCCCCGCTCGCTCGGCCGCCGGTCCGACCACCGTCAGCGAACGGCTCCCGCTCCTCGACGCCATTCGCGGCATGGCGCTTGGGGGCATCCTGCTCGCCAATCTCACGAGCTTCTTCGGGGCCGACATGCTCGACGCGGCCGGTCGCGCCGCGCAGCCCGCCGCGGCCGTCGGTCAGGCGGTGCTCTTCGGCGTGGACTGGCTCGTTGAAGGCAAGTTCTATTCGGTGTTCTCGATGCTCTTCGGCATCGGCTTCGCGTTGCAGGCGGCCCGCGCCGGCGCCCGCGGGCACGACATCGGGCCGTTCTTCCGGCGGCGCATGGCCGTGCTCGTCCTCATCGGGCTCACGCACATGTACGCGCTGTGGGCCGGCGACATCCTGCTGCTCTACGGCGTGATGGGGCTGCTGCTGCCGTGGCTGTGGCGCTGGCCGTTACCCTCGCGCCTCGCCGCGATGGCAGGGCTGTTCACGTTGCCGTTCGCCACGCACCTGATGGTGTGGTTGTCGGACGGGGCCCTCGACCCGCGTGCGCCGTTTGCAGCGGTGGGCGCGAGGCTGCGCGAGGCGTTCGGCATCGCGTCACGCTCGACCCTCGAACTGTTCGCGCGCGGATCGTCGCTCGACTACTGGGCGTGGAACACGGCCTATGCGGTGGTCCGACCGGGCACCTATCTGCAGGCCGGACGGCCCGCGAAGGTGCTGGCGCTGTTCCTGCTCGGCGCGTGGCTGGCGACCACGGTGCTGCCTCGGCTGGCCGGCTCGAGGCGCCTGCTCTGGCGCACCGCGTGGCTCGGCGGCACGCTTGGACTGCTGGCGAGCGGCGTTTACGCGGCGATCAAGGCCGAGGCGCGCTCGACGTTCGAGCTCTCCGGCGTGGGCCTCGTGCAGACGGCGGCGTACACACTCGGAACGACCCCCTTGGCGCTCGCCTACATGGCCGTCGCGGCACTCGCGTGGCAACAGGCCGCCTGGCAGGCACGCCTCGCGTGGTTCGTGCCGCTCGGACGTATGGCACTGAGCGTCTACCTGACACAGACGCTGCTGCAGCTGCTGCTGTTCTCGTCGCACGGCGCGCGCCTGGCCGGTCGCCTGCCGATCGCGCTGCTGCCAGCGGTGGCGCTGGCGATCCTCGTGACACAGCAGGGCGTGTGCCGGTGGTGGCTGGCCCGGCATGCGCAGGGGCCCGTCGAGTGGGTCTGGCGGCGCGCCACCTACGGCCGCTGAACGCCTGTACGATGGACATGCGGCGGGCGGCGGGCGCAGCCGCACCGCCGCCGCATGTCCTGGGCAGGGCGAGTCTTACATCAACGTGAACGGCACCACGGCCATCGTCGTGTCCCACATGATGGCCAGCTTGCCGCCCTTGTCGGTGATGTCCACGAAGCTCCAGGTGAGCTGGTCGACACTGCTCGGCAGGGTCGACAGCGTCATCGGCGCCCGCACCACGTCCTTGTCGGCCGTGTAGCCATACGCGCCCCAGAGGGCCGCCTTGTTCTTCGGATCGAACGTCGTCTGAATCGCCCACGACGACAGCACGAAGGTCCAGTTGTTCTCCTTCGCATCGATGTAAACGGTGTATTCACCGGGCTGGATGTGCGTGTTGCCGATCATGATGGCGACGTCGGTCTTGAGGCGCGTGGCCACGTTGGCGCCTGCCCGCCAGATCGGTGCGCCGGCCAGGATCGCCTTGCCGTAATCGGCGCCGCTGCCGAAGATGCTCGAGCGGCCGCGCAGGTGAGGACGGCCGTACGTGATGTCCATCCACTTGCCACCCTGATACGTGGTGGTCTTGTCGGTCTTCACCCACGTGCCGCCCACCTCGGCGCTGGCGGTGCCGACACCGCTGGCCGGGCGCGCCGGTGGCTGCTGGGCGGAAAGCGACACCGTCGCGGCAAGCGCGACCGCGGCGAGAAGAGCGAACGTGCGAACTCGGGTCATCGGATCTCCTGAGATAGTGGGTGAGCTAGAGATGTGACCACCGGCTGCCGTTGTCGTCAACGCCGCGCCCACCGAACGGCCGTTTGGCGGCCGCCGTCAGTCGCGGCGAACGGCTGGGTGGTCGACCAAGGGGCCGTCCGGATCGGATGCGGTCACCTGCGCTGCCGGCCAGCGCAGGATGCGGTGCCCAGGCATCGCGACCCCGGAAGGACGTTGATGCTCACCGCTGTCTTCGTCACCGTCGACGGGTCGATAACGACCACTCGTCGGGGCGAGCTCGACATTTGGCGCGGCGACACACATCGTCCCTCCGTGGTCAGTGTCTACGGCGGATGGACCCTCGGCGCGCCGGCGACGTCCGCGGGCCACCGCGCGGTGGCCGCGCTGGCCGCGGGCCTCGTGGCTGTCGCGACCAGCGCGTGCCGGCAGGTGGATGCCGTGGCGCCCATCACGTGGCCGGCGCGCGCCACCCACCTGCCGCTCGTGTCGAACCTGACAGACCACTGCCCCGATGTGTTCGAGGCGGGTGCGGACTACTTTCCTCAGAAGGCGGTCATCCGCCACGCCGGCGCGTTCACCGTCACCTACCACGGCCACTACAAGGTGGTCGAGATCGCACCTCATATCGGCGAAGGCGAGACCACACGTTTTGTGCTGGTGCAGTGCGGCACGCCCGTGCCACACGACGTCGCCGACGCGCATGTGGTCACCGTGCCGATTGCCCGGGCCGTGCTCGCCAAGACCGAGCTGGCCGAAGCGCTGGATGCACTCCAGGTCGTGGACCGCCTGGTGGGCGTGGCCTCGATCCTCCCGATTGCGACGAAGTCGATTCTCGAACGCCACCGCCAGGGCCTGGTGCAAGAGGTTGGCAGCGGCACACATTCGAGCATCGAGCTCGCGATGGGCGTGGCCCCCGACGTCGTCTTCACGTTCTACTCGGCGTTTGCCGACGCCAACATGCATCCGAAGCTGCTCGACGTCGGCATCGCCGGCGTGCCCGTGGCCGACCATTTCGAAGCCACGCCGCTCGGACGGGCGGAATGGGTGAAGCTGCTGGCCCACTTCTTCAATGCCGAAGGCACCGCCAACACGATGTTCGATGCGGTGGAAGCGCGGTACACCGCCCTGCGGGCCCGCGCCGCCGGTGTCGCGCACCGTCCGGCCGTGATGCTGGGCTGGCCGAACACCCGCATTGAATGGGCGCTCAATGGCGGCCGAAACTTCGCCGCGCGCCTCGTCGCCGATGCCGGCGGGCGCTACGTGTGGGACTCGGATTCGCGGCGCAGCCTCGACCTGGCACCGTTCGAACGCGTCTTCGATCTGGGCGGCACGACCGACGTGTGGCTGGGCCGGTCCCTCGGCACGGCCTCGCGCGAGCGGCTGCTGTCGTGGTCGCCACAGCTGGCCCGGTTCGGCCCGGTGGCGCGCGGCGCGATCTGGACCGACGACAAGGGGCGGCTGCCTTCCGGCGCGACCCCGATCGGCGTCGAAGCCTTCGGCCGGCCGGACCTGCTGCTGGCCGACATGATCGCGATTCTCCACCCGGCGCTGATGCCAGGACATGAGTTGCGCTACCACGAGCGTGTGCAATGACGCCCACCCGCAGCACCACCTCCCGCCGGCGCCGAGCTGTCTCGTGGTTCGTTATGGCGGCGCTCGCCATGCTCGCCGCCTTCCTGCTCGAACTCGCCCTCGGTCCGGTGCGGATTCCGGTTTCGCGTGTCGTCGGGCTGCTCATCGGCACGACGACGAGTCCAGACACCTGGCACGACATCGTGCTGGCGTTCCGGCTGCCGCGGGCGCTGAACGCGCTCGTCTCGGGCGCGGCCCTCGGCGCCAGCGGCCTGCTGCTGCAGACGCTCTTTCGCAATCCACTGGCCGACCCGTTCGTGCTCGGCATCATGCATGGCGCCAGGCTCGGCGTGGCCGTGCTCGTCGTGGTCATGGGCGTGGCCGCGAGCGCCCTCACCTCGCGGCTCGGTGATGCCGGCGTGCTTGCGACGTCACTTGCGGCCGGTGCCGGCGCACTTGGCGTGCTGCTCGTCATGCTGGCGCTGGCGCGGCGCGTGAACACGGTGACGCTGCTCATCTCCGGGCTGCTCATCGGCTATGTGTGCATGGGGCTCATCTCCGTGCTGCTGCACTTCGTGGATGAGGTGCAGGCACGGGCCTTCGAACAATGGGAAAACGGCAGCTTCGACGGCGTGACGCGTCTGCAGCTGCTGTGGCTCACACCGATGACCGTGGCCGGCCTCACGATGCTGATGGCCCTGTCGAAGGCCCTGAACGGCCTGCTGCTCGGCGAACAGTACGCCGGCTCGCTCGGCGTCCACGTGGGGCGCACCAAGGCGCTGGCGTTCGGGGCACTGGCCCTGCTCGTCGGGCCCGTCACGGCGTTTTCCGGCCCGGTGCCGTTCCTCGGCCTGGTGGCCGCGCACGTGGCCCGCGGCGGGCTGGCCACGGCCGACCACCGTCTGCTGCTGCCGGCGAGCGCGCTGGCAGGCGCCGTGCTGGGCCTCGCCGCCGACGTGGTCGTGCATCTGCCGTGGAATCGGCACTTCCTGCATCTCGATGCGGTCATCGGGATCATCGGCGCTCCTGTCGCCCTGTGGGTGCTGCTCCGCCCCTCGTCGCGACACCTGCGCAGCACGCTCTGAGTCACACGCATGCAGACACACGTTCTCGCGCTCGAACATCTGGGGGCCGGCTACGCGGTGCCACGACAGCCGGCACGACGCGTCGTCGGTCCCGTGGACCTAACGCTCCGGGCCGGCGAACTCGCCTGCCTGCTGGGCCCGAATGGCGCCGGCAAGTCCACGCTGCTGCGCACGCTGGCCGGCATGCAGGCGCCGATTGAAGGGATGGTGCGCCTGCGTGGCGAGAACGTGCACACCCTGGCCCCGCGCGATCTCGCACGCCAGTTGAGCGTGGTGCTCACGGAAAGGGTCACCGCCGGCCTGCTCACGGTGTACGAGCTGGTGGCTCTAGGTCGCCATCCCTACACCGACTGGACGGGCCGCCTGCGCGACACGGACCACGCCATCGTCGAACGGGCGCTGCGCAGTGTGGGCGCAGACACGCTGGCGCATCGCCTCGTGGCGGAGCTCAGCGACGGCGAGCGGCAGAAGTGCATGGTGGCGCGGGCGCTCGCGCAGGAGCCGTCGGTGATGATCCTCGACGAGATCACCGCGTTCCTCGATCTGCCGCGCCGGGTCGAGGTGATGCGCACGCTGGCGCGTCTCGCGCACGAGCATGCGTGCGCGATCCTGTTGTCCACACACGACCTCGAACTGGCGCTGCATACCGCCGATACGCTCTGGGTGTTGCACGAGGGCCGGATCCTGGCCGGGCCGCCAGAAGCGCTCGTACTGGATGGCACGTTCGAAGCCGCCTTCGCCGCCGATGGCCTGGAGTTCGACCGCCACCGCGGCGCGTTCCGCAGCCGGCAGCGTGGCCACGGGCAGGTGACGGTGTTCGGTGACGGGCTCGAAGCCCGCTGGACGCGCAGCGCGATGGAGCGCCTTGGCTTCGAACTGGCGCCCGATGCCGAGCACCGCGTCACGGTGATGGTGACAGGGTCTGGCACGGCGTGGCAGCTCGGCGGCCGCTTCGGGTTGGCGCAGTTCACGTCACTCGACGCCTGCCTCTCGGCGCTTCAACGGCCGGCCGCGCCTCCAGACGACGCGAGCAGTCTCCTCTGATGCGCAGACCGGGCAGCGCGTCACCGAGCGCCGCACGGTCCGTGACACCGGTGCTCACCGCAACACGGTCTTCGCCGTCAGCACGACCCGGCGCGTGTCCCACGGGATGATCCCGGTGCTGCCAAAGGCACCGCGCATCGGCCGGCGCTGGTCGAAGAGGTTGACGACGTTGAGCTGCACGCCGAGACGACCGCGCTCCCAAAAAAGCGCCGCATCGGTGATCCAGCTGCTGGGAATCGTCAGACTATTGGCCAGGTTCGCCTGCTGCTCCCCTTGGCCGGTCACGCCACCGGCGACCGCCACAGTGCCGAACGCGCGAGGTGGCAACGCGTACTTCGCCCACAGGCGACCGGTATGCCTGGGCACGTTCATCAGCTGATTGCCGACCCGAATCGCCGTATCCCTCGTGACTGCTCCATCGATGAACGCGTAGCCCGCCAGCAGCCCGAGGCCCGAGGTTGCCTGCCAGGTGGCATCCAGCTCGAGGCCGCGTGCACGCTGCTCCCCGGTCTGCAGCTGCAAGCCGACGTTCACGGGATCGGCCACGAGCCCGCCCGTCTGCGTCAGATGGAACACCGATGAGGTGAGCGACACGGCGCCGGCCAGTTCGACCTTGACTCCACCTTCCCACTGGCGACCTTGCTGGGCACGAAACGGGCGCCCCGACTGATTGGCTGTGCCGTCGGCCACCCCAACGAGCCCTTCGCCGTACGATCCGAAGACCGCCACCGCCGGCACGGGCCGAAACGACACGCCGACGCGGGGGCTGAACGCGTCATCCACACGGTCGGCCTCCCGCGACTCGACCACGAACTCTCGCGCCTTCTCGATGCGGTCATAGCGCACACCGACCGTGGCGTCGAGCCTGGGCGACAACGCGACCTGGTCCTGCACGTAGGCAGCCGTGCCCCCGATCCGGTCGATCGTGTGATCGAGCAGGAACACGCCAGTCACCGGTAGGTCGTAGACCGGCGCCGCGATGTTGAGCGGGGCGATGCCGCCACTGAAGAACTGCGAGTCGTACTCGAAGGCCGCCCAGTCGACACCCGCCACGAGCGTGTGCTGGATCGCGCCAGTCCGGAACGTGCCGGTGGTCCAGGCGTCGAGCGCCACCTCGCGCTCGGTTTCGTCGAAGCGGGTGAAGCGGCGGGTCAGAGTGCGGTTGTCGGCCTGCAGCGCCCGTGGTCCCACGGAGGGCATGTCGAGTGTGTTAGCCGTGAGCCGCGCGGCCGCCACGAGCGACCACGTGGTCGAGAGGCGGTGCGTCATGCGAGCCGTGCTCTGCCACCCCGTGTTGACGGTGGCGCCCGCCGACGGCTCGCCGATGAACAGGTTGTAGGGGGTCGAGAAGTCGTTGACGCCGACCACAGTGCCGTAGGCGGGCAAGGCCACGAAGCGCACGCCCTCGCGCCGCCGATAGTCGGTCTTGAAGAGCACGGTCGTCGAGCGCCCGAGGTCGAACTCGACGGACGGCGCGATCTGAAAACGTTCGACGGAAACGAAGTCGATCGGGGTGTCGCGGTTCTCGAAGTCGAGCACGGCGCGCGCCCGCACCGTGCCGGATCCGTTCACCGCGCCGGTCACATCAATCGTCGGCTGCACGAGCCCCCACGAGCCGGTGGAGAACGACACGCGGGCCTGGCGCTCGCGTTCGGGCGACTTGGTGACGACGTTCACGGTGCCGCCGAGACCACCGCGGCCGTAGATGGCGGCGGCCGGCCCCTTCGCGACGTCGATACGTTCGATGTGCGCCACCGCATCGGGCTGATCGTTCAGGCCGTACGTGTTGCGCAATCCATCGACGGCGATATCGAGCGTGTTGAAGCCGCGGATGCTGAACGAGCGGAACACCTCGGCGCTGTTGCGGAGGGACGAAAAGCCGCTGACGTTCCGCAGGGCGTCGCTGAGAATGAGTGGACGCTGGTCGGCGATGACCTGGGCGGTCACTACCTGAATCGGCTGCGGCACCCGCAGAATCGGAGTCTGCACGCGGCTCCCCGTGTCGGTCCCGGTCACCCGATAGTCCCGTCCCACGACGACCGATGTGTCGGTGAAGCCGGCCACGTCGAGGGTGACCTCGATTTCATTCGTGCCGGCTGCGTCGACCGTCAGCGACACCTGCCGGGACGCGAACCCGGGTGCGGAGACGACGACCGTGCGCGGCCCCACCGGCAGCGCCAGTACGAAACGGCCGTCGGCGCCACTGACCGTGGACACGGCACCAGACGCGATACTCGCGCCGGCCACTGCCGCGCCGGTGGCGTCGCGAACGATGCCGGACAGGGTCGGGGTGGTCGGCTGCGCAGCGTGCGACGGCACAACGTGAACGACCGACGACAAGAGCGTGAACAGCGTGGGGAGTGTGCGAGTGAACACAGGGCCTCCGTAGTGGGCGACGAGCGTGACAGGACGCTCGTTGCGCCGCACGTTCTGTTCGATGGATGGACGAGTGAGGCTGGCGAACGGGGCGCGGGCGAGCATCAACGTCCTTCCAAGTCGTGTCACGTCTTGGTGTGCTTGGGTCGGACCACGTGCGGCCATGATCGAACGACCACTGGCACCTAGTCTTTCGGCCATGGCCGCTCCGCGCGCGGTGGTCTCGTACGGTGGCACGCCACCCGGCGCGGCGAACTGACCATCGGCCTCACCGAAACGACCGTCGGCGCGGTTCGCATCGACCGCCGGCCGTGCCTCCCGGTAGCCTGCCGGCCGTGTCCCGCGTCACCTCACTCGCGCCGGTGTCGCAGGCCCCGCGGTGGCTGAGCCTCGCACTTCCCGCGACGCTCATCGCACTGCTGGCCGTGTCGCTCACGACGGGTCCTGCACAGCTCGGCTGGCGCGACCTGGCCACCGGGCTGACCGCCGCACCCGAATCGCCGGCCGGCGTGATCCTGTGGAACCTGCGCCTGCCGCGCATCGTCGCCGCCGTCATTTGCGGCGCCGCCATCGGGCTCGCCGGTCTGCTGATGCAGACACTCTTCCGAAATCCGCTGGCTGACCCATGGGCCCTCGGCGTCACGGCGGGCGCCCAGCTGGGCGTCGCGATGGCAGCAGCCGGAAGCGCCGTGGTGGGCATGGACCTGCTCGCGCATCTGGGCGTGATGAGTCAGCTCGGCGTGATCGGTGGCGCGGCCGCCGGGTGCGCCGCCGTGATGACCGTGCTCGCGGTGGTGTCGCGACGTGTGACGCCGGTGACGCTGCTCGTCCTTGGCCTGATGATCGGCTACCTGTCGCAGGGTCTCGTGAG
Source organism: Acidobacteriota bacterium (assembly GCA_016789705.1). Taxonomy (GTDB): domain Bacteria; phylum Acidobacteriota; class Vicinamibacteria; order Vicinamibacterales; family UBA2999; genus CADEFD01. Next base: position 24,567 of record JAEUQR010000110.1, read on the forward strand.
CCTCATCCTGCACTTCACCACGCGCACCCAGGGGCGGGTCTTCGATGCCTGGAACGACGGCACGTTCGCCAACGTGACGTGGACACACCTGCGCGTGCTCGGGCCGGTCATCGCGGCCGGCGCCCTCGGGACGTTGTGGCTGCGCAAGCCGCTCGACGCGCTGCTGCTCGGCGACAACTACGCCGCCTCGCTGGGAATGCCGGTGTCACGCATGCGGCGCGCCGCCCTGGCGGCGACGCTGCTGCTCGCGGCGCCGGTCACGGCCTACTGCGGGCCTATCGCGTTCCTTGGCCTTATCGCGCCCCATCTCACGCGGGCGCTGACACGGGCGGCGTCACATCTGGTGACGGTGCCGCTCGTGGCGCTCGTCGGGGCCTGCCTGGCCGTGGCGTCGGACCTCGTGGTGAATCTGCCGTGGGAACGTCACTTCCTGCATCTGAACGCCGTCAACGGCCTCGTGGGCGCGCCGCTGGTCATCTGGCTGCTGCTCCGCCACCGCGCACTCCGGCAACTGGAGGGATGACCGTGCCGCCCGTCTGCATCGCCCTGCTCCTTGCGCTGCTGTGGACCGCCGGCTGCGCCCCGGCGCCCACCGAGACACGCCGCGATACGTCGCCTGACGCGGCCGGATTCACCACCCGGATCAGCGTGAAACACGCGCAGCAGTTTTCGGTGGAGTACCGCGGCGACCTCGCCGTGCTGCGAGTATCGGCGCTGCTCATCTCGTGGTCCCGCCCGGGCGATGCCGAGCCGCGCACCGAGACGATCGTGCTCGCCCCCCGCGGTCTCGACGCGCCGCGTCTGACGGGTGACCTCGCCGGCCTCCCGATCGTCCGGGTGCCGGCTGAACGGGTGGCGACCAACGCCGAGGCCGACGATGCCATCCTCACCGCCATCGGCGCCGCCGACCGGCTGGTGGCGGTGGGCGGCGTCACAACCTACGACGACGCCATTCGCGCACGCGTCGAGCGTGGAAAACTCGGCCAGATCGGCTACACGTGGCATGCCGCGCCGAACCTCGAAGTGCTCGTGAGCCGCCGGCCCGATCTGCTGCTCATGCGGCTTGTGAACCTCGACCAGTCCGACGCGCTGGCGCGGGTGCGCGCGGCCGGCGTGCCGGTGGTCCCGAGCTTTCAGTGGGCCGAACCCACGTATCTGGGAGCGCTCGAGTGGGTGAAGCTGGCGGGCCTGCTGACCGGGCGCGAGCGTGAGGCGACCGAATATTTCGACCGCGTCGCCGCGGACGCCGCCCGGATGGCAGCCGTGGGTGCGGCCCGCCCTACGCGTCCCGCGGTGCTCTGGGCCTACTACGGCGGCGGCCAGCGCTGGTTCGCGTATCACAAGGGCATCGAGGAGTCGTTCATCCACGACGCCGGCGGGCGCAGCGCGCTCGCCAGTCTCGCGCAGCCCTGGCGTGATGGCGGCACCGCGCTTTCGACCGAACAGCTCACGGAACTCGCGCGCGATGCGGACGTGTGGATCATCGGTGACACCCACGCAGTGACCGACACAGGGGGCCTGGACCTGCCACCGGCGCCGGTGATGCAGCTCTTCAAGCCCTGGCGCGAGCGTCGCCTCTGGCACAACTACAAGCGGCGAAAGCCCGCCGTCAACGCCTTCGACTGGTACGAGCGGCACGCCCTGCGTCCCGATCTCGTGATCGCCGACCTACTGGAGACCATGCATCCCGGAGCCGTGCCCGGCCACGATCTGCACTTCTTCGACCGGTTCGTGCCCGCCGGCCGCTGATGCCGCACAGGGGTAGCGCCATGACCACGATTGCTCGCCTCGCTCCACACACACGAACGAGCGGCGCGACGATTCGTTGGCAGTCCCGCGCCGTTCGTGTGCGCTGACGCGCCGCTCGTGTAAATGGCTTGGACGCCATCCGCCGCGATCGCTCTGAATGCCGGGATGATTCAGCACACTCGCGTCTTCCGGCGGCTCGCGACCGCCTTCGCGTTCGTGATGGCGCTCACGGGCGCCCGGTCGGCCCAGGCACAGGCGCCGGTGCCGCTCGCGGGCACCATTACCGACACGTCGGGCGGCGCGCTTCAGGGCGCCACGGTGGAAGCTGCGGCGACCGACGCCGGCACTGCCCGCGTGGTCGTGGCCGTGACCGATGCGGACGGCACGTACCGCCTGTCGCTGCCACCGGGCGGATACCGCGTGCGCGTCAGCCTGAACGGCTTCGCTGACGCGAGCGCGGTGGTTCGTGTCGGCCCGGCGACGCCTGCGACGCACAACGCCTCGCTGGCCCTGGCCGGCTTCACCGAGAACACCGTCGTTGTCACCGCCACACGCAGCGAACGGCCACTTCGTGACGTGCCGGCCACGCTGAACGTCGTGACGCAGGACGAGATCGTGACGAAGGGCATGCGCTACATCGGCGACGAACTGCAGAGCGTACCCGGGGTCTTCGTGCAGAAGAACGACGAAGGTGCGTATACGTCGATGACCATCCGTGGCGTGCCGGAACAGCACCACAACGAGACGTTCCTGGCGCTGCTCGACGGCGTGCCCTTCGTCTCGGGCAACGACGAAGTGGATCTCGAGGCGATTCCGGCCGACATCGTCGACCGCGTCGAAGTTGTGAAGGGGCCGATGTCGGCGCTCTACGGCCGCGGGTCCGTGGCCGGCGCCGTGAACTACATCTCGCGGCCGGTGCCGCTCACCCAGGCCGGTCTCGCCACCGCGTCGTTCGGCAGCTACGCCTACGCCCGCCCCGCCGTCTCGAACGGCTGGTCGACCGATGGCGGCCGCAGCCATACCTTCCTGAGCAGCTACGGCGAAACCAAGGGCGGCTGGCGCGACAACACCGAGCGCACGGCGGCGAACCTCTTCGTCAAGAACCAGACCTTTCTGTCGCAGAAGACCGACCTCGTGCTCTACGGCAACATCCACGACTACCGCCAGAACGTCGGCAGCCACATCCCGATGCGCGCCGACGGATCACTCGTAGACGTGACCGGCGGACGCCGCGCCAACTACAACATCCTGGATTCCTACTACGACAAGCGGATCTGGATGGGCTCGGCCGTGCTGCGCCACACGCCGAACGACCGCTGGACCGTGCGGACGGTGGTGCACGGCCGCCACAACGACTCGTCGTCCAACCTCGGGTTCAACGAGGGCGTCGACGAAGCGAGCGGCAGCATCCAGTGGAACGGCTTCAATGGCCTGTCGACGCAGCGGGTGTTCTTCGTCGAACCGCAGGTGACCTACACGGGGCCGCGGCTGCGGGTCGTGGCCGGCGGCAGCTTCGAACGGGTCGACGGCACGAGCCAGGAGTTCTGGACGGGGCAGTACGGCTTCTCGTTCACCGACTTCAACTTCTACTTCTATTCCCAGAAGCGCAGCTACGAGACGGGCGAGTTCCTGAATCGCGACGAGTGGATCACCGACCCGCTGCTCGACGCGGAGTACTCGGCCAACATCGCCGCCGGCTACGTGCAGGCGGAAGCCAATCTCGGCGCCCGCGTGACGCTCACCGCGGGTGTGCGCGCGGACCGTTTCGCCCGCGCGGTCAACTACCTGCCCTACACGACGGCCGAAGGCCCGCAAGCCGCATCGACCGTGGATGACTCCGACGCCCATCTCAGTCCGAAGGCGGCGCTCTCCGTGAAGCTCACGGACCACGTGACGGCCTACGGCGCGTTCGGTGAAGGCTTCAGTCCGGCGTTCGGCCCCATCTGGGCGTTCGGCGGCCGCAACGTCAACCTCAAGCCCGAGATCGCCCGCAGTCTCGAAGGCGGCCTGAAGGGCGACCTCTTCAACAGCCGCCTCTCATTCGGCGCCGCCGCGTATCGCATCATCCGCCGCGACCTGCTGCAGCTCGTGCTCGATGGCCCCGGCACGCGCACGACCAACGCCGGCCGCCAGGAATCGCAGGGCGTCGAGTTCGACACCCGGCTCGCGCTGCGCCGGGGTGACCGCGCAACGCAGGCGTACGCGCGGTATGCCTATACCGACTCTCAGTGGAAGGACAACCGGATCGTCCTCGACTTCACCAACGAGGTCATCGACCTGACCGGCAAAGCGCCCGCGCGTGTGCCGGCACACCAGCTGTCGGTCGGCCTGACGCAGCAGCTGAGCGACCGGTTGGCATCGACGGTCTGGTACGACTACGCGGGCGAGTACTTCATCGACGGTCTCAACCGCACGACGGCTCCAGGCGTGGGGCTGCTGAATGCCTCGCTCACGGCACGCCTCACGCGCAGCATGGAGGCGCAGGTGACGGCCACCAACCTCACCAACAAGACGTTCTACTACTACTGGGGTACCAGCCGGGGGCCATCGGAGGCGTATCCCGCCCAGCCGTTTCAGCTGCTCGGCGCGCTCCGCGTGCGCTTCTGACGGCATGTCTGCTGCCTGCGCCGTCCCTGCGGCACGTTGTCGCAGCCACGCCCAGGACGTCCGTGACGGCGGCAGGAGCTGCGATAGGCTAGATGGCATGACCCGATACACAGCATCCGTCGTCGCGTTCGTGCTGGCAATTGTCACGCCCGCCTTCGCCCAGCCACAGGGCGCGCCGCCCGACAAGTTCCGGCAGCTCGAAGAGATCCTGCCCACGCCGAATGAGCAGCGCACCGCCTCGGGCGCGCCGGGCCGGGCCTACTGGCAGCAGCGCGCCGACTACGACATCGACGTCACGCTCGACGACGTGAAGCAGCGCATCACGGGCAAGGAGACGGTGACCTACTACAACCAGTCACCCGACCCGCTGACCTACCTCTGGCTGCAGCTCGACCAGAACCTGTTCCGCAAGGATTCCGACACGGCGCTCACCGCCCCGGCGCCGTCGCTCGAGCGGCCCACCTTCGAGACCCTCGATACGCTCGTGAACCGCGACTTCGACGGCGGCTTCCAGATCGCCGCGGTGACCGACGCCACCGGCAAGCCCCTGCCGCACACGATCGTGAAGACGATGATGCGTATCGACCTCGCGGCGCCGCTCGCGCCCGGCAAGTCGGTGGTCTTCGGCGTGGCGTGGAGCTACAACATCAACGACGCCAAGCGTCTCGGCGGCCGCTCCGGCTACGAGTTCTTCCCGAAGGACGGCAACTACATCTACGAGATCGCGCAGTGGTTTCCGCGCCTGGCCGCCTACAACGACGTCAGCGGCTGGCAGCACAAGCAGTTCCTCGGCTCGGGCGAGTTCACGCTCGAGTTCGGCAACTACAAGGTGCGGATCACGGCGCCGAACGATCACGTCGTGGGCGCCACCGGCGTGCTGCAGAACCCGCAGGCGGTGCTCACCGCGGCGCAACTCCAGCGGCTCGAACAGGCGAAGACGGCCAGCGCGCCCGTGCTCGTCGTGACGCCCGCGGAAGCCAAGGCGGCGGAAGCCGGCAAGGCCACGGGCACGAAGACCTGGGTGTTCCATGCGGAGAACGTGCGCGATTTCGCCTTTGCCTCGTCGCGCAAGTTCATCTGGGACGCGCAGGGCCACCGCTCGGGCACGCAGCCGGTGCTGGCGATGTCGTACTACCCGAACGAGGGCAACCCGCTCTGGGCGCAGTACTCGACCGCCGCCATCATCCACACGCTCAACCTCTACTCGCGGTATTCGTTCGACTATCCGTACCCGATCGCCATCTCGGTGAACGGGCCGGTGGGCGGCATGGAATACCCGATGATCTGCTTCAACGGGCCGCGTCCGGAGCCCGACGGCACCTACACGGCCCGCACGAAGTACGCCCTCATCTCGGTGGTCATCCACGAGGTGGGCCACAACTACTTCCCGATGATCGTCAACACCGACGAGCGGCAGTGGACCTGGATGGACGAAGGCATCAACTCGTTTCTGCAGTTCCTCGCCGAACAGGAGTGGGAAGACAACTACCCGTCGCGCCGCGGCGAGCCGAAGAACATGGTCGAGTACATGACCGCGCCCGGTCACGACCCGATCATGACCAACTCGGAATCGGTGAAGGAACTGGGCAACAACGCCTACGGCAAGCCGGCCACCGCGCTCAACATCCTGCGCGAGACGGTGATGGGGCGCGAGCTCTTCGACTTCGCCTTCCGTGAATACAGCCGCCGCTGGAAGTTCAAGCGGCCGATGCCGGCCGACTTCTTCCGCACGATGGAAGACGCCTCCGCCATCGACCTCGACTGGTTCTGGCACGGCTGGTTCTACACGACCGACCACACCGACTTGTCACTCGACGACGTGCGGCATTTCACGCTCAACACGAAGAACCCCGAGACCGAGAAGACGCTGCAGCGCCAGCAGCAGACGGCGGCTCCCACGACCCTCTCGGCCGAGCGCTACAGGGACACGCCGAAGCTCGTCGAACAGAACCCGGCACTCGCCGACTTCTACAACCGCTTCGACCCGCTGGCCGTGACCCCCGCCGACCGCGAGGAGTACCAGAAGGTGCTCGGCGCGCTCACCGACAAGGAGAAGGCGCTCATCGGCTCAAACAAGAACTTCTACGTGATGCGCTTCTCGAACGTGGGCGGGCTGGTGATGCCGATCATCCTGAAGCTCGACTACGTGGACGGCACGTCCGAGGAGCTGCGCATCCCGGCCGAGATCTGGCGGCGCGATGCGTCGAAGGTGTCGAAGCTGGTCATCACCGACAAGGTGCTCTCGCAGGTCACGCTCGATCCGAAGCTCGAAACGGCCGACACGGATCTCAGCAACAACTTCTTTCCGCGCAAGCCCGTGATGACGCGTTTCCAGCTGTTCAAGCAGCAGCAGCAGACCACGCCGAATCCCATGCAGCAGCTCGAGCGGAAGCCGGGCACCGACGCGCCGCGCCCGCAGGGGCCCGGCCAGTAGCCTCACCAGGCACGCCCATGCGTCGCTGGCTGGCTGTGGTCATGCTGCTGACGGGCCTTGTGCCCGTCGCGGCCGACGCGCACAAGTTCTACGTGAGCCTGACCACGGTGGAACACAACACCGCCGAGCAGTCGCTCGAGATCACGATGCGGCTCTTCGCCGACGATCTCGAGGCGGCGGTGGCGCGAGAGACGGGCAAGCCGCTCACGCACGGCCAGCCAGGTTTCGAGGCGGCGGTGTTCGCCGTGGTGCGGCGCGCCCTCACGGTGCGGCAGGCCGACGGGCAACCGCTCACGCTCGCGTGGGTGGGGCTCGAGAACAAGGTGGACGTGACCTGGGTCTACGTCGAGGCGCCGCGGGTGCCGTCCACGACCGGCTTCACGCTGCGCGACACGATCTTCACGGACCTGTTCCCCGAGCAGGTGAACATGGTGCACGTGAAGGACGCGCGCGGCCGCCGCGCGATCGACTTCCGCGGCGGCGATTCGTTCAAGCCCTTCTGAGGCGGGCCGCCGTTGTGCCGGCGGGGTGTCCGGTCGTCGGGCTCCGATGAGTCGCGTCGGTCACTCGCACCTTCCGGCGGCTTGTCCTGCCGTCCAAAGCACTTCTGGGGGCCCCCATCCCCTGATCTGACTGTCACCCGCACTCACGGTGCGAGTGTCGGCATTCCGAGCGACGACGACTCATAGTCGCCCGCCGACCGGACACCCCGCCGACCCAACGGCGGCCGGATGGCGATCAGGGCAGGAAGGCGCGCTGCACGCACCAGAAGGCGCCCGCAGCCGCAATCGCCGCCGACGCGGGCACAACGACGCGGGCGCGATACCACGGCGCCCGCCGGCACCAGGCGAGCGCGGCAAGCAGTGCCGCCACCACGACGAGCTGGCCGCCTTCCACGCCGAGGTTGAAGGCGAGCAGCGACACCAGCAGGTCCTCGGACGGCAGGCCGAGGCTCACGAGGGCGCCGGCGAAGCCGAGCCCGTGCAGTAGGCCGAAGCCGAAGGCCATCGCCGGCCGACGCCAATGGAAGCGTGCCGTGAAGATGTTCTCCGTGGCCACCGCCACGATCGAGAGCGCGATGAGCGGCTCGACCACCGCCGCCGGCATCCGCACGACGCCGGTCACGGCCAGCGCCAGCGTGAGGGCGTGTGCCACCGTGAACGCGCTGACCTGCCAGACGAGCGGCCGCCACGAGGGCGACGCCAGCACGAGGCTGGTGATGAAGAGCACGTGGTCGAACCCACGCGGCAGGATGTGCTCGAAGCCCAGCGTGAGATAGGTGGGGAACACGCTGGCATCGTATCGCGCCGCCGCGACACCGCTATGATTTCGCGATGATGTTCCGCAGCACTGTCGTCGTCCTGCTGTTCGTGTCCGCGGCGTGCCGCTCCGCCGCCCCGCTGCCCGCACCCACGGCCGCGCCCGCCGCGCCCACGGCCGCCGTGGCGATACCCGATGCCATTCGCTGGGTGCGCGACGCCGCGGAATATCGTGCCGCCACGCTGCAGGCGTACCGGCTGGCCACGAGCAGCGTCGAAGCCGCCGCGGCCGGACGCGCCCCCGGCTCGTGGGCCGTCGTGCTCGATGCCGACGAGACGGTCATCAACAACGTCACGTATCAGCTCGAACGGGCACAGCAGGGACTCCCCTACTCAAGCGAGAGCTGGGCCGCCTGGGTGCGGCGCCGCGAAGCCACGCCGATCCCCGGGGCGGCGGCATTCCTCGCCCGCGTGCGGGCGCTCGGCGGGCGCATCGCCATCGTGACCAATCGTCTGCAGTCGGAATGTGCGGACACGGCGGCCGTGTTCGAGCGGCACCAACTGGCACACGACGCACTGCTCTGCCGGCCCGACGGCGGTCCGTCCGACAAGAATCCGCGGTTCGAAGCGGTGGCGGCGGGAAAGACGCCGGCGAGCGCCACCCCGGTCGAGATTCTCGTGTTCGTGGGCGACAACATCCTCGACTTCCCGCGACTGTCCCAGCCGTCGGCCCTGGCCGCCGAGGCGGCCCTGGCGCCGTTCGGCACGCGTTACGTCGTGCTGCCGAACCCCATGTACGGGAGCTGGCAGCCCCGCTAGATCCGATCGGACGAGCTTGACCGGCGATCCGATTTCGCCGTATCGTTGATATCAATTTTGATGACTCAAAATTGGTATTTAGCCAAGGCCGCTCTCTCGGGCCGGCTCCTGGCGCCAGTGACGAGCGCCGTCGTGCGGCTGGTGCTGGCTTCCAGCGTGGCGCTGGCCCTTGACGCGCCTCACGCGGCCTCGGCGCAGGTCACGACCCTGATCCGCGGCGTGGTCGTGGACGCACAGGACGCGGCCGTACCCGGCGCCACCGTGACCCTGCGGCAGCCGTCGAGCGGCCTCGAGCGCGTGGCGGTCTCGGATGCCTCGGGCCACTTCGACCTGCCCAACCTGCCGGTGGGCACGCACGACCTCACCGTGACACTCGACGGCTTCACACCGGCCACCGCGCGCGTCGTGGCGGCCACGGGCGCACCGGTCGACGTCACGCTGCGCCTCGCCGTGGCGACGATGACCGACACGGTGGTGGTGCGCCCTGAGCAGACGGCCGTGGACGACACCACCGCCGGCACCCGGCACGCCGTGAGTGTCACGCGCATCGAGCGCTTGCCGGTGGCCGGCGCGAGCCGCGGCCTCGAAGCGGTGCTCGTCGGCTTCCCCGGCTTTGCGCAGAACGCCAACGGCGCCATCCACCCGCGCGGAGCGCACAACCAGATGACGTATGTCATCGACGGCCTGCCGATCAGCGATCAGCTCACCGGTGCCTTCGCGAACGCGCTCGATGTGGGTGTGGTGCAGACGGCGGAGCTCATGACCGGCAACATCCCGGCGGAGTTCGGCGGCAAGGTGTCGGGCGTCGCCGTGCTCGGCAGCAGAAGTGGCCTCGGCACGGGCCGGACCTCCACCGGCTCGGTCTCACTCGCCGGCGGAGGCTTCGGCACGGCGCAGGGGGCGCTGCAATGGGGCGGTGAACGCGGACGCCTCGGCTACTTCGGGTCGCTCACCTCGATGACCACCGCGCGGTTCCTCGATCAGGTATCGCGCGACAACCTGCACAACGCCGGCGCCGTCGTGCGCGGCTTCGGGCGCGCCGATGTGCGGCTCACGCCGCAGGACACGCTGCGGCTGCACGCCATGGGCGGCACGTCGCGCTTCGAACTCGCCAACCTGCGCTCGCAGGAGGCGGCCGGACAGGATCAGCGGCAGCACCTCGCGGATCTCTCGGTGTGGGGCGCGTATCTGCGCCCGCTCGGCATCGCGAGCACGGTGGATGTGACGCTCGGCGCGCGCACGACATCGGCGGAGCTTCGGCCGAGCGCCGGCGACACGCCGGTCACCGCCGCGCAGGACCGGCGTCTGTCGACCTTCACCGCACAGGCCCGCTACACGCGGCAGGCCGGCCGCGTGAGCGTGCGCGCCGGGGCCGACGTACAGGCATTCCCCGTGCGCGAGCGCTTCACGATGGCACTCACGTCGTTCGCGCTGAACGTGCCCGGCACCGACGCCTACAACCCGGCGCTCACCGCGCACGATCTCACGCGCGGCGGCACGCCGTTCCGCTTCGACGAGGCGCGCGCCGGCACCTTCGCGAGTGTGTTCGCGCAGACCACCGCGCAGCTCGGCGACCTCACCCTCAACGCCGGCCTGCGGCACGACGAGTACCAGTTCCTCGTGGCCGGCCGTCAGCTCCAGCCGCGCGTCGGTGTGTCGTACCGCGTCGGCGGGCGCGACCTCGTGCTGCGCGCCTCCTACAACCGCACCTTCCAGACGCCGCCGAACGAGAACCTGCTGCTCTCGAACTCCGAGGCCGCCGGACGTCTCGCGCCAGACAGCGTGCGCGCGGCGCTCGGCAGCGCCACGCGCGCCATCCGCCCGGAGCGTCAGGACGTGTTCGAAGCCGGCGCGCAGTTCGCGCTCGGCGGACGCGTGACGTTCGACGGTGCCGTCTACCGCAAGCTCTCGCGCGATCAGCAGGACAACAACAACTTCTTCGACACCGGCATCATCTTCCCCACGACGCTGGCGCGCCTGAAGGTCACGGGCATGGAGGCGCGCGCCACGCTGCTGCCGCTCCGCGGTGTCTCGGGATCGCTCAGCGTGACATCTGCCCGCGCCATCGCCACGCCGCCCTTCACCGGCGGCCTCTTCCTGGGTCAGGAGGCGGTGGACCTGCTCTCCGCAGGACCGTTCGCGATCGACCACGACCAGCGGCTGAGCGTGCATGCCACGGCGGGCGTCGATCCGTCAGGGCCGTGGTGGATGAGCGCCACCGCGCGTTACGACAGCGGGCTCGTGGCGAACCCCTCGAACCCGGCGCAGGTGGCAGCCGATCCCGACTTCGCGGACCTGCTGCCATATGTGGACCTCACGGCCGCGACGCCACGCGTCCGGCCGCGCACGATCGTCGATCTCGCAACCGGCGTCGACCTCACGAACGGCCGCGGACGCCGCACCTGGGGCGTACAGGCGCAGGTCACGAACCTGCTGAACCGCACGGCGCTCTACAACTTCCAGTCGGTGTTCGTGGGCACGCGGCTGGTGCAGCCGCGCACGGCGTCGCTGCGCGTCACGCGCTACTTCTGACCGACGCTAGCCGCCCACTTCGCGGTAGTAGCGAATGAGGTCGAGCGGCGGCGGCGAGTGCCCCATCGCGCGGATCATCGCCGATACCTGGCCGCGGTGGTGGGTGCCGTGATTCACCACGTGCAGCACGATCTGCCAGAGCGGCGTGCTGTACGGGTTGCCCTTGAGGTCGTGGTAGGCCACCGACACCGACGCGTCCTGCAGCGCGTCGCCCCACGCCTCCCAGCGTGCCAGGAGCGCCGGCCATTCATGCTGGACGACCGGCCATTGCAGGTCCACGGCGGGATCGAAGAACACCGCCGGCGGCGCGCCCTGGATGCGGCCGAGCCACATGCGGTCCGCCGCGTAGATATGCGCGAGCGTGCCGAGCACGCTCTTGTCGGCGCTCTTGTGGTCGCGCGTGAGCTCCTCGGGCGAGAGCGCCGCGGCCGCCTCGACGATACGCGCGGAGGCCCACGTGGTGTAGTGCAGATGCGTGCGCAGGACGGTGACGGGCACGGACATGCGCCCAGCATACCGCCGGGCGCCCTGCCCACGGGAAACTGCCGGCCGCCGGTGCCAGCTGCGGAGATACTGAGGCATGCACCGTCCCTCGATGCGTCCCCGTCCGTGGCTGCTCGCCTGCGCCGTGCTCGGCGCCGCCAGCCAGCTCGTCATCGCGCAGAGTGCCGTCACGCCGCCTCTGCCGCCCCGCGTGCCGGCGCCGACGCTGGCGCCCGGCGACACGATTGCGGTGGATCCGCAGATCACGGTCGGCACGCTGCCGAACGGCCTGCGCTACTACGTGCGCCCGAACGGACAGCCGCGCGGCCGCGCGGAACTGCGGCTCGTCGTGAAGACCGGGTCGGTGCTCGAGGACGACGACCAGCGCGGCCTGGCCCACTTCGTCGAGCACATGGCCTTCAACGGCACGACGCACTTCCCGGGCAACGCGATCGCCACGTTCATGCAGGGCATCGGCATGCGCTTCGGCGCCCATGTCAACGCGCACACGAGCTTCGACGAAACGGTGTACGAACTGCAGGTGCCCACCGATCCCGAGGTGCTCGACCAGGCGCTGCTCATGATGGAAGACTGGGCGCGCGGCGTCAGCTTCTCCCCCGAAGAGATCGACAAGGAGCGGGGCGTCATCCTCGAGGAGTGGCGGCTCGGCCTCGGCGCCGACGCGCGCATGCAGAACACCGTGATGCCCGTGCTGCTGCGCGGGTCGCGCTACGCGGAGCGTTCACCCATCGGCCTGCCCGACGTCATCCGCTCGGCGCCGTACGCCCGCCTGCGACAGTTCTACGCCGATTGGTACCGGCCGGATCTCATGGCCGTCATCGCCGTGGGCGACTTCGACCGCGCGGCCATGGAGGCCCGCATCAAGGCGCACTTCGCGCCGATGCCCGCGGCCGTCTCGCCGCGGCCGCGCACCGCCCACACCGTGCCCGGTCACCCCGGCACGCTCTACGTCGTGGCCACCGACCGCGAGGCGCGCGCCACCACGGTGGGCCTGATCGGCAAGATGCCCGCGCGTGACCAGCGCACCGTGGGCGTCTATCGCCAGCAGATGGTGGAGCGGCTGTTTGCCGGCATGCTGAACGACCGGCTGGACGAGATCGCCCGCACGCCTGGCGCGCCGTTCCAGGCGGCCCGTGCCTCACGCGGCCTCTTCGTGCGCACGATGGAAGCTACGTCGATGCAGGCGCTCGTGGCCGATGGCGGCGCCGAGCGGGGGCTGGCGGCGCTCGCCACCGAGGCCGCACGGGTCGCCCGCTTCGGCTTCACGGCCACGGAGCTGGCCCGGCAGAAGGTGAGCAGCCAGCGCTATCTGCAGCAGGCGCTCGCCGAGAAGGACACGAACCCCTCGGCGCCCCTCGCCGAAGAGTTCATCCGCAACTTCATGAACGACGAGCCGCTCCCCGGCATCGTGGTCGAACAGCGCATGGCGCAGCAGCTCATGCCCGGCATCACGCTCGAGGAAGTGAACCGGCTGGCCGCCACCTGGCTGCCGGACGCAAGCCGCGTCGTGGTCGTGAACGCGCCCGAGCGTGCGGGCGTCGTGGCCCCGACGCAGGCGTCACTCGCCGGCGCACTGGCCGGCATCGACACCCGCGCGCTGACGGCCTACGTGGACAAGGTGAACACGGCGCCGCTTCTCGATCCGCTGCCGTCGCCCGGCCGCGTCACGGCCACGACCACCAACACCCCGCTCGGCCTCACGGAATGGCGCCTGTCGAACGGCGCGCGCGTCGTGCTGAAACCCACGACCTTCAAGGCCGACGAAGTGCTGTTCCGGGCGGTGAGTCCGGGCGGCACGTCGCTCGCGGCGGATGCCGACTTCGTGGCCGCGGTGACGGCGGAAGACGTGGTGTCGGAGGGCGGACTGGGCCGCCTCTCGCTGACCGACCTCGAGAAGGCGATGTCCACGCGGAACGTGGCCGTGCGCGCCGACATCGGCTCGACCGACGAAGGGCTGGCCGGCGGCGCCTCGCGCGACGATCTCGAGACGATGTTTCAGCTCATCCACCTGAACTTCACGGCGCCCCGCGCCGATCGCACCGCGTTCTCGGTGCTCACGGCCAATCTGAAGCGCATGCTCGCCAACCAGGAAGCCGAGCCCGACGCCGTCTTCGAACGCGCCGTGGTGTCGGCGCTCACCGGCGACCATCCGCGCGCCCGGCCGCTCACGCCGGCGATGGTGGACCAGATGAACCTCGATCGCTCGCTCGCCTTCTACAAGGATCGGTTCGCCGACGCCAGCGACTTCACGTTCGTCTTCGTCGGCAGTTTCGAGGTCGAGGCGATGCGGCCGCTCGTCGAGCGGTATCTCGCGTCATTGCCCTCGCTCGGCCGCCGCGAGGCGCCGCGGGACGTCGGCATTCGGCCGCCGCAGACGGTCGTGCGCCGCGAGGTGCGCAAGGGCGTCGAGCCGAAGAGTCAGGTGCGCATCGTGTTCTCGGGGCCCTTCGAGAACACCGAGGCCAACCGCCTGCTCGTCTCGACGATGGCGGCGACGCTCAGCGGCAACCTGCATCGCACCCTGCGGGAAGACGAGGGCGGCACCTACGGCGTGAGCGTGGAGCCGGTATTCGGCTTCCGTCCGGTGCCCGAGTACCGCGTGTCGATCAGCTTCGGATGCGACCCGGCACGCGTCGACGCGCTCGTCGCCGACGCCTGGCGCGTCGTCACGGCGTTCAAGGAGACCGGTCCATCGCGCGGACAGCTCGCCGACGGCCGCCTCGCGGCGATTCGTGACCTCGAGACGAACCTCCAGCAGAACCCGTACTGGCTGAACCGGCTCACGCAGGCCATCGCGCGCGACGAAGACATGGCCACAGCCATCGACCCGCGCGGCTTCTACGACACGCTCACCGTGGAGGCCGTGCGCGACGCCGCCCGCCGCTATCTCGACGACACGCGCTACGTGCAGGTCATCCTGCGGCCCGAGCAGCGCTGACGGCAGGCCCGGCCGCCGCCGTTACTTCGGCAGGCGCTCGGGCATGTCGGCGATGACGTAGGTCATCGTCGCAATCGCGGCCGCCGCCTTCGAGACTTCCTCGGGCGCGATGCGGTCCACCGTGTCGGCCGGCGTGTGGTGAATGGTGAAGTACCGCGTCGCATCGCCGTTGTAGGCCATCATCGGCACCTTGCCGGCGGCCGAGATCGGACCGATGTCTGCGCCACCGCCGCCAGGACCAACCGGCGGGAAGCCGAGCGGCGCAAGCAGCGAGGCGATGTCGTCGATGGTGCGGCGCGCGGCGTCGGACCCGGTGAAGCCGAGGCTCGCCGGCGCGAACACGCCGGAATCGGATTCGAGCGCGAAGATGTGGTCGCCGGCCGACGCCAGGTAGGCGTCCTTGTAGGCGTTGCCGCCGCGCATGCCGTTCTCTTCGTTCGTGAAGAGCCCGAGACGCACCGTGCGCCGCGGCTGGATGCCGAGACGCTTCATGAGGCGCAGCGCCTCCCACGTGGCGATGCAGCCCACGCCGTCGTCCGACGCGCCCATGCCGACATCCCACGAGTCGAAGTGGCAGCCCACGAGCACGATCTCCTTCGGGAACTCGCGGCCGACGATCTCGCCGAAGACGTTGGCGGACTCGGCATCAGCCTCGAACTTCGCCTCCATTTTCAGGCGCACCCGCACGCGCAGGCCGCGGTCGCTCAGCCGCTGGATGCGGTTGGCGTCTTCCGCGGCGATGGCCGCCGTCGGGATCTTCGCCACACCCTGGCCGTAGTTCATGCCGCCGGTGTGCGGCGTACGCAGCCCCATCGGGCCCACGGCGCGCACGAACGCGGCCACGGCACCGTGTTTCGCTGCCGCGGTGGCGCCGCCGCCGCGATACGCGACCGTCTCGCCGTAGGTCGTGTAGGGCACGTTGAAGAGGACGATCTTCCCTGTCGCCTGCGCGGCGCGCGCCTCGAGGTCCTTGAAGTCCTTCACGACCAGCACGTCGGCTTCGATGCCGGCGGCGGGCGTCGCCACGCTGCCACCGAGGCCGAGCATCGCGATCGGATGTTCGGGCGGTTCGACGATGACCGCACTTTCCTGGCCGCGCACCCAGCGCGGCACCATGACTTTTTCGGCGCGAACGCTTGCGAGGCCGTCCTTCGTCATCGTCGCCTGCGCCC
This sequence comes from Acidobacteriota bacterium, assembly GCA_016789705.1. GTDB lineage: Bacteria > Acidobacteriota > Vicinamibacteria > Vicinamibacterales > UBA2999 > CADEFD01. The sequence continues at coordinate 40,581 of JAEUQR010000110.1, forward strand.
AGCGGATGGCGCGCGTCAGGTTCTCCGACCCCGAGATGCGGTTGCCGTAGGTGTCGGTCAGCTCGGCCAGCCTGGTCCACGCGAAGCTGTCGGCCTGCGCCGCCTGCTGGAGCTTCGCGACGTTGTCGCGGAAGGGCGCCAGCCAGGCCGCGCCGGTTGGCGCCTGCGCGCCGGAAGGAGTGAGCGCGCCGTACACGACAACGGCGGCCAGGGCACAGATAGAGGTCCGGAACATGCCGGACATTCTATCCGCGCCGGCCGCCGTGGCCGCGCTGGTTGTCGCCGCGTCTAGAACTTCACCGAGTACACCAGACGGAACTGCCGGCCCATCTCGGGCACGACGTCCTTCAGGAAGTTCAGGTGGTTGCGATAGAGGCGGTCGGTGGCGTTGTCGAGGCGCGCCGTCACCGTCTGCAGGGTGCGGCCCGACTGCACCGAGTAGGTGGCGTAGAACCGGAACAGGCCGTAGCCGGCCGTTTCCGTCTCGCTGCCGAACACGCGGTCCTGCCGCGCCACGGCGGTGGCGTTGCCGCCCACTTCGAGGCGGCCGGTCGTGTAGCGCAGACCGGCCATCAGGCGCTGCGGCGGGATACGCGGCAGCGGCTCGCCGTCGCTCGTGCGCTCCGCGCGCACGAGGTCGTAGGTGAACTCGGCGCCCAGCCGCTCGGTGAGCGTGACGTCGGCGTGGGCTTCGACGCCCCAGAGCGTGGCGTCCGCGCCGTTGTACTCGGCGAACGGGAACTCGCCTTCGTGGCCGTGCCCCTCTTCACCTTCTTCGCCTTCTTCGTGTTCGACGCCGAAACGGGCGTCGAACTCTTCTTCCCGCTCCTCGAACTCCTCTTCGGTGAGCGGGCTGCGGAAGATGAAGTCGTTGATGGCGTTGCGGAAGAAGGTCAGTTCGCCGCGCACGCGCGACGAGCGCGCGCGCAGCGACACGTCGAAGCCGAGGGCGCGTTCCGACTTCAGGTCGGGGTTGCCGATCTCGAAGGTCAGATTGCCGGGGTGCGGGCCGAAGAAGTAGAGCTCTTCGAGCGCCGGGTTGCGGGCGGCGCGTGCGAGGCTGGCCGCGATGACGAAGTTGTCGTTGGCGGCCCTCGGCCGGATGAGCGCGCCAACCGAGCCCGAGAACTCCGTGAAGTCGCGCGCCGGCAGCCCGGCCTGCGGCTCGAAGCTCGTGCGATCGACACGGCCACCGAACTGCAGGCTGAAATGCGGCCACGTCAGCTCTTCGTAGAGGAACGCGGCGGCCGTCTGCTGATCCACCGGCGGCGACAGCGCCTCAGCGCCCTCAGCACTGAACTCGCGGTTCAGGAACCACCCGCCGATCGAGCCAGCGAGGCGCCCGGCCGGCTTGTGCGAGAGCAGCAGTTCCCCTTCCACCGTGTTGTTCCTGAACTGCGTGCCCACTTCCTCGCCCTCGAGTTCCGAGTGCGTGTAGCGGCGCACGCCGAGTGTGGCGCGATACGAGGTGAGCACGCCGTCGAGGCCCTGGCCGCCGGCGCGGGCCGAAAACGCGTGGCGCTTCGGCGTGAGGCTGATCTCGCCCTCTTCGAGCACGGGCACGCCGTACTTGGTGTCGTCGTAGCCGTAGCTCACGCCGGCGTACTGACGGTCGCCCGTCCAGGAGCCGCCGACGTTCATGAAGCCGCTGCGCGACTGCGAGTTCTCGACCTCGCCGTCGGGCGTGTTGTAGCTGTCGGCCCGCTGACCGCCGCCGCCGAGGTGCAGGGCGAACTTTCCGTTGCCCACGTGCACGTCGCCGGCGCCGCCGGCCGGCGTGGAGTTGCTGCCGAGGTTCAGCGTGAACGAGCCCGTGGGCGCCGTGACCTTCTCGGTCGGGATCTGGTCGGTGACGATGTTCACGAGGCCGCCGATCGCGTTGGCGCCGTAAAGCAGCGTCGCCGGGCCGCGCACGACTTCGATGCGCTGCGCCGAGGCGGGATTCACGGGTACGCCGTGGTCACCCGACTGGCTCGAAAGGTCGCCCATGCGCTGGCCGTCCTGCAGCACGAGCACGCGGTCGCCGTCGAGGCCGCGGATGACCGGACGCGCCGGGCCGGGCCCGAGTGACCGCATCTGCACGCCGGGCTGATACTGCAAGGTCGCGCCGATGGTGTCCTGCAGTTCGCGCTGCAGCTCTTCGTTCGAAAGCACCGAGGTGGGCTGGAACGACTCGAACTGCGGCCGCGGATTGGGGCTGACGGACAGCACCTCGGCGAAGTGCAGGTCGAGGTCGACCTCGAGGTCGAGCGTGGCGCCGCTCGCGCCGACGGTCACCTCGGTGCGGCGGCTGCTGTAGCCCTCGGCACGCACGGAGACGTGATAGTCACCCGCGGGGATGTTGTCGAAGGTGTAAGTGCCGTCGGCCCCGGTGCGGGCCTCGCGCCGGAGTTCCTCGACGACCACGGCCGCGCCGGCCATCGCGTCGCCGCCGGCGCGGGTGACCTTGCCGGTCAAGGCCGACTGCGCCTGCGCCGGCAGCGCGGTCGAGACGAGGGCGGCCATGGCCAGCAGCAGTGTCTTCATCAGGGTCAGGTGACGCACGATCGGAACCTCCAGTAACCGGCCTAGCGTAGTGGTCGGACCGCCGCCTTACCAACGGCTGTCCCGCGAACAGACGTTCCAGGCCAATGAGTGGCGAGCGGCGGCCGACGAACGGTGCGCGTTCCCGCCGAGGCAGCTACAGGGCAGCGCGCCGGGCCACGACCAGCGCGGCGGCACCGGCGACCCAGACGGCCATGACGGCCAGGGCCCCGGTGAGATCACCGGCCTCGCCGTCGTCCCGATGGTCGTGCCTCGGCGCCGCCTGCCAGTTCACCGCCGAGAGGGGCGCCTCGTCGAACACGATCGGGAAGAAGTGCTGCTTGAGGCGCTCGTGGTAGGCGCCGACCGATTCCAGGTAGCCGAGGTGCGCCGGAAGGTCCGTGCGCGCCGTCCGGTCGAACGCGGCCTGCACGAGCGCCGGCGGCACGAGCGGCCACCAGCGGCTCACCCAGCCGTGTCGCGCGCGCAGCGTGTCGAAGTACGACGCCGCCGCGGCGGCCGCGGCGTCGTCGCCACGCTGCTGCATGGCGTAGTACCAGGCGTTCGAGTAGCGGTTGGTCGGCACCGGCACGTCTTTCCACTGCGGATACCGCGCATAGAAGGCGGCCATCGTCTCGCCCACGGGACGGTCCCAGCTCCGGTGGTAGCCGTGCCGCTGCTGCACGGTGAGCTCGAGGGCTTCGCGCGCCGGGAAACGTGCCGCCCCCGCCGTGGTCACGAGCGCGGGCCCGACGACGACCCAGAGCACCCACAGGCCGAGCATCACGAGCGCATTGACGTCCGACGCGCGGCCGAGGAGTGCCACGACGGCGGCGGCCATCGCCCAGACAGCGAGGTAGGCGAACGCCACGAGCGGCACGACCACGACGCGGGCGTCGAGCGGCGCGCCCACGAGGAGGGGCGCCGCCGCCGTCGTGCCGACGACGAGCGCGGCCACGACCGCGAAGCGCACGCCGAGCTTGAGCGCCAGCATCCGCAGCGCCGACACCGGTTCGGCCCGCACGAGCGGCCACGTGCCGGCTTCACGTTCCGACGAGACGACATCATGACAGACGGCGATGACGAGGAGCGGCGCCAGCGCAATGAGGACGAAGGCGAAGTCGAAGGCGCCGAGCGCCGCGAGCAGCGGGCTCGTGATGTCGGC
>JAEUQR010000133.1 GCA_016789705.1 Acidobacteriota bacterium
GACGTGCCATCGCGGCCGTTGTTCACGAGGAAGCCGTTCTGTGCCGTGAGCAGCACGAACGCGAGGCAGGCGCCCGTCCAGATGAGCAGGTGCTGCGCGGCGCGGCGGGCTGAGCCGGCGGCGGCCGTGCCGAGTTGCACCGTCATCGGCAGCAGCAGGATGAGCAGGCCGGACGTGATCGGACGTCCCGGCGCGGCCGAGCCGCCCCACCAGATACGGAACGCCCCGACGGTCGCGATGAGCGCGCCGAACACGACGAGCAGTTCGAGTCCCAGGCGGCGCAGCGGCCCCGGGCGGCGCAGCATCGTCCAGAAGCCGAAGCCCGAGAGCACGTAGGCCGGCGCGTAGGTGAGCAGCCCGTATTCCTGATCGAAGAGCAGCCCCGGCACGCCGAAGAGTGTGTTGCCGAGTTCGGTCTGCGTCATCGGGCCGTAGGGCGCGCTCGGCATCGGCGTGCCCCAGTAGGCGTAGAAGAACGCGAACCAGCCGAGCAGGCAGAGGGCGTACGGCAGGCCGATGCGCACGCCGGCCACGACGTTCCACCGTGGCTCGCCCGCGTGCAGGGGCCAGGCGCGCCGCGCGAACGCCACGGCGACGATCGCCGCCGACATCGGCGCGTACTTGGTGCTCAGCCACGGCAGCAACCCGGCGAGCAGGCCGATGGCGAAGTCGTGCCACGGCCGCACGCCCGCCGTCGTGCGCAGGGTCAGCACGACGGCCAGCGCCACGACGAGCGCGGCGGGTATCTCGGGGTAGATCGTGAAGGCGTTGATGAGGAACGGCGCCGAGAACACGATGGCCGCCCAGGCGAGCGTGGGCGTGCCGAGGGTGCCGGTGAGCGCCACCACCCAACGCCACATCACCGTGGCCGCCGTGGCCGCCATCGCCACGAAGAACGCCACCACGAGGTCGTAGCCGCCGAGCGCATAGACCGGCGTGATGAGTACCGGCATCCCCACGGGATGCACCGAGTAGATTTCGCGATCGACGCCGCGCGTCAGGTAGTGCGGGTCGAGATCGCGGCCGAAGTACTCGACATACTGCTGCGCCTTGTGGTTGTTCTCGATGAGCAGATCGCCGTCGCGCCACAGGCTCTGCGCGATGATGAGGTAGTGCGGCTCGTCGCCCGACGGGAAGAGCACGGTGTGCGTGAGGCGCCCGGCGCCGAGGCCCGCGGCGGCCGCCGTCGCGATCCAGATGGCCGCCGTCTGCGTGCGCAGCGAGTGGCGTCCGCACCAGGCGGCGATTCCGGGCACGTGTGGCCAGAGCGTCCAGGCGCACTGGGCGGCGACGAGCGCCCACACCATCCAGAGCCCCGGGCCGGCGAGGGCCTGGAGCGCCGGCCACCAGTCGGGCGGGCCCGGCAGATACGGCACGAGCAACACGGCGAGGCCGAAGGCCGGCAGCACGAGCGAGGCGAGGGCGGGACGCGGGCCGTGGCCGCGCCGGACCAGCACCGCGAGGCCGGAGAGCAACACGGCCGCGAAGGCGAGAAAGGCGATGAACGGCTGCCACGAGGGCACGAGCGCGATACGCTGCCGGACACCGTCGATGACGACTTCATCCAGTTCGGCGCGCGATGCCCACCCGGCCGCGCCCACCACGAGGCAGACGAGCAGGGGCAGCAGGGCGGCGCGCAGGCGGGTCACGGCAACGATCTTACTTCGAGGCCCGCGCCGCCGGGCCGGCGCGCCGGCGGCCACGGGCCGCCGTGCACCACGCGGATGAGCGCGGGCGCGACGGCGCGTGTCGGCGCGGTCAGGTCGAAGACGTGCACGCGCGTCGTGCCGACGCGCGCCTCGGCGAGTGGCGCCCAGTCGAGGCGTCCACGGACCTGGCTCGCGAAACGCTGCCGCCACACGGCTTCTTCCCAGTCGTCGAGCACGACCCACGACGCGCGTCCGCGCGCGGCCAGTGTCGCGACCCGCGCGTCGAGGCTGTCGGGGGCGATGTAGTCCCAGCGCGCCACCGTGGCCGCGCCGTGCGCGGCCAGGGCGCCGCTGTGCTGCACGCTCCAGAGGACGGCATGCGCCGGCGCGTTCGCCCGCACCCACGTCGCCACCGCCGGATACCGCTGCGCGCCACGCCACAGCTCGAACACGCCCTGCCCAGCCGCGTGTCGGACGGCGGGGCCGGCGATCACCACCGCCACGGCCAGCACCGCGAGCGGCGCGGCGTCGGGCGAGGCGCGATGGAGCAGCCGCCACGCGAGTGCGAGTGTGGCCGTCGCGAGCACCGGCCATGCCGGCAGATAGAAGCGCAGGTACCACCACTCCGCGAAGACCGCGTAGGGCAGGTAACTTGCGAGGATGCCGACGACGAGGGCGATCGCCAGCCAGGCGCGGCGCCGCGGCGCGCTGATGACCAGCGCGGCCGCGGCGGGCAGCGCGGCCAGCATCCACCAGGCGCGCGTCTCGCGCGTCCACTGCCACAGGCGTCCGAGGTTCGGCGCGATGTTCTCCCCCAGGAAGAGATCGCCCGTGGCGCCGTAGCCCGACGCGAACGGCGAGCCCCAGAGCCGCAGGTTGATCCAGGCCACGAGCGCCGCGGCCACGGCGATCGGCAGCGCCAGCCGCGCGCCGTGCCGCAGCTTCGCGGCGCGGTCTCCCTCGGCGGTGACGGTGGCCGCCGTCCAGACGCTCGCGGCGACCAGGACCAGGTTCGGCCGTACGGCGAGCGCGATCGCCGCGGCGAGGCCGGCCTGCCACACACGCCCGCACGTGTGACCACCGAGCGCGACGATGGCGGCGGTCCAGAGCGCCGCGCCGGGCAGGTCACTCATCGTCTGCGTCGCGGCGAAGAGCAGCGGCGGACTCGTGGCGACGAGGAGCACCGCGCCGAGCGCTGCGGCCGGAGGCATCTCGCGTCGCGCCAGCACGAAGGTGAGCCACGCGAGCGCCCCCACCGCGAGCGGCGTCCACACGAAGCGTCCGGGCGCACCGGCGATCGTGTGTCCGAGTGTCATGAGCCACGGCAGGCCCGGTGCGTAGGTGGGGCCGAGGAGGCCAGGCGTCGCCGAGGGCGCGAAGCCGAGCGGCGCGACCTCCCAGCCGGCCCCGGGCCAGGGCCCGTCGTCGAGCACCGGCGCGACGAGCGCGCTTCGGCCCTCGGCCCACAGCTGCGACTGATGGAGGTAGCCACTCGCATCGGCGCCGCTGGCCGCGAGTTCTCCGAAGATCGCGGCCGTCGTCGCCACGGCCATGGCGGCGACCGCTGCCAGCCACGGCGCGGCGGCATCGGCGCGCCGGCGGACGCGAGCGAGGGCGGCACGCCGCGACTCCGCCCGTGAGCCGTAAAGCGCCAGCGCGGCAAGCAGCAGCGCGGCGAGCGCGGGGCGCAGCGCCGAGCGCGACGAGAGGCGGAGGGCGCCGAGGTGCATCACCCCACCGCCCGTGAGCCAGGTGGCCGCGGCCCACACGGCGGCGAGGGCGGCGAGCGACGCGAGCAGCGAGCGGACGCGAGCGGGCAATGGCGGCACGGAGGAATGTCGGGGCTTGGCGCGCCGTCGCGCGTGGTCCAGAATACCCGCGAATCACAGCTGCGCCGCTGCGGTGTCGAAGGATCGGACTATGCGAATCGTGCTCGCCGCGCTCGGCGTGGTGATGGCCGCGGTGTGGAGCGTGGCGGCGCAGCCGCGTGCCGTCGAGGCGGCGTGGCAGGCCTTCTGGCGCGCCGACAGCCCGAAGGCTGCCGCCGAAGACGCGGCCCGGCTCGTGGCGGCCCGTGTGCCGTTCGACGAGGCGTGGGCCCGCCTGCGCCAGGGCCGCGCCTACGCTCGCGCACAGACGGGCGAGCGCCCGCTGCGTGCCACGGCGCCGAGCGGCGTCGCCTTCGACAACCGCATCGAGGTGCCGGCCGACTACGATCCGGCGCGCGCCTGGCCGGTGCGCGTGCAGTTGCACGGCGGCATCATGCGCCAGAACCCCGAGGAGGGCCGGCGGCGCGGCGGCAACCGCATCCCCGGCGAACCGCAGATCGTCATCCAGCCGTTCGGCTGGAACGAGGCGGCGTGGTGGCACGCGCCGCAGGTCGAGAACATCCTCACGCTCGTCGACCGTGTGAAGCGCCAGTACAACGTCGATGAATCGCGCATCTACCTGACCGGCACCTCGGACGGCGGTACGGGCACCTACTTCCTGGGGATGCGTGAGCCCACGCTCTGGGCGTCGCTCCTGCCGCTCATCGGCCACATCGGCGTGCTGTCGAATCCCACGACCGGCGCCGACGGGGAACTCTTCATCTCCAATCTCGTGAACAAACCGTTCTTCGTCGTCAACGGGATGCGCGATCCGCTGTACCCGGCGGCTCGTGTGGCGCCGTATCTCGAGACGCTGCAGACGGCCGGCGTGCCGCTCGTGTTCCGGCCGCAGGCGAGCGGCGGGCACGACACGAGCTGGTGGGAATCGGAGCGCGGTCTCTACGAACGGTTCGTGCACGACCATCCGCGCGTGGCCCATCCGCCGCTGCTGTCGTGGGAGACGGAGCGGACCGATCGCTACAACCGCATTCACTGGCTGGTCATCGACGCCCTCGGCGCCCGCCCGAGTGACGCCGCGCTGGCCGACACGAACACCGTCACCGAGCGTCTCGCGCCCGACTTCGGCCTGCGGGGGGATGCGAAGAAGGACAAGGGCACGCGGGTCGTCGAGGTCGTCGAAGGCAGCGACGCGGCGGCGATGGGCGTGCGCGCCGGCGACCGGTTGATCGAAATCGACGGGCGGCCCGTGACCGACATCCAGGCGATCCTCGCGGCCTTCGAGCGCAACATCGGCCCGCGCATCACGATGGTGGTCGAACGCGGCCGCGATCGCCTGACGCTCTCCGGGCGCTTCCCGCCGGAGGCCCGCGCCGGCACCCCGCGCACGATCTTCCCGCGCCGCACGCCCTCGGGCCGGGTGGACGTCGTGCGCCGCGGCAACAGGTTCGAGGCGCGCACGCGCGGCGTGGCCGCGTTCACGCTGCTGCTGTCGCCGGATGTCGTGGACTTCGCGGCCCCGGTGGTCGTCACCGTCAACGGCCGCACGGTGCACGACGGCCCGGTGGCGCGCGACGTGGCGACGCTGCTGACCTGGGCGGCGCGCGACAACGACCGCACCATGCTCTACGGCGCCGCGCTGCCCGTGCGCGTGCCATGATGGGGCGCCCCCTCAAGGGAGACCGGTGATGCTGCGCGACACGTGTCGGCTCTGGATGGGGTGGATGCTCGTGACGGGGATGCTGCTGGGCGTGACGGCACCGGGGCGCGCGCAGACCGCGCTCCGGCTGCGCGGCCAGGCCCAGGAAGACTCGGGAGGCGGCGTGCCGGCGTCCATCGAACTCGACGCCGTCTACGGCTTCCGCGGCCTCGAGTTCGTGGGGCAGAAGACCTTCAGCGCGCGTTCGAACGACAAGGGACAGTGGTCGGTGCTCGGTGTGACCTCCGGCGTCTGGGTGTTCGCGGCGCATGCGCCGGTGCACCTGCCGCAGGTGGTGCTGCTGCCGGTGCAGTTCACACAGAAGAACGCGCTCAGTGCCGCGGGCGGCCAGGTGGCCTGGGAGGTGGGCTTCGAACTCACGCCGCGCGACCGGTTCCCGGCGCTCGGGCCCGCCGCGGACGCGGCGCTCGCCGGCCGCCGCGCCGACGTCGCCGCCGCCCTGGCCGCGGTAGCCGAGACCGGCGACGCACCGACGCTCATCGCGGCCGGTGAAATCGCGCTCTACGTTCGCGACGCCGGGCTCGCCCGCGCCCTGTTCGAGCGCGCGCTCACGATTGCGCCCGGCACGGCACGCGCCAGCCTCGGGCTGGCCTCGTCGGCGATGCTCCTCGGCGACTGGGACCGCGCCTCGAAAGCATTCTGGACGGCCCGCGAGCAGGGCGTCTCACCGAAGCTCGCCCGCGCCGTCGGCGCGGCCATCACCGAGCTGCAGCGCATCGCCCGGCCGCCGGACGGCGCCGCCGGAGTTCACTGACCGGCCTGGCGCCGGCGGATCAGGTAGGCCGCGAGCGCCGCGAGACCACCGGCCACCGCCACCGTGCGGATGACACGCAGCAGCGCGAACACCCAGGCGATGCCGAGGCCGAGCGCCGGCCACTGCACCCACCAGTGCCCGGGCGAGGTCAGCAGGTTCACGACGAACAGGAACGCCAGGATGAATGGCGCCTTCACGAGGAACCTGGCAGAACGGTAACTGTGCACGGCTCGATCCTCCTGCAGGAGATGACGCAGGCCGTGTCCGGGGGTTCATGGGCGGGAAGCGACTGGTGGGGCAGGGACCCCGACCGGTGCCCTGGCCCGGTCGAACGGGAGTGCTACGGCTTCAGCCGGTCGCCGAAGTACTTCACGAGCTTGTCCACCTTCGGCGCCGCCACCGCCGCGACGTAGGGCTGGTGGGGATTCCGCGCCGCGTAGTTCTGGTGGTAGGGCTCGGCCGCGTAGAAGGTGGCGCCTTCTTCGATCGTGGTCGCGATGGGCGCCGCGAAGACCCTGGCGGCGTCCAGCTGGGCGATGTAGGCCTCCGCGACCGCGCGCTGTTCGGTATCGACGGGGAAAATCGCCGACCGGTACTGGGTGCCGCGGTCGTTGCCCTGGCGATTGAGCTGCGTCGGGTCGTGCGCCACCGCGAAGAAGACGCGGAGGAGCTGACCGAACGAAATGACCTCGGGGGCGAAGGTGACGCGGATGGCCTCGGCGTGTCCGGTCGTGCCTTCACAGACCGCCTCGTAGTTGGCCGTGTGCGCGGATCCGCCGATGTACCCCGACACGACCGCGGTGACGCCCTCGAGCGGCAGGAAGACCGCTTCGGTGCACCAGAAGCAGCCGCCGGCCAGCACGGCGGTCCGCGGTGTCGTCGAACCGGGCGAGACGTCGCGGGTCGGAGCCGGAAAGTTCGCGAGGTCCGCCACCCCGCCGCCGAACAGGCTCGAAATCTGCATATCTGACACCACCCGGTCACTTGGACGCCGGTGAGGTCCTCGAGGTTCGCCCGACGTTGCGCTCCGCACGGAGCGAGACACTCGGAGACATCCCCAGACCACAAATGGCGTCCCGCCGTCCGGGGTGTGGCTGATTCGGCCGTATACTCAACGTGTGTTGGTGTCTGGAATCAGACACTTAGCGCGATTCGTGCAAGGTGCGCTCATGAAACAGTTCGCGTTCGCCATCGCGATCACCGTCGCCCTCGCTGCCGGGCTCGTGGTTGGTGCCTCGGAGGGCCAGGCGCCCACCGCGGCTCAGTCGCCCGCAGCTCGTCCCGCGGCCGTCCCGGTGTCCGCCCAGAGGCGCGCCGCCGCGCCCGCCGCTGCGCCGTCACATCCCGCCGGCCTCTCGGCGGCCTCGCAGACCGAACTCGTGACGCAGTATTGCGCCACGTGTCACAGCGAGCGGGGCAAGGCCGGCGGCCTGTCGCTTGCCGGCTTCAACGCGATGAAGGCGCACGAGCAGCCCGAGACGATCGAGAAGATCATCCGCAAGCTGCGCGCCGGCATGATGCCGCCGGCCGGCTCGAAGCGGCCCGACGCCGCCACCATCGAAGCGCTGACCGCGGCGCTCGAGTCCCGGATGGACGAACTCGCGGCGGTCAATCCGAACCCGGGCTGGCGGCCCTTCCAGCGTCTGAACCGCGCCGAGTACACGACGGCGGTGAAGGATCTGCTCGGACTCGACGTGGACGTGAGCGCGTTCCTGCCGGCCGACACGATCAGCAACGGCTTCGACAACGTGGCCGACGCGCAGGGGTTCTCGCCCACACTGATGGAAGGCTACCTGCGGGCCGCCGGACGCATCACGCAACTGGCGCTCGGCGATCCGAACTCGACGCCGACCGAAGCCACCTACAAGGTGCCGCGCACCCAGTCGCAGATGGTGCACGTGGACGGCACGCCCCTCGGCACCCGCGGCGGCGTCTCGCTCGTGCACGTGTTCCCGGCCGACGGCGAGTACAGCTTCCGCGTGATGCTGCACTCGATTCCCACCGGCGAACTCTACGGCAGCACCACCAAGGGCGAACAGATCGAGATCTCGATCAACGGCGCCCGCGTGGCGGTGATGGACATCAACCCGTCGATGAGCGAGCGCGACCCGAACGGGATGAACCTGACCTCGCCCAAGGTGCACGTGAAGGCCGGGCCGCAGCGCGTGGCGGCGGCGTTCATCAGCCGCTTCGAGGCGCCGGTCGACGACATCCTGGCGCCGCAGGACTACACCCTGGCCGACTCGCAGATCGGCAGCGGCGTCGGCATCACGACCGCGCCGCACGTGCGCGACTTCAGCATCAGCGGCCCCTTCAGTGTGACGGGTGTCTCCGACACGGTCAGCCGCCGCAAGGTGTTCACCTGCCGGCCGACGACGGCCGCCGAGGAAGCGCCGTGCGCCCGCGACATCCTGCGCCGGCTGGCGTCGCGCGCCTACCGCGAGCCGGTCGCCGCCGATGACGTGCAGACGCTCATGGGCTTCTACGAGCGCGGCCGCATCAAGGGCGACTTCGAAGCCGGCATCCAGGCGGCGCTCGAAGCCCTGCTTGCGAGCCCGCGCTTCGTGTTCAAGCTCGAACAGCCGCCCGCCAGCGCCCGCGTGGGCCAGACGTTCGCCGTCGCCGATCTCGACCTGGCCTCGCGGTTGTCGTATTTCCTCTGGGCCGCCGGGCCCGACGACGAACTGCTGAAGGCGGCTCAGAACGGCGGCCTGCGCACGCCGGCCGGCGTCGAAAAGCAGGTGCGGCGCATGATCGCCGACCCGCGCTCGGAGGCGCTCGCGACGCGCTTCGCCTCGCAGTGGCTGCGCCTGCAGGACGTCGACAAGATTCGTCCCGACGCGCTGCTCTATCCCTACTGGGACCACACGCTCGCCGACAACCTGGTGCGCGAGACGCAGCTCTTTTTCCACAGCCTCGTGCGCGAGGACAAGAGCATCCTCGACCTGCTGCGCGCCGACTACAGCTACGTCAACGAACGGGTGGCGCGGCACTACGGCATCAGCAACGTCATGGGCCCGGAGTTCCGCCGCGTGGCGCTGCCGCCCGAACGCCGCGGCATCCTCGGCCACGCCAGCATCCACCTGCTGACCTCGGTCGCCGACCGCACGTCGCCGGTGCAGCGCGGCAAGTGGGTGATGGAAGTGATGCTCGGCATCCTGCCGCCGACGCCGCCGCCGAACGTGCCGGCGCTCGACGAGACTGGCGCCAATCAGGGCGGCAAGAACCTCTCGGTGCGCGAGCGTATGGAGCAGCACCGCCGCAATCCGCCGTGTATCTCGTGCCACAAGGTGATCGACCCGCTCGGTCTCGCGCTCGAGAACTTCGACGTCACCGGCAAGTGGCGCATCAAGGACAACGAAGTGCCGATCGACTCGGTCGGCGAGCTCTACGACGGCTCGAAGATGGCCGGCGTGCTCGGCCTGAGCGACGCCATCCTGCGCCACAAGGACGCGTTCCTCCTCGGCTTCACCGAACGCCTGCTGACCTACGCGGTAGGCCGGCGCATGCAGCCCTACGACCAGCCGCTCGTGCGCCGCATCATCCGCGACACGGCGAAGCAGGACTACAAGCTCTCGGCCTTCATCATGGCCGTCGTGAACTCGCCGGCGTTCCGCATGAGCCGCGTCGAAGGCACCGAACAGACAACCGTCGCGGCCGCGCCCGCGCATCCCTAGGCGTTCCCGGGTCCGTTACAGGAGTTCGACGATGTTCATCGCTCAGAAACGTCTCTCGCGTCGCACCGCCCTCAAGGGCCTCGGGGTCACCGTGGCCCTGCCGTTCCTCGAAGCCATGGTGCCGGCGCGCACGGCGCTCGCCAGGACCGCCGCCAGCGGCAAGGTGCGGCTGGCCGCCATCGAGATGGTGCACGGTTCGGCCGGCGCCACGGTGGTGGGTCTGCAGAAGAACATGTGGTCGCCGGCGGCCACCGGCCGCAACTTCGACCTGACGCCGTCGAGCCTGGCGCCGCTCGAACCTTTCCGCGACTACCTGACGATTGTCAGCAACACCGACGTGCGCAATGCCGAGGCGTTCGAACTGCCGGAAATCGGCGGCGATCACTTCCGGTCGAGCGCGGTATTCCTCACGCAGTGCCACCCGAAGCAGACGCAGGGCAGCGACGTCGTCGCCGGTACGTCGCTCGACCAGTTCTATGCGAAGAAGGTGGGCGGCGAGACGCCGATTCCGTCGATGCAGCTCTGCATCGAGGCGATCGACCAGGCCGGTGGCTGCGCCTACGGCTACTCCTGCGTCTACACCGACACGGTGAGCTGGGCCTCGCCCTCCGAGCCGCTGCCGATGATCCGCGACCCGCGCGCCGCCTTCGACCAGCTCTTCGGCGTGGGCGCGACGCCGGCTGAACGCGCCACGCGCCGCCAGCGCGACAAGAGCATCCTCGACTTCATCACCGGGGAAGTGGCCAAGCTGCAGCGCGAGCTCGGCCCGGCCGACAAGGCCCGCCTGAGCGAGTACCTCGACGACGTGCGCGAGATCGAACGCCGCATCCAGAAGGTCGAGGCCTCGAATTCGAGCGGCGATCCGCGCGAACTGCCGGGCGCGCCGGTGGGCGTGCCGGATGCGTTCGCCGAACACGTCAAGCTGATGTTCGACCTGCAGGCCGTGGCCTTCGCGAGCGACATCACCCGGGTGTTCTCCTTCAAGATGGGCCGCGACGGGTCGAGCCGCGCCTACCCGGAGAGCGGCGTGAACGCCGGCTTCCACCCGGCCTCGCACCACCAGGACCGCGAGGAACGCATCCGCGAGTTCCAGAAGATCAACACGTACCACATCCAGCAGCTGCCGTACTTCCTCAACAAGCTGAAGTCGACGCCCGACGGCGACGGCAACCTGCTCGACAACACGCTCATCATCTACGGCTCGCCGATGGGCAATTCGAACGTGCACAACCACAAGCGCTGCCCGCTGTTCTTCGCCGGCCATGCCGGCGGGGCGCTCAAGGGTGGTCTGCACATCAGGACGGCCGACGGCACGCCCATGGCGAACCCGCTGCTCGGCGCGATGCACGTGCTCGGGCTCGACATGCCGGCCTTCGGCGACAGCACCGGTGCACTGGATCTGAACGCGGCGCCCGAGGCGACCGCGGCCTTCTAGGCCTTCGGAGACAACGGCGATGCAGCTTCGATTCGGTTCCGTAGTGACACGCGGCGCGGCCCTCGTGGGCGCCACCGTGCTGGCTCTCTCCGTGGCGCTCGGCGCCCAGTCGTCGGCGCCGGTGGCCGATGCCGCGATGAGCGGCGACCGCGCCGCCGTCAAGACGCTGCTGCAGCAGGGCAGTGACGTCAACGCCGCGCAGGGCGACGGCATGACCGCGCTGCACTGGGCGGCGATGAAGAACGACGCCGAACTGGGGCAGATGCTCGTCTATGCCGGCGCCAACGTGAAGGCGACGACGCGCCTTGGCGGCAACACGCCGCTCATCATCGCCGCGCGCAACGGCAACGCCCCGGTCGTGGGGGTGCTGCTCAAGGCGGGCGCTGACGCGAAAGCGGCGACCTCGACCGGCACGACGCCGCTCATGCTCGCCTCGGCCTCGGGCAGCGTGGAGGCCGTGAAGGCGCTCCTCGCGGCTGGCGCGGAGGTGGACGCGAAGGAATCGTCGATGCAGCAGACGGCGCTCATGTTCGCCGCGGCCAACAGCCGCGTCGACGTGATGCGCGCGCTCATCGCCGCCGGCGCCAACGTGAAGGCGTCGTCGAAGGTCGTGAACGTCGCCTCGCTGACCTCGCCCGAAGAAGAGTTCTTCGCGCAGCAGGCCGCGCAGCAGCAGCAGCAGCAGCAGCGCGCGGCGGCCGCCCCGGCAGGGGCACCCGCGGCGGGTGCTCCGGTTGCGGCGGGTGCCCCGGCGGCCGGCGCCGCGCAGGCCCCGGCGGGTGGCGGCGGCCGTCGCGGCCCGGCCACCGGCAAGGCCGGCGTCGAGCGTAACTTCCGCTACAACGAACTCGTGGGCTGGCAGGGCGGCATGACGCCGCTGCTCTTCGCGGCGCGCCAGGGCTCGATGGACGCGGTGAACGCGCTGCTCGATGCCGGCGCCGACGTCAACCAGGTGAGCGGCGGCGACAAGACCAGCCCGCTCGTCCTCGCCATCGCCAACGGCCACTTCGACATCGCGCTGCACCTGCTCAACAAGGGCGCCAACCCGAACGCGTCGAGCGAGAACGGCGTGACGCCGCTCTACGCCGTGCTGAACGTGCAGTGGGCGCCGAAGGCGCTCTATCCGCAGCCGCGGTCCTACCTGCAGCAGAAGGCCACGTATCTCGACACGATGAAGGCGCTGCTCGACAAGGGCGCCGATCCGAACGCCCGCCTCAAGTACAAGGTGTGGTACTCGGGCTACAACTTCGACCTCTCGGGGGTCGACGAGATCGGCGCGACGCCGTTCTGGCGCGCCGCCTATGCCTCGGATGTCGAAGCGATGCGGATGCTGGTGAAGGCCGGCGCCGATCCGAACATCCCCACCACGAAGCCGGCCGGACGTCCCCGCGTCGGTGATGCCGGCGTGCGCGCTGCCGGAGACGTGTCGGGCCTGCCCCTGCTGCCGATTGGCGGTCCCGGCGTCACGCCCCTCCAGGCCGCGGCCGGCGTCGGCTACGGCGAAGGTTTCGCCGCCAACTCGCACCGCTACGCGCCCACCGGCATGATGGCGGCCGTCAAGTACCTGGTCGAGGAACTGGGCGCCGATGTGAACGCCGCCGACCACGAAGGCAACACGGCGCTGCACCAGGCGGCGGCGCGCGGCGATGTCGCGATGATCGAATACCTGGTGTCAAAGGGCGCCGACGTGACGCGGGTGAACCGTGAAGGCCAGACCACGGCCGACATGGCCAACGGCCCCGTGCAGCGCACGCAGCCGTACCCCGAGGCGCTCAAGCTGCTCGAGAAGCTCGGCGCGAAGAACAACCACAAGTGCGTCTCGTGTTAGACGCCGCGACGGTGTCCAGGCTCTCCATGACTACACGACGAGTCACAGCAACCACCGCCGGCGCCGTGCTGGTGGCGATCGGCCTCGCGGTGAGCGCCGAGCAGGCGCCGAAGTCCGCCGCGCCGACGCAGCCCGCACCGGCGGCACCGAAGCCGGCGGCGGCCCGGCCACGCGCCGCCGCCACGCCGGCCGCCTCGCATGGCGCCGGCGCCGTGCCGCTCACGGCGGCGGGGCAGACCGAACTCGTGACCACCTACTGCGCCACCTGCCACAGCGACCGCGCGAAGGCCGGAGGGCTGTCGCTCGCCGGCTTCAACGCCATGCGCGCCCAGGAGCAGCCGGAGGTGGTCGAGAAGATCATCCGCAAGCTGCGCGCCGGCATGATGCCGCCGGCCGGCGCGAAACGGCCCGACGCCGCCACGATCGATGCGCTGACGGCGGCGCTCGAGTCGCGGATGGACGAACAGGCCGCCACCAACCCGAATCCCGGCTGGCGTCCGTTCCAGCGTCTGAACCGCGCGGAGTACACCCGCGCGGTGAAGGACCTGCTCGGCCTGGAGGTGGACGTCACGGCGTTCCTGCCGGCCGACACGATGAGCCACGGCTTCGACAACGTGGCCGACGTGCAGGGCATGTCGCCGACGATGCTCGAAGGCTACATGCGCGCCGCCAGCCAGTTGAGCCGCCTCGCCGTGGGTGACCGCGACGCCACGCCGGCCGCGGCCACCTACAAGGTGGGCCGCACGATGTCGCAGATGCGCCAGATCGAAGGCGCGCCGATGGGCACGCGTGGCGGCATCGTCGTCACGCACATCTTCCCGGCCGACGGCGAATACACGATCGGCGTGAACCTGCACAACGAGCCGCTCGGTGGTCTCTACGGACGCTCGACGATGAGCGTCATGAATCTCAAGGAAGAGATCGACGTCGCCATCGACGGCCAGCGCGTGGCGGTGATTCCGCTGAACGAGCGGATGAGCGAGTCGGACCCGGCCAACAGCCTCGACCCGAAGACGGCGCGGATCCATGTGACGGCCGGGCCGCACAAGGTGTCGGCGGCCTTCATCCAGAAGTTCGAGGCGCCGATCGACGACGCCCTCATGCCCACCGAGAACACGCTGGCCGATGTCAGCATGAGCTTCGGTGTCACGCTGCTGCCGCACCTGCGCGACATGACGGTCAACGGTCCGTACGCCGTGACCGGCGTGTCCGACTCGGTGAGCCGGCGCCGCATCTTCACCTGCCGGCCCACCTCGGCGGACGAAGAGCCGACCTGCGCGGGCGAGATCATCCGGAACATCGCCGGCAAGGCCTTCCGTGGACCCGTGCCGCAGGCCGACCTCGACACGCTGATGGGCTTCTACACGGAAGGCCGGAAGAAGGGCGACTTCGAGCACGGCATCCGCTACACGCTGCAGGCGATTCTCGCCAGCCCGCGCTTCGTGTTCCGCCTCGAGGAAGTGCCGGCCACGATGCGCGCCGGCCTGCCGTACCGCCTGAACGACCAGGACCTGGCGTCGCGCCTCTCGTTCTTCCTGTGGGGCACCGTGCCCGATGCGGAACTCGCGAAGGCCGCAGCGGCCGGGCAGCTGCGCACGCCGGCGGCGCTCAGGAAGCAGGTCGATCGGATGCTCGCCGATCCGCGCTCGGAGGCGCTCGCCACGCGCTTTGCGGGGCAGTGGCTGCGGCTGCAGGACCTCGACAAGATGATCCCCGACTACCTGCAGTATCCGCACTACGACGACACGCTCGCCCAGGGCATGCGGCGTGAGACGGAACTCTTCGTCGACAGTCTGCTGCGCGAGAACCGCAGCGTGCTCGAGCTCATCGACAGCGACTACACGTTCGTGAACGAACGGGTGGCCATCCACTACGGCATCCCGAACGTCACCGGCAACACCTTCCGCAAGGTGGCGCTGACCGACCCGAACCGCCGCGGCATCCTCGGCCACGGCAGTGTGCTGGCGCTCACCTCAATCGCCGACCGCACGTCGCCGGTGCTGCGCGGCAAGTGGATCATGGAAGTGCTGCTCGGCTCGCCGCCCCCGGCGCCGCCGCCGAACGTGCCCGGCCTCGACCAGACCAAGGACACGGCCGGCGGCCGCACGCTCTCGGTGCGCGAACGCATGGAACAGCACCGCGCCAACCCGTCGTGCATGTCGTGCCACAAGGTCATCGACCCGCTCGGGCTCGCGCTCGAGAACTTCGACGTCACCGGCGCCTGGCGCATCAAGGACAACGAAGTGGGCGTCGACCCGGTGGGCGATCTCTACGACGGCACGAAGCTCGATGGCCCGGCCGGCCTGCGCAGCGCGCTCATGCGGCACAAGGACGCCGTGCTGCTGAGCTTCACCGAGCACCTGATGACCTACGCGCTCGGCCGACGCGTCGAAACGTACGACATGCCGACCATCCGCCAGATCATCCGGGATGCCGCGGCCAACAACTACAAGGTGCAGTCGTTCGTGCAGGGCATCGTGGCCAGCCAGGCGTTCCGGATGAGCCGGATCGACGCCCCGGAGACCACGACGGCGGCCCCCGCGGCGAGGCACTGAGGGGACTGGCCCCGTCGGGAAGCGGCAGGGGCCTGTCCCCAAAAGGGCCTGGCATTTCGGTTACGATCGGCGGAACGGGTTTCCGGAGGCAGAGACACGCGATGTTCATTACGCAGAAGCACTTGTCCCGTCGCGCGGCCCTGAAGGGCCTGGGCGTCACCGTGGCCCTGCCGTTCCTCGAAGCGATGGTGCCGGCGCGCACGGCGCTGGCCCAGACCGCCGCCGGCAAGGTGCGCCTGGCCTGCATCGAGATGGTGCACGGCTCGGCCGGCAGCACCGCCTTCGGCATCAAGCAGAACATGTGGGCGCCGGCGGCCACCGGCAAGAGCTTCGATCTCTCGCCCTCGGCGCTGCAGCCGCTCGAACCGCTCCGTGACTACCTGACCATCATCAGCAACACCGACGTGAAGAACGCTGAAGCGTTCGAACTGCCGGAAATCGGCGGCGATCACTTCCGGTCGAGCGCCGTGTTCCTCACGCAGCTCCATCCGAAGCAGACGCAGAGCTCCGACGTGCGCGTCGGCACCTCGCTCGACCAGATGTACGCGCAGAAGTACGGGCAGGACACCCCGATTCCGTCGATGCAGTTCTGCATCGAGAACGTGGACGCGGCCGGCGGCTGCTCCTACGGCTACTCCTGTGTATACACGGACACCATCAGCTGGTCGTCGCCGACCGATCCGATGCCGATGATCCGCGACCCGCGCGTGGCCTTCGACCAGCTCTTCGGTGTGGGCGCCACGCCGCGGGCGCGCGCCGAACGCCGCGCCGAAGATCGCAGCATCCTCGACTGGATCACGTCCGACGTCGCGCGCCTCAAGAAGGAACTGGGCGCCGCCGACCAGGCCCGCCTCGGCGACTACCTGGAAGACGTGCGCGAGATCGAGCGCCGCATCCAGAAGACCGAGTCGTTCAACAGCAGCGGTGAGCAGCGCGAACTGCCCGGCGCGCCCGTGGGCGTGCCCGACTCCTTCGAGGAACACATCAAGCTGATGTTCGACCTGCAGGCGATTGCCTTCGCGAGCGACATCACGCGCGTGTTCTCGTTCAAGCTGGGCCGCGACGCCAGCAACCGCGTCTTCGCCGACAGCGGCGTGAAGACGGCGTTCCACTCGGCGTCACACCATCAGGACCGCGACGATCGCATCCGCGACTTCCAGAAGATCAACCTCTACCATATCGGGATGATCCCCTACTTCCTGAACAAGCTGAAGAACACGCCCGACGGCGAGCGCAACCTGCTCGACAACACGCTCGTGCTCTACGGCTCCCCGATGGGCAATTCCAACGTGCACAACCACAAGCGCTGCCCGCTGTTCCTGGCCGGGCACGCCGGCGGTCAGCTCAAGGGCAACATGCACATCAAGGCGGCCGACGGCACGCCGATGGCCAACGCGATGCTGAGCGTGCTGCACATGCTCGGGCTGAACGACATGACCTCGTTCGGCGACAGCACGGCCGCGATGGACCTGAACTCGGCGCCGGCGACGACCGCGGCGCTTTAGGCGGATCGGGGGCGTCCGCATTCCGGGCGCCTGAACGGACGAACCGCCGCATCGGACAGGCGGACCGGAGGCTGTGGCATGCATCGGAGCGCGACAGCGGCCCTCGTGGCCGCGGCGGTAGGGCTCACACTCGCAGGGCTGTCGGCAGGCGGGCAGCAGACGCCCGCTCCGCCGCGTGCCGCCGCGCCGAAATCCGCGCCGGCACCTGCGGCGCCGGTGAAGCGCACGGCGGCGGCCGCTGCCGCCTCGCACGCCATGAGCCCGGCGGCGCAGACCGAACTCGTCACCACTTACTGCGCCGGCTGCCACAGTGAGCGGGCGAAGGCGGGCGGGCTGTCGCTCGCTGGCTTCAACGCGATGCGCGCGCAGGAGCAGCCCGAGGTGGTCGAGAAGATCATCCGCAAGCTGCGCGCCGGCATGATGCCGCCCGCCGGCGCGAAACGTCCGCCGGCCGGCGCCCTCGACGATCTGACGGGGGCGCTCGAAGCGCGCATGGACGAACACGCCGCGGTGAACCCGAATCCCGGCTGGCGGCCGTTCCAGCGCCTCAATCGTGCGGAATACGCGCGCGCGGTGCGCGACCTGCTCGCTGTGGACATCGACGTCGCGCCCCTGCTGCCGCCCGACACCATCAGTCACGGCTTCGACAACGTCGCCGATTCGCAAGGCTTCTCGCCGGCGCTCCTCGAGGGCTATCTGCGGGCCGCCAGTCGTGTGACGGCGCTCGCCGTCGGCGACCCCGACAGCGCGGCCGGCGAATCCACCTACAGCTTGCCGAAGACCGCCGGCCAGATGTCGCGCGTCGAGGGCGCGCCGCTCGGCACCCGCGGCGGCATCTCGGTCGTGCACACGTTCCCGGCCGACGGCGAATACACGTTCCGCCTCGACATGTTCGCCGAGCCGCTCGGCATGCTCTTCGGCAACACCGTCACGGGCGAGCAGATCGAGGTGTCGATCGAGGGCGAGCGCGTGGCCCTCTTCGACATCGACCCGCGGATGAACGAGACGACGTCGAGTCTCTCGCTCAAGACCGTGCCGGTGCAGGTGCAGGCCGGACCGCAGCGCGTCACCGCGGCGTTCCTGCAGCGCTTCGAAGGCCCGGTGAACGACCTCGTGGCGCCGATCGACCACACGCTGGCCGACACGGAAATCGGCATCGCCGTGGGCATCACGACCCTGCCGCACCTGCGCAACCTCGCCGTCATCGGGCCGCACAAGGTCACCGGCGTGTCAGAGACGGTGAGCCGGAAGAAGATCTTCACCTGCCGGCCGACCAGCGCCGACGACGAGAACGCCTGCGCGACCTCGATCGTGAAGGGACTCGCCACGAAGGCGTTCCGCCGCGCGCCGTCCGAGCGTGAACTGACGCGCCTGCTGAAGTTCTACGAGATCGGCCGCGACGGCGAGACGTTCGAACGTGGTGTGACGAAAGCGGTCGAGGCGATTCTGGCCAGTCCCCAGTTCCTGTTCCGCCTCGAAGACACGCCGGCCACGGCGCGTCCGGGGCAACCGTATCGCCTGGCCGACATCGAGCTGGCGTCGCGCCTGTCGTACTTCGTCTGGGGGGCGGCGCCCGACGAAGCGTTGCAGACGCTGGCGATGCGGGGGCGGCTGAGCGCGCCCGGCGCGCTCGACAAGCAGGTCACGCGTCTGCTGGCCGACCCGCGGGCCGACGCGCTGGCGACGCGTTTCGCGTCGCAGTGGCTGCGCCTGCAGGACCTGGACGACGTGTCGCCGGATCCGATTCTCTACCCCTATTACGATCGCACGCTCGCTCAGGCGCTGCAGAAGGAAACCGAACTCTTCGTGGCCAGCCTCGTGCGCGAGAACCGCAGCGTGCTCGACCTGCTGACCGCCGATTACACCTACGTGAACGAACGCGTGGCGCGGCATTACGGCATCGGCGGCGTCACCGGCACCGAGTTCCGCCGCGTCGCCCTGCCAGCCGAACGGCGCGGCATCCTCGGCCACGCCAGCGTGCTGACTCTCACGTCGATTGCCGATCGCACGTCGCCCGTGCAGCGCGGCAAGTGGATCATGGAGGTGCTGCTCGGCTCGCCGCCGCCGGCGCCGCCGCCGAACGTGCCGGCGCTCGAAGAGACCAAGGGCACGAGTGACGGCAAGGTGCTGTCGGTGCGCGAGCGCATGGAGACGCACCGCAAGAACCCGGCCTGCATGTCGTGCCACAAGGTGATCGATCCGCTGGGCCTCGCCCTCGAGCACTTCGACGCCACCGGGCGCTATCGCATCAAGGACAGCGGCGTACCGGTGGACGCGGTGGGCGACCTGTACGACGGCACGAAGATGGAGGGGGCCGATGGCCTGCGGAGCGCGCTCCTCAAGCACAAGGACGCGGTGCTGCTCAGCTTCACCGAGCACCTCATGACATACGCCCTGGGGCGCCGCGTCGAGCCGTCGGACATGCCGGCCGTGCGCGCCGTCATCCGCGCGGCGGCGCGCCGCAACTACACGATCTCGGCCTTCGTGCAGGGCATCGTGGCAAGCGACCCGTTCCAGAAGAGCATCATTCGGCCCGCTGCCGCCGTGACGACGGAAGCGGGACAGCGCTAGGGCCCCGGGGCAGGACACACACGATGACATTCCTCACGCAGAAACATCTCTCGCGGCGGGCGGCTCTCCGCGGCATCGGCGCCACCGTGGCCCTGCCGTTCCTCGACGCCATGCTGCCGGCACGGACGGCCTACGCGAAGGTGGCCGACCGCAAGGTGCGGCTCATCGCCCTCGAGATGGTGCACGGCGCGGCCGGCAGCACGACCTACGGCGCGAAGATGAACCTGTGGGCGCCGGCGGCGGCCGGACGGGCCTTCGACCTCACGCCCACGGCGATGGCGTCGCTCGAGCCCTATCGCGACTACCTCACCATCGTGAGCAACACCGACTGCCGCAACGCCGAGGCGTTCGCCGCGCCCGAGATCGGCGCCGATCACTTCCGTTCGGCCGCCGTGTTCCTCACCCAGGCCAAGCCGAAGCAGACGCAGGGCTCGGACGTGCTGGCCGGCACGTCGTTCGACCAGATCGTGGCAAAACAGTACGGGCACGACACGCCGATACCCTCGATGCAGCTCTGCATCGAAAACGTCGACCAGGCCGGCGGCTGCTCCTACAACTACTCGTGCGTCTACACCGACACCATCAGCTGGGCGTCGCCCACCGAACCGCTGCCGATGATTCGCGATCCGCGGTCGGTCTTCGATCAGCTCTTCGGCGTGGGCACGACGCCCGAGGCGCGGCGCTCGCGCCGTAAGGACGATCGCAGCATCCTCGACTTCGTGGCCGAGTCAGTGGGTGACCTCAAGGGCCGGCTCGGCGCCGCCGATCGCGCCCGCCTCACCGAGTACCTCGACGACGTGCGCGAGATCGAACGCCGCATCCAGAAGGTGGAAGGGCAGAACTCGAGCGGCGACGCCCGCGAACTCCCCGGCGCGCCGATTGGCGTGCCTGACTCGTGGGAAGAGCACGTGAAGCTGATGTTCGACCTGCAGGTCGTGGCGTTTGCGAGCGACATCACCCGCAACTTCGCCTTCAAGCTGAGTCGCGACGTCAGCAACCGCGTGTTCGGGCCCACCAGCTCGCAGACGGCGTTCCACACCGCCTCGCACCACCAGGAACGCGAAGACCGCATCCGCGACTTCCAGAAGATCAACGTCTACCACGTGAGCCTCATCCCGTACCTGCTCGGGAAGCTCAAGGCGACGCCGGATGGCGAGGGCAACCTGCTCGACAACAGCCTCGTCGTCTACGGCTCGGCCATGGGTAACTCGAACATGCACAACCACAAGCGCTGCCCGCTGTTCTTCGCCGGGCACGCCGGCGGGGCGCTCAAGGGCGGCCTGCACATCAAGGCGGCCGACGGCACGCCGATGGCGAACGCCATGCTGCCGGCACTTCAGGCGCTCGGCGTGGATGTCGCGAGCTTCGGCGATAGCACCGGTGCCCTCGATCTCAATCGCGCCGTGGAGACCACGGCGGCCGTGGAGGCGTAACCGATGATGCGACGCCTGGGCGGTGCGACGCTGGTCGCGGTGGTGGTGGTGGGCGGGTGGCTCGAGGCGGCGGCGCCGTCGGGCCGCAGCCCGGTCGCGGACGCGGCGATGCGGCGTGACGTCGAGACGGTGCGCACGCTGCTCAGGCAGGGCGCCGACGTGAACGGCGCGCAGGGCGACGGCATGACGGCGCTGCACTGGGCGGCCACGCACGGCGATGCGGCGCTGACGGAGATCCTGCTCTACGGCGGCGCCAACGTGAAGGCCACGAGCCGGCTCGGCCGCCACACGCCCCTGCACGTGGCCAGCCAGCACGCCGCGGCGCCCGTGGTGGCGGCGCTCCTGGCCCGTGGCGCCGAGGTGGATGCCGCGACGTCCACCGGCGCAACCGCGCTCATGTTCGCGGCGCAGACCGGACACGTGCCCATGGTGACGGCGCTCCTCGACGCGAAGGCCGACGTGAACGCCGCCGAGCAGGCGAACGGACAGACGGCGCTGATGTTCGCCGCGACGGCGGACCGCGCCGAGGTGACTGCGCTGCTGCTGGCGCGCGGCGCGAAGGCCGACGTGACCTCGAAGGTCGTGGATCTCGCGGCGCTCACGAGCGACGGCGAAGGCCGTCCCCCCGAGCCGCAGACCGGCGGCCAGAACCAGGCGCCTCCCGCCGCACCCGCCCGGCCGGCGGCGCAGGCGAGCAGCGTGGCCGGCGCCACGCGCCCCTACCGCTACAACGAACTCATCGGCGCGCAGGGCGGACTCTCCGCGCTGCACTTCGCGGCCCGCCAGGGCGCGCTTGCCGCCGCGCGCGCCATCGTCGAACACGGGGGCGCGGTCAACCTGCCGAGCCCCGGCGACGGCACGTCGCCGCTCCTCATCGCGACGCTCAACGGCCACTTCGATCTGGCGAAGTACTTCATCGAACACGGCGCCGATCCGAATCTCGCGAGCAAGGCCGGCGCCACCCCGCTCTATGCGGTGCTGAACGTGCAGTGGGCGCCGAAGGCCGCCTATCCGCAGCCGCGCGCCTACCTGCAGCAGCGCACGACGTATCTCGACCTGATGACGCTGCTGCTCGACAAGGGCGCCGACCCCAACGCGCGCCTCACGCGCAAGGTCTGGTATTCGGGCTACAACTTCGACCAGTCGGGCGTGGACGAAATCGGCGCCACCGCCTTCTGGCGCGCCGCCTACGCGAGCGACGTCACCGCGATGCGGCTGCTCGTCGCCCGCGGCGCCGACCCGTTCATCCCGAGCGTGCGGCCGGCCGAGCGCACGCGCGGCCTCGACGGCGTCGGCGAGCTGCGCGACGTCTCGGCGCTGCCGCCGGTGCCCGTGGGCGGCCCCGGCATCCCGGTGCTCCACGCGGTGGCGGGCGTCGGTTACGGCAAGGGCTTCGCCGGCAACTCCCACGTGTTCGCCCCGGCGGGCATGATGCCGGCCGTGAAGTACCTGGTGGAGGAGATCGGCGTCGACGTCAACGAGCGCGACTACGAAGGCAACACCGTCGTGCACCACGCCGCCTCGCGTGGCGACCTCGAGATGATCAAGTACCTCGTCTCGAAGGGCGCCGTCGTGACCCACGTGAACCGCGCCGGGCAGACCACCATCGACCTGGCGAACGGCCCGGTGCAGCGCGTGCAGCCGTTCCCTGAGACCATCGAATATCTCGCGTCGCTCGGCGCGAAGAATAACCACAAGTGCGTGTCATGCTGAGCCGCCGTGCCGGCCTGCTGGCGACGGCCGCCGCGGCCGCCGCCCTCGGAGCGTCGGTCGCCGCGCAGGCGCCGCGTCCCACAGCCCCGGCGGCTGCGCCGCAGGCACCGCGCCGGACGGCGCCGTCCGTCCGGCACGCGACACCCGACCTCACGGCCCTCTCGGCGGCAAAGCAGAGCGAACTGGTCGCCACCTACTGCGCCAACTGCCACAGCGACCGCGCGAAGGCCGGCGGCCTGTCGCTCGCCGGCTTCGACGCGATGCGGGCGACCGAACGCGCCGAAGTGGTGGAGAAGATGATCCGAAAGCTCCGCGCCGGCATGATGCCGCCCGCGGGCGCCAAGCGGCCCGACGCCGACACGCTGGCCGCGCTCACCGGCGCGCTCGAAGCGCGGATGGACGAGTTCGCGGCCGTGAACCCGAACCCGGGCTTCCGGCCATCGCAGCGGCTGAACCGCGCTGAATACGCCCGCGCCATCAAGGACCTGCTGGGCCTCGACGTCGACGTCACGGCGTTCCTGCCGGCCGACACCATTTCGCACGGCTTCGACAACGTGGCCGACAGCCAGCGCCTGTCGCCGACGCTGCTCGAAGGGTACCTCCGCGCGGCCAGTCAGATCAGCCGTCTCGCGGTGGGCGATCGCACGGCGACGGCCAGTTCGGCCACGTTCAAGACCTCCCGCACGGCCTCACAGCACCGGCACGTCGAAGGCACGCCCATCGGCACGCGCGGCGGCATGGCGGTGACCCACGTGTTCCCGGCCGACGGCGACTACACGTTCCGCATGATGCTGCACGCCGGGCCCACCGGACAGCTCTACGGCGGACCGTATGCCGGCGAGCAGGTGGAGGTGTCGATCGACGGCACCCGCGTGGCGCTCCTCGACATCAACCCGCGGATGGACGAGGCCGATCCGGCCGGCATGAACCTCTTCACGAAGCCGGTCTACATCACGGCCGGACCGCACACCGTGGCGGCGGCCTTCATCAACCGCTTCGACGGGCCCTTCGACGATCTCGTGATGCCGATCGAGCAGCCGCTCGCCGACACGAACATCGGCGAGGTGTTCGGCGTGACGGCGCTCGTGCACCTGCGCGATCTGGCCATCACAGGCCCGCACGCCGTCACCGGCGTGTCAGACACGGTGAGCCGCCGCAAGGTGTTCACCTGCCGGCCGACGACCACGGCCGAGGAGCGTCCCTGCGCCCGCACGATTGTGGGCACGCTGGCGCGTCAGGCGTATCGCGGCGCCGTGAGCGACGACGAGCTCAGCGCACTGCTGGCCTTCTACGACCAGGGCCGCGGCGATGGCGACTTCGAGGCCGGCATCCGCACGGCGCTCCAGGCCGTGCTCGCCAGCCCGCGATTCCTCTTCCGGCTCGAACAGGCGCCGCCGGCGGCGCGTCCGGGCCAGACCTACACGCTGGCCGGCGGTGACATCGCCTCGCGCCTGTCGTTCTTCCTCTGGGGCGCGGTGCCCGATCAGGCGCTCGTGACGCGCGCGGCCGCCCTGACGACGCCGGCGGCCATCGCCGCCGAGACCACGAGACTCCTGGCCGACCCGCGCGCCGAGGCGCTCTCGACCCGCTTCGCGCACCAGTGGCTGCGGCTGCAGGACGTCGAGAAG
Organism: Acidobacteriota bacterium; assembly: GCA_016789705.1. Taxonomy (GTDB): domain Bacteria; phylum Acidobacteriota; class Vicinamibacteria; order Vicinamibacterales; family UBA2999; genus CADEFD01. Next base: position 24,295 of record JAEUQR010000133.1, read on the forward strand.
GTGCGGCCCGACTACCACTTCGCGCCGCACTGGGACACGTACCTGTCGAGCGCGCTCGTGAAGGAGACCGAACTGTTCTTCAACAGCCTCGTGCGCGACGACAGGAGCGTGCTCGATCTGCTGAACGCCGACTACACGTTCGTGAACGAACGCGTGGCGAAACACTACGGCCTGCCGAACATCACGGGGGCACATTTCCGCCGCGTCTCCGTGCCGGAGTATCGCCGCGGCATCCTCGGCCACGGCAGCGTGCTGCTGGCGACGTCGTTCGCCGACCGCACCTCGCCCGTCAACCGCGGCAAGTGGGTGATGGAGGTGCTGCTCGGCTCGCCGCCCCCGGCGCCGCCGCCGAACGTGCCGGCGCTCGAAGAGACCAGTGGCAGCGCCGGTGGCCGCCTGCTCTCGGTGCGCGAGCGGATGGAACAGCACCGCGCCAATCCGGCCTGCCAGTCGTGTCACCGCGTGATCGATCCGCTGGGCCTGGCGCTCGAGAACTTCGACATCACCGGCAAGTGGCGGGCCAACGACAGCCTCGTGCCGGTGGACGCGAAGGGGCAGCTCTACGACGGCATGCCGATGGACGGCCCGTCGGGGCTGCGCGCGGCGCTGATGAAGCATCAGGACGTGTTCCTCCTGAGCTTCACGGAACACCTGATGACCTACGCGCTCGGCCGCCGCATCGAGAGTTACGACATGCCGGTCGTGCGCGCGATCATTCGTGATGCGGCAAAACAGAACTACCGGATGTCGGCGTTCATCACGGGGATTACGACGAGCGCGCCGTTCCGCATGGGACGGCTGGAGCCGGCCGAGCGCACGGACGCGCCCCCCGCCCGCCAAGATCACTAGATCACCAGACCCAGATCACCAGATCACCACGTCACGCGATCACCACATCTCGAGGCTCTATGTATCTCTCCCAACGCCATCTCTCGCGTCGCACGATGCTCCGGGGCGTGGGCGCCACCGTGGCCCTGCCGTTCCTCGAGGCCATGCTGCCGGCCGGCCGCGCCTACGCGAAGAGCGCGGCGGCGGGGAAGGTGCGCTTTGCGGCCATCGAGATGGTGCACGGCTCGGCCGGGGCCACCGTGGTAGGCACCGAGAAACACATGTGGTCGCCGGCGGCCACGGGCAGTGCGTTCGATCTCGGCCCGACGTCGATGCGCGCGCTCGAGCCGTTCCGCGAGCACCTGACCATCATCAGCAACACCGACGTCCGTAACGCCGAAGCCTTCGAGCTGCCGGAAATCGGCGGCGATCACTTCCGGTCGAGCGCCGTGTTCCTGACCCAGGCGCATCCGCGCCAGACGCAGGGCTCGGATGTGCGCGCCGGCACGTCGATCGACCAGCATTACGCGCAGAAGTT
>JAEUQR010000153.1 GCA_016789705.1 Acidobacteriota bacterium
GGCCCCAGATGGCTGCGAGAATCGTCCGGTGCGTCAGCACGCGGTCGTGACTCTTCGCCAGCAGCGACAGCAGCTCGAACTCCCTGGGGGTGAGGCGGATCTCGGTGCCGTCGCGCACGACACGCCGGCGGTCGTAGTCGATCACGAGGTCGCCGGCGACGAGGGTGCCAGCCTCGCTCGTGCTGTCGGTGGCCACGCGTCGCAGGGCCACGCGGATGCGCGCCAGCAGCTCCTCGGGCCCGAACGGCTTGGTCACATAGTCGTCGGCGCCGAGGTCGAGGGCCTGCACCTTGTCGGCCTCCGAGCCACGCGCCGAGAGCACGATGATGGGCACCGCCGAACCGGCGCGCAGGCGGCGGCACACTTCGGTGCCTTCGAGGTCGGGCAGCCCGAGATCGAGCACCACGAGATCCGGCGCGCGCGCGGCCGCCAGTCGCAGGGCGTCGGCGCCCGTGCCGGCGATCTCGACATCGTAGCTGCGGCTGCGCAGCAGCGGCCTCAGGGCGCGCTGGATCGCGGGCTCGTCGTCCACGAGCAGGATGCGCGGCATCGTGCCCTTCAGTCTGCCATGGCGCCAGGGTCGCCGTCGGGGGTGGCATCGTCGGTGGCGGGCACGGCAAGCGTGAAGCAGGCGCCGCCGCCGTCGGCGTTCTCCGCCCAGACGCGGCCGTGCTGCGCGGCCAGCAAGCCGCGCGCGATCCAGAGCCCCATGCCGGTGCCGGACGTGCGCGCCCGGGCTCCGTCGCCGCGGAAGAAGCGATCGAAGACACGCGGCAGGTCGGCGGGGGCGATGCCAGGGCCGTGGTCGCGCACCGCGATCTCCAAGTGGTCCCTGGTCACGCCGGCACGCACCTCGATGGTGCTCCCCTCGGGCGAGTACTGCGCGGCGTTCTCGAGCAGGTGCGCCAGCGCCGACGCGGTCAGGCGCGGATCCAGACGCACCGGCACGTCGGGGTCGACGCTGACCGTGAGCGTGTGTCCGCGCAGCAGGTGGTCCACCTGATCCCTGGCGGCCGCGACGATCTCGGAGGGATGGACGCGCCGGATGTCGCGCGCCACGGCGCCGGCGTCGATGCGCGCAAGGTCGATGAGGTTCTGGAAGAGGCGCGCCAGCCGCTCGACTTCCGCCTGGATGAGATCGCTCTGCTCGCGCCGATCGGCGGGCGGGAGTTCCGACGCGCGCAGATTGGCCGCCGCCACGCGGATGGCGGTCAGTGGCGTCCGCAGGTCGTGGCCAATGGAGGCGAGCAGGGCCGACTTGAGCTCGTCGCTCTGCCGGGTGAGCTCGGCGGCCTTGCGTTCCTGCAGCAGGTTCGTGCGCTCGATGGCCAGGGCCACGACACCGGCCAGGGCGTCGAGGGTGCCGGAATCCACCGGGCGTCCCGAGGCGGCCAGCAGGCCGATCGGCCGCGTGCCCACGCGAAGGGGTACCAGGCGCACCGTGCATCCGTCGGCCGTGAGTTCCCGGTGCCCCGAATAGGTGCGGGAGTAGGCATCGAATTCCAGCGTCGTCTGCGCGGCGGCCAGCGCCACGGCGAGCTGCTTCGGGTCGAGCGTCACGTCTTCAGTGCCCGCCGAGGAGATCTCCCACGTCTCGCCGGCCGGCAGCGCGATGGCGAGGTACTCGAGGTCGAAGCGACGGGCCACGGCACGCGCCAGCGCGGCGAGCGCCGCGCGCGAATCGGGCAGCACGAGCACGTCGCGGCTGAGATCGAAAAGCCGGGCCTGCTCGTCGCGCCGGGCCAGCGCCTCGGCCGTGCGCGCACGCGCGACCGCCGAGAGATTGCTCGCCACGAGACTCACGGCCAGGAACGAGATGAGCGCGAGCCAGTTCTGCGGTTCGGCCACGACGAAGGTGCCGAGCGGCGGGATGAAGAAGAAGTTGAAGCACAAGACGGCCACGACCGAGACCGTCACGGCCACCCACAGCCGGGAGGTGGCAGCCACGACGAGCACGACGAGCAGGAACGTCGTGGAGACGGTGGCGGCGTTGACGACGCCCAGCCACCGGCACACGACCGTCACCGCAGCCACGGCCGCGAGGCCTGCCGCGACGCGCGGCCACTCAGGCAACGGACGGGACGTCATGACGTCATGGGGTCAGACCCCATTCTGGCTCGGGCCGGACTACTTGATCGCGGTACCGGCGCGGATCTCGTCGGTGCCGCGGCGCACGATGGTGTCACCCACGACGAGGGCGCCGGCCACTTCGACGAAGTCGCCCGCGACCGGCCCCTTCTTCACGGTCACCCATTCCGCCTTGCCGGCGGTGACCCGGATGACGAAGGTGCGCTCGGTCGTCGTGACGACCGCGGTCGTCGGCACCATGAGCCCGGCCGCCGGACGCACGATCGGCCACTTCACGTCCGGGAACATGCCCGGCGCCAGCGCGCCGTCGCGATTCACCACGTCCGCTTCGACCGTCATCGTCCGCGTGCGGCCGTCGAGCGACCCGGCGCTGCGCGCGAGGCGCGCCGTGAAGACGCGCCCGGGATGTGACGGCACCGTGAACTCCAGCGAGCGGCCGGTCGTGACGACGCCGAGACTCACTTCCGGCACCGGCACCGCAAGGCGCAGGCGCGACGTGTCTTCCAGCCGGAAGAGCGCGCCGGCCGACGGCCCGACGAGCGCGCCCGGATGCACCAGCCGCTCCACGATTCGGCCGGCAAACGGCGCTGTCACGCGCTGATACTGCTCGAGCGCACGGATGGCCTCGTGCGCCGACTTCGCGCCGGCCACCGCCTGCGCCTGGGCGTCCACGGCCGCTTTCGCCGCCGCCGCGTCTTCTTCGGCGCGCTCCACCTCGAGGCCGGAGACGGCGCCGGGCGTGGCCGCCGCGCGCTTCACGCGCTCGAGCGCCGAGGTCGCGGCGACCAGACGCGCGTCGGCCTCGGCCTTGCGCGCCTCGGCCTGCTGCACGCGCGTCAGCGCCTCGGCCGTCTGCGCCACGAGTTCGGGCGTGGCCAGCGTCGCCAGCGTCTGGCCCTTCTGCACCGTCGCGCCGCGGTCGACCTGCACCTGCTCCACGAAGCCGGCAACACGCGCGGTCACCGCCGTGGACTGGAACGGTGCCAGCTCACCCGGCAGCGTGATCACCCGCTCGGCGGCTGGCGCGGCCGTGACCTTGGCGGTCTCGATCGTCTGGGCGCCGGCGCCTGCCGGCGCCAGCGCGGAAACGAGCGCGGCCACGAGCCACGCGACGACGAGGTTACGACTGCAGTGCGTCATGGGATTCGCCATTCGAAGAAGTGAGCGACGGCGCGACGGTGGACGCGCGCGCCATGAGCCACGCGTAGACCGCGGGCACGACGAAGAGGGTGGCGACGGTGGCCGCCGTGAGGCCGCCAATCACGGCGCGGCCCAGTGGCGCGGCCTGCGCGCCGCCGTCGCCGAGACCGAGCGCCATCGGCACCATGCCCACGAGCATCGCCGAGGCCGTCATGAGCACCGCGCGCAGACGGCCGGCGCTGCCTTGCACGGCCGCCTCCACGCTGGAAAGGCCGCCCAGGCGCGCCGCCTCGGCGAATGACACGAGCAGGATGGCGTTGGCCACGCCGATGCCGACGGCCATCGTCGCGCCGACGAACGACTGCACGTTGAGCGAGGTGCCGGTGAGCCACAACATCAGCGTTACGCCGGCCAGCGCAGCGGGCACCGCCGTGACCACGGCCAGGGCGAGTCGCAACGACTGGAAGTACGCGGTGAGCAGCAGGGCGATGGCGAGCACCGAGAGGCCGAGGCCGCCCTGCAAGCCATCCACCGTCTGCTCGAGCACCGGTACCTGACCACGCACCGCCACCGTGACACCACGCGGCGCCTCGCCGGCGCGGGCGATCGCCGCCCGCAGCGACGGCAGCACCTGGCCGAGCGTGAGGCCTTCGAGATTCGCGGTCATGCTCACGACGCGCTGGCCGTTGTAGCGTTCGATCATCCCGGGCATCGTGCCGTTCGCCACCGTGGCCACGTCGGCGAGTGTCGTGGCCACGCCCGGCGCCACCGGCACGCGTTCGAGGTCCGCGGCCGACTGGATGCGGTGCTGCGGAATCTCCACCTGAATCTGGAAGCCGTTGCCGCCCACCGGATCGCGCCAGTAGTTCGGCTCGACGAAGCGGCTCGACGCGGTGGCGGTGAGCAGCGACTTCGCGACGTTGCTCATCGTGAGGCCGTACTGCCCGGCGCGCTCGCGATCGATGTTCACCGCCAGCGTCGGATAGTCGAGCGGCTGGGCGATCTGCAGGTCGCGCAGCTCCGGCAGCTTCGCAAGCTCCGCCCGTACTTTCTCGGCGTGCTCGCGGTTCTGCTGGAGGTTCAGCCCCTGCACCGCCACTTCGACAGGCGAGGGCGAGCCGAAGCTCATGACCTGTGACACGATGTCACCGGCTTCGAAGGTGATCGTCACCTCGGGCACGGCCTTCGCCAGCCGCGCGCGCAGCCGTTCGCGCAGCGCCGGCGCGTCAGTGGCAGCCTCGGGCGTGAGCGATACGAGCAGCACGGCTTCGTGCGGCCCCGATGTCCAGAGATAGATGGTGTTGATCGGGTAACTCGCCGGCTGCACGCCGACGAACGCGGTGCTGATGACGACGTTGTCGGCGCCCACCTCCGCCTTCACCTCGTCGAGCACCCTCAGCGTGAGCGGCTCGGTGCGTTCGATGCGCGTGCCGGTGGCGGCGCGAATGCGCATCTGGAGCTGATCGGCGCCGGTCACCGGGAAGAGCTCCACGCCGAGGCGTGGCAGCACGAGGGCGAGCAGCGCGGCGCAGACGACGAGGTACGCCGCGGTGACGACGACCCTGGCCCCGAGCCAGCCGCGCAGGAGCGTGCCGTAGCGGGCCGCGAGGCCGCGCCCGCCGGCCTCGACGTCGGCCACAGGGGCGTCGGCGGGAGCCGACGTGTTCGCTGCGCCGCTCGCGCCGTGCCCGCGCACGAACCACGCCGCCAGCACGGGCACGAGCGTGCTCGAGAGCACGTACGACGCCGCCATCGCCAGCGCCACCGCGAGCGCCAGCGGCACGAAGAGCTGGCGCGGCACGCCCACGAGGAAGAGCGCCGGCAGGAACACGGCGAGCACCGTGAGCATCGCGAGCAATCGCGGCACCGCGGTCACGCGGCTGGCCTCGACGACCGCGTCGATGCGCGAGCGCCCGCGCTCGAGATGCGCGTGGATGCTCTCGATCGCCACGGTCGCTTCGTCCACGAGCACACCCACGGCGAGCGCCAGTCCGCCGAGCGTCATCAGGTTCAGCGTCTGGCCGGTGGCCCAGAGGCCCACGACCGCCGCCATCACCGCGCCGGGAATCGTCGCCACGACGATGGCCGCGCTGCGCCAGTCGCGCAGGAAGAGCAGCACCATCACGCCGGTGAGCAGCGCGCCGAGCAGGCCTTCGGTCGCCAGGTTCCTGAGGGCGCTCGTGACATAGCGCGACTGGTCGAACTCGAGGCGGATGTCCACGTCCTCGGGCGCCAGCGCCTTCATCGCCGGCAGGTTGTCGCGCACGGCCTGAATGACGGCGAGGGTGCTCGCATCCGACCGCTTCGTCACCGGGATGTAGACGGTGCGCTTGCCGTTCACGTGCGCGTAGCTCGTGACGATGTCGGTGCCGTTCTCGACGATGCCGAGATCGCGGAGGTACACCGTGCTGCCGCTTTCGGCCTGCACGGGTGCATCCATCAGTTCCGAGAGGTTGCCGCCGAGCGTGGCGTTGCTCGTGGCGATGCGGTTGAGGTCGCCAGTGCGCACGTTGCCGGCCGGCGACACGACCGTGGCACGGTTCACGGCGGCGATGGCCTGCTCGGGCGTGACGTGGTAGGCCTGTAGTTTGTCGGGATCGAGGCGCACGACGATCGTGCGCTGGTTGCCACCGAAGGGCGGCGGCGCCGACACACCGGGCAAGGTGGCAAAGAGCGGCCGCACCCGGTTGATGGCGATGTCTTGCATCTCGGCCGGCAGCCGCGTGCTGCTGCTGAACACGAGCTGACCGATCGGCACGCTGCCGGCATCGAACCGCGTCACGAAGGGCGGCACGGCTCCAGGCGGCATGAAGGCGCGGGCGCGGTTCACGTAGCCCACCACCTGCGACATCGCCTGGTTCATGTCGGTGCCGGGGTGGAACACGAGCTTCAGCAGCGCCACACCCTGGATGCTTTTCGACTCGATGTGCTCGATGCCCGAG
>JAEUQR010000159.1 GCA_016789705.1 Acidobacteriota bacterium
TATGTGACGTACCGCCCGCTGCGCGGCGTGGAACTGCGCGGCACCTCGCTCGACAACACCGACCGCCTGCTCTCGGTGCGCCACGACATCTCGTTCGGCGGCGCGAAGCTGCAGGCGGTGCCGCGGCGGGTCCTGGGCAAAGTGGCGGCCGTCAGATTCGACGGCGCTCCCGCCGGGGACGAGGCCGCGCTGCGCGGCCGGCTGCGGCTCACCGCCGGTGAGACGTTCGATTTCATCCACTGGCGCAACGACGTCGAACGCCTCCAGTCCTGGTATCGCGAGCGCGGCTATCTCGAAGCGCGCGTGCGCGCGTCGCGGGCCGACCAGGCCGACGGACGGATCGCCCTCACCTACACCGTGCAGCGCGGACCGGCCACCGAGCTCCGTATCGAGGGCATGGCGGTGCCTGCCCGCCTTCGGCGGCAGCTCGAGGCCACGTGGTCGGACGCGGTGTTCGATCGCTTCCTGCTCGACGAGATCCAGTCAGCCCTGCAGTTCGAGCTCATCCGCCGCCACGTCATCAACGCCCAGGTCGACGCGGTGGTCACCGCGGCCGAACCCGTGAAGGTCATCACCGCCACCGTGCGCGAGGGTCAGACGGCGACGCGCCGGCGGATCCTCTACGAGGGCGCCACCACGCTGTCGGCGGCGCAGCTCGACGCCGAAGTCGCGGTGTGGGGACTGAACGACTGGGGCTGGCTCTATCCGCACCTGATTGTCAACGCGATCGCGATCCGCTACGACGCCGAGGGCCGCCGTGCCGCCCGCGTGACGGCGGGTGAGCCGGTGGTGGTGGACGGCCAGGCCCTGCTCACGGTGACGATCGAGGAGGGGCCGCTCACGACGGTCGCGAGCGTCTCGGTGACCGGCGCCGACGCGCCGCTCGCCGAAAGCGCGCAGGCCATCGTCGATGGGCTCGCGGGGCGCCCCTTCCGCTACGGCGAGGTGGACGCCGCCGTGCGTCAGATCGAGACGCGCTACCGGAGCGCCGGCTTCAACAACGTGCAGGTGGCGCCGATCGTGACGGCGCCGATGGAGAGCGTGTCGGCCGACGTGCGCTTCGACATCCAGCCGGGGCGTCAGCAGCGCCTGTCGCAGGTGCTCGTCTCCGGCGCCGATCGCACGCATCCGGGGGCGGTCGTGAGCGCGCTGGGTCTCGACGCCGGCGATCCGGTGAACCTCACGCAGTGGGCGCAGGCGCGCAAGCGCGTCTTCGACACGAACGTGTTCCGGCAGGTGGACGTGCGGCCGGAAGTCCTGCCGACGCCGAACGCCGACGGCACCGAAGCGGTGAACGCGCGTGTGACGGTGACCGAATGGCCGACGTGGCGGCTCCGCTACGGTCTGCAGCTCGACGACCGCAGTCAGGCCGACCAGGGCGACGACACCTCGCTCGCGCGGCGGCGCGACCTGGGCGTGGTCGCCAACCTGCAGAATCGCAACGTCTTCGGCCGCGCCTTCGCGTTCGGCGCGTTCGGGCAGGCGGCGCGCCGTCTGCGGTCGGGCAACACCTATCTGACGTTCCCGACGCTCTTCGGGCACGCCGTCCAGACCAACCTGTTTGCCGCCGCATCCCGCCAGGACGTGCCGCTCGACGATGCCGGAGAGTTGTTCCTGCGCCGCACGCGCACGCAGCTCTCGCTCGAGCAGCGCATCCGCCGCGGCCGGTCGCTCGAGATCACCTACGGGTACCGCCTCAAACGCGAGGTCATCGACGCGCTCGATCCCGAGGATCCGTTCTACCTGGCGCCGCTCACCGGCCGCTTCGCGGCGAGTGCGTTCATGGACCGCCGCGACGACCCGTTCAACGCGGCACGCGGGTGGTTCGGGTCGTTCAGCGTCGAGCGCGTGACCGAATTCGAGTCGAACGAAGACGCCATCAAGGTGCAGGGCACGTACTACCGGTATCAGGCCGTGGGGCCGGTGCTGCTGGCGTCGGCGGTGCGCGTCGGCGGGTCGTTCCTGAGCCCGCTGTCATTCAGCGAGCGGTTCTACCTCGGCGGCGCCGACACGGTGCGCGGCTACGGCGAGAGCCTGGTCGGGCCGAAGACCTTCACCGGCTCGGCGCGCGGCGGGAACGCGCTCCTCATCCTGAATCAGGAGCTGCGCGTGCCGGTGTATCGCTGGATTCGCGGCGTGGCGTTCGTCGATGCGGGCAACGTGTTCGACGCCAATTCGGAGATCCGTGTGACGGAACTCGAAGTGGGTTACGGCGTGGGGCTGCGTCTGCACACGCCGTTTTCGATCTTCCGCGTCGACCTCGGCATTCCGGCCAGCCGCGTCAACGGCCAGCGCGCGAGGCGCTGGTACCTCGGACTGGGGCACGTCTTCTAAGCGGGGCCCGGACGCGGAAAGGTGCAGAGACGCCGCCGGGGCGACGCGGGCATATACCCCCGCGGGCCGGCGGCGTTCTGCCACGGTGCACGGCGGGGCAGTCCCCGGCGCCACCGCATGTCGACGGCGCTCATCCCCGCAGGGAGTTCAGCGCCAGTTGCACCTGGCGCCGCTCGGGCGCGTCAGGGGCGAGCTGCAGGAACGCCTGGAAGTGTTCCGCCATCTTGTTGAACCGCTTCGCCCGCTGGTGCGCCAGGCCGGCGTTGTAGTGGGCGTAGGCGAAGTCGGGCATCAGCTCGGACGCGCGGTCGAGCGCCTGCGACGCTTCGTCGAACTCGCCGCGCTTGATGAGCACGAGACCCAGTTGATAGAAGGCGAAGCCCGACTCGCCGCTCATGTCGCGGGCCTTCCGGCCCTCGTTCACGGCCTCGTCGAGGTTGTTGTCGAGCAGACCGATGGCCGACTGCCCGATGGCATGCCATGTCTGATCGTTGCCGTTGGCCAGCCGCGCGAACTCGGCGCGCGCTTCGTTGTTGCGGTCGAGCTTCAGGAGCGCCTGGCCGGCCACGTAGGTGGCGGCCGGATCGTCGTTGCCGGCGGCGCGCTCGGTGTTCACGCGCTGCACCGCATCGTCGTAGGCGCCGCGCTCGTAGAGCCTCTGGGCTGTCGACTGCGCGCCGGCGACCGGCGCGATGAGCAGGGCGGCAAGGGCCGAGGTGGCGACAAGGTGTTTCAACATGACGATGTTCACTGCAAGCGAGGTGCCATGCGGGAAGCCGCAAGCCGTCCCCGGAATCGACGCCGTGCCTGACCTTGAGACGAGCGGTCGTGTCCTTTGGTCCCCCCTGGGTGTACAAAATGACCCCGGGGGAGGGGGCCAATGAGCCACGTGGAGGAGATTGCCGACCTGGTGGAGCGGGTGATGGAAGGAGACCCGTGGCACGGTTCCAGCGTCGTCACGCTGCTCGACGGCGTTCCGGCGCGCGCCGCGGCGGCGCACGCCGTGCCCGGTGCCCATTCGATCTGGGAACTGGTGCTGCACATGACCGGCTGGGCGCGCGAGGTACGGGCCCGGCTTGAAGGTGAGCCGGCCGGGGAGCCGGCCGGCGGCGACTGGCCGCCGGTGCGCGACACGTCGGCGACGGCGTGGGCGGCCGCCGTGGCCGCTCTTGTCGAGAGCCACCGCGCGCTGGCCGCTGCCGTGCGCGCAGGCGACGAACGCGTGCTCACGGCCCCGGTGGTCGACCGTCGCGATCCGGCGGCCGGCACGGGGTTGTCGCGGGTGCTGACCCTGCACGGACTCGTGCACCACACGGCGTATCACGCGGGCCAGATCGCACTTGTGAAGCGTGCGATCGAGGCCCGCGTGTCGTAGCGCACTAGAACCGGCGGCGCCGCCGGTCGGGGCTCGTGCCCGGACCGCCGCGCGGCCCCGGCGGGTTCTCCCAGTTCGTGCCGCGGCCGCCGGCCGGCCCCGGCGGGTTGTGGTCGCGGTCGCGGAACCGGCGCATCCGGTAGGGGCTGGCGCCCGGCCCCCCGCGCGGTCCCGGCGGGTTCACCCAGTTGGTACCCGGGCCGCCACGCGGCCCCGGCGGGTTGTTCCGGCGGTGCGGGTGGGCGTCGGCCGTGGCGGCGCCGAGGAGCAGCACGGCGAGCGCCGCGAAAGTCAGCGAGCGGAGCCTGGAAAACGGGGTCGGGGTCATGCGGTCCTCCGTGGAACCTTGCGAACGTGGCATCTACCGGCTTAGACCGGCATCCCGGCGCCGGGTTGAATCCGGCGAATGGCGTCGCCAGCGGAGCCCCCGGGCTGTTATACTCGCCGGGAGCATCACGCACAGGGGCAGTCCGGGGCAGACGTAAGGCGCCGGATGTTCACCAGCAGCTGCCCACCGGGTGGCTCGCGTCCAACTCGCGCGGATCTTCGGTCGTCACCGCGCACTGGCCGTGTGGAGATGCTGGCGCCACGCACGGGACCGCGTGCACGGCGCACTCAATCGATTCCAGTTCGAGTGTCGTCACATTCTCCGGCCGTAGCTCGCGGTGAGTCCGCGCGTTTCCGACACGCGACGTGGGCGCTTGCCCTCGTGGTGGCGGCGGCGTTCGTCGCGCCGCTGTCGCTGCGCGCGCTCAACCGCGCCGTGGTCGGTGACGTCCCGGGGCCGGGGTACTTGCCATCGCTCGAGCTGAGCCGCCCGCACCACGCCTTCGACGCCGGCCCCATCGAGAATCTGCGCTACGGCAAGCCCGCCTGGGTCTTCATCGGCGACTCGATGATGGGCACACGGATCGACCCCATCCAGCTGGGTGAAATCTCGTCGACGCACGATGAACTCGTCTCGTTCCTCTATCACCCGGCGACCGGGCCCGCCTGGTGGTACCTGGCGTTCAAGAACCATCTCGTGGCGTCCGGCGTGAAGCCGCGCGTGGTGTTCGTCTTCTTCCGCGACACCAATCTGACCGACACGCTCTTTCGTCTCGACAGCCTGTACGGCAACGCACTCGACGAGGTGGCGCTGCCGCAGGAACCCGAACTCGATGCGCTCGTCGAAGCGCGCCGTGGCGGCTGGCGTGCCCGCGTGCACACGGCGGCGGTGCGTGCCTACGAGTCCGACGTCGCGACCGGCTGGATCGAGCCGGGCGTGCGCCGCTGGTTCGTGAACTGGCGCTTCCCGGATCCGGCCGACCGGCTGCGCTTCGATCGCTCGCTCAACGAACGTTTCGATCTCGCGAACCTGCGCGCCGATGTCGCCGCCGACTTCTCGGACGCCAACGACGCAGCCGACTTCGCGCGCGACCTGCCCACCTCCGTGCTGCCGCTCATGATCGATCTCGCGAAGCAGCACGGCATCCAGCTGTGTTTCGTGCGCGTGCAGCGCCGGCCGAGCGGCAACGTGCCGCCGCCGCAGTCGCCGAACCTCGAGCGCTACGTCAGCGACCTGAAGACGTGGCTCACGGCCAACGGCGCGCTCTTCCACGACGACTGGGGCGATCCGGAACAGCCCGAGCCCATCTACGCCGACGGCGATCACGTCCGCGACCGCCGCCACTACACGGCGCTCTTCCGCCGCCGGCTGGACCCGCTGTTCCGATGATCTTTCACAGCCTCGACTTCGCCGCGTTCTTCCTGATCGTGGTCACGATCTACTGGCGGCTGTCACATCGCGCGCAGAACGTGCTGCTGCTCGGCGCGAGTTACGTGTTCTACGGCTGGATCCATCCCTGGTTCGTGCTCATCATGCTGGCCTCGACCACCGTCGACTACTGGGCGGGCCAGCGCATGGAGGACGACCCGGCCAACCGCCGCCGCTACCTCGCCGCCAGCCTGGTCGTGAACCTCGGCATGCTGGGCGTGTTCAAGTACTTCAACTTCTTCGTCGAGAACGTGCGCGATGTCCTGGCCGCGATGGGGCTCACCGTGGCGCCGCCCCTGCTCGAGATCGCGCTGCCGGCCGGCATCTCGTTCTACACGTTCCAGGCGCTCAGCTATACGGTGGATGTCTACAAGGGCGAGATGCACGCCCGCCGCAATCCCGTCGACTTCGCGCTCTTCGTCGCGTTCTTTCCGCACCTCGTCGCCGGCCCGATCATGCGGGCGAAGAACCTGCTCGTGCAGGTGGAATACGACCGCGTCTGGGATGCGACGAAGGCCCGTCACGGCGTGGTGCTCGTGGCCTGGGGCCTCTTCAAGAAGCTCGTGATTGCCGACAACGTCGGTGTCATCGCCAACCGCGTGTTCTCGCAGAACGATCCGGCCTTCGAGGTGTTGTGGGCCGGCGTCTTTGCTTTCGGCATGCAGATCTATGCCGACTTCTCGGCCTATTCCGACATCGCCCGCGGCGTCGCGCGGTGGTTCGGCTTCGAGCTGGTGGTCAACTTCGACCACCCCTACATCGCCCACAGCCCCACCGACTTCTGGCGGCGCTGGCACATCTCCCTCTCGACGTGGTTCCGCGACTACCTCTACATTCCGCTCGGCGGCAACCGCGGCCCGGCGGTGGTGGCGGCCTGCACGCTCATCACGACGTTCCTCGTCTCCGGCTTCTGGCACGGCGCCAGCTGGAACTACGTGATCTGGGGCTTCTACCACGGTGTGCTCGTGTGGAGCACTCGCGCGTTCGGCCGGCTGCTGAAGCTGCCCGAGCACTGGCCGGGGCCGCTGGCCCTCGTGCAGATCGCGCTCACCTGGGTGGCGATGATGGCGGGCTGGCTCTTCTTCCGGGAGACCAACGCCGACTTCCTCGGCCACTTCCTGCGGCTCACGCCGCTCACGACGATGGAAGGCGAGGCCGCCATCGGCCTGCACTTCTTCATGCTGGCGGCGACGTGGTCGCTGCCGCTCTTCATCCACGACCTCTGGGCCCTGGCTCGCGAGCGCCAGCTGGCGCCGGTGGTGTGGACGGAATCCCGGCTCACCGGCCTCCGCCTGGCCGGTGTGCAGGCGGCCGGTGTCGGTCTGCTCGCGTCCCTGACGCTCGTGCTGCGCAGCACGACGTCGCTCGACTTCATCTACTTCGCTTTCTGAGGAAACCGAAACCAAAGGATCGATTCATGTCAGACGAACGACTCAAGATTGCCGTATTCATCGACTTCGACAACATCGAGATCGGCGTGAAGAACACGCTCGGCCTCAGCTTCGACATCGGAGCCGTGCTCGAAGCGATCAAGGAACGCGGCGAGATCATCACCAAGGTCGCCTACAGCGACTGGAAGCGCGGCGACTACGGCCGCGCCATGGCCAATCATGCCGTGCGCCTCGTGCAGCGTGTGATGACCCCCGGCGGCGACAAGAACGGCGCCGACATCAACCTGGCGCTCGACGCGCTCGAGATGGCCTTCACCCACGATCACATCAACGCCTTCGTCATCGTCGGCGGCGACAGCGACTTCATCACGCTGGTCGAGAAGCTGAAGCAGTACGACAAGAAGGTCTTCGTCGTCGGCGGCCGTCAGTTCACCAGCCAGGTGATGCAGAAGAACTGCACCGAGTTCATCGCCTACGAGAACGTCGCCAGGAGCGCGCCGCGCGCCGCTTCCGACCGCTCGCGGGCCGTGCCGGCCTCGGTGGGCCAGACGATGCCGATCGACCAGGTCGTGCCGCTCGTGCGCCGCGCCCTCAAGGTGCTGGCCGACCGCGAGGTCACGCCGCAGCTTGGCCTGCTCAAGAGCACGCTGCTGCAGCTCGACTCGTCGTTCTCGGAACGTGACTACGGCGTGAGCAGCTTCCGCGACTTCGCCGAGAAGCTGGCCGAAAAGGGCATCGTGCTGCTCAAGCACACCGGCCGCAGCACGCTCGTCGAGCTGAGCGAGGCCGGCGCCGCGATGGCGGATGCTGTCGCCGCGGTGGCCGCCGAGGCCGCTCCGGTGGTCGCGGCCGTGCCAGCCGTGGATGCGGACGGCAACCCGGTGGCGCCGCCGCCCGCGCCCGCCGCTCCGGCACACGGGCACGGACAGCCGCATCGCGGACCGCGCGAGATCGACCCGGCCACGCAGGCGGCGATTCTCGAAGGTGTGGAGCTGGTGCGCGGCCTGCTGGCCGACCCGCCGCAGCCGCCGCGCTGGCCGATGTACCTGCGCCAGATCAAGCAGTTCATCCGCGCCAGCCATCCCGACTTCGACGACCGGAAGTACGGCTCGATCGTGGACCTGATGCGGGCCTGCCAGAAGGAAGGGCTCATCAAGCTCGAACGCGATCGCCAGGGCGGCCTGCGTGTGTTCGGCGCCGGCGGCTCGGCCGCGCTCGCTGGAGCTTCGGCTCAGGCGTCGCAGCCGGATCCGGATGCGCAGCCGGCCGCGCCGCCCTCCTCCGCCAACGTCTATCGCCCGAAGAGCGTCACGCTCGGCTGGGTCATCGGCGACGACGGCGAGGAGTCGGGCGAAGGGCTCGACAGCGGCGAGTCGGCGGATATCGCCGACGAGATCCCGGTGCAGATGCAGATTGCGCCGATCGTGCCCGACGACCTCGAGCCCGAAGACGACCAGTCGAAGTTCTTCGCGCCGGGCAGCGCCAAGGAGCCGATCAGCGCCGGCCCGGTGGCCCGTGGTGTGAAGCGTGGTCCGCGCCGCACGATGAGCGCGGAAGACGCGGCCGACCGGCCGAAGCGCGCCCGCAAGGCGCCGGCTGGCGGCGGTGGCGCGCGCCGCTCCGCACCGGCGCGCGGGCGCAGCAAGAAGGGCTAGTACAAGAAAACTGCCTCCGGGACGGTCAGGGCATCCCGGAGGCAGCGATGGGCGGGCGCGTCTCCCGGTCAGTGAGCGGAGGCCATCGCGGCCTCCGGCGCTGTCCGGGTGTTCCCGCCAACCATGCCGAACCTGCAGCGCCAGCGTATAGGGCGGCCGCCGGGACGCGGGAATACAAAATCCCGACGCCAGGCGTCGGAAAAATCTATGCGTCGCGCGGCCTCAGTGGTGCCGCGGGCGCTTCACCACGCCGCCGTCCACGTCGGCGAGCGCGTGATAGACGACGAAGGCCGAGCGGTCGTGCGCGCGCACGATCGTCTTGACGCGGCCGACTTCGAGACGCGTCACCACGCAGTACAGCACTTCCTGTTCGTCGCCGCTCAGGCCGCCGTAGCCGCGCAGCACCGACACGCCGCGGCCGAGGTCGCCGATGAGGGCGTTCTTGATGGCCCGGCTCTCGCCCGAGAAGATCGTGACCGCCGTGAACTCCTCGAGTCCGTAGATCACGAAGTCGAGGGTGCGCGCGGCGGCGAGGAACGTGAGAATCGAATAGAGCGCCGGCTCCACGCCGAGCGTGCGCATCGCCACCAGGAAGAGCACGACGTTGAAGGCGAGGATGACGTCGCCCACCTTCAGCAGATGGCTGCGGCGGCTGATGAGCAGGGCCGCGATTTCAGTGCCGTCGAGCACCGCCGAGCCGCGCACGGCGAGTCCGATGCCGCCGCCGAGGAAGAACCCGCCGAAGACGGCCTCGAGCACCGGGTCCTGGGTGACGTGCGGATAGGGCACGACGACGAGCGCGATCGCCAGCGCGCCGATCGCCAGCGCGCCGCGCACGGCGAAGGCGGCGCCCAGCTGGCGGTAGCCGACGGCGAGGAACGGCAGATTGATGAGCGGCAGCCAGATCGGCAGCGGAATGGCGGTGAGGCGGCCGAGCAGCATCGAGACACCGGTGACGCCGCCGTCGATGAAGCCGCCAGGCACGAGGAAGCCTTCGATGCCGAAGCCGGCGGCGAGGACGCCGGTCAGGATCAACGCCGTGTTGCGCGCTTCTCGTTCGATGTAGGGGTCGCGAATCACCGCTGCTCGAAGTCCGTCTCCACGAAGCCCGTGGCGCGGCTCCATTGCACGCGACGTGGCGGCAGGGTGTCGGGCCGCCCCGGCCGGTGAAAGTACATCATGATCTCCGAGTAGCGATCCTGCAAGGGCGTGGCGACGGTGCGGGCGATGACCGCGGCCTCGTCGAGATGGGTCGTCTCGATCTGCAGCACCATCACGTGCTGCGCGGCGAACTGTTCGGTGATGGTCCAGCGGTCCCACCGCCCGGCCTCGCGGCGCACCGCCGGCAGGCGATGGGCGGCCGGCACCGGATCGGCCGGGCCCGGTTCGCGCGCGGGGCGCAGCACCAGCCAGCCGCCGGCCGCGACGGACACGAGGAGTACCCACGCCGCGACGAGCCGAAGCCGGCCCACGCCGCAGACGATAGGCGCGAACCGTCGAAGATGCAAGCGAACCGTGGCGAGGCTTTATACTTTGGCAGCGGGCAGCGGCACGCCCCAGTCCCAAGCACCCAGCCCCCAGTCCCGAGTCGTTCCGTGTCCTATACCGCCAAAGATATCCAGGTGCTCGAAGGCCTCGAGCCCGTCCGTAAGCGCCCCGGCATGTACATCGGCGGCGTCGGCAGCTCCGGCCTGCACCATCTCGTCTGGGAGATCCTCGACAACTCGATCGACGAGGCGATGAACGGGCACGCCTCGGCGATTGCCGTCACGCTGCACGAGGACGGCTCCTCGGTGACCATCTCGGACGACGGCCGCGGCATCCCGGTGGACGTGCACCCGAAGACGAAGCAGAGCGCGCTCGAAGTCATCTTCACGGTGCTCCATGCCGGCGGCAAGTTCGAGCAGGGCAACTACAAGACGGCCGGCGGCCTGCACGGCGTCGGTGCGAGTGTGGTGAACGCGCTCTCGCGCGAGCTGCTCGCGACGGTGCGGCGCGACGGCTTCCAGTACGAGATGCGCTTCCGCCAGGGGAAACCCGACGGCGGACTGAAGAAGGTCGGAGCGGCGCGCGGCAGCGGCACGACGGTGTTCTTCCGGCCCGACCCGACGATCTTCCCGAAGGTCGAGTTCGACCCGCAGATCATCCGCGAGCGCCTCGAAGTCGCCAGCTACCTGCACCGCGGCGTGAAGGTCGCCTTCGACGACCAGACCACCGGCACGAAGCACACCTTCCAGCACGAGGAAGGGCTCGTCGACTACCTGAAGAAGATCCTGACCGAGCGTGCCAGCAAACCCGTGCACGATGCCCCGTTCGTGCTCGCGAAGGAGAACGGCGTCAGGCTCGAGGCCGTGCTGCAGTGGACCGAGTCCACCGACGAGCACGTGCGCAGTTACGTCAACGGCATTCCGACGGCCTCGGGCGGCACCCACGAGAACGGCCTCAGGGCCGGCCTCGGCAAGGCCGTCCGCAACTTCATCGACACGCACAACCTGGCGCCGAAGGGCGTCACGCTCACCGCGGAAGACATCCGCGAAGGGATGACGGCCGTGCTCTCGGTGTTCATCGCCGAGCCGCAGTTCCAGGGGCAGACCAAAGACCGCCTCAATAATCCCGAAGTGGCGAGCGCCGTGGACGGCTTCGTGCGGCCCGCACTCGAGCACTGGCTGAACAACAACATCTCGATCGCCGAAGGCATCGTGGCGCGCATCATCCTCGCCGCGCGCGCCCGCGAGGCGAGCCGCGCCGCGCAGGCCGACGTCGTGCGCAAGGGGCCGACGTCCGGGCGCGCCACCCTGCCCGGCAAACTGGCCGACTGCACGCAGCCGGGGTCGATCACGAGCGAGCTCTTCGTCGTGGAAGGTGATTCGGCTGGCGGCTCGGCCAAGCAGGGCCGCGACCGCGCCCGCCAGGCGATTCTGCCGCTGCGCGGCAAGGTGCTCAATACGGAAGGTGTGTCGACGGCGAAGGTGCTCGAGAACAAGGAGCTGTCGGATCTCGTGACGGCGCTCGGCTGCGGCGTGGGCAAGTCGTTCGACCTCTCGCGCATGCGCTACGGCAAGGTCATCCTGCTGGCCGACGCCGATTCCGACGGCCATCACATCTCGACGCTGCTGCTCACGTTCCTCTTCCGGCACCTGCCGCAGCTCATCTCCGCCGGGCGTGTCTACCTGGCCCAGCCGCCGCTCTACCGCATCGACATCGGCAAGGAGACCTTCTGGGCGCTCGACGAGGCGCACAAGGAGCTCATCCTGCGCCAGAAGACCGGCCGCGCCACGCCCGAGATCACACGCTTCAAGGGCCTCGGCGAGATGATGCCGAAGGTGCTCTGGGAGACGACGCTCAACCCGCGCACCCGCCGCCTGCTGCGCGTCGACATCGCCGATCAGCTGGTGACCGACCGTGTGATGAACGAGCTCATGGGCAAGGATGCCTCGGCGCGCTTCCGGTTCATCATGGAGCGGGCCGAGGACGCGCAGGAGCTGGACGTCTAGGCGGCCGTGGTCTTCACAGCCCTTCGTGTCGATTCGCACCGGCCGCCGGCGGTGCGCAGGCTACAATTCAGAGTCCTCTGATGGCCGGTCCGGCGTCCCCGAAGAAGTTCGATCGCTCCCTCATCGAAGGGCCCCTGGCTCCCGCGGTGTGGAAGCTGGCGTGGCCCACCATGCTCCAGAACCTGGTGGCGGGGCTGCAGGGCGTGGTCGACCACGCGCTCGTCGGCAACATGCTCGGGTTCGCGGCCAACGCCGGCATCGGCGTGGCCTGGCAGATCTTCCTCGTGGTGATCGTGTTCATGGCGTCGCTCTTCACGGGGCAGGCCGTGCTCGTCGCCCGTTTTGCCGGGGCCGGCGATCACCAGAAGGTCAACACCGTCGTCTATCAGGCGTTCATCACCGCGGTCGGCATGTTCCTGATCCTGGCCCCGATCGGCTACTTCGCCACCCCGTTCCTGCTGACGCTCGTGAACGCGGCGCCCGAGGTCCGGGCGCAGGCGCTGCCGTTCCTGCGCATCAACTTCGTCTTCAGCATCGGCATGCTGCTGTTCTTCATGCTGTCGGCCGCACTGCGCGCCGCCGGCGACGCCAGGACGCCGCTGCGGCTCGGCGTCACGATGACGGTGCTGAACCTGGTTTTCAACCTGCTGCTCATCCCGAAGTTCGGCACCGCCGGCTCGGCGATGGGCACGGCGATCGCCTCGTCGCTCGTGAGCGGCTACGCCCTCTGGCTGCTCTTCAACAACAAGCTGGTCGTGCACTTCACGCCGGAAACGTGCACCAGGCCCGACTGGACGGTGATCCGATCGCTGTTCAAGTTCGGGCTTCCCACGGGCGTGCAGGGCATCGCGATGAACGTCGCCGGTGTCATGCTGCTGCGCTTCATCGGCGGGCTCGAGCACAGCGCCGCCGCGCAGGCCGCCTACACGATTGGCTACACCGAACTCTTCTCGATGATCACGTGGACGTCGGTCGGCCTCATGGGCGCCGCCGCGACCATCGCCGGCCAGAACCTTGGCGCCGGCCAGCCCGATCGCGCGCTGCACGGCGTCTACGCCGCCGCGAAGATCGGCCTCAAGGTTGCCGCCGTCGTCGGCGCGATGTTCCTCATCATCCCCATTCCGCTCCTCGGCATCTTCGGCGCCACCGAAGGCACGGTGGCCGACATCGGCCGCCAGCTGCTGCGCTACCTCGCGCTTTCCGGCTTCTTCATCAGCGCCGCGCTCACCTTCACCGGCGGCTTGCAGGGCACCGGCGACACGAAGAGCCCGCTCTTCATCACACTGGTATCGCAGGTGGCGATTCCGATCGGGCTCTGCACGGTACTGCAGTCGTTCCGGCAGCTGCAGCCCGCGGACATCTGGCTCGCCATCCTGCTCGGGCACTTCACGCGCTGCGCGCTCTCGTTCCTGCGCTTCCGCCAGGCCAAGTGGCGGCAGATCAAGGTCGACCTCGAGCCCGCCGCGGCGTCGTAACCGCTGCGGTGCCGCCGGCCCGCCCGGGCGGCTACAATAGGCGGATGTCCGCCAACTTCTCCGGTATCCGCTCCGTCATTCCGCCCGTCAACGAGCCGATCAAGTCGTACGCGCCGGGGTCGCCTGAAAAGGCGTCGCTCAAGGCCCGCCTGGCGTCGATGGCCGGCGAGACGATCGACATCCCGCTCATCATCGGCGGCAGGGAGATCCGCACCGGCGATCTCGGCAGGGCCGTGATGCCGCACAAGCACGGCCACGTGCTCGCGACCTTCCACCACGCGCGGCCGAAGGACGTGACGGCGGCGATCGCCGCCGCGCAGGCCGCCAAGGCGGAATGGGCGAGCTGGCCCTGGGAGGATCGCGCGGCGGTGTTCCTCAAGGCCGCGGACCTGCTGGCGACGAGCTGGCGCGACACGCTCAACGCCGCGACGATGCTCAACCAGTCGAAGACGGTCTACCAGTCGGAAATCGACGCCGCCTGCGAGCTCATCGACTTCTGGCGCTACAACGTCGCCTTCGGCGCCGACATCATGCGCGAGCAGCCGGTCTCCACCACGGCGATGTGGAACCAGACCGACTACCGGCCGCTCGAGGGCTTCATCTACGCGGTGTCGCCCTTCAACTTCACGGCCATCGGCGGCAACCTCACGACGACGCCCGCGCTCATGGGCAACACCGTGTTGTGGAAGCCGGCCGGCACGGCGATGCTCGGCGCCTACTACACGATGAAGCTGCTCGAGGCGGCCGGCCTGCCGCCGGGCGTCATCAACTTCGTGCCCGGCGATCCGGTGATGGTGAGCCAGATTGCGATGAACGCGCCGGACCTCGGCGGCATCCACTTCACCGGGAGCACGGGCGTATTCCAGGGGATGTGGGACCACGTCGGCACCAACATCCGCCGCTACAGGTCCTATCCGCGCCTCGTCGGCGAAACCGGCGGCAAGGACTTCATCATGGTGCACCCCTCGGCCGATCCGCAGGAGGTCGCCGTGGCGATGGTGCGTGGCGCCTACGAGTACCAGGGCCAGAAGTGTTCGGCGGCCAGCCGCGTCTACGTGCCGAAATCGCTGTGGCCCTCGGTGCGCGACCGCGCTGTCGGCATGATGCGCGAGATCACGATGGGCGACACCCGCGACTTCCGCAACTTCATGAGCGCGGTCATCGACAAGAAGGCGTTCACGAAGATCGCCGGCTACATCAGCCACGCGAAGCGCCACGCGAAGATCATCCAGGGCGGCGGCAGCAACGGCCGCGTCGGCTACTTCATCGAGCCGACGCTCGTGCAGACCGACAACCCCGGTTACAAGCTGCTCTGCGAGGAGATTTTCGGGCCGGTGCTCACGGCGCACGTCTACGCCGACTCGAAGTTCGCCGACATGCTGCAGGTGGTGGACCAGACGTCGCCCTACGCGCTCACGGGCTCGATCTTCGCGAAGGACCGCGCCGTGATTCGCCAGGCGTCGGCCGCGCTGCGCAATGCCGCCGGCAACTTCTACATCAACGACAAGCCCACCGGCGCCACCGTGGGCCAGCAGCCGTTCGGCGGCGCGCGGGCCTCGGGCACGAACGACAAGGCCGGCTCGAAGCTGAACCTGCTGCGGTGGGTGAGCGCCCGGTCGATCAAGGAAACCTACAACCCGCCGAAGGACTTCACCTACCCCTTCATGGGTGAGGAGTAAGGCGGACGTCGCCGGTCAGCGCCGTTCGAGATCGGCGCGCACGGCGGCGTAGAACCTCTCGGCGATGAACGCGTAGCCGGCCTCCGTCGGATGGAGGCCGTCCACGCCAATCCACGCGGCGGCGTTCGGCAGCATTGCCTCATAGAGATCGACGAGCACGGCGCCCTCGCCTGCCGCCAGGATGCGGATGTCGTCGTTGTAGGCGACAATCGCCGACGACTCGATCGCGCGCTGGCGGCCGGGGACGGGCGGCGTGAGCGTGGCGAGGAAGAGCCGGGCGCCGTAGCCGCGCACGTCCTTCGCCATCCGCTCCATCGTCGCCACGGCGCGGATACGGCGGGCCGACGAGCTCAGGTCGTTGTAGCCCATGAGCAGCAGCACGGCATCGGGCCGGTCTACTTCGAGCGCCCGCAGCAGGCGCGGCTCGGCATCCCCGGCCGACTCGCCCGGACGGCCTTCATTCACCACCTGGGGTTGCTGCGCCACGTAGCGGCTCGTCAACATCCGCTCGAGCGCCGTCGGATACGCGGCCGTGGGGACGACCACCTGACGAAACACCGGCAGTCCGTGGTCGCTCCCGCGGGCCGCGACGGGCACCGTGACCTCGCCGGCGGTGATGCTGTCGCCAAAGGCCATGAAGTTCGTGCGCGTCAGTTCGGGCGGCGCGGCGACCACCAGCGGAAACGCACAACTCGCCGAAGCGGCGGCGGCATCGGTGGCCGTGCAGGTCACCGGCGTCGTGCCGATGGGGAAGACCTGGCCGGAGGCCGGCGTGCACGCGACCGTCACCGGCGGCTGCCCGCCGGTGGCCGCTGCGAGCGGGTAGTTGACGAGTGCCCCCTGGGCCGACGTCGCCGGCACCGTCAGCGACGGCAGACAGGTGGCCGCGAGCGGACCGCTCTGGCGCGGACTGGGCGCTGTCGGGCCGCCGCAGCCGGCCGTGGCGAGGGCGACAACGACGGCAGCGGTCAGTACGGCGCGAAGCCGGAGAACGAGGAGGCGGCGGGGGGCCACGAGCGGTAGGCCGCGAGGATAGCAGCAGAGCTGGCGGCGTTCGATTTACTCGGAAGAATTCCGGTAAGCTGCCTCGTCCAATGTCGTCTTCGCCGTCCCTCATCGAGTCTCCCCGTCCCAGGTTCTCGCCAGACGAAGTCCGCGCGCTACTTCGCGCACAGTTCGGCATCGACGGTGACCTCGCGTTGCTCGACAGCGAGCGTGACCAGAACGCCCGTGTGCGGTCGGCAGGCGGGCAGTTCACCTTCAAGATCGTGAATGCCGCCGAACCTCCGAGCGCGATGGCGTTCCAGACGGCGCTGCTGCGGCACGTCGAGGCCGCCGCGCCCGACCTGCCGCTGCCGCGCGTGGTGCCGGCTGCTGACGGGGCCGACATCGCCGTCGCCGAGGGGCCCACCGGCGAGCGCCATGCGCTCAGGCTCGTGACGTGGCTGCCCGGCGTGCCGCTGGCGAAGGTCGCCCGCACGAGCCAGGTGCTGGCGAACGTCGGCCGTGCGCTCGCGCGGCTCGACCAGGCGCTCCTGAGCTTCGGGCACCCCGGCGCGTTCCGCGAGTTCGACTGGCACATCGGCCAGACGCCGCGCTCGCGGGGCCGCCTCGAGGCCGTGCGCGATCCGGCGCGGCGTGCCCTCGTGGCCGCCTGTCTCGATCGCTTCGACACGTTCGTCGTCCCGGCGCTCGTGCACCTGCGCCACTCGGTCATCCACAACGACGCCAACGACTGGAACCTGCTCGTGGACGAGGCGAGCGGCACCGTGAGCGGTCTCATCGACATCGGCGATGCGGTCTTCGCGCCGACGGTGGCCGAAGTCGCGGTGGCCGCCGCCTACGCGATGCTCGGACAGCCCGATCCGGCCGCCGCGTGCCTTGCGGTCGTGGGCGGTTATCACTCGGCGTTGCCGCTCACCGCGGCCGAGCGGGCCGTGTTGCCCCACCTCATCGCGGCGCGGCTCGCCATCAGCGTCACGATCTCGGCCACGCGTCAGGCGACGTCAGACGATCCGTACCTGTTCGTCAGCGAGGCACCGGCGTGGGAGCTCCTCGCGTGGCTCGCCTCGCCCGCGGGCCAGGACCTCGGCGCCGCGATCGAGCGGGCGTGCGCCCGGCCCGGCGCGGCGTTCCTGCCGCCGCGGCGAGACGACGCCGACCTGGCCGAGGCGCGCCGCCGCCTGCTCGGAAAGAATCTCAGCCTCAGCTACCGCACGCCGCTCCACATGGTGGAGGGCCACGACGTGTGGCTGACGGCCGCCGACGGCCGCCGCTATCTCGACTGCTACAACAACGTGGCGCATATCGGCCACTGTCATCCGCGCGTGGTCGAGGCGCTCGCCGCCCAGGCCTCGCGGCTCAACACCAACACACGCTACCTGCACGAGAACGTGCTCGCCTACGCCGACCGGCTGCGGCGCACGTTGCCCGCCGGCCTCGACACGTTCTTCTTCGTCAACTCCGGTAGCGAGGCCAACGACCTGGCGCTCCGGCTCGTGCGCACCGCCACGGAACGCCAGGGCATCGCCGTGCTCGACTGGGCGTATCACGGCCACACGCAGGCGCTCATCGAAATCAGCCCCTACAAGTACAAACGCAAGGGCGGTCCCGGCCGCGCAACGTTCGTCACCGAACTGCCGCTGCCCGATATGTACCGCGCGCCCGACGACTGGCGCCCGTTCGAACATGGCGCCCGCTTCGCCGCCGAGGCTCGCCGGCACCTGGCCGAGGCCGCGGCCCCGCCGGCGGCCTTCATCGCCGAGACGATTCCGAGCGTAGGCGGGCAGATCCTCCTGCCCGAGGGATATCTCGCGGAGGTCTACGCGGCGGTGCGTGCGGTGGGCGGGCTCTGCATCGCCGACGAGGTGCAGGTCGGCTTCGGGCGCGTCGGCACGCACATGTGGGCGTTCGAGGAACACGGCGTCGTGCCCGATATCGTCACGATGGGCAAGCCGGCCGGCGCCGGGCATCCGCTCGGCATCGTGGCCACGACACGCGCCATCGCCGACCGCTTCGCCAACGGCATGGAGTACTTCAACACCTTCGGCGGGAATCCCGTGTCGTGCGCTGTGGGGCTCGCCGTGCTCGACGTGCTCGAGGAGCAGCGGCTGCTCGAGAACGCCCGCGTGCAGGGCGACTACCTGCTGGAACGCTTTCGCGGGCTGGCCGACCGCCACGCCGCCATCGGCGACGTGCGCGGCCGCGGCCTGTTCTTCGGCCTCGAGGTGGTGCGCGACCGCGGCACCAAGGCGCACGACGGCGCCACGGCCTCGGCGGTGGTCAACGAGGCGCTCGCGCTCGGCGTGCTCATGGGCACCGATGGCCCGTTCGACAACGTCGTGAAGCTGCGTCCGCCGATGACCTGCACACGCGCGCACGCCGACCTGCTGGTGGACGTGCTCGACCGCGCGTTCAGCGCCGCCGCGAGGTGAAGGGCCGGGCCCGGGCTACCAGCGGAACAGCTTGGTGATCTTCACGACCACGGAGCGGTTCTGCATCTCGGGGTACCAGTGCGGGCGCTCCGGCACGGTCGTGCGCCCGTCGCTGTAGACCACGAAGAGCTCGCTGCCGAGCTCGTATTCCCACCGGAAGCGCACGTTGGTCGAGACCGACTGGAAGCGCGACTGGTACTGCACGAGCGCCGCGACGAACATCCGCGGCGTGACCGTATAGGTCAGGCGCGAGCTCGCGAGGTTGGAGTTCGCGTTGCCGAACGGGCCTTCGACGCGGTTGTACGACAGCGTCGGCTCGAGGTAGAGCTGCGGCGTGAACTCGACGCGTCCGCGCCATGTGGCTTCGGTGAGCGTGCCGTCGTAGAAGCCGCCGCGGGCGAACGTCAGGCCGCCACTCACGCGTCGCTGCAGGCCCATCTGATACGACACCCTGGCCTGGTTGAAGCGGTAGCCACCCACCGGCACCGTGACCCCGCGGGCGACGTCGAACGGTGCGGCGATGCCTTCGAAGGCCTGCGTGACCTCGGCGTTGATGAAGTCGCCGTTGTTCAGCTCGGCGCTGAACTGCCCCTGATACTCTTCGGTCTCGACGAGGCCGCTCGTGGCGCCGGTGATGTGGTCGGCGCTCAGTTGATACGTCAGCTTGCGCACGCCCGGCATCGCCTTCGGGCGAGGACTGAAGCGCAACTGGGCGTTGTTGCGGCGGAACAGCTGGCGCCGCAGGAAGCCCACCTGCGGGTTGAAGCCTTCGCCAACGAAGAGGTGCTCGACGTTGATGCCGTAGCGGTCGGCGTTCCAGTCGAAGCGTCCGCGGTAGCTCTGGCCGCGCGTGCTGGCCGAGGAGGCGGACGTCGCCCGTGACTCCGTGCCCGCCCAGTAGGCGTTCACGAAGAAGTCACTCTTGAAGTTGAACGCGGCATCGATGCCGCCGGCATAGTTGCTGCCGAAGCTGCCCTGCGGATTGCGGCTCGTCGCCACGAGACCGATGCGGCTCCGGCTGAGCACGTCACGGTTGACGCGCAGCACCGAGAAGTTCGTCATCGGGATGTCGACCGCCGGCAGATCGTCGGTTTCCATCGTGAGCGCGCCCACCTGCCATGGTCCTGAACGGCCGAGCACGCGGCCACCGGCGATGATCGGCACGGCGCCGCTCGTGCCGAGGCCGATACGGCGGCTGTAGAAGAGGATCGGCGTCAGTCCGCCGCCACCCCCGCCACCTCCGCCGCCGCCACCACCACCACCGCCACCGCCCCCGCCGCCGCCACCCCCACCGCCGCCCACGCCGCCAAAGGCGAACGCGTCCTGGCCCTCGAGGAAGAAGTCGCGCCGCTCAGGGAAGAACAGGGAGAAACGCGTGAGGTTGACCTGCGCTTCGTCGTCTTCCACCTGCGCGAAGTCGGTGTTGTAGGAGAAGTCGGCAACGAACTGCTGCGTGATGCCCCACTTGGCATCGAGGCCGAAATTGGCGTCGCCCTTGTTGTTGAAGGCCGGTGTCGCCGTGCGGTTCGTGAGGATCGAGCCGAGCGCGTAGGGCTTGACGTCGAGGTTGATCGACTTCTTCGGCGTTTCGAGGCCAACAAGCGAAGCCGCGTCGGACAGCTTGTTGAGCCCGCGGCGGCCCCACGAACGTGGCACCTGCATCAGGAAGGAAATTTCGTTCTTCCAGCGCACCATGCGGCGGATGTTGATGTTCCACACGTCGCCGCCTTCCCTGAAGCGGATCGACCGGAAGGGGATGCGAATCTCGAGCGTCCAGCCGCCGTCGAAGTCCTGCGCTTTCGACTGCCACAGACCGTTCCAGTTCGGGCTCGGCTGCTCGTTGGTGGTCGCCCAGTCGAACATGCCGCCGAGGCGGTTGGCCGATACGCCGAAGCCGTTGCGGCGATCGTTGAACGTGTCGAACAGGACCGCGATGTGGTCGTTGTTGAACATGTTGAACGAGTCGCGGCGCATCTCACTGGCGACGCGGCGATCGGGCTCGGACTCGTACATGCGCGCGCCGACGTAGATGTTCTCGTCGTCGAAGAGGATCCAGGCCTCGGTCTTTTCCGTGGCGGGTGCCCCTTCGTTCGGCTCCTGCTGCACGAAGTCGGTGAGCGGCGCGACGGTGGAGTAGATCTCTTCGGTCAGCGCCCCGTCGAGGGCGAAATCGCCGAGCAGACGCACGGCACGCACCGTGGCCTTGCCCGAGTCCTCGCGCGTCATCACGATCTGGGGTTGCGCCGGCGCCGTGGCTGGCGTGTTCGGCGTGGCGCCGGGCCCGCTCATCGACGCGGCGTCGGTGACGAGTTGCGCGCGGACCGGTGACGCCCACAGCACCAGCAGTGCGAGCAGTCCGGCCCGGCGCCATGACGGACGGCGGGTCAGCAAAGACACGGTCACAGGAAGTCTCTATTGGACCATACGCCGTCGAGCCCGCGCCAGTCCCGTGCCCTCGTGGCAAGCGTTGCGCGCGGTCCTCGCCGTGACATCCGGAGACGATCCGTTGATGTCGCGCGAGATTCATCCGGAAAACGAAAACGGCCGGACCGCCGCGAAGGCAGTCCGGCCGCAATGGGGGGAGGGGAGGACCTAGTGGACCTGCGGGACGCGCGCCGAACGCGCCGTCTTCCAGTCGTCCGCCAGAATCGACCACAGGTGCTGGTCGTAGTGCTGGCCATGGCGCGCGAACGACTGCCGCAGCACCGCTTCGCGCACCGCGCCCATCTTGGCCAGGGCGCCGTTGCCCCGGCCGTTCTGCACCGCCGCGCGCGCTTCGAGGCGGCGCACGCCGATCCAGTCGATGGCGAATCCGATGACCATCGGCGCGGCCTGGGCGAAGATCCCCGTGCCCCAGTAGGCCGAGCCCATCACGAAGCCCCACTCGGCCGTGTCGAACGACGCGTCGAGCTGGCGCACCTGGAAAATGCCCACTGCGGTGTCGGTGCCGGCCGGCACCACCGCGAAGCAGGCGTAGCGGCCCGCGGCCTGTTCGTGCGCCGCCCACTGGATGAAGCGGCGGAAGCCGTCGGCCGTGCTGGGAGGCGGCGAGATGAAACGCGCCACTTCCTCGGTGGTCAGGAGCTCGAAGAGCGAGTCGGCATCATCCGCGCGCAGTGCGCGCAGGGTGACCGAGCCGGCCGTGAGCACCGGCAGCTGCCGGCGCCAGTCGGTCGTGGTCGTCTCGTGCGCCGCCGGGTACTCCATGGCGGGGAGCGAGGCGTGGAGCGCTTCCGAGAACGGCATCTTCTCCATTAGAAGAGCCCTCCCGTCGTCGTGGTCGTGGTCGTCGTCGTCGTCGTGGTGGTCGCGGGCTCCGTGACCGCGAGTTCCGGATTGTGTTCGAGGTCCCACAGCAGCGGGTCGAAGGCCAGCACTTCCGGCGTTTCGTCGCCGTAGCTGATGCCGTCGTTGCCCGAGCTGCCCCACGAGGCGTCGGGGTCGGTGCTTTCACCCCACACGATGTTCAGGCCCCACACGATGTTGTTGCCCCACACCACGTTCAGCCCTTCGGCGAGGCCCCACACGATGTTCAGGCCCTGGGCGCCGGTGGTGTTGCCCCACACCGTGCTCGCGCAGTTGGCGCCACCGCAGTCGAGGCCCCATACCACGTTGTCTTCGCTTTCGCCCCAGACGATGTTCTCGCCCCAGACGATGTTCTGACCCTGCGTGAGCCCCCAGACGATGTTGTCGTCGAGGCCCCACACGATGTTCGTGCCGGTGATGGTGCTCTCACCCCACACGATGTTCGAGCCCCACATCACGTTGTTGCAGGAGCCGCTGCAGTTCTCGCCCCACACGACGTTCTCGCCCCAGACGATGTTCTCGCCCCAGACGATGTTCTGGCCCCAGGCGTTGGCGCCGGGGGTGATGACGCCGCCCTTGACCATCCGGTTGCCCCAGATGATCTGCTTGCTCCAGTTGGAGGCCAGCGGGTAGCGGCTGCCGGGACGGGCGTTGCGGAAGTATTCGGCCAGCGTGACCGCGCCGCGCGCGTTCAGGAAGCCGGCGCCCTGCGACAGCACGTCGAAGCCGCTCTTCGCCTCGGCCGTGTACTGCAGCACCGCCTTCACGAGGTTCGGCGTGAGCTTCGGGTTGGCCTGCAGCATGAGCGCCACGGTGCCGGCCACGGCAGGCGTCGCCATGCTGGTGCCGCTCAGCGTGAGGTACGGCTTGAAGGCCGTGAACCGCGACCCGGCGAGCAGGTACTGCGGCTTCTCCACGTACATCTTGCTGTTCGGGCTGGCGAGCGACGTGATCGCCGTGCCGGGCGCGACCAGGTCGGGCTTGGCCAGGAAGTCGTGCGCCGTCGGACCGCGCGAGCTGTAGGGCGCGATGTCGTCGTCCTTGCGGTCGGTGTTGCCCTTGCTGTCGGCCGCACCCACGGTGAGCACCCACGGCGCGTTGCCGGGAGCCGTGATGGCGCCGTACTGCGTCTGGCCGCTGGCGTTCCTGCCGATGTTGCCGGCCGCCGCCACCACGACGATGCCGGCGTCCACCGCGCGCTTGGTGGCGAGTGTCAGCGGGTCGGTGTTGTACGACTCGAACACGCCCGCGCCGAGCGACATGTTGATGACGCGGATGTTGTAGGCGACGCGGTTGGCCACCGCCCAATCGAGCGCGGCGATGATCGAGCTGATGCGGCCCTTGCCCTCGCGGTCGAGGGCCTTGAGGGCGACGATCGTGGCTCTGGGCGCCACGCCGCTGCGGGCGCCGTTGCTCTCGTAGCCGTTGCCGGCGATGATGCCGGCGACGTGCGTGCCGTGACCCCAGTCGTCGTAGGCGGTCGTGCCGGTGCCGACGAAATCGACGAACTTCGTGATGCGCTGAGTCGTGGACCAGGCGTAGCGCAGGTCGTTGTGCGCGGGCGTGACGCCCGAATCGATGACCGCCACGCCGATGCCGGCGCCCGTGTAGCCCATCTTCTGGTGCACGGTGAGCGCGCCGACGGCGGCGGCCGTGCGGCCCACGAGCGCTTCGACCGGGCGGTCGTAGTGCACGCGCTTGATGGCGCCGTTGCGGGCGAGACGGCGCAGCATCCGCTTGTTCATGCGGGTGGTGCGGCCGCGCATGCTGCCGAGGCGCTTGCCCTTGCGTCCGCCTTCCGCCTGGATCAGGGTGTCGGCGTCCTTCTCGTCGTTGAACTCGACGATGACGGGCACTTCCGCGTCGTCGAGCTCCACGTCCTGGAGCAGTGTGTCGAACTTCACCTCGTCGGCGCGGACGGGGCGGTGACGGCGCTGTGCTGAGGCGTCGGTGGCGAAGAACCCGACGGCCAGGGCAGCGACCAGAGCGCTGATCGGGAGACGCCGGAGCCCGAGGCTCAGCGGGCCGAGGCGTGTTTGGGACGGTGCGGACATGCCCCCCGTATTCGCAAGGTGGCTGCCACATGCGCGGCACTGTCGTTCACCTGTCGCGCGTCCGCGATTTCCGGCCGTATTGGCAGGGGCTCAGCACGGCGATGCCTGCACTTGCACGCCGCGCCTTTTCGGGGCCGATGAGGCGGCTGGTTGCGCTACAGTGGCACACCAGACATCGATCAGCGCGGCAGTTCGATAGCTAAACTGCAGAAAATGAGTGGGTTAAGCATCGTGTGCCTGGTTCTGGCACACCGTGCTCAAATTCTGCACACGCCCGGCGGCGGAATTGTTATCGATTCTGCCATCCGGGGGCGCTAACCAGCGCCGCCGCGGCTTTCGACGTGAGCGTGGCAGGGGCGCCTCCAGTGTGGAGGAACACCACCGTGTCGTCAGCGCCGAGCTCGCTCGAGCGGACGTGCGCGACGAGTGCGGCCAGACCCTTGGCGGTGTAGGTGGGGTCCAGCACCAGGGCTTCGGTGCGGGCGGCGAGCCGCATCGCCTCGAGGCCCTCCGGTGTTGGCAGCCCATAGCCGTCGCCGATGAAGCCCTGATCGGTGAAGAAGCGGGCCTCGCGCACCGAGGCGTCGGCGCCGAGAAGCGCCGCGGCTTCACCGGCGACCCGCCGGGCGCGTTCGATCTTCTCGGGTTCGCCGCCGCTCACGGCCACGCCGTGCAGGTCGTAAGGCAGGCCGAGCAGGTGCGCGCCGAGCGTCAGACCGGCCTGCGTGCCGCGTGAACCGCTGGCGAAGTACACCCGGCGCGGGGCCACGCCGAGCGCCGCGAGCTGGCCGGCGAGCTCGACGGTGCCGGCGACGTAGCCCAGGGCGCCCACCGCGCTCGAGCCGCCTACGGCGATCACATACGGGCGCCCGCCGTCCGCCACCAGACTCTCGGCCACCTGGCGTACGACGGCTTCGTCGTGACCCACCGCCAGCATCGGATCGACGGCCGGCACCATGTGCACGCGGGCGCCGAAGAGGTGATCGAGCAGCAGATTGCCTTCGAGCGGCGCCGGCTCGTCGGCCGTCGTCAGCACCAGATCCACGGCCAGACCGGCACGGCGCGCCGCCGCGGCCGTCATCCGCGCGTGATTCGACTGCGCGGCGCCGGTCGTGATGACGGACGTGGCGCCTTTGGCAAGCGCGTCGCCGATGAGGAAGTCGAGCTTGCGGGCCTTGTTGCCGCCCAGGCCGAGGCCGGTCAGATCGTCGCGCTTGACGAGGATGCGCGGGCAGCGGGCGCGGCCGCCAAGCGCCTCGCGCAGGCGCGGCGCGTCTTCGAGTGGCGTCGGCAGCACGGCCAGACGCCGTGCCGGCTGCGCGGCCAGACGGCTCGTGAGTTCGTGGATGGTCATCGGCGTGGCCCCCGGCCGCGCCGGATTATGTCACCGTCCGCGCGCGGCGGGTGCGGTCGCCCCGGCCTCAGCGTTCGTCGGCGCCTGTGAGCAGCGCGCGGCCGAGACGAGCGGCGTCGATGAGCGCACCGAGGTCGTCCGGCACCGCCGCTTCGAGGGCGATGACCCGGCCGGAGGATGGCAGCCGCAGGCGCAGGCGCCATGCATGCAGGGCCTGGCGGGCGAAGGCGCGGGCGTGCCGGTCGAGCGCCGGCGACACGAGGCGGCGGCGCGGCGCGTGGCCGTACGTCTGGTCGCCGACGATGGGCCAGCCGCGCTCGGTCAGGTGCACGCGGATCTGGTGCGTGCGGCCGGTGCCGAGACGGCAGCGCACCAGACTCAGCCCGCGCTCCGCGCCCGTCGAGTGCGCCAGCACTGCGTAGGTCGTCTGCGACGGCGCGCCGCCTGTGCGCACCATCATGCGGCGGCGGTCGAGCGGATCGCGTCCGAGGGCTGCGTCGATGGCGCCCTGGCGGGGCGACGGCCGGCCCCAGACGACGGCCAGATAGTCCTTCACGATGTCGTGGCGATCGCGTTGCAGGGCCGTATGCACGTCGCCGCGCTTGGCGATGATCATGAGGCCCGAGGTGTCGCGATCCAGGCGCTGCACGAGGCGCGGTGACCACGAGCCGTCGTCGTCGCCGCCGCGGCCGAGTACCGCGTTCAGGACGGTGCCGGATCGCTGGCGCGAGGTCGGGTGCGCCACCATGCCGGCGGGCTTGCAGACGACGAGCACGTCGTCGTCTTCGAAGACGACGTCGAGCGGCAGGGCTTCGGCGGCGGGAGGGGTGGGCGGCGGCGCCGCCACGGCATCGAGTGCCACGAGGTCGCCGGCGGCGAGGCGCTGGGCAGCGCGTCGTGCCGGCGCGCCGTTGATGAGGACGCGGCCGGCGGCGACGAGCTTCTGGAGACGCGACCGCGACAGTCCGAAGGCGCCGGGGACGTGGCGCAGGACGGCCTGGTCGAGGCGGTGCGCGACGTCGCCGCGGTCTGCGACGAACGTCACGCCCGGCGGTCTAGTCGCGATAGGAGATGAGCTCCACGTCGAACACCAGCATGCCCGACGGCACGCCGGCCTGGCCCTTGTAGGCGAGCTTCTCGGGAATCCAGAAGCGCATCTTCTCGCCCACCACCATGAGCTGCACACCTTCCGTCCAGCCTTCGATCACGTCGCCCAGGCCGAAGCTCGCCGGCTGGCCGCGCATGACGGAGCTGTCGAACAGTTTGCCGTTGGTCTGCCAGCCCGAATAGTGCACGGTCACGCGGCTGCTCTTCTTCGGATGTTCGGTGCCGGTGCCGGCCTTGATCGTCTTGTAGGCGAGGCCCGACGGGGTCACCTTCGCGTCGCTCGGCGGCGCGGCCACGTCCGCCGGTGGAGTCGTCGGGGCGGGCGAGAACTCGAGGAGCTCGATGTCGAACACGAGCATGCCGGCGGGGCGGCCAGCTTGCCCCTTGTAGGCGAGGGCCTCGGGAATCCAGAGTCGGCGCTTCTCGCCGGCGGTCATGAGCTGCACGCCCTCGCCCCAGCCCTTGATCACGCGGTCGAGCGGGAAGGTGTTCGGTTCCTTGCGCACGAGCGAGCTGTCGAACATCTTGCCGTCGGTGGTCCAGCCCGTGTAGTGCACGGTGACCATGTCGGTGGGGCCGGGTTTCGCCGTGCCGCTGCCTGGCGTCAGAACTTTGGAGGCGAGGCCGGAGGCCTGCGTCACGGCGTCCTTCGGAGGCGCGGCGACATCGGGCGGCGGCGGAAGCGGCGCCGGGCGCGGCGGTCCCTGAATGGCCGAGGCGAGCGGCAGCAGTGCCGGCGCGAGCAGGAGCGTGAAGAGCGTGACCAGGCTGAGTCGCATGGGCCCTATCGTGAACCAGCCCCTGCCGCCGCGCAACCGCTCAATCGTGGCCGGAGCCTGTCAACGAAACGACGCTCCACGCACCACCTTTACGATTGTGTTGACGCTCGGCCGCGCACCTATGGCCATTTCATTGTTTTCAGGCCATTATCTGGCGATTTCGAGTTGGCGCGAAACTTGATAAAGAGAGCGGCGTGACCAGTTCAGGCTCTCAGCGCATGCCGGTTCTGCTCGTCGGCACGATGGAGACGACAGCCCAGGCCCGTCTTGATGCCCTCTCGAAGGCCGGCTTCGTCGTGCTGCCGGTGCGTGGCTTCCTCGACGCCCGGCAGGTACTGGCGGAACTCGAGCCCGAAGCCATCGTCACCGACGTGCAACTCGGCGACTACAACGGACTGCACCTGGTCGCCATCGCCCAGGTCGAACATCCGCGCACGGCCTGCCTCGTCACGGGCCCCCGCGACCCCGCGCTGCAGGCCGAGGCCTATCACCTTGGCGCCCGCTACCTGGTCGAGCCGGTGACGCTCGATCGCCTGGGCGCCGTGCTGGCCGAGATCGTGGCCAACCCGCGACCGCAGCGCCGCTGGCCCCGCCGCCGCCCGGCCCGGGAAGTGGCCTCGGTCGTGGCCGGCGTGGACGCGCGGATCGTGGACGTGAGCTACGGCGGTGCCGGTATCGAGTTCTTCGGCGCCGACATTCCGACCGAGACACTCGAGCTGGTCGTGCCGTCCACGGGACTGAAGGTGCCGGTCGAGCGGGTCTGGACGCGCCGCCCCGGCAAGGCCCAGCCGATTGCCTGTGGCCTGGCGCTGCGCCGTGACAGCGCCGTCGATGCCCGGTGGCGGTCGTTCGTCGACGGACTCGACCTCCTGCCCGGCATCCTGCCGGCGCCCGGCGGCAGCGGACTGCCCGCGTAGCGGGACACCCGACCCGAACGAAAATCAGCGGCAGTGTGCCCACAAGTCTGGATGCAGCTTGCCATTGGCGGACGATACTGCGAGAATGCCGGCGATCACGTCTGGCTGCGTGTTTGCATGCTGCTTCTCGTCCTCCTCCAATGAGCATGACATCAGACATCCTCGTCGTCAGTGCCGATGCGGCCGTGTTGTCGGGCCGTGTCACGGCGCTTCGCCGCTCGGGGCTCTCCGCCCGCGCCAGTGCGAGTTTTCCAGACGCCCGGCGGACGCTCGAGGAGGGCCCGCCTCCCGAGGTGCTCGTGACCGATGTGCGGCTCGGGCCGTACAACGGCCTGCATCTCGTTGCCGTGGCGCGGGTCGAGTTCCCGCGCACGGTGGCCATCGTCATCGGTGGCCAGGATCACGTGCTCGAAGTGGAAGCCGCGGGCCTCGGCGCCCGCTATCTGCTCGCGCCGGTCACGCCCCGCGAGCTCGAGCTGACGATCTCGGAACTGCTGGCCGTGCCGCGACCGAAGCGCCGGTGGCCACGCAAGCGCCTGGCCGCTGAAGTCGCCGCCGTCGTCGGCGGGTTGCCCGGGCGTCTGCTCGACGTGAGCTACGGTGGTGCCTGTCTGGAAGTGTTCGGGGCAGCGTCGCCCGGTGAGACGGTGCACGTCGTCATTCCCGAACTCGGCATCGACCTGCGCGGCCAGCGGGTGTGGGCGCACCGTTCAGACCCGCTGCAGCCGGTGAGCTGCGGTGTGGCGTTCACCGCTCCGGACGACGCGCGCTGGCAGTCGTACGTGGACGCGGTGGCCGCCGCATAGGCGATTGCGGCATCGGGTGAGCTTCTGATCGTGTGATCTGGTGGTCGACCTGCAGATCGCCAGATCTCAGATCAGCCGATCACCACATCTCTCCGTTCTTCTCTACTCAATCTCTCTGCCGGGCGCCATGCGGAAGCGCTGGAACGGCATGTGGCAGCCGTACTTACGCAGGAAGTTCAGGAACCGCTTGTAGTCCTGCGGCTCCATGTTGAACAGCTGCACGAGCGCCTTGTAGTTGCCGCGCGTCTGTTCGAGGCCCACCCGCACGAGATGCCGCACGTCGTCGCGGGTGAGGTCGCGGGCCATGAACGGCTCGTAGGCCACGTCCCAGAACGACTCGCCCTTGAGCAGAATGCGGTCGAGCAGCGCCTGCGCCGGCACCGGCGCGGCGACCCTGGCCGGCGCGCTTTCCGCCGGCGTGCTGCGGGTGCGCACCTCGAGCGGCAGGTCGTCCGCCTGGATGACGCCGCCCGGGCAGCGGCAGGTCAGGCGTTCGGCGATGTTGCGCAGCTCGCGGACGTTGCCCGGCCAGTCGTAGGCCTCGAGCGCCGCGATGGCGTCGGGCGAGCACTGCGGCAGCGGCACGCCGTGCTCCACCGCGAAGAGCCGCAGGAAGTGATCGAGCAGCGGCGTCACGTCGTCTTTGCGCTCGCGCAGCGGCGGGATCGTGATGTGGATGACGTTGAGGCGGTAGTACAGGTCTTCGCGGAATTCGCCGGCGGCGATTCGCTCGGGCAGGCGTCGATTGGTGGCCGCCACGACGCGCACGTTGGCGTTGACGCGGTTGCGTTCGTCGCCCACGCGCTGGATTTCACCGGTTTCGAGGAAGCGGAGCAGCAGCGCCTGCATGCGCAGCGACATCTCGCCCACTTCGTCCATGAAGACGGTGCCGCTGTTGGCCGCCTCGAAGAGGCCGCGCTTGTCGCGGTAGGCGTCGGTGAAGCTGCCGCGCGCGTGTCCGAAGAGCTCGGATTCGAGCAGCGTGTCAGGCATCGCCGCGCAGTTGATCGTGAGCATCGGCGCATGCCGGCGGCGGCTGCGCTGGTGGATGAGATGCGCCACCACTTCCTTGCCCACGCCGCTGGCGCCCGTGATGAGCACCTTGGCGTCTGACCGCGCCGCGTACTCGACTTCCTGCTGCACGACCTTGAGCGCCTGACTCCGCCCGATGAGGGCGGAGCCCCTGGGCTGCGGAGGTGGAGCGTAGCCGGGGGCGTCGACGGGTGGCATCGTGGGGGGGGCGCGACCTCGCGGTAGGTGGGTAATATTATCAGCTGTTCGACGACAAGGGCGGGCAACCGATGACTATCGCGCCATGTTTCCGAGAATAAAGTCAGGTCAAAACGGGCAGGTTCACCGGAATTCCTTGAATGACACCTGGCACTCGTGCGTGCGCAGGAAGTTCAGGAACCGCTTGTAGTCTCCATGCGGCATATTGAAGAGGCGGACCACGATCCGGTAGTTGCCGCGTGCTTCCTGCAGGCCCTTGCGAATCAGATCGCGCAGGTTGCCTCGGGTGATCTCGCGCTGCATGTAGAGCGGATAGACGAGCGTCCAGAACGACTCGCCGGTGTCGAGCAGCTTCTGGTACAGCTCGTCCGACACGGTGCGCCGTCGTTCGCGCCGCGGGCGGTAGGCGCCGAACGGCAGCAGGCGGATTTCGGGCGGCAGGTCGTCGGGCTGCGCGATCTCGCGCTGGCAGGTGACCACCAGGCGCTCGACGAGATTCTGCAACTCGCGGACGTTGCCCGGCCACGAGTATTTCGTGAGGGCGTCCATCGCTTCCGGCGACACCGCGCGCAGCGCGTAGTGTCCGGTGGCGGTGCTGCGTTGCAGGAAACGCTGCACGAGGTCGGGGATGTCGGTGCGACGCTCGCGGAGCGGCGGCACCAGCAGGTGGATCACGTTCAGGCGGTAGAACAGGTCCTCGCGGAAGGCCTGCTGGCTGATGAGCTCGCGCAGGTTGCGGTTGGTCGCGGCGATGACGCGAATGTTGACCGTGGTGCGTGAGCGGTCGGCGCCCACTTTCTGCAACTCGCCGGTTTCGAGGAAGCGGAGCAGCAGACCCTGCATGCGAAGCGTCATCTCGCCCACTTCGTCGAGGAACAGGGTGCCGCCGTCGGCCATTTCGAGTTTGCCCTGCTTGTCACGGTAGGCGCCGGTGAAGCTGCCCTTCACGTGGCCGAAGAGCTCGGACTCGAGCAGGGTTTCAGGCAGGCCGGCGCAGTTCACGGCCACGAAGGGCCGGGCCGCGCGCGTGCTGTGGGCGTGCACGGCTCGCGCCACCAGTTCCTTGCCCACGCCGCTTTCGCCCGTGATGAGGACCTTCGCGTCGGAGCGCGCGGTGCGCTCGATGTCGGCGCGCAGATCGGCAACGGCCGGACTTTCTCCGATGAGTTGTGGTTCGACGGCAGCGGCCAGCATGGTTGGTCGTCCTCGTGGTGCCCGAGGCTCTCCAGTCCGCGATCTTCCGGGTCTGAAGAGGGATGACCTGCACCAGCAGGTGAATTGTCGGGCCCCCACACGTCTGTAGCAAGATCGGGTCCCGCAGGCGGCGCCGCAGCTCTTCTCAGGGAAACGCCGAGTTCGCCGGGAAGTTCCGGGGCTTGGGCATGCAGCGCTGCGCAGGTCTGGCGCGACGAGGGCGCGAAATACGGGCCCTGGCTTCGGACAATAGTCAGTGCCAGGCGGAACTTTATTGCCAATTTTGTCTTACTACCTGACGTTGAATCCAGACATTGGTCATCGAGGCGCCCGATCAAACGCCGAGCGCGGCCAGCAGATTAACGGCATCGCGGACGCGGTCGTCGGCTTCGCCGAAGCGGCGCGTCAGCTCCCGGAGTGCCGGACGGAGGATGCCAGCTGCTTCATCGGGGCGTTTCAGTGCGGCCAGGCCGGCGGCCAGTTCGACCTTGGCCGTGGCGCGCAGCCAGTGGCCGGCGGGCAGCTTCGCCAGGCGCGTGGTGGCCTCGCGGGCCAGCGGCTCGGCGCGCTCGGCGTGGCCCTGCACCCGGTGGAACTCCGACAGCGCCAGCAGTCCGTAGGCGACGTAGCGGGGGTCGAGGGCGGAGTCGGCCCGAAGCGACTCGACGGCCGCGGCGAGGAGCGGCGCCGCGTCCGCCGGGCGGCGGCGCGCGGCCAGCACCTTGCCGAGCAGCACCTGGCTCAGCGCCGTCTCGAAATGCCCCGGCGGAAACACCGCCTGCCTCGTGGCGAGGGCCGACCGCACCAGTTCCTCGGATTCGGGAATGCGGCCCATGGCAAGCAGCGTGCGCGCGAGGTTGTGCTGCGCGCGCGCGACGGATTGCGGCACCGGCGCGTCGCTGCGCTGGCGAATGGCGAGCGACTCGCGATAGAGCCGTTCGGCTTCCTCGAACCGCCGCTGATCCTCGAGCACGGTGGCGAGGTTGTTGACCTGCACGGCGTAGTCGGGACTCGTCGGTCCGAGGCGGGTGGCCAGGCTGCTCACCGCGGCCCGGTAGAACGGCTCGGCGCCCGCCAGATCGCCCTGATCGTGGAGCAGCGATGTGAGGTCGCTGCGGGTATTCACCGTGTCGGGATGGTCGACGCCGTAGACGTGCTGGCGGATGTTGAGCGCCTCGCGCAGCAGCGGCTCGGCCCTGGCCGCGTCGCCCTGCTGACTGAACACGCGCCCCAGATGGCCCACCACGATGGCCAGCGACGGATGTGTGGCGCCGACGGTCTGCCGCCGGATCGCGATGGCCTCTTCGAGCAACGGCACGGCTTCGGCCACGCGGCCCTGCTGCCGCACGACGTCGGCGAGGTTGTTGAGTCCGGAAGCGACGACATCGGCGGTCGGGCCCTCGTGACGCCGCCACATGTCGAGCGCCTGGCGCAGCAGCGGCTCGGCCTCGGTGAACCGGCCGCGTTCGCTGAGCGTCAGGCCGACGTTGTTGAGCGAGGCGGCAATCGAGGCGGGCGGCGCGCCGAGGCGCTCTTTGGCGGCGAGTGCCTCGCGATGCATCGACTCGGCTTCGTCGAAGCGGCCGAGTTCGCGGTAGGCCTCACCCATGTCGTCCATGGACGCCACTGTGTCGAGATCGTCTGGGCCGAGCGTGGCGCGACGCAGTTCGAGCGCGCGTTGGAAGAGCGCGAGCGACGCCTGATACGCGCCCTGTGAGGTGTAGGCCATGCCCATCGTGGCGAGCAGCCGCGCCTGCACCACGGGCTGGCCGGCCAGATCGGCGTCGATGCGCTCGGCGCCGCGCTTCAGGAGCTCCTGCGCGGTGACCGGCGCGCTGCTGCCGGTCACGTCGGGATTCGACACGTCGAAGAGATCGGTCAGGAAGCGGGAGACCTGGCGCGCGGTGTCACGTTCGCGGGCCGTCCGGTCACGCTCTTCGGCGAGGCGCGCCGCCTGCGCCGAGAAGAGCACCGCGGCGGCGCTCACCGCCACCGCCGCCGTGACCGCGGCGGCCGTGGCCCAGCGGTGGCGGCCGACGAAGCGGCCCACGACGTAGCGCCAGGTCTGCGGACGCGCCGAGACGGGCCGATGCTCGAGCGCGGCG
This sequence comes from Acidobacteriota bacterium, assembly GCA_016789705.1. GTDB lineage: Bacteria > Acidobacteriota > Vicinamibacteria > Vicinamibacterales > UBA2999 > CADEFD01. Next base: position 33,446 of record JAEUQR010000159.1, read on the forward strand.
CGGATGTCGGCGGCCAGCGCCTCGACCGATGCGTAGCGTTGCGCCGGCGCCTTGTGCAGCGCGCGGGCGACGATGGCGTCGAGATCGCCGGCAAGCTGCGCTGCGAGCGCCTCCGGCGTCGTCTGGCGCTCTGCCGCGCGGTCGGCCGGCGGCGGCCCCTGGTCGTCGGTGTCGCGCGCGGCGAGACTCGGCGGCCGCGGATCGACGTGGCAGACGACGCGTTCGACTTCCTCGCTCGTCATCGTGCGGAAGCGCAGCGGCCGCGTGCCGGTGAGCAACTCGTGCAGCAGCACGCCGAGCGCGTAGACGTCGGCGGCGGTCGTGACCTGGCCGCCGCGCACGACTTCTGGGCTGGCATAGTACGGCGTCATCATGCCCTGCGGCCCGGCGCCGGCGGCCGCGGCATCCGGCGCGCCCTCGAGGGCCAGCCGCGCGATGCCGAAGTCGAGCAGCTTCGGCACGCCCTCGTCGGTCACCATGATGTTGCTCGGCTTGATGTCACGGTGCACGATGAGGCTGCGGTGGGCGTGGCTCACCGCGTCGCAGACGTCGAGAAAGAGGCGGAGCCGCGCCGCGACGTCGAGCCGCCGCTGGTTGCAGTAGGCGTCGATCGGCTGCCCCTCGACGTGTTCCATGACGAGGTAGGGCAGGCCGTCGGCCGTCGTGCCGCCGTCGAACAGCCGGGCGATGTTCGGGTGTTCGAGCCAGGCGAGAATCTGGCGTTCGGTGCGGAACTGCCGCACCCGCTCCGGATCGAGCAGGCCGCGCGCCACCTTGATGGCCACCTGCTGCAGGAACTCGTCGTCGTCGCGTTCGGCGAGATAGACGGCACCCATGCCGCCCTCGCCGAGCATGCGCACGATCTTGTAGGGGCCGAGGCGGTCGGGGGCGGGCCGCGGAGCGCCGGCGGTCTCGACCATCGCCTGCCTGACGACGGCTTCGAGCGGTTCGCCGCCGCGCTCGACGGCGTCAGCCTCGAGCATGCCGCCGACGAGCGCCGCCAGATCGGCATCGGCGGCGTGGTCATCGACCCAGGCGGCGCGTCGGTCATCGGGCAGCGCCAATGCCGCCTCGAACAGCTCCTGTGCCGCCGCCCAGCGCTCGGGTGTCATCGACGCTCCCTGGCGCCGCCGGTCACTCGGGGGCCGTGCTGCCCTTGGCCGTCAGTTCGTGGCGCAGCCACGCCTTGGCCATCCGCAGCTCGCGGTCCACGGTGGCGGCCGAGACGCCGACGGCTTCCGCCGTCTCGTCGTAGCTCAGGCCCCCGAAGAAGTGCAGCTCCACGATGCTGGCCTTGCGCGCGTCGAAGGCGGCCAGCCGTTCCAGCACGTCGTGCAGATCGAGCACGTCGAGCGACGGCGCGGCGACGACGGCCGCGATGTCCTCCAGCTCGACCTTCACCGCGCCGCCGCCGCGCTTCTGCCGCCGGCGGCTGCGGGCGTGGTCCACGAGCACGCGCCGCATCGTGCGGGCGGCCACGGCCATGAAGTGGGCTTTGTCCTGCCAAGACACGTCGGCGTCGATGAGCCGGAGGTAGGCCTCGTGGACGAGCGCGCGCGTCTGCAGCGTGTGGTCGGCACGTTCGGACCGCAGCGCGCCGCGCGCGATCCGGGCGAGCTCGTCGTAGACGAGCGGCAGGAGGCGATCGAGCGCCGTCGCCTCACCACCCCGCCATGCATGGAGCAGTATCGTCGCGCTTGGTTCCACTGGTCCGGATCCTCTGGGAAGGTCCGGCGATCTTACTGCAAACCTGTCAGCCCTCGATGAGCAGCCAGGCCGGATCTTCGATGAAGTCCTTCACCTTGACCAGGAACTGCACGGCCTCGCGGCCGTCCACGATTCGGTGATCGTAGCTGAGCGCCAGATACATCATCGGACGGATGACCACCTGGCCGTTCACCGGCACGGCGCGGTCGGCGATCTTGTGCAGGCCGAGGATGCCCACCTGCGGCGGGTTGAGGATGGGCGTGCTCATCATCGAGCCGAATACCCCGCCGTTGGTGATGGTGAAGGTGCCGCCCTTCAGGTCTTCGAGGGTCAACGAGCCGTTGTTCGCGCGCGCGGCGAAGTCGCGGATGCCGAGCTCGATGTCGGCAAAGCCCATGCGATCGGCGTCGCGCAGCACCGGCACGACGAGGCCGCCTTCGGCGCCAACGGCCATGCCGATGTCGTAGTAGTGCTTGTAGACGATCTCGTCGCCCTGGATCTCGGCGTTGATGGCCGGGAAGGCCTTGAGGGCGCCGACGACCGCCTTCACGAAGAACGAGGTCAGGCCGAGGTTCACGCCGTACTTCTTCGTGAAGGCCTCCTTGCGGCGGGCGCGGATGTCCATTACCGCGGTCATGTCCACCTCGTTGAACGTGGTGAGCATGGCGGCGGTGCGCTGCGCCTCGACGAGACGGCGGGCGATGGTGGCGCGGCGCTTGGTCATGCGCACGCGTTCCTCGGTGCGGTCACCGGGCGCGGCGGGCGTGGGGCGCGGCGCGGGCGCGGCGGCCGGCGCCGCCTTGGCGGCGGCAGGCGGAGTGCTTGCCGCCACGAACTCGCGGACGTCCTGCTTGGTCACGCGCGGTCCCGACGCGGGCACCGCGGCGAGGCTCACCGCATGTTCCTTCGCCACGTTCTTTGCGGCGGGTGTCGCCTTCGGCGCGGCCGACTCGACCGTGGCCGGCGCGGCCGCGGGAGGCAGCGTCGTCGGCGCCGCGGCGGCAGCCGCCTTCGACGGATCCAGCAGCGCCAGCACCTCGCCCACCTTCACGTCGGCGCCTTCGGGGTGCTTGATGCTCGTCAGCTGGCCGGCGCGATCGGCGCTCACCTCGAGGTCGATCTTCTCGGTTTCGAGCTCGACGAGCGCTTCGCCCAGGGCCACCTGGTCGCCTTCCTTCTTGAGCCAGCGCGCGATGCGCGCTTCGACGACCGACTCACCCAGTTCCGGAACAACGATATTCACCACGATGACCCCTTAAACCTGCTTGGCGACGACGCGCGTGGCGTCGGGCACGTCGGCCTTGTCTTCGAAGGCCTGGGCGACGAGCGCCCGCTGATTGACCTGATGCCAGGCCGCCGACCCTTCCGACGGGCTCGAGTTGCGGACGCGGCCCACGTAGCGCAGCGGCCAGCGGCCGTCGATGAGCCGTTCGAGCTCGCCGCGGACGAAGTCCCAGCCGCCCATGTTCTCCGGCTCTTCCTGCACCCAGCAGACTTCCTTCAGCTTGCCGTAGCGCTCGCAGAGCCCGCGCACCTGTTCGGCCGGGAACGGGTAGAGCTGCTCGACACGGGCGATGGCCACGCTGGTGTCGTTCTTGCGCGCCTCGCTCGACACGAGATCCACGAAGACCTTGCCGCTGCAGAGCACGAGGCGCTTCACCTTCGACGGCGCCTTGGCCGTGACGACGTCGTCGATCACCTTCTGGAAGCGGCCCTCGGCGAGTTCGCGCGCCGGCGAGGCCACCATCGGATGCCGCAACAGGCTCTTCGGCGTGAGGATGATGAGCGGCAGCGGGTCGGTGTCGAGCAGCAGCGCCTGGCGCCGCAGCACGTGGAAGTACTGCGCCGCCGTCGTGCAGTTCACGATGCGCACGTTGGTGTCGGCCGCCAGCTGCAGGAAACGTTCGACGCGCGCGCTCGAGTGGTCGGGGCCCTGGCCCTCGTAGCCGTGCGGCAGCAGCAGCACGACCGACGGCGCCATGCCCCACTTGGCGCGGCCCGACATCAGGTACTCGTCGAGGATGGTCTGGGCGCCGTTGATGAAATCGCCGTACTGGGCTTCCCACAGCACGAGCCGCTTCGGCTCCTGCAGGTTGTAGCCCAGCTCGAAGCCGAGCACGGCCAGCTCCGAGAGCGCGCTGTTGTGGATCTCGAAGGCCGCCTTCGCCTGCGGCAGCGCCTGCAGCGGCACGTGCTTGTCGCCGGTGACCGCGTCGTGCAGCACGGCGTGGCGGTGGCTGAAGGTGCCGCGCTCGGCGTCCTCGCCGGTGAAGCGCACCGGAATGCCGTCGGCGAGCGTCGAGGCGAGCGCCAGCTCTTCGGCGGCCGACCAGTCGATCGTCGGCTCGTCGGGCGTGGCCAGCATGGCCTTCTTCCGTTCGCGGCCGCGTTCGAGTTTCTTGTGCACCGTGAAGCCGGCCGGCACCTGCGACAGCGCGTCGTTCAGCGCCACCAGCCGATCGAGCGGCACGGCCGTGTCGACGCGCGCGGCGGCGCCGCTCGGCGGCACGACCGGTACTTCTGGAACGTAGTGTTCCTCGGGTTTGAGACCCGCGTAGGCGGCTTCCATCGCCGCGCCGTGTTTCGCAACCAGTTCGTCGGGCAGCGTGGCCGGCACGGCGCCGCTCGCGACGAGCGCCTCGGCGTACTGCCGACGCACGGTCGGGTGCTCGCTCACGCGCTGGTAGAGCTGCGGCTGCGTGAAGGCGGGTTCGTCGCCCTCGTTGTGGCCGTGGCGGCGGTAGCCGACGAGGTCGATGAGGAAGTCGAGCTGGAAGCGCTGCCGGTAGGCCCACGACAGCCGCGCCGCTTCGATGCAGGCCACCGGGTCGTCGGCGTTGACGTGGACGATCGGAATCTTGAAGCCGCGTGCCAGGCCGCTCGCGTAGCTGGTCGAGAACGACTCGTGCGGGTCGGCGGTGAAGCCGAGCTGGTTGTTGGCGATGATGTGAATCGTGCCGCCGACGTTCCAGCCGGTGAGCCGCGAGAGGTTCAGCGTCTCGGCGACGATGCCCTGGCCGGGGAACGCGGCATCGCCGTGGATGAGGATGCCGAGCACTTCCTGCGGCTTGAGCACCGGCGCGCCGGGTGTGCTCGTGGATGTCGCGGCGGCGCGGGCCATGCCGACGAGCAGCGGATCGACCGCCTCCAGATGGCTCGGGTTCGGCGGCATCGAGATGACGAGCGTCTGCGGACGGTCGGGATGTTCGACGCGCGCGCCGGCGTGGTACTTGACGTCGCCCATCCAGCCGAGGTCGATGCGGCTGCTGCGCGAGAAGAGCGGGTCCTTGAACTCCGCCAGGATCTGCGGATACGGCTTGCGCATCACGTGCGCGAGCACGTTCAGGCGGCCGCGGTGGGCCATGGCGATGAGCACGTGCTTCACGCCCGAGGCAGCGGCGTCGGCGATGATCTCGTCGAGCACCGGGATCATCAGATCGAGGCCTTCGATCGAGAAGCGCGTCTTGCCGGGGAACGTGCGCTGCAGGAAACGTTCGAACACCTCGACCTGCGTGATGCGGTCGAGCAGTTCGCGGCTCTCGATCGGGTCGGTCGGCGGCCGGAAGCGCCGAGCTTCAACGGCCTCGCGCAGCCACACGCGTTCGTCGGGCACGAACACCTGCGCGAAGTCGTGGCCGCTCGTCGCGCAGTAGATTGCGCGCAGCCGCTCGATGGCCTCGAAGGCATTGGCGGCGCCGGCGGCCACCGGGCCGCCGATGATGCTCGCGGGCAGCGCCTTGAGCGTGTCGGTCGTCAGGCCGTGCGACTGAGGATGCAGCGACGGGTCGCCGACCGGACGGTTGAAGCCGATCGGATCGAGCGCCGCGGCCAGGTGGCCGTAGCGGCGGATCGATTCGGCCAGGGTCACGGCGGCGATGGCCGCGTTCAGATCGCTCGGCGCGGCGGCGGCGGCCGGTGCCGCCGCGGTGGCCGGCGGCGGCGTCCAGGTGCGGAAGGCCGCGCGCGTCTCGTCATCGACCGAGCCGGGGTCGCTCTGGTACCGCTCGTACAGTTCGAGCACGTAACCGGCGTTGGCGCCGCTAATCTCGTCCCACGGATTCATATCTCGACTATTGTATCGGCACTGTCCACATCTTCCCGAGGCGACGGCATGGTATCGAGACCCACGTACGACGACGCGAACCTCATCCTGAGACTCTACGAGATGCGCCGCGACGAGCGCATGCGAGAGGCCCGGGCCTGGTTCACGGCCAGTTTCCGGCCGAAGAAGTGGGAAGATCTGGCCTCGCTCGTGCCCCCGGGCAGCCCGGAAAACGCCTCCTACCGCATGGTCATCTCCTACTGGGACATGGTGGCGTCGTTCATCGTCACCGGCGTGCTCAACAAGGAGCTGTTCTTTCAGAGCGGCCGCGAACTGCTGGTGGTGTTCGAGCGGCTTCGCGTGGTGCTGCCGGGGATCCGCGAGGCCTACAAGGACCCCTCCTACATGGCGAACCTCGAGCGTGTGGGCACGGATTTCGCGGCCTACATGCAGTCGCATAACCCCGACGCGTATCAGGCATTCGTCAAGCGCATCAACGGGTGATTCGTCTCGTCGCGCTCGACCTCGACGGCACGCTGCTCGATGGCCGCGGACGCGTGCCGGCCGAGAACCTCGAGGCGCTGGCCGCCGCGGCCCGGCAGGGCGTGCATCTGGTCGTCGTCACCGGCCGGAGTTATCCGTTCGCGCTGCAGGCTGTGGACGAGCTGCCTGATCCGCTCACGCTCGTCGCCTACAACGGCGCCGTGGCACGCGTGCGCGGCGGCGGCACGCTGGCCGTGCGGCACCTCACTCAGGACACGGCGCGGCGGGTGCTCGAGGCCACGCGTCCCTGGCGCGCCTCGACACTCATGCAGTTCGATCGCGACGGCGCCGGGCAGACCGTGTTCGATCGGATGTCGTGGGAGCCGCCGAATCGGCGCGGCTACTACGAACGCATCCGTCACCTCGTGCGGGCCGTCGACGACCTCGAGCGGGCGCTCGACGATGACCCGCCCGTGCAGGTGGCTTTCAACGGCGGCACGCGTGAGATGGCCGACGTCGTTGCCGCCGTCGGGGCCGTGGACGGGCAGCACGCGATGGCGGTGTCGGTCACGTCGTATCCGGCGCGCGACTTCACGCTCGTGGACGTGAACGCCGCCGGCGCCACCAAGGGGCCGGCCCTCGCCGACATCGCGCGCCATCTGGGCGTGGCCCGCCACGAGGTTTTCGCCATCGGCGACAACCACAACGACGTCGACATGCTGCGCTGGGCCGGCACGGCCGTGGTGATGGGCAACGCCGAGCCCGAACTGCTGGCCCTGGGCCTGCCCGTGACGGCGCCCAACACCGAGGCCGGCGTGGCGCAGGCGCTCAGGCGATACGTGCTGGGCTAGAACCCCGTGCCGAAACGCACGTGCACGCGCCATTTTCCGTTGGCGCGGCCGGCATCGACGTAGGCGTTCACGGCCATCAGATTGGCGAACCAGCCCACGCCGATGCCGCGGTCGAAGGTCGCATCGCCCACCTTCGTGCCGGCGTCGTAGGCGGCGCCCCAGTCGATGAACGTGCGCACGCCGTGGCGCACGATCGCGAGCGGCGAGCCGAAGGGGTAGGCGAGTGACACCGACGCTCCGGCGGCGTTGTCGCCGACGCGGTAGCCGCGCCGGTGGCCGCGCGTGGCAAGCCCGCCGCCGATCATCGTCTGCTCGTAACGCGGCAGCGCGCCGTCGGCCGAGGTGATGAAGCCGCGCACCGTGACGGCCGCGCCGAAGGGCACACCGAGCGCCGCCGAGGCATCGGCGCGCAGGCGGCGCCGCACGCCGGTCACGACGTCGAGCCGGTCGATGGCGGCGCGGCCCCACACGGCATTGCGGGGGAAGGCCGGGTCGGCGCGGGTATCGACCATCAGGTCCGCGGTGAGGCGGGTCACGTCATCGGTCGCGCCGTCGAACCGCACGCGGTCGCGCGCGGTTTCGAGGCCCACGCGCGCCGCGGTCGCGAGCGCGCGTTCGAGCCGGCCGAAGAGCCGGGTCCGCTCTTCCGCGACGTCGAACGCCGGATGCACCGTGCGCCGCAGATCCGCAACGGCCTGCAGGCGCGAGATGCCGCGGCCTTCGAACGAGCGCGTGCCCTCCACGCCGATGCGCCGCTCGCCGCCCCAGGTGGCCGGCACGGCGAGCTGGCTCGTGCCGCCGAACACGCCATCGAGTGCCGACTGCAGGCCGTAGGTCATGCCGTAGCCTTCGTCGTAGCGCACGACGGGCACCCACATCCGCTCGCTCGTAAGGCGCGTGACCCAGCCGGGCGTGAGGTCGTCGGGGGAGACGCCGGCGCGCTCGGTGATCTCGATGAGCACCATGAAGTCGTTGGGCGTGTCGATCGACCGCTCCAGGCGGCGCACCGTCACGGCCTCGAAGCGGCCACTGGCCTCGATCCGGGCGCGGGCCGCATCGAGCACCTCGTCGCTCGCCGGCTGGCCCACGGCCAGACCCGAGAGCGTCAGCACGTCGGCATCCGGAGTCGAGTGATTGCCGTGGACGCGAAGCTCGACGATTGGCGCCGTAACGGGCTGCGCGCCGGCCCGGGCGGCGGCGAGCAGCAGCGATGCTGCGAGGAACAGAACCGGACGCGTCATTTCACGCGCACCGTGACGCCAGCCTGACGGTAATCACTGTAGGTGACATCGTAGCTCGCGCCCGTGCGGCCGAGCGCCGTCGCCACGCGGATGCGGGCGCCGAGCGACTGCGGCAGCCAGATGCCGGGAAAGGCCTCGTGCATGCGCATCGAGGCCGTGAGATCGTCGAATCGCAGCACACTCCGGCCGGGCAGGAACCCCCAGTCGACGTTGTCGAACACGTAGCGCACGATCTGCTTCTGGTCGCGCAGCACCCACAGGGTGATGAGCGCCGTCTTGTTCATCTGCCGTTCGATGCGCGCACCTTCGTCGCGATCCTGCTCGCGCCGGCGCCGCTCGCGCCGCGCCTCGCGCTCGCTCCGGCTGACCGTCGCGCCCTTCGCGTCCACCCCGACCCGAACCTCTTCGTCGTCACTGAAGAGGCGCGCCGGGTGGTATTCGATGCGCAGCACCTCGCGGCCGTCGAGCGTCTCGCGTCCGGCGAGCGCGTAGCGGCCCGGCTCGAACTTGAACTCGAGGAAGTAGGCCGCCGAGACGAACGACGGCTCGGCCTGCTGACTCAGCAGGTCACCCACCGCTTCGGTGGACATCGGCGCCGGCGGCAGGCCCTTCTCGGCGTCGCGCTTCGCCTTGCGGGCGTCGCGTTCCTTCATGCGCGTGAGGTAGCGGTCTTCGTAGCGCCGCCGTTCGCCCTCGGCGATGGTCACGCCGTTGGCCGTGAGCGGACTGCGGATGAAGAAGCCGTCCTTCACGAACCACTGGTAGTCGTGTGTCGCGCCGAAGAGGCGCTGCCCCTCCGGTCCGGTGACCGTGACCTTCTGTCGCTCGGTGAGGATGTACTGCTGGAGCTTCTTCCAGTTGTCGTCGCGCCGCCGCACGACGTCTTCCATCAGCCGATCGAGATCGGTGGGCGGTCGCGCCGCGGGCTGGGCAGCGGCGAGCATTGGCAGGGTCGCCAGCAGGCAGGTCACGATCCACAAGCGCACGGGACACTCCAGGAACGAGCGGGCGGACGTTGGCCTCCGGTTAGACGGAGAGGGCGCGCGCGTGGTTCGGCCGGGGCCGCCGCCGCGCCGGCTGTGATAGAACCCGAGACCGGCCGCGCCCGTGCCGGCGCTGCCGCGACGGAGTGGAGCCATGCGAATTGCGATCGTGGGAGCCGGCGCCGTGGGCGGGTACTTCGGGGCGCGTCTCGCCCTGGCCGGGCAGGATGTGGCGGTGGTGGCCCGGGGCGCTCACCTGGATGCCATCCGGCGCGACGGGCTGCAGGTGAAGAGCCCCGCCCTCGGCGACGTCGTGGCGCGGGTCACGGCGAGCGCCGATCCCGGCGACATCGGCCCGGTGGATCTGGTCATCTTCGCGGTGAAGACCTACGACAGCCCGTCGGCGCTGCCGCTGCTCGCGCCGCTCGTCGGCCCGGACACGGCGGTGCTCACACTGCAGAACGGTGTCGACTCGGCGGATCAGGTGGCGGCGGCCGTGGGCGAGGCGCGGGTGCTTGGCGGCACCACCTATGTGGCCACGGCGGTGACCGCGCCCGGCATCATCACGCAGACCGGTACCCACCGCTCGATCATCTTCGGCGAGGCGTTCGGCGACCGCGCCGCCATCTCGCCGCGCGTGGCCGCGATTGCCGACGTGATGCGCCCGGCCGACATCCAGGTCACCCCGGTGCCGGACGCCCGCGTGCCCATCTGGGACAAGTTCGTGTATCTCGCGCCGTTTGCCGGCTTCACCGGCGGCGCGCGCCTGCCGATTGGCCCGATCTGGCGGCGTCCGCACGTGCGCGAGATGTTCTACGCGGCGGCCCGAGAAGTGGCGGCGATCGCGGCGGCGGAAGGCGTCACGCTCTCGGCGGACCGGTTCGAGACGCTCGCCGCCTACATGGACGGCATTCCGCCCACGACGCGCTCATCGCTGCTCATCGATCTCGAGGCGGGCAAGCGGATCGAGGTGGAGGCGCTGCACGGCGCGGCGCTGCGCCGCGCGGCGGCGCACGGTATTCCAACCCCGGTACTGGCGACCCTCTACGCCGTGCTCACGGCGTGGGACGCAGGTCCGCCGGCTAGATGAAGTCGGCCAGGTGATCGTCGCCGGCTTCGATGAGCAGGCGGTGAATCTTCGCGCCGTGCGCGTACTCGACGAGCGCGACCTCGGCGGGCATGCGGAAGATGCCGCGCCAGAACCCGCGCTTGTCGGTGCGCCGCGGTTCGACCTTTGGCTCGTCGGACACGGCGTGGGCCCAGGCAGCGAGCGGCACCGGTCCACGCGGGCGGCGCGGTGACGGGGCCGGCGGCACGTGAGGCTTCGGCTCCGGCGCCACCTCGGGCACCGGCGCCGCGGCGACGGGAGCCACCGGCTCGGCGACCGGGGACGCCTGACGCGTGCGTGCCTTCGCCGTGGTCTTGCGGGTCCGCGTTTTCGGGGCGGCGGGAGCGTCCGGCGCCGGCACGATGTGTCGCGTCGGCGCGTCGGCAACGGTGCGGGCCTGCGCCGGGCGTTTCGCCGGCCGCTTCTTCTGCACCGGCACCACGTGGGTGTCGGTGTCGGGCACGACCGTGCCCCGCGCCTCGACTGGCGGCCGCGGCACCGGTGGCGCCTGCGGCGGCACGAACGGTTCGGCGGCCGGCGTGCCCATCGCATTCACCGCCGCCTGGGCGCGCAGCGCGAGACGCATCGCCCGCGCCGGGTTGTTGCCGACGAGCGGATGGTCGAGGCCGTCCTCCGGGGCGTCGTAACCGGCGCGGCGGCGCGCTTCGGCCAGCGCCAGGCCGACACCTTCGGACGATCGCTCGGGACGCAGGGCGCGCCGGCGTTCCTTCCGGGAGCTGGTCGGCGCGGCCCGCAGAATCGGCCGGCCGAGGCGCGCGAAGAGCGCCGGAATGCCCGCCTTCTCCGGATCGTAGATGCCCCACTCGTCGGTGATCTTCCATTCGTCGGTGGTCGAACCGGTCTTCGCGGAGGGACGCTTGGATGACATATGGAGGATACCCGCCGACATCCCAGAGCAATCCGTGTGCCTCTCCGCGTCGGGCCGTGAAATCGCGCAGAATCGTGGCGCGCGGCGGTCTGCGCCGCACGCCGCGCCGGCAAAAATGGTCGCGCGCCTTACAAAACGGGGATCCGTGACTGACCATTTCCGGCACTGCGCCACGTGCAGTTGCAGGCAAAACTCCATGTGGCGTGCGTCACGGCGTCGTGGCACACCCATTGCCTCGGAAGGTGGGCATGGTGGTGTCGTTCCTTGGCACGAAGGGCGGAACCGGCACGACGACGCTCGCGGTGAACTGCGCCGCGGAGCTGCGTCGGGTGTCGGGCATGCCGACCGTCGTGGTCGATCTGAAGCCGGGTACCGGTGACGTCGGACTGTTTCTCGGCGTGCGCTCGAAGTTCACGCTGCTCGATCTGCTCGACCAGCTCACGTGGCTCGACCCGCATGTCATTCCCGGCATGCTCGCCCGGCACGACTGCGGTGTCGACGTGCTGCCGGGGGCGGCCGACTACGGGCGCCCCGGCGCGGCCGACGCCGCCGACGTGGAGCACGCGATCGACACACTGCGCCGCACCTACGACTACGTGGTCGTCGATGCGGGCAGCGCGCTCAGCCCGTGTTCGGCGGCGGCGCTGAACGTTTCGGACGAAGTGCACTTCGTGGCCAATCCCGACCTGCCGTGCCTGCGCAACCTGCAGCGCCTGCGCGATCTCGTGCGCCTGGCCGGCGTGCCGGAAGACCGGGTGCGCTACGTGCTGAACCGCACGTCGGAGATGGACGTGGTGCCGCTGCGCGAGATCGAGGTGGCGCTCGGCCGCCACATCGACCACCGCTTCACGAGCGACTACCGCACCGTCGCCGCGGCGCTCAACGCCGGCGTGCCGGTCTCCACGCTGCGGCCGGGCGTGCTGCGCGCCGAACTCGACACCTTCGCCCGGGCGATCGTGTCGCGCGCGGTCGCCGTCGCGTGACGGCGCGCCGCACCGGCGGCGATCAGGCCTTCACGTACTCCACGGTCACTTTCGTGGTGATGCCGCCGCGCGCGGTGAAGTCGCCGACGACGGTCATCCGCCGCGGCTGGCAGGCGGCGACCAGGTCGTCGAGGATCCGGTTGGTGGCCGCCTCGTAGAAGATCCCCTGGTTGCGGAAGGCAAGCAGGTAATACTTGAGCGCCTTCAGTTCGAGGCACGCCGCGTCGGGCACGTAGCGGATCGTGATCGTGCCGAAGTCGGGCAGCCCCGTCTTCGGGCACATCGAGGTGAACTCGGGACACGCGATCGCGATCTCGAAGTCGCGCCCGGGGCGCGGGTTGGGGAAGGTCTCGAGGGGCGGCGCGCTTGACATGCCGTCGATCTTAGCATTCGCTTGGACAGGCGCCCGGATGGGCGCTGCGCGTTCGTTGACACGTCATGCCGTGCGCGCTAGCATTACCGCGATTTTTCAAAGGTTTTCTGGAGGGGGACACGATGGCTGAGGCGCGCCGGATGGGCAAGTCAGAGCTCTTCTCGCATTTCTCTGAGAAGTTCGAGTTGAAGCGGACGCAGGTGCGGGAGCTGTTCGACGAGCTGACCGCGCTTGGCGAGAAGGAACTGAAGCGGTCGGGCGAGTTCGTGGTGCCCGGGATGGTGAAGCTCGTCGTGCAGAAGCGCAAGGCGCGCATGGGCCGCAACCCGGCCACCGGCGAGCCGATCAAGATCCCGGCGAAGACGGTCGTGAAGGCCCGGATCGTGAAGCAGCTCAAGGACGCCGTCCTGCCCCGCAAGTAGAGACGGACGTTCGTCGAACCCGCCCCCGGGTGTCGTAACGACGGGAACCACGCGGTTCCCGTCGTGCCGCACTTCTCTCCGTCCGCTCGTCCCCTACGCCCCGCCGCGAATCCTGCGCGCGAGGTCCTTGATCTCCAGCCGGTCCAGCTTGAACTTCAGCGTGCTCAACGGAATCCCCAGGTACTTGGCCGTCTGGGTGACGTTCCAGCGGCTGCGTTCGAGCGCGCGGATGATGTAGTTGCGCTCGAAGGTCGTGAGCGCGCGATCCAGCAGGTTGGTGGTCCCGGTGCGATCCATGTCGGCGACCTGCAGTTCGAAGGGCAGATCGCCGTCGGTGATCCAGTCGTGGTCGCAGGTGGCGACCAGACGTTCGATGAGGTTCTCGAGTTCGCGGATGTTGCCCGGCCACCAGTAGTGCTGCAGCATCTGCAGCGTCGAGGTGGAGAGGCCCTGCACGTTCTTGCGGAAGCGCGTGTTGTAGCGCGCCAGGAAGAAGCGGATGAGTTCCGGCAGGTCTTCCACCCGCTCGCGCAGCGGCGGCACGCGGATCGGGATGACGCGGATACGGTAGTAGAGGTCTTCGCGGAACGAACCGTCCTTCACCGCGCGTTCGAGGTCGACGTTGGTGGCCGAGACGAGGCGGAACTGCACCTTGAGCGGCTTGCCGCCGCCCACACGTTCGATCTCGCCCTCCTGGATGGCACGCAGCAGCTTGGCCTGCAGGTCGACCTTCAGCTCGCCGATCTCGTCGAGGAAGAGCGTGCCGCCGTGCGCCAGTTCGAACTTGCCGATCTGCTGACGCACGGCGCCGGTGAACGCGCCCTTCTCGTGACCGAAGAGCGTGCTCTCGACGAGGTCGCGCGGAATGGCCGCCAGGTTCACGGCGATGAACGGACCGTCGGGGGTCTCCGAGTGGCGATGGATCATCCGCGCCACCAGCTCCTTGCCGGTGCCGCTCTCACCCTGGATGAGCACCGTGGCCGACAGGGTCGCCACCTTGTGCACACTCTCGAGCACCTCGCGGATGGCCGGGCTCGGCCCTGAGACGAACTCGCGGTCGCCGCTCTGATCCTTCACCTCCTCCGAGAGGGCCATGACCTTGCGGTTCAGGTCCTGGCGTTCGGAGGCGTGGGCCACGATCGACTGCACGGCGTCCGGTGCCGCCGACTTCACGAGGTAGTGGTAGGCGCCGAGCTTCACGGCGGCCACCGCGGCATCGACGTCGGCGTCGTCGCCGAGCATCACGAACTCGGCGAGCGGGTAGTTCTCGCGCACGATCCGCAGGAAGTCGAAGCCGCTCACGCCGGGCAGCGAGTAATCGGCGAGCACCACGTCCACGCCGTCCTTGCCGATGAGGCCCAGGCCGGCCTCGGCTGAGCCGGCGCGCAGCACGCGATAATCGCGGCGCAGGATCTGCGAGAGGCGTTCGCGGCTCGACTCGTCGGAGTCGACCACCATCACGGTCTTGCGGGCAGGGGGCATGGGGGGCGCGGTCGCGGTCAGTATAAGACTCCTCGCGGCGCGGTGCGGTGCCCGGGCATACTGTGGCCGGGAGGACAGACCATGTCGTGGGTGGGGATCGTGGCGGCGGCAGCGGCGCTCGTGGCGGCGGCAGGCTGGGTGGTGGCGCGGCGCGCGGCGCGGCAGGTGCGCGACGTGACCGCGATGTACTGGCAGCTCAAGTTCGAACACGGCGAGCTCAAGGCGCGGCTGGACCGGGCCCTGCCCGATCCCTCGGCGCCGCCGAAGACTCCGCCCGGCACGCAGTTCGTGCCGCTCACGAGCGTCAAGCGATGACGTGCTGCCGCCGATGAGATTGTCACCGGCCGCGTGTTGACGGCCCGCCCGCATCCGGGCGAGAGTGGGAGGCTGTCCGCCCTCGCGGCTCGCGCCGCCTCGGCGTGGCCGCAGCGTGCGGAGAGGAGAGCAGGCGTGGCGAGCGAATTCGACGTCGTAGTGGTGGGGGCCGGCACCGGCGGCTATGTGGCGGCCATTCGCGCCGCGCAGCTCGGCCTCAAGGTGGCGGTCGTGGAGCGGCAGAAGGCCCTCGGCGGCACCTGCCTCATCTGGGGCTGCATCCCCACTAAGGCGCTGCTCGAACACGCCCACGCGCTCAAGGTCGCGCAGTCGGCGAAGGAGTGGGGGCTGACGGGCGTCGATGGCGGCAAGGTGGGCATCGACATGCCGGCCGTGCACGCCCGCAAGGACAAGATGATCGCCGGGCTCACCGGCGGCATCGAGTCGCTCTTCAAGAAGCACAAGATCGAGTGGCTGAAGGGCACGGCACGCATCACGAGCCCGAAGACGCTCGAGGTGGCGCTGCACGCCGGCGGCACCGAGACCGTGACGGCCACGAAGCAGCTCGTGCTCGCCACCGGCTCGGCGCCGCGGTCGATCCCCGGCATCGACGTGGACGGCAAGCAGATCATCTTCAGCGACCACGCCATCCACCTCGGTCAGGTGCCGCAGTCGATCGCCATCATGGGCAGCGGCGCGGTGGGCGTGGAGTTCGCGTCGATCTTCAAGAGCTACGGCAGTGAAGTCACGATCATCGAGCTCATGCCGAAGCTCGTGCCGGCCGAAGACGAGGCCGTGTCGAACGAACTCGAGCGCACCTTCAAGAAGCGCGGCATCAAGTCGTACACCGGCACGAAGGTCACGAGCGCGAAGGCGACGGCCAAGGGCGTGGACATCACGATGCAGAAGGCCGACGGCAAGACCGAGGCGCTGAACGTCGAGATGCTGCTCGTGGCCACCGGCCGCGGCCCGGTCACCGACGGGCTCGGCGTCGAGGCCATCGGCCTCAGGATGGACCGCGGCTACATCGTGGTCGACCCGCTCTTCCAGACGAGCGTGCCGGGTGTCTCGGCCATCGGCGACGTCATCACGATGGGCGGCCCGCACTACCAGCTCGCACATGTCTCCTCGATGGAAGGCATCCTGCTGGCGGAGAAGATCGCCGGCCACACGGTTGCGCCCATCAACTACGACCACGTGCCGCGCTGCACCTACACCGAACCGGAGATCGGCAGCGTGGGCCTCACCGAGGCGCAGGCGAAGGCCGCCGGCCACGACGTGCGCATCGGCAGCTTCCCGTTCCGCGCCCTGGCGCGCGCCCGCATGGCGGGCGAAACCGACGGCTTCGTGAAGATCGTGGCCGAGAAGAAGTACGACGAAGTGCTCGGCGTGCACATCATCGGCCCGCGCGCCACCGAGCTCATCGCCGAAGCCGTGCTGGCGCTGCGTCTCGAGTGCACGGTCGAGGAACTCGTGAAGACGATCCACGCGCACCCGACGATGTCCGAAGCAATGGGCGAGGCTTCCCATGCTGCGCATGGGGCGGCAATTCACATCTGATGACCATGTGATCGGATGATCGGGTGATCGATCTCGTGATCTCCTGCGATCCGGCGACCGAATCTGCTGATCGTTCGATCTGGTGAAGGGAAGCCAATGTCCACGCCTGTAGTAATGCCCCAGATGGGCGAGTCGATTGCCGAGGGCACGATCGTCCGGTGGATCAAGAAGGTCGGCGACACCGTCGATCGCGACGAGCCGCTCTTCGAGATCTCGACTGACAAGGTGGACGCCGAGATTCCTTCGCCCGCGGCCGGCGTGCTGCTCGACATCGCCGTCAAGGAAGGCGAGACGGTGCCGATTCACAGCGTCGTCGCGACGATTGGCGAGGCTGGCGCGAAGCCCGCCTCCGCCTCCGCGCCGGCTGCATCACCCTCCGGCGCTTCCGCCTCCGCCGCTGGCGCGGCTTCGGCGAGACCGGCTTCGCCGGCCCCCGCTGCGGCGGCTCACGCTGCGCCCGCACCTGCCCCCGCACCCTCGGCCGGGACCGGCGCAGCCGGTCTCGCCGTAGCCGCGGCAGCGGCGAAGGCGGATGGCCGCGCGCAGCGCTCGTCGCCGCTCGTCCGCCGCATCGCCAAGGAACACGGCGTGGACATCGGCCACATCAGCGGCTCGGGCGCCGGTGGCCGCGTGACCAAGCACGACATCCTCGGGTTCATCGAAAAGGGACCGGCCGTGGCTGCGGCGAGACCGGCTGCGCCGGTGCATGCGCCGGCGCCGGTGGCGCGCATGGCAGGCGACCGCATCGAGCCGATGTCGGTGATGCGGAAGAAGATCGCCGAGCACATGGTGCTCAGCAAGCACACCTCGCCACATGTCTACTCGGTGTTCGAGGTGAACTACTCGCGCGTCGATCAGATCCGCCGGGCGAAGAAGGACGACTACGAACGCCAGGGCGCGAAGCTCACGTTCACCTCGTTCATCGCCAAGGCGGTGACCGACTGCCTGCGCCGGCATCCAGTGCTGAATGCCTCGCTCGATGGCGACAACGTGATCTACCGCGGCGCGGTGAACCTCGGCATCGCCGTGTCGCTCGAGCACGGGCTGATCGTGCCGGTCGTGAAGGGCGCCGACGAGAAGAACCTGCTCGGCCTCTCGCGGGCCATCCAGGACGTGGCCGACCGCGCCCGCGCCAAGAAGCTGAATCCCGACGAAGTGCAGGGCGGCACCTTCACGATCACCAACCCCGGCAACCTCGGCGCGCAGTTCGGGCTGCCGGTCATCAACCAGCCGCAGGTCGCGATTCTCTGCGTCGGCACGATCGAGAAGCGACCCGTGGTCATCGACGACATGATCGGCATCCGGATGATGGGCTACCTGACGCTCGGCTTCGACCATCGCCTGGTGGACGGCGTCGTGGCCGACGAGTTCCTGGCCGACCTGAAGCGCTCGCTGGAAGACTATGACCCGAGCCAGACCTAGGGGCTGGGGGCTGGGGGCTGGCGCGTGCTACCGTCCCGCCCTTCCAGTGCCTGACCGTAACGTCGACTCCAGGCTCCCGAACTAGTCCGGCGGCAGCGTGCACGCCCCAGCCCCCAGCCTCCAGCCCCCAGCCCCCAGGCGCCAGCTCCACGTCCGCCGCCTGGGCGTGGTGCCGTACGGCGAGGCGCTGGCCCTGCAGCGCGCGCTCGTCGAGGAGCGCAAGGCCGGCTCCATTCCCGATACGCTGCTGCTCGTGCAGCACCCGCACGTGCTCACACTGGGCGTGAAGGGTGACGGCGGCCGCGGTCACATCCTCGTGCCGCCCGACCGGCTGGCCGCCCTGGGCGTCGAGGTCTCGGAAACCGGCCGCGGTGGCGATGTCACCTATCACGGCCCCGGCCAGCTCGTGGCCTATCCCATCATCGATCTCGACCCCGATCGCCGCGACGTGCACCGCTACGTCCGCGATCTGGAAGAGGTGATGATCCGCGTCTGTGGCAGCTACGGCGTGACCGCCGGACGCATCAGTGGCAAGTCGGGCGCCTGGGTGCGGGTGCCGTCAGCGCCCGCGGAGCCTGCTGCTTCCGAGGCTTCTGCCCCCGCCGCATCCCGTCCGCCCGAGAAAATCGGAGCCCTCGGCGTGCGAATTTCGAGATGGATCACGAGTCACGGCATTGCCTTGAATGTCTGGACGGACCTTGAGTATTTTCAGCTGATTGTCCCGTGCGGAATCGCGGAATACGGCGTAACTTCGCTCGAACGTGAGATTGGCGTGCAGATCCCGATGCGCGAGGTCGAGGCACACTTCGTGCAGCACTTCGGCGATGTATTCGATCGACGGCCGTCGTCCATCGATGCATCGCCATCATGACAAGCGCCCCTCTTCGCTGCACTGAATACACCCGCATCGCGGGGTGGATGAGCGCCCTCGTCACCACCGCGACGTTCTCCTTCCTGCACGACGCCTACGACCGGCTGCCGCTGCTCGTGCCGATCCGGTTCGACGACGGCAATCCGAGCCAGTTCGCCTTCAAGTCGGTCGAACTCGTGTATCTGCCGTTCGGCCTGCAGGTGGCGCTCAGCCTCGTGTTCGCGGCCATCGTGGCGGTGCTCATCCGCCGCTCGGTGCGGCCTGACGACCGCGGCCTGGCGGCTGCCCCGACGCAACACGCCGCCGAGGCCATCGCGCTGCTGGCGATGGTGTGGATCACCTTTCAGGGCGTGAACGCGTGGCGCCTGGCGATGCTCTACCGGCGCACGTTCGACGCGCACCAGGAGATCTTCGTCGTGGCGCTCATCACCGCCTTCACCGCGTCGGTCGTCATCGTGGCCCGCGCGGTGCTCCAGGTGCAGGCCTCGGAGGCGGGCGGCGACGCGCCGAGTCAGCTCCGCCTGCCGGTCGTGGACCACCGCCGCCGGCCCTTCGCCGTGGCCGCCCTTGCCGTGGCGCTGGCGGTGGGCATCGCGGCGCCGCTCTACATCCTGGCGTCCGTCTGGGGCGGCCTCAAGCCCATCTAGGGCGCGCCCGGCGACCCCGCCCGCCGCTTCCGGTTCCACCTCGTCCGTCGTCCGCTGTCCGCTCCGGGGAATACCCGCCCGTCCAGGGGTGTTCATTACGGGTAGACAACGAGACGAGGTAACCGTGAACCGCATCCCGAGCGACACCGCACTCATCGAACGCCTGCAGGCCGGCGACGACACCGCCGTGGCCGAACTGGCCCGCACCTATGGCGCCAGGGTCTACCAGCTGGCGCTGCGCTACACCCGTAACAAGGAAGACGCCGAAGAAGTCGTGCAGGATGTCCTGCTCAAGGTGCGCGACAAGATCGACGCTTTCCGTGGCGATGCCGCTCTGTCGTCCTGGATCTACCGCATCACCTTCAACACCGCGATGTCGCGCCTGCGCTCGACGCGTGCGGCCCGCTTCCACGAAGTGTCGGACGACAACGGCAGTGTCAACGAAGACGGCTCCCCGCGCGTGTACGAACCGGCGGACTGGTCGAATCTCGGTGACGATGCCGTGCACCGCGCCGAACTGCGCGATGCCCTGCGCGTGGCCGTCGCCGAACTGCCGGCCATCTACCGCGCGCCGGTGATCCTGCGCGACCTGCGCGGCCTGTCCACGGAAGAAGCGAGCCGGCGCCTCAAGGTGAAAGATCAGACGCTGAAGTCGCGCCTGCACCGAGGCCGCCTCATCCTGCGCGAGCGTCTCGCGGCGTTCGCCGGCGGGCTCTCGATGCACCACGCCGCCACGGCGTAGACTCCGCGTCAGCCGGCCAGGGCCGACTCGAGCCGCACGCGATCGCGCGGTGCGAGCACCGGCCACACGACCCGGAGTGCACCCTCGTCCACCACGGCCGGCACCGCGACGCCGCGGACCTGCCGGTCGTCGGTGACGGGCGGCACCAGGAAGACGTTCACCCAGCCCGGCGCGCGACCCATCACGCCACGCGCCACGCGCACGGCCGCCCCGGCCAGCGCCAGCGGGCCCGGCGGCCATAGATACGGCAACTGCCGGTCGAGGCGCGCGATGACGACCGCCGGCAGCACGTCGGCGCCGCGAGAGCCGCCGATCGCGGCTCCTTCCCACGGCACGAACATGTCCTTGGGCGGCCGTCCGATCGCCGCAAGCGAGACGTCGGCCGGCGCGGCGCCGCTTTCGAGGCAGGTCAGCGCGGTGAGCGCGCTGCGCAGGGCTTCGGGCGCGGAGCCCACGATACGCCGCCGATCGCCGTCCTTCTCGTGCACGAACGTCTCGACCATGCCCGCCTGCGCGGAGCCGGCGCAGATGATGAGCGCATGCGGATTGAGCGTGCGCAGCCGCGTCACCAGGGCCAGGCCCTCGTCGCCCGTCCATTCCCCTTGGCCGTGGCGGTCGGCGACCACGACGACGCCGGCGCCCACGACCGCGCCGGTATCACCCGTGCCTTCGACCGCCGTGGACGACCCGTTGATGGGGCCCGCCTGGCGGATATCGAGTGCCAGGCCGCGCGCCACGTCCGCCGCGTCGTCGATGAGCACGATGCGCCGGGCGATGGACATGCCCGAGGCTTGATGGGTGATGGCGGCGCCGAGCGGACCGGCGCCGACGACGGCAAGGATGGACACGGGACTATTCTAGGGGCTGGCGGCTGGGGACTGGCGGCTGGGGCGTGTCCCCGCTGCCGGTGAGGCCTCGTGGCTGGGGGAGCGATGGCGGTTGCGTTCGTCACAGGTGGCACGCGGGGGATTGGGCTCGCGGTGGTCGAGGCGCTCGTCGCCCGCGGCGACAGCGTCGTGCTCACGGGCACGAGTGACGAGTCGGTGCAGCGGGCGGAAACCGCCGTGGCGCTCGCGGCCCACGACGCGACCCGCGTGATGGGGGTGGTGTGTGACGTGCGCGACCGCGGCTCGGTCCGCCGCGCCATCGACGCCGCCGTGCAGCGCTTCGGCGGCCTCGACATCGTGGTCAACAACGCTGGTGTCGGCGTGGGCGGGCCCATTGCCACGCTCGACGAGGCCGAGTGGGACCGCCTCATCGACACGAACCTCACGGGCGTCTTCCACTGCTGCCAGGCGGCGATTCCGCATCTCACGTCCCGCGGCGGCGGCTTCATCGTGAACATCAGCAGCCTGGCGGGCAAGAACGCGTTCGCCGGCGGCGCAGCCTACTGCGCCACCAAGGCCGGGCTGGACGCCTTCAGCGAGGCGCTCATGCAGGAAGTGCGCTACGACGGCATCCGCGTGGCGCACGTCTGCCCGGGCTCGGTGGCCACGGGCTTCAATAACCGCGCGCCGGAAGCCGGCGCCGACTGGAAACTCCACGCCGAGGACGTGGCGGCGGTGGTGCTGCACCTGCTGTCGCATCCCGCGCGCAGCCTGCCGAGCCGTGTCGAAATCCGTCCGGCCCGGCCACCCAGGAAGTAACGCCGATGGTCATCGAATCCGCCTGCGCCCCCCCGTTCCTCAAGAACGGCTTCGTCGTGAGCTGCGAACGCACACGCGAAGCGGTCTACATCGACCCGGGCGACGAAGTGGAGGAGTTGCTCGCCTACATCGCCCGCGAGTCGCTGACGGTCGCGGGCATCCTGCTCACGCACGCCCACGTGGATCACGTCTCAGGCGTCGCCGCCGCGAAGCGGGCCCTTGGCGCGCCGATCTGGCTGCATCCGGCGGATCGCGTGATGTACGCGCGGGCGCAGGACCAGGGCGCGATGTTCGGCTACGAACTCGAGCAGCCGCCGCCGCCCGACCGCTGGTACGAGTTGCCGGGGCCGATCGGGTTCGGCGACTACGACGTGTTCATCCATCACACGCCTGGCCACTGCCCGGGCAACGTCTGCCTGCAGGTGGGACGCCGCGGCACGGTGGGGATGGACCTCTTCGTGGGCGACACACTCTTCGCCGGGTCGATCGGGCGCACGGATCTTCCGGGCTGCGATCACGAGCAGCTGCGCCGCTCGATCATGGACGTGCTGCTGGCCTTCGGTGACGATGCCCGCGTGCGCCCGGGGCACGGGCCCGACACGACCATCGGCCGCGAACGCCAGACCAACCCGTTCCTGCTCGAATGGGCGGCGATGGCCCGGCGCTGAGCTACGCCGTCGGCGCGGCGGTGGCTTCCCGCACCGTGAACTCCATCCGTCCCACCTTCAGCGCGTCGCCGGTGCGCAGCAGCAGCTTCGTCACGCGCTCGCCGTTCACGAACGTGCCGTTCGTGCTCTCGAGGTCTTCCACGAGCAGGCCGTCGGCCTGAAGCGTCAGCCGGCAGTGGAGGCGCGAGACGAGGGGCGCGTCCACCACGAAGTCGGCGCGCGGGGCGCGTCCCACGGTCTTGATGCTGCCCGGCAGCAGCCGGAAGAGCAGAGTCGAAGGCGAGTCAGACGTCGATTCGAGCAGCCACATGTCGGGGTCTGATTCTACCAGCGCCCGGGCCGCGCGCCGGAACATGGGCCGGCGCCGGTTCGTAACTGCTGATGGCGGCAGACGCCGCGACATCCATGACCAGACCCCGCAAGCTCGCCCTTGCCGGCGCCGTCGTCGCCCTCGTGGCCGCCGGTGCCTACCTTTCCGCCGTGAACGGGGCGTCGTCCGCGATCGACCCGTCGCGCCTGGTCACCGTCGAGCGCGGGCCGATGACGCGGTCGGTCGTCGCCACCGGCAAGGTCGAGCCGATCACCAAGGTCGAAATCAAGTCGAAGGCCAACGGCATCATCGAGCGCCTGGCGGTGGACGTCGATCACCGGGTCGAGACCGGGCAGGTGCTGGCCGAACTCGACAAAGAGAACCTGAACGCACGGCTGCGCGAGGCGCGCGCGAATCTCGAGGCGGCTCGTGCGGCGCTCACGGCGGCGGAGGCGCAGGCGCGAAAGAACGAGATCGAAGCCGAAGCCCCCGATCTGGCTTTTGCGAAGTCGGCGGAGCAGCGGGCGCGGTCGCTTGCCGAGCAGAAGCTGATCTCGCAGGAGGCGCTCGACCAGGCGCGCACTGTCTACGAGCAGGCTGCCAACCGGCAACGCGCCGCGCAGTCGCAGCTGCTCGTGAGCCGCGCGAAGATCGAAGAAGCGCGGGCGCAGGTGGCGCAGGCGCAGGCGGCCGCGGAGCGTGCGGTCGAGGAACTCGCCAACTCCACGATCAAGGCGCCGATCCGCGGTACGGTGCTGACGCGGGATGTCGAGATCGGCAGCCCCGTGTCGTCGATCCTCAACCTCGGCGCGAACGCCACGCTGGTGATGACGCTCGGTGACATCGGCCAGGTGTTCGTGCGTGGCAAGGTGGACGAGGCTGACATCGGCTTCGTGAAGCTCGGCATGCCCGCCCGCATCACGACCGAGAGCTTCCGTGACCAGACCTTCAGCGGCAAGGTCACGCAGATCTCGCCCATCGGCATCGAGAAAGACAACGTGACCACGTTCGAAGTGGAAGTCTCGATCGACAATCCCGGGCAGCAGCTCAAGGCCAACATGACGGCCAACGCCGAAGTGATTCTCGAAGAGAAGGCCGATACGCTCGTCGTGCCCGAGGCCGCGATCAGCTACGACGACAAGAAGGCCGCGTTCGTCGACATCGCCGATCCGGCCGCCGCCACCGGCCGCCGCAAGGTGCCCGTGAAGATCGGCATCGGCAACGGCACGCGCGCCGAGGTGCTCGAGGGCCTCAAGGCCGGCGACAAAGTGGTCCTGCCCGGCTAGGGGTGTGAGGGGGACTGTCCCCAATCTGGCCCTGGCCTGACTAGTTGCAGAAACCGAAACCGTTCTGGCTGGGTCCAGAATGGGGACAGTCCCCATGCGCGAAGCGATCACACAGGCCATCGACAACCTGCGGGCGAACAAGCTGCGCAGCGTGCTGACGATGTTCGGCATTCTGTGGGGCGTTATCGCCGTGGTGGTGCTGTCGGCCACCGGCGAAGGGTTCCAGCGCGGCAACCAGGCCGTGCTCGAAGAGCTGGGCAAGAACATCGCCATCGTCTGGGGCGGACGCACCACGATGCAGGCCGGCGGCCAGCGGGCTGGCCGGCAGATCTTCCTGACCCTCGACGACGCCCGCGCCATCGCCGCCGAGTCGTCACTGGCCGCCGTCGTCAGCCCCGAGATCAACCGCGGCGGTCTGCAGGTCAAGAGCCGCTTCAACGCCGCCGCCCTCGGCGTGCATGGCATCGAGCCGCAGTATCAGGAAATCCGCACCATCGACGTGGAACGCGGCCGCACGTTCGGCTGGCCCGACGAGGAGCAGGTGCGGCGTGTCGCCATCATCGGCGCCGACGCCTGGCAGCAGCTCTTCGGCACTCGTGAGGGGCTCGGCGAGATCGTCCAGATCAACGGCGTGCCCTACACCGTCGTCGGCAAGATCCGGAAGAAGGATCAGGACAGCAACTACAGCGGTCCTGACAACGACAAGGTGTTCGTGCCGTTCGCCGCCATCGCCCGCGACTTCCCCCGTCCCGATGTGCCGCCGGGCACACTGTCGCAGATCATCGTCGCGCCGAAGCCGCACGTGGTGGCCGGGCTCGAACGGGTGCTCGACGCGCGCACCGGGCGCATCAGCGACATCGACTGGCCGCTCGAGCGCGACGTCCGCCACGTGCTGGCGCGCCGCCACCAGTTCAACCCCGACGACAAGGACGCGCTGAGCGTGTGGGACACGTCTCTCGAGACGCTGATGTTCAGCCGCATGATCGGCACGATGCGCGACTTCTTCTGGATCGTCGGGCTCATCACGTTGGCCCTGGGCGGTCTCGGCGTGATGAACATCATGCTCGTCGCCGTGCGTGAGCGGACGCGCGAGATCGGCGTGCGGAAGGCCCTCGGCGCCACCACCGCCACGATCCAGCGGCAGTTCTTCCTGGAAGGCTTCTTCCTGACCATACTGAGCGGCGGGCTCGGCTTCGCGCTCGCGGCCGGCCTCTGCACGCTCGTCAACCAGTTGCCGATGCCATCACGCTTCCAGGGCCTGGTGATGACGTGGCCGTCGGGCGCGCTGGCGCTCGGCGTGCTCGTGCTCATCGGCGTCGTCACCTCCACCTATCCGGCGCGCCGGGCGTCGCTGCTGCCGCCGGTCGAAGCGCTGAGGTTCGACGCATGAGCCGCCCGGGTCGCGCCCAGCTCGGCGACATCGTGCGCGAGGCCTTCGCCGGCCTGTCGCGCAACCGGCTGCGCGCCGGGCTCTCGATGCTCGGCATCTCCTGGGGCATCGTCTCGGTGGTGATGCTGCTCTCGTACGGCAACGGCTTTCAGGCGGCGCTCGAGCGCGGCTTTCGCGGCGCCTTCGGCGACGGCGTGGTCATTGCCTGGCCGGGGCAGACGTCCACGCAGGCCGGCGGCGAACGCGCCGGCAAGCGCATCCGCCTCAAGGAAGAGGACGTGCTTTCGGTGCGCGGCCTGCCGTTCGTGAAGTTCGTGAGCCCGGAGTTCACGCGCGACTTCAACGTCAGCTGGGGCGTGAAGCAGGGCTCGTTCCTCATCCGCGGCGTGGCGCCCGAGTACGCGGTGATGCGCAGCCAGTGGGTGCAGGCGGGCCGGTTCCCCGACGCCGAAGACGTACGTCTGCAGCGCCGCGTCGCTTTCCTCGGCAGCGAGGTCGCCCGCAAGATCTTCGGCAACGTGCAGCCGGTCGGGCAGCAGATCCGCATCGGCGGCATGGCCTTCGAAGTGGCCGGCGTGCAACGCGAGAAGGTGCAGCTCTCGAACTACATGCGGCCCGACAAGGAATCGATCTTCATCCCCTACACGACGGCCGGCCAGCTCTGGAACACCGAGTACTCGTCGGTGATGGTCTACCAGGCCGTCGACGCCTCGAAGGAAGCGCTGGCCACGAAGGCCGTGAAGGAGGCCCTGGGCAAGCGGCTCGGCTTCGACCCGGCCGACGAACGCGCGCTGCGCCTCTTCGGCTCCTCGTTCACGGCGGAGATTACAGCCGGCATCACGCTTGGACTCAAGCTCGTGCTGTCGTTCATCGGCGTGCTCACACTCGCCATCGGCGGCATCGGCGTGATGAACATCATGTTCGTGTCGGTCACCGAACGCACGCGCGAGATCGGCATCCGCAAGGCGCTCGGCGCCCGCCGCGGCGCCATCCTGCTCCAGTTCCTGCTCGAAGGCATGGTCACGACCGTGGCCGGCGGCCTCGTGGGCGTGGCCGTGTCGTGGGGACTGGTGATGCTGGTGAGCCCGCGGCCGTTCCTGTCCGAGCTGCTCGACGATCGCAGCCGCAGCGGCGACATCTACCTGCTGCTCTCGGCGGAGCTGCTGGCCGTGTGCGCCGGGATCCTGATGGTGGTTGGCCTCGTGAGCGCCCTCGTGCCGGCGCTCAGGGCCTCGCGTCTCGACCCCATCGAGGCCCTGCGCTACGAGTAG
>JAEUQR010000160.1 GCA_016789705.1 Acidobacteriota bacterium
TTCCGTGCAACGTGCGATGATTCCCGGGACGAATGCCTATTGACCCTGGCGCGGCAACCGGTGGGGGCGGTGACTTCGATCCGACGATCGCGCCGTTCACGGCCGATCACACCCCGCAGCCGGGTTCGACCACGTCCATTACCGGTCTTGGCACCGACCTCGGGCTCGGCGCGGCGGACGGCGACCGCCCGATCGCACCGGCGGCAGACCCGGACCAGACGATGGCGCCCGTCGCCATCGACCCCGACCAGACGCGCGCGCCCGGGCCGATCGATCCAGACCAGACCATCGCGCCGGGCCTCGTCGATCCGGATCAGACGCGTCCCCCGGACCCCGCCGATGCCGACCGCACGTTCGCGGCGGCTGCCGCTCACGGCGACGTGACGTTCGCGCCGGGCGGACCCCCGCCCGAGGCCAGCGGCACGCTGCCGCCCGGCACCAAGCTGGGCACGCGCTACACGATCCTCTCGCTGCTCGGCCAGGGCGGCATGGGCGCGGTCTACAAGGCCTACGACGACGAACTCGGCGTGGCCGTGGCCATCAAGACGATCCTCGCCGGTGAAGGCAGCGACGAATACACACGCCGCGACCAGGTGAGCCGCTTCAAGAGCGAGCTGCTGCTGGCGCGCCAGGTCACGCACAAGAACGTGGTGCGCATCCACGACCTGGGCGAGTTCCGTGGGCTCAAGTACATCACGATGAGCTACGTGGCGGGCGAGACGCTGACGTCGCTCGTGAAGCGCGTGGGCCCGCTGCCGGTGCCGCAGGCGCTCGCCCTGGCCCGTCAGATCGCCGACGGCATGGCGGCGGCCCACGAAGTAGGCGTCGTGCACCGCGACCTCAAGCCCGACAACGTGATGGTGACGCCCGACGGCCAGGCGCTCATCATGGACTTCGGCATCGCCTCGTCGTCCGAGAGCGCCAGGGACGGCGGCCAGATCGTGGGCACCATCAGCTACATGGCGCCGGAGCAGGCCACCGGCAAGCCCGTGGACGCGCGCGCCGACATCTACGCCTACGGCCTCATCTGCTACGACATGCTGCTCGGGCGCGAGCGTTTCAAGGGCCACGAGAAGTCGATCGACGAGCTGCGCACCCGCCTCGAGGCGCCGCCGACGTCGCTGCGGAAACTGCGGGCCGATGTGCCGTTGGCGGTCGAGACCATCGTGATGCGGGCCGTGCAGCCGGCCCCGGACGCGCGGTTTGCCGACGTGGCCGCGCTGCGCGACGCCTTGTCGAATCTGACCGACGACGGCGAGCTGAAGCCGATCGAGGTGCCGAAGAAGCGCTGGCCCGCCGTGGCCGCCAGCGTCCTCGCCACGGCGATTGCCGCGTCGGCGGGCTGGTGGTACTTCACGCCGCCGGTGGTGGTGGAGAAGGCGCCCGTGTCGGTGCTGGTCGCCGACTTCGAGAACAAGACGGGCGATCCGGTGTTCGACGGCGTCGTCGAACAGGCGCTCGGGCTGGGCATCGAAAGCGCCTCGTTCGTCACCCGCTACCCGCGGCGTGACGCGCTGCGTGTGGCCGAGGGTATCAAGCCGGGCGCGAAACTCGACGAGCAGACCGCGCGGCTCGTGGCGCTGCGCGAGGGTGTCGCGCGTGTGCTCGTGGGCAGCGTCGAGCCGGATGGCGCGCAGTTCAAGATCACCGCGCGGCTCTTGGCCGGCGGCAACGATCCGTCGGTCGAGGAGGCGGTGCTCACTGTGGAGGCTGCCGATCGCAACGGCGTGCTCGACGCGGTGGGGCGGCTGGCCGGCGACGTGCGCGAGGCGCTCGGCGACGAGAACGTCGGTGCGGCGCAGGGCGCGGCGCCCGAGACGTTCACCGCCGCCAGCCTCGAGGCGGCGGCCGCCTACGCCAGGGCGCAGGAACTGCAGGTGGCCGGGCGGGTCGAAGAGGCGATCGTGCAGTACCAGGAGACGCTCAAGCTCGACCCGGAACTGGGGCGCGCCTATTCCGGTCTGGCCGCGCAGTACACGAATCTGGCGCGCACCGCCGAGGCCGACGCCAACTACCAGCAGGCGCTGGCGCGGCTCGACCGCATGACCGACCGCGAGAAGTTCCGCACGCGCGGCAGCTACTTCCTGTTCGCGCGCAAACCGGAGCAGGCCGCCAATGAGTTCCGCGGGCTCGTGAAGGCCTATCCCGCCGATACCAGCGGGCTCTCGAATCTGGCGCTCGCCTCGTTCTACCAGCGCGACATGGCGCAGGCCCTCGAACAGGGACGGCGGGCGGCGGCCATCTTCCCGAACAACGTGCTGCGCCAGTCGAACGTGGCGCTCTACGCCATGTACGCCGGCCAGTTCGAGGATGCGATCAGCGCCTCGCAGGCCGTGCACGCGCTCAACCCCACGCACCTCAAGGCGTTCGTCGCCCGGGCGCTCTCGCAGATCGCGCTCGGGCGCACCGACGAGGCGCGCGCCACCTACGAGGCGCTCGGCGCCACGAGCGCCGCCGGGACGTCGTTTGCCGCGGCCGGGCTCGCCGACCTCGCCGCCATGCAGGGCCGTTTCGGCGAGGCCGCCACCGCGCTCACCGAGGCCATTGCCGTGGACGTCGCCGCCGGCAACGCCACCGCGGCTGCGGCGAAGCGGATGGCGCTCGCCGAAGTGCGGCTCGACCAGGGGGACCTCGCGGCCGCCGCGCGTGAAGCCGAGGCGGCGAGTGCCGGCACGGAATCCGACAGCCTGCGCGCCGCCGCCGGGCTCGTGCTGGCCGCTGCCGGCCGCACGGTGCCGGCGGAGCTCCTCGCCGGCACGCTCGCCACGCGCCTCGAAGCCGACCCGCAGGCCTTCGGCCGGCTCGTGCTCGCCGAGATCGCGCTCGCCCGCAAGGACCCGCGCAAGGCGGTGGACTACGCGCGCGAGGCGCAGAAGCTCGCCGACACGTGGCAGGGCCGCGTCATTCTCGGCCGCGCGTATCTCGGCGTGAACGCCTTTCCCGAGGCCTACACGGAACTCGAAGCCGCGCTGAAACGCCGCGGTGAAGGCACCGCGCTCTATCTCGACGACGTGCCCACGGCGCGCGCCATCCCACGCGTGCACTACGCGATGGGCCTGGCGCAGGAGGGCCTGCGCAGCCCCGCCGCAAAAGCGTCGTTCGAGACCTACGTGGCGCTGCGTGGCGCGGGCGATGCCCACGCCCTCCTCGACGACGCCCGCCGGCGTACCGCCGCCCGCTAGGGCGCCGTCGTTCATCCCGTCATTCACCCCGGCGCCGGTGGGATAATGCCCCTCCGGTGCCCCCCATCGACCCCGCGCGCTGGCAGCGCGTGCGCCACGTCTTCGACGCCGTGGCCGATCTCGAGCCCGCCCTGCGCAGGGCGCGCCTGGCGGAGCTCTGTGGCGGCGACGAGGCGCTGCGGGCCGAGGTGCTGTCGCTGCTCGCGCACGATCGGTCGACCGACGACCCCATCGGCCGCGTCGTCGGCGCGGCGGCCGTCGGCGCCACGACCTCGCCGGTCACCGGGCCCGGGCAGACGCTGCTGCATTACCGCATCACGGGGGCCATCGGCGAAGGCGGCATGGGCGTCGTGTGGCGCGCGGTCGACGAGACGCTCGGCCGCGACGTCGCCATCAAGGTGCTGCCGACCGGCGTCGGCGACGACCCGCGGCGTCTGGCCCGCTTCGAGCGCGAAGCGAAGCTGCTCGCCTCGCTCAATCACTCGAACATCGCCGCCATCTTCAGCCTGCACGTGCACGAAGGTGTGCGGTTCCTGGCGATGGAATACGTGCCTGGGGAGGATCTCTCGGCGCGGATCGCGCGTGGCGCCCTGCCCCTCGACGAGGCGCTGCGGATCGCGCGGCAGATGGCCGAGGCGCTCGAGGAAGCCCATGAGCAGGGCGTCGTCCACCGCGACCTCAAGCCGGCCAACGTGAAGCTCACGCCGGCGGGCCGCGTGAAGGTGCTCGACTTCGGCCTGGCCAAGGCGTTCATCGCCCCGCCGGAGATCGATCCGGGGACCTCGACGTCCAGTGATTCCGCGCTCGCCCAGGTGACCACGCGCGAGGGCGTCGTGCTCGGCACGGCCGCCTACATGCCGCCCGAGCAGGCGCGCGGTCTGCCGGTGGACAAACGCGCCGACATCTGGGCGTTCGGCGCCGTGGTGTACGAAATGCTCACCGGCGCGCGGCCCTTCACCGGCGCGACGGTCGTCGATCTGCTGGCCGCCGTCGTCACGGCCGAACCCGACTGGACCCGTCTTCCGGCCGCGACGCCACCGGCGCTCGAACGCCTGCTGCGGCGCTGCCTGCAGAAGGACGCCCGCCAGCGGCTGCGCGACATCGGTGATGCGCGGATCGAGATCGAGCAGCTGATCCGAATCGGGGCGGGTCACGAGGCCGCCGCGCGGCCAGCGGTGACGCCGGCCGGCCCGGCCACTCCGCGGCGCCGGCGCCGCCGCGATGTGGCGCTCTTCGCCGCCGGCACCTTCACAGCCGTGCTCGTGGCGGGCGGCGTCGTCTGGAACGGCCGGCGCGCGACGCCGCCGCCGGTGCGCGTGGAACGGCTGAACATCGCGCTGCCGGGCGGCACCCGCCTCGACGACGTCCTCGACTTCAGCCGCCACACCCTGGCGCTGACACGCGACGGCCGGCGGCTGGCGTTCGTCGCCCGTGACGCGGCCGGGCGGCGGCGGATCTACCTCCGGGCGCTCGACAGCGTGGAGGCGGTGCCGGTGGCCGGCACGGAAGACGGAGACATGCCGTTCTTCTCGCCCGACGGCGCAACGCTCGGGTTCGCGTCGGAAGGCAGGTTGAAGCGCGTGGGCCTGACCGGTGGTCAGGCGACGACGATCTGCGACGCGCCGGAGCCGCGCGGCGCGACGTGGACCGACGACGGCACCATCGTGTTCGCCCCCGGGGTGTTCGGCGGTCTGCAGCGCGTGACCGCCGCCGGCGGTGTGCCGGTGCCGGTGACCACACTCGACGCCCGCACGGAAAGCAGCCATCGCTGGCCGACGGCGCTGCCCGGGGGCCGGCACGTGCTGCTCAGTGTCCACCCCTCGGGCGCATCCGAGTCCGCACGGCGCATCGACTTGCTCGATCTTGGCTCGGGTCAGCGGCGCACGCTCACCCGCGGTGCGTATCCGCGCTACCTGGAGGGCCAGCTGCTCTACGGCGAGTCGGGGCGCCTGCTCGCCGCGCCGCTCGACGTCGCCAGTCAGCGGCTGAGCGGCCCCGCGATGCCGGTGCTCGACGATGTGCGGATGGACACGGGGGGCACCGGGCTCGTGGCTGCCGAGGTGTCACCGTCGGGCACGCTTGTCTACGTGCCCGGGGCCCTGACGCCGGCCGAACGCACGCTCATGTGGCTCGACCGCTCGGGGCGCGCCACGCCCGCCGCACGCGAGCGGCGGCCGTATCTTGGCGTGCGCCTGTCGCCCGACAACCGCAGTGCGGCCGCCATCGTCCAGGGCACGCCGAACAGTCTGTGGCAACTCGACTTCGCGCGTGATGCCTGGACGCGTCTCACGACCGGCGAAGGGGCCGCCACGCCGGTCTGGACACCCGATGGGGCGCGCATCGTCTTCACCGACACCGACCTCACCTTGTTCGCCGTGCCGGCCGGGGGCGGCGTCGCGCCGCGCCGGATCTTCGCGGCGGATGGCCCGACGGGCGACATGCCGGCGATTTCACCCGACGGCCGCGTGCTGCTCCTCGGCGTGCAGGACACCCGTGGCGACGACATCATGTCGGTGCCGCTCGATGGCGGCCGCGCGCCCGAGCCGTTCGAGGCCGGCCCGGCGAACGAGACGTCGCCGGCGGTCTCGCCCGGCGGCCGCTGGGTCGCCTACACCTCGAGTGAATCCGGCCGCCGCGAGGTCTACATCCGGCGCTTTGCCGGTTCGGGCCGCAAGTGGGTGGTCTCGCTCGACGGCGGCAGTGCCCCGCGCTGGCGGCGCGACGAGCGGGAACTCTTCTACCTGCAGGGCAGCCAGGTGATGGCCGTGTCGGTGCGGCTGGACGGCGATGCGCCTGAGCTGGGCGCCGCGCGCGCGCTCTTCGACGACGCCGCGTTCTCGTGGAGCGGGGCCGACCTGTTCCGCTACGACGTGGCGGCCGACGGCCAGCGCTTCATCGCCGTGCGGCCGGATCCCCGCGAGCAGCGTACGCTGCAACTGGTCGTCGTGCCCGGCTTCGCCGCCGAGATGCGGCAGCGTCTCACCCGCTGAGGCCGCCGGCGGCGTCGGTGGCCCGGGCGCGCGCCGCGAAGGGCGCGCGAACGCGGATGTAGAGCAGCACCAGCGCGATGTAGGCGCCAACCAGCTGCCAGCCCAGGCGGTCGATGTCCGAGAACGACAGCGCGCCCTGCACGAGCAGCACGACGATGCCGGCGACACTGACCGTCTTCAGCGTGCCCGCGCGCATCGGCATGCGGGCGCCGGCGAACACCTCGGGCAGCCGGCCGGGCAGCAGGAAGGCGGCGATGAGCGGTAACGCGTCGTAGACGAAGACGAGGCCTCCGCCGAGCATGATGATGTAGCGCAGATCCCAGCCGGCGGCCACCGGCGCGGCGCCGAGCACCAGCAGACACGTCAGCAGGCGGTGCGGCGTGTTGAAGCGGGCGTTGACGACCGCCAGCCCGCGTGGCAGCCAGCCGTCCTCGCAGGCGATGAGCACCGACTTGGTGGCCCAGGAAAACGTCGAGTTGATGCTCGTCGTGAGGGCGAACATCCCGGCGCCGACGACGAAGGCCACGTAAACCCCGGGAGGCAACACGGCACGCGCGACCTCGGCCAGCGGCTTGCCGGCCGTCTGCTCGAGGGGCAGGATGCCGACGGCCACGACCGACACCGCCGTATAGAACAGCGCGGCAACGGCGGTCGCGCCGAGCATCGCCAGCGGCAGGTCGCGCTCCGGCCGCCGCATCTCGCCGCCGAGCTCTGAGACGAACTGCGCGCCCCCGGTGGCGAACGACAACACGACGCAGGCGAGGCCGAATCCGTACCAGCCGTTGGGCAGGAGCGTGGCGGTGTTGGTGAAGCGGGTGTAGTCGACCTCCAGGATGCCGTATGCGATGAGCGCCGAGAGGCCGCAGAGCAGCACCACGATCATCACGCGCTGGACGATCGCCGCCTCCTTCACGCCCACGAGGTTCACAAGATAGAAGAGGACGAGCACGCCGAGCGCCGCCGCTCTTGCGTTCAGAGCCGGCACGAGCGCGAGGGCGTACTGGGCGAAGCCGAGGGCGAAGAGCGCGATGAGGATGTGCGTGATGAGCAGGATCGCCAGATAGAAGAAGCCGGCGCGCGGGCCGAGCACACGCTTGCAGTAGACGTACAGGCCACCGGTGGCCGGCATCGCCGACCCCATGAACGCGACCGGCAGCTGCTTCACCGTCGACAGCACCGCCGAGAGCAGGAACGCGTAGGGGATGGCGTCACCGGTGAAGTCGATGGCGATGCCGACGAGCACCATGATGCCCGAGCCGATGATCTGGCCGAGCGCGAGGGCGAAGACGTCCCAGAAGGTGAGCGAACGTTGCAGGGCCATGCGCCGGCTACGCCAGGGCCAGCGCCTGCGAGAAATCGGCCACGAGGTCGTCGGCGTGTTCGAGGCCGGTCGCCACCCGCACCATGCCCGGGTGAATCCCCATGCGCTCCCGCTCGGCGTCGGGGATGTCGAGGAAGGCCATCGTCGCCGGGATTTGCGTGATGGTGCGCGTGCCGCCGAGGCTGGCCGCGAAGCAGGCGAGCCGCAGCCCATCGACGACACGCAGCGCCTGCTCGCTCGTGCCGACGTCGAAGGTCAGCATCGCCCCGAACGACGGCATCTGGCGCGCCGCCAGGGCGTGTGCCGGGTGGGACGGCAGGCCTGGATACCAGACACGCCGCACCGCGGGGTGTTGCTCGAGCGCCCGCGCCAGCGTGAGGGCGGTCTGGCACTGCCGTTCCACCCGCACGGCCAGCGTCTGGATGCCGCGCAGCAGCAGCCACGCGTTGAATGGCGCCAGTGGCGCGCCCCACTTCACCATCGTATTCCAGCGGATCTGCTCGAGGAAGTCGCCGGGCAGGCGCGTCGAGCGCATGGCGATCGCGCCGCCGATGACGTCGCTGTGGCCGCCGATGAACTTCGAGCAGCTCTCGACGACCAGGTCGACGCCCCAGTCGAGCGGCCGCATCACGTACGGGCTGGCGAACGTGTTGTCGCAGACGACGATGAGACCGTGGGCCTGCGCCACGGCGACGAGCGCCGGCACGTCGACGACCTTCATCGAGGGATTGGCGATCGTCTCGAAGTAGAGGACCTTCGTGTTCGGCCGAATGGCCGCGGCCACGGCGGACGCGTCGGCCGTGTCGACGAACGTGGTCGTGATGCCGTAGTCGGTCAGGCGATGGTCGAGCATCTCATGCGTCGAACTGTAGGTCGTCCAGTCGCACACGATATGGTCGCCCTGCTTCAACAGGCCGAAGAGGGCCACCGCGATGGCCGCCATGCCAGACGCCGTAGCCAGGCAGGCCGTGGCGCCTTCGACGGCCATCATCTGTTCTTCGAACTGGTATTCGGTGGGGTTGCCGCAGCGGCCGTAGATGTTGACCGCCTTGCGCTCGCCCTCGACGACGCGCTGGTAGCTCGCGGCGTCGTACTGGAACGCCGAGCCCATGACGATCGGCGCGGTCAGCGACCGCGTGGCCTCGTCGGGCGGGTAGTACACGGCGCGGCTCTCGAAACGCAGCTTGCGTCGGTCGTCGGGTGTCACGAGGGCTCCATGGCGGTGCCGCGCCCGCGCGCGGGTGTCGCCGAGATGGTAGCCGAGTTCCGGCGCGCCCGGCCGGCCGTTGTGTGCGCCCCAGGCAGTTGACGTGTCAGGCGCTCTGCGCGAGCCCGGGCAGCGCGACGTCCTTCGGCGCCCACGACGTGTCCACGCCGTTGCGCTTGAACTGCGCCAGCAGGCCGGCCTTGTCGGCCGCCTTGGCGTAGGCGTCCTCGGCCTTCACGACGTTCCGCTTCACGAGGTCGAGGAAGCTGTCGTTCATCATGCACATGCCGAGCTTCTTGCCCGACTGCATGATCGAGGGAATCTGGAAGGTCTTGCCCTCGCGGATGAGATTCGAGATCGAGGGCGACGCGATCATGATCTCCATGGCCGGCACGCGGCCGCCGCCGATCCTCTTGCAGAGCATCTGGCTGATGACGCCTTTGAGACCATCGGCGAGCATGAGGCGGATCTGCTGCTGTCGCTCGGTCGGGAACTGGTTGATGATGCGGTCGATCGTGCCGTGCGCCGACGACGTGTGCAGCGTGCCGAAGACCAGGTGACCGGTTTCGGCCGTTTCGATGGCCATGGCCATCGTCTCGAGATCGCGCAGCTCGCCGACGAGCACGATGTCGGGATCTTCGCGCAGCGCCGCCCGCAACGCGTCCCTGAACGAGTCGGTGTGGTCGCCCACCTGCCGCTGGTTCACGAGGCACTGCTTGTTCTCGTGGATGAACTCCAGCGGATCTTCGATGGTGATGATGTGATCGGTGCGCGTGCGGTTGATGTAGTCGATGAGCGCGCAGAGCGTCGTGGACTTGCCCGAGCCGGTCGGACCGGTCACGAGCACGAGCCCCTTCGGCAGCCGGCACAGGTCGAGCAGCTCGGGCGCGAGGCCGAGTTCCTCGGCGGTCAGAATCTTCGTGGGGATGATGCGGAAGACGCCGCCCGGCCCCTTGCGATCGACGAACAGGTTGCCGCGGAAGCGGCCCACGCCGGCGATTTCGTACGCGAAGTCGGTGTCGTGGCGGCGCGTGAATTCCTCGCGCGCCCGCGGCGGTGCAATCGACAGGAGCAACCGTTCGGTGTCGGCCGCCCCGATCACCGGCGCGCCCGGCACCGGCGTCATCTCGCCGTCGAGGCGCACCGTGGGCACGCAGCCGGCCGACAGATGCAGATCCGAGGCCTTGAGGCGGACGAGCGCGGTGAGCAGCGCGTCCATGCCCTGGGTCGGACTCGCGGGCGACGGGGCAGCCTGGGAGGGGAGGGGCGCGGTGTCCGGCGTCATACGGAGATCCGATCGAGTTCGAGCACGCGCAGCACGTGCCGCTTCTGGATGAGATGGTGGGCGATTCCGGCACGCACCGTGAGGAAGGCGCCCGGTGCGTTGAGCCAGTCGGCGACGCGCTGGTGCCCCGGCGGCATGTCCACCACCACATCGCCCTCGAATCTGGTGCCGCCGGCATCCACGGCCACGCGGAACACCGGCAGGTCCACGAGTGTCTCGTCGTCACTGGTATTGGCCGACGCCGGCACGGTCACGGCGACAACCGTATCGCGATTGAGGATGGTGAGCGTGTGCGCGGCGCGCGAGCGCACCGGGAAGAATGCATGCACGGTGTCGCTCCATTCGTCGGGGCGCATCGGCCCGGGCTGACGCGACGACTGGGCCGGCAGATAGATGTCGCCCAGCACGGTCGTGCCGTCGGCGCAGAGGATGTCGACGGGCAGGCTGGTGGTGGGTACGCGCAGATCGTCCATGGCCGTGTGTCCCCGCGTAATCGGCCGCCGGCGCCGAAGGTGCAGCACGGCGGTCACGGGCGCGGGACGGACGTGCTGCCGCGCGCATCCGCGGTCAGCCGCGCGTCTGCGCTACGATGCGCGCATGCGTACCGCCGCGGCCCTTACGGCCTTCGCCCTCGCGACGTGTCTCACCCTGGTCGCGGCCCCGCCGGGGCCGGCCTTCGAGCCGCTCCAGCCGGCGCTCTTCGGCGCCGGTGCGGCCTTCCTCAACGCCTTCGCCGACGTGGATGGCGATCGCGATCCCGATCTGTTCGTCGGCTTCGACGGGCAGCCGAACCGGCTCTACCGCAATGACGCCGGCGTCTTCACGGATGTCGCCGCCGCGTCCGGCCTCGCCGATGCGCGGCCAACCCGCGCTGCCGCCTTCGGCGACATGGATGCGGATGGCGATCCGGACCTGGTGCTCGGCTTCACCCCCGGGCCGGCCGGCCCGGTGCTGCGTCTCTACCGGAACGATCGCGGCGTCTTCTCGGACGGGACGGCTGCCGCCGGACTCGCCGTCTCCACCGGCGCCGTGCGGCAGCTGGCGTGGGTGGATCCCGACGGCGACGGCGACCTGGATCTCTTCGTCGGTTTCCGCGATCGCGCCAACGCCTTCTACCGCAACGAGCGCGGGGCCTTCACCGACGTGGCGGCCGCGTTCGGGCTCGCCGATACCCGCCGCACCGTGGGCGCGGTGTGGTTCGATTACGACGAAGACGGCGACCTGGATCTGGCCGTCGCCAACATGGACGGTGACGCCAACGCGCTCTATCGCAATGACGGGGCGCGTTTCGTCGATGTGGCCGAGGACGCCGGCGCGGCGTGGGGCGGGCGCCGGCCACGCGATCCCGCGCACGGAACCGTGCGCGTGTGCGCGGCCGACCTCGACGGTGACGGCCGGTTCGACCTCCTGGCCGCCAACTACGGCCCGCTCGGTTTCCTGCGCAATCGCGGCGCAGGGCTCTTCGACGACGCCGCCGCGGCCTGGGGGCTGGCGATCGACTCGCGCTACGACGCCTGCGCGCCGGCCGACATCGACCACGACGGGCGGCTCGATCTCTTCGTGAACGGCACGGTGACCGGCGGCGTGAGCTGGCAGGATACGCTCTTTCGCAACACCGGCGCGGGCATGGTGGACGTGACACCCCCGGCGGTGCGCGCGCTGCAGGCCGACCACGGCGTGCAGTGGGCCGATGTCGATGCCGACGGTGACCTGGATCTCGCGCTCACCGGGTCACGTCCCGACGGCATGCACCTCGTGCTGCAGAACCAGCTGCCGGCGGCCGACGCTCGCCGCGGGCTGCATGTGCGCGCGCTCGATGCCGGCGGCCGCGCGACGCTCGCCGGCGCCGAGGTGCGCGTGTTCGCGGCCGGCACGACGCGACTGCTCGGCGCGCGGCTCGTGGATGCCGGGTCGGGCTACGACGCGCAGAACGACCTGCCTGCCCACGTGGGCCTGCCGGCCGGCGTGAGGCGCGTGGACGTGCAGCTCATCGTGCCGCGTGGCGGACGGCGCGCGCCCGTCTGGATGCGCGGCGTCGATGCGGCGGCGTGGCACGGCCGGGCGCTCGAGATCCGCGCCGGCGCGCCGCGCGGTTAGAGCGAACGCAGGAACGCCAGCAGGAGGGCGCGGTCGGCGTCCGAGAGCGCGTCGAACCGCTCACGTGCGGTCCGTCCCTGCCCGTCGTGCCGGCGCACCGCCTCCTCGATCGTCGCCGCCGAGCCGTCGTGCAGGTAGCGGGTCAGCAGGCGCAGCCCCCAGAGCGGCTGCGTGCGCATCTCGCGCCCATCGGCCGCAGCCTGGGAGATGCCGTCGCCGAGCGTGCCCATGTCGTGCAGCAGGAAGTCGGAGTAGGGGAAGAACACCGCGTGATCGAGCGCCCGCACCGGACTGGGCCCGGTCGTGAGCGACGGCCGGTGGCAGCTCGCGCAGCCGATCTGGCCGAAGACGATCTCGCCGCGCGCCGTGTCGTCGTTCGTGGCGCCACGGCCCGGCGCGGCGAGCATCCGCATGAAGTCGGTGAGCGCCTCGGCGTCGCGGCCATCGTCGTTCAGTGCCGGCGCGGGGTTGAAGGCGAGGGCGTCGCAGTTGCCCTGCGGACAGATTTCGTCACGGAATCCCGGGCTCGTGATGCCCATCTCGTTCAGCAGGGCATCGCCCGCGAACTCGCGCAACGTGGGCACCTGCGCCTTCCAGCCGAACCGCCCCACGACGTCGGCGCCCACGGTGTGATCGAACACGAGCGACACGCGGCCGGCCGTGGCCGGATCCGCCGCCTGCTGTTCGTCGGCGATGGCGCGGAAGGTGTCGTCGGGCACGGCATCGACGAAGCCCAGCCCGAAGAGCGGCTGCGACTTGCGGCGCGCGCGCACCGTGGCGTCGGCCGGCACGTCCTCACCCGCGAAGTCGTGCGTGCCATCGACCGTCGTGATCGGGCCGATCCCGCGCGCCTGGATGAGCGAGCCGCCCAGATGGGCGAGCGTGTCGAAGCCGTCCGCCTCGCGGCGTCCGAACCTTGTCACGGTGCGGTTCGTGTCGCCGCCGCCGCGATGGCATTCGGCGCACGACTCGTCGTTGAACACGGGGCCGAGGCCGTCAGCCACGGTGTAGTCGCGGCCGAACGCGCGGACGCCGTCACCGAACGCCTGCTGCTGCGCCAGCGTCAGTCCGGCGACCGGTTGTGGTCCATTCCCAGGCCCCGGCCCGGGGCCCGGCCCGCGCTGCGCGGACACCCCGAGGGTCGTCACGAAGAGACCCACGGCGCCAAGCAGCAGGCGATGGCGGCGCATGAGCACGGACAGGCGGGCGGCGTAGGGCGTTGAACGCATGCCCTGCAGTCTGCCGGTGGGTCCGCGCGGGGGTCCAGTGAAGAAACTGTGGCAGCACGTTCGGCGTGTGACGATTCCATGGCACCCGCCGTGGCCGGTGCCTCACCGCACACGCGCGCGCAGTTCGTCGAGAAAGTTCACGACCACCCGGATCTCGGTCGCCGCCGCCTCGATGGTGAGCGCCGGCATCATCAGCAATCGTCGGCCGTCGGGCCCGACCGCGAAGGTCTCGTCATAGCCGGTTGCATCGAACAGCCGGCGTGGCGCGGCGGGCGCGATGCCGTCACCGGCCGCGGCGACCGCGACGGCCATCATGGCGTTGGCGGGTGACCGGTAGAACACTTCGCGCCCCGAGGGATGCCACTTCGGCATCAGGCCGCCGTCGGTTGTCAGGCGATGTTCCGGGCCGCCTGGGAACGCCTTCACGTAGATTTCGTACCTGCCTGTTGCGTTCGACTGATACACGACCCATCGTCCGTCCGGCGAGAACGAGCCGCGCGTCTCGTTGAAGGAAGAGGCGGCCACTGGTTGTGCCTCGCCGAGTGACGCCGCGCTCGCATTGGGCGGCCCGTCGGGCAACCGTCGCGCCATCAGGTCGAGTCCCGAGTCTGGACCGTTCTGGACGGAGAGCGCCCAGCGCCCGTCGGGCGAGATGTCCTGCACGTTGAACTCCGGGTTCGTCATCAGTTCCTGATCCACCGCGTCGAAGCGCGCCGCACGACGGACCAGCCGCACGGGATTGCCCTTCTGGTAGAGAACCCACGTGCCGTCACGTGACCACGTGCCGGTGAAACTGTCCGTGCCCTGGGTCAGCCGCGTCACGCGTTCACTCGCGAGATCCTTGATCCACAGGTTGCGCGTCGGCCCGCCCGTGGTGTTGCTGTAGAGCACACGGGTGCCGTCCGGCGACAGGCGCCACTCGCGGCTCGAGAAATTCTGGACGGCAATCGGGGCCGTTGTCGCGCCATCGACCGTGACCCACTGCAACTCGCGGTTGGCTTCGTTGGCGGCGCCGGGGGCATACGCCAGCGTGCCGCTGGTCGACACGTCGAAATGGGCGCCCCCCGACAGATTCGTGATGAGGCCGTCGAACATCGGCACACCGGTTCCGGTGACCTTCAGCGTGGTCTCGTCGAACGGGGCGGCCATCAGTCCGTCCTGGCGCGCATAGACAAGGAAGCCGTGCGTCGCCCCACCGTCACGCACATAACGCGGATAGCCGCCGTTGCGTTCGACGGCGACGCTTCGGCCCGAGCCGTCGAGGCGCTGCACATGGATGCTGGCCGGCTCCCAGCCGACGTCATTCCAGAGGGAGAACAGCACCGCGGCATTCCCCGGCAGGAAGCGGGGCCAGCGGTGGCTGGCTTCACCGTCGAGCAGCGTCGAGAATGGCGCGAGCGCGCCGCCGGCCGCCGAGACCCTGGAGATGGCGTCGCCGTTGGTCGGCGTGACGAGGATGGTGTCATCCGCTCCCCACGCTTCGCCGCGCGGGTTCGGCGCGTCGGCGACGGTCACCGGCGCGCCGCCGTCGAGCGAGACCTTCTTCAACAGGCGGTCGGCAAAGAAGCCGACCCACCGTCCATCCGGTGAGAAGAACGGGTTGGTGGCGCCGGCCGTCCCCTCCAGAGGCGCCGATTCGAACCGGTCCAGATGGCGAAGGTGGAGCAGCGTCCGTTCTCCGGTGCGGGCGGCATAGACGACGCGCGTGCCGTCGGGCGACAGCGCGATGGCCGAGCCGCGGCCGAGTGCGAGCGTCGTGTGCGGAGGCAGCGTGATGGACGCCCGGACCGTCCGGGGCACATCGACGGAGACCGCCGGCACCGGCGCGCGTCCAGTCCACACCGCGACGAGTCCGGCTCCCACCGCGAACGCCAGCGCCGGTCCGGCCCACGCTCCTCCACGCCCGCCCCGCCTGTCGACCGGCACCGAGGATGGGCCAATGGCGGGCGCCGGGCGCGGCTGGCCCCCGAGGGGTGCGCGCCCTGCGGTCTGCTCCACCAAAGCCCGCTGCAGCTGGTAGCCGGCATCGCCCATGTCGCGCTGTCGGTCCTTCACGGTCTTCTGCAGACACCGGCGCAGCAGCTCTTCGACGCGTCCCGGCAGGCCCGCCGGCAACGCCGACCAGTCGGGCTCGCTGTGCAACACGGCCGCCAGAATGTCGGCCGTCGTCTCTCCGGGAAACGCGGGCCGCCCCGTCAACATCTCGTAGAGCACGCAGCCGAAGGCCCACGTGTCGGCCCGCGCATCGACCTGCCGCCCGCGGGCCTGTTCTGGGCTCATGTAGGCCGCCGTGCCCAGGATGGTGCCGGCCTGCGTGCGCGCGCTCAGCATCGTCGGCGAATTGGCGGCATCGGCGCCGGCGTCGGCCGGGGCGAGCGCCAAGCCGAAGTCGAGAATCTTCACGACGCCGTCGGGTCGCACCTTGATGTTGGCCGGCTTCAGATCGCGATGGACGACGCCGCAGTCGTGAGCCGCGGCCAGGCCCTGGCACACGTCGATGGCGAGGGGCAGTGCTTCGGCAGGCGGGAACGGGCCGGCCGCCAACCGCTCGGCCAGCGTCGTTCCCTCCACCAGCTCCATGACGATCACCGGCGATCCGTCGGCGTCTTCGACACCGAAGACCGTGGCGATGTTGGGATGGTCGAGGGCCGCCAGCACCTGCGCCTCGCGCTCGAACCGGGCCCGCCGGTCGGCATCGGCAACCGCCGCGGCCGGCAACGCCTTCAACGCGACCTCGCGCCTGAGCCGGACGTCGCGGGCGCGGAACACTTCGCCCATGCCACCCGCACCGAGCGGCGCCAGAACCTCGTAGGGGCCGACGCGAAGGCCGGGAGTCAGCGGCATGCGGCGTGAGTGTAACCCGCCTCAGGCGCCATTGGCGTCCGCGGGGGCCTGCCCTCTCGCTATACTTTCCGGCATGTCGCGTCCCGTTCGTGTGTGTTCCCTGCTCGTGTTCGTGGCCCTCGCCGCGGCCGTGCCGTCCACTCAGTCCCGGTCGTTCGTCATCACCGGCGCCCAGCTCGCCGATGGCACCGGCGGGGCCCTGCGCGCCGGCGCCGTGCGGGTCGAAGGCGACACGATCACGGCCGTGGGCGCGGTCACGCCGCGCGCGGGGGAGACGGTGGTGGATGGCCGCGGGCTCGTGCTCGCGCCTGGGTTCATCGACGCGCACAATCATTCGACCGAGGGGCTGCTGAAGGAGCCGGCGTCGACGACGCAGGTCTCTCAGGGCATCACGACCCTCGCCGTCGGGCAGGATGGCAGCTCGCCGTGGCCGCTCGCCGGTTACTTCGAGAAGCTGCGCGCGAATCCGCCAGCGGTGAACGTCGTGACGCTGGCCGGCCACGCCACGATCCGCGAGCAGGTGATGGGCGCCGACTACAAGCGCCGCGCCCGGCCCGCCGAGAACGCGCGCATGCGCACGCTGATGGACGAGGCCATGGCGGCCGGCGCCTTCGGCTTGTCGTCGGGTCTCGAGTACGAAGTCGGCAGCTACTCCGACATCGAAGAAGTCGTCGAGCTGGCGCGTGCCGCCGGCGCGAAGGGCGGTTACTACATCTCGCACATCCGCGACGAGGCCGACCTGACGATGGACGCCGTGAAGGAAGCCATCGCGATCGGCGAACGGGCGAAGCTGCCCGTGCAGATCACGCACATCAAGCTTGGCACGGTGGGCGTGTGGGGCAAGGCGGGTGACGTCGTGGCGCTCGTCGAGGCGGCGCGCAAGCGCGGCGTGGACGTGACGGCCGACGCCTACCCGTACCTGGCCTGGCAGTCCACCCCGCGTGTGCTCGTGCCGAACAAGCAGTACGACGATCCGGTCAGCGTGAAGCGCGGGCTCGACGACATCGGCGGCGCCAAGAACGTGCAGATCACGCGCTGGAAGGCCTATCCGCAGTACATCGGCAAACGGCTCGACGAGATGGCGCGCGGCGAGGGCATCAGCGACATCGAGGCCTACGTGCGCTTCGCGAAGGACGACGACGCCGGCATGATCGGCCACGCCATGATCGAGGCCGACCTGCGCACGTTCTACCAGCAGCCGTGGGTGATGGTGGCGAGCGACGGCGGCATCGCCAACAACCATCCGCGCGGTGCCGGCACGTTCCCGCGCGTGCTCGGCCTCTACGTGCGCGAGAAGCAGTGGATGACGTTGCCCGAAGCCATCCGCAAGATGACGTCGATGCCGGCCGCCCGCATGGGCCTGAAGGACCGCGGCACGCTGGCGCCGGGCATGAAGGCCGACCTCGTGCTCTTCGACCCGGCGACCGTCATCGACCATTCGACGTTCGAACAGCCGCGGGCGCTCGCCACCGGCATCGCGAAGGTGTGGGTGAACGGCGGTCTCGTGTGGACGGGCACCGCGCCCGGCACCGAACGGCCAGGCCGCGTGCTCACCAGGTAACCGGGCGCCCTGCGCCCTTCAGGAGGATCGATGTTCACGCGCACCCTGTCGTCCACGCTCGCCGTCACACTCGCCCTGGCCGGCCAGGCCGCCGCGCAGGCACCCGCGCCGCAGGGGCAGGGGGCCGGCCGTCCCACCGCCTCGGTCAACAGCCAGCCGCGTGTGGACGTGACCAACATGCCGCGGCCGATCGACATGCACGACAGCGTCTGGATCGAAGACCTGACCATGCTCGAGGTGCGCGACCTCATCACGGGCGGCGCCACGACGGCGCTCGTGCTCACCGGCGGCATCGAAGAGAACGGCCCGTATCTCACGACCGGCAAGCACAACAACGTCCTCAAGGCGACGGG
This sequence comes from Acidobacteriota bacterium, assembly GCA_016789705.1. Classification (GTDB taxonomy): domain Bacteria; phylum Acidobacteriota; class Vicinamibacteria; order Vicinamibacterales; family UBA2999; genus CADEFD01. The sequence continues at coordinate 18,070 of JAEUQR010000160.1, forward strand.
GGAATCGATCGCCCGCGCCCTTGGCAAGACGCTGGTCGCGCCGATCGTGACCCTCGAACCCGGTAACCCGCTGCGTCCCAACCTCTCGCCCGGCACCATCGTGCTCTCGCAGGCCACCTTCAAGGCCGTGCTCACCGACATGGCCAACAGCCTGAAGTCGCAGGGCTTCACGAACGTCGTGCTGCTCGGCGACAGCGGCGGCAACCTGAATCCGATGAAGGAGGTGGCGGCCACCGTGAACGCCGCGTGGGCGGGCTCCGGCGCGCGCGTGCACTTCATTCCCGAGTACTACAACTACGCCGACGTCGAGGCGTTCGAAGAGCGCGAGCTCGGCATCCACGAGAAGATGGAAGGCCTGCACGACGACTACTACATCTCGGCCATCATCTCGACCGTGACCACTGACGGCATCCGCATGCCGGAGCGTGTGAAGGCCGGGAAGTTCGTCATCAACGGCGTGCCGCTCGCGCCGATCGAGAAGACCATCGCCAACGGGAAGAAGATGGTCGAGTTCCGCACGAAGGTCACCGTGGACGCCATTCGCGCGTCGATGGCGAAGCCCTAGCCGGCCGGCTGCCGGCGCGTCACGGCCTGGCGAGCAGTTCGCGCGCCCGCACCGTGCCGGGGTGTGTGGGCCCGCCGGCATCGTCGAGGTGCCGCAGCGCTTCGGTGAGCGCCGTCACCGCGTCGGCACGACGCCCGAGCCCGGCGAGGGCCTCGCCGAGGGCGAGGTAGGCGCTGCCGAGTCCCGACGACCGGGCCCCGTCGGGCACGTTCGCGCGCACCATCGGCAGCAGCCGCTCGGCGTCGCGCAGCGCCTCGGCGTGGCGGCCGGCCTTCAGGTGCACCGAGGCGCGATGCCGCAGGGCAAGCGGCAGCGCGGCCTGATGCTTCGGCTCGTGCTCCATGAACCGCACGGCGTCGTCGGCGAGCCGCGTCGCGGCCGCGAGGTCGCCGCGTTCGAGCGCCAGGCGCACGCGGTCCATCGCCAGCGCGACGAAGGCGGCGTGTGTCGGCGGGAACATCGCGCGGAAGCGCGCCTCCACGTCGTCGAGCAGCGCCGCGGCGCGATCGAAGCGCCCGACGAGGATGCTGGCGCGGGCGGTCATGAGCTGCGCCTGGTCGGCGACGACCGAATCGCCGCGTTCGCGCGCCATGCGCATGGCCCGTTCGGCCAGCGTGACCGCCTCGCCGTAGCGGCCGAGGTCGTAGAGCGGCCGCGCCAGGTTCGACCACGAGATCGGCTCCACGCGTGCATCGGAGCCGCCGGCCAGGCTCACCTCGATCGAGCGGCGCAGCATCCGCTCCGACTCGCGGGGGCGGCCGAGGGTGCCGAGCAGCAGCCCCCAGTTGTTCAGCAGCGTGCCGGCCCGTTCCGTGTCCTGCCGGCCGAGCGCGACGAGCTGGTCGTAGGCCGCGGCGAACGCCGCATTCGCCTCGGCGCCGCGGTCGGCCACGCGCAGCGCCTCGGCGAGGTCCATGCTGATGCGCAGGGACATCAGCGGCGAGAGCACACCGCCCGTCTCGGCCGCGCGCCGCGCCGCCACCACGTCGGCCACGGCCCTCTCGGCGTCACCGGCCCACATGGCGGTGCTCGAGGCGTCGAGCAGGCAGGTGGCGCGAGTCAGGTTGAACTCCGGCCGGCCCGGCAGGGCGGCGAGCCCGTCGGTCACGAGCTGGCGGGCCCGGGCGATGTCGCCCGTCTTCACGAGGGCGCGGCCCAGCCCGCAGGCGGCACGGGCGCGCAGCGCCGGGTCGGTCGAGGTCGCGGTGGCGTCGTAGGCCTGCTGCAACAAGGCGGTCGCCCGGGTCGGCTCGCCGATGTTCGCGTAGATCGAGCCGATCGAGGTCAGCGCTTCGATGCGCGATCCCTCCACGTCGTCACCCTGGCGCGTTGCGATCTGGGCGGCGCGCTCGAGCAGCTCGCGGGCCGTGAACGACGCGCCGGCCGGAGCGGCATCGGCGATGAGGAAGGCGTTCAGGTCGTTGATGGCCTCGGCGCGCGCGAGCTGGCGGCGCGCGAAGTCGCGCTGCGACGTGGCCTCGGCGGCTTGTTCGTCGGCCCGCCGGGCCTGCGCGGTGGCCCGCCGGGTCTGCGAAATCGTGCCGATGAGGCCGCCGACGAGGGCCAGCAGGGCCAGCGCGGCGAGCGCCACGGGCGCGCGGTGGCGGTGCGCGAAGCGGGTGGCGCGATACCGGATCGTGTCGGGCCGCGCCGCGATCGGCTGGTGGCGGAGATAGCGGCGGAGGTCGTCTTCGAGCGCCCCGACGGTGGCGTAGCGCTCCGGCGGCGCCTTCTTGAGCGCCTTCGCGAGAATGGTGGCAAGGTCGCCGGCGAGGTCGGCGCGCAGGCGCGCGAGTGACGTGCCGCGCGAGGCCGCGATGGCCTCGGCTGCCGGTTCGCCGTCGGCCGCCGGCTGGCGCAGCGCGTCGGCCGGGGCGAGGGGCTCGCGGTGCACGATGGCGTCGATGAGGGCGGCCGGCGTGGTCGAGGCCTGTACGGACGGGTGGCGGCCGGTCACGAGCAGATAGAGCAGCACCCCCAGCGCATAGACATCGGTGGCCGTCGTGATGGGCTCGCCGGTGAGCTGTTCGGGCGCCGCGAACGCCGGTGTGAGTGCGTTGTCCCTGGTGACGGGCACCGTCGAGCCGTCGGGATTTGCCGGCAGCAGCTTCGCGATGCCGAAGTCGAGCAGCTTGACGTGCCGTTCGGGCGTGACGAGCACGTTGGCCGGCTTGAGGTCGCGGTGCACGATGAGGTTGGCGTGGGCGTGTGCGACCGGCGCCAGCACATCGAGGAAGAGGTACAGGCGCTCGCGCAGCGGCAGCTGGTGCGTGTCGCAGTAGCCATCGATCGCAAGGCCGGTCACGTGTTCGAGCACGAGGTACGGCGCGCCGATGGTCGAGACGCCGGCGTCGAGCAGCCGCGAGATGCTCGGATGGGTGAGCCGCGCGAGAATGCCGGCCTCGCGCGCGAAGCGGTCGGTGCCGGCGGCGTCCATCAGCGCCGCGTTCAGCAGCTTCACGGCGACGCGCTGATCGAACTGGCCGTCACGCCGCTCGGCCAGCCACACGGTGCCCATGCCGCCCTGGCCGATGGGCTCGACCAGGCGGTAGGCGCCGACGGCGACCCCCTGGAGTGGCACCGCGGCCACCGGACCGGCCGGGGTGTCCTCGAGGAAGCCGCGCGCGTCCATCACCGCGTACTCCTCGAGCCACGAGGCGATGGCTTTCGCCGAGTCGGGCGCCCGCTCGGCGAGCGCGGCGAGCCAGGCCGGACGCGCCTCTTCGGGCAGGTCGAGCACCTCGTCGAGTAGTCGGCTGATGGTGCGCCAGCTCTGTGGCGACGGTCGCGACATGCTCTCTCCTCGTCACCGCGCCGGCCGTCGTCGTCCGGCGATCACTCCGTCAGCAGCTCGCCCTGCACGGTGCGGTGCAGGAACAGCCGGGCTTTCTGCCAGCTCCGCTCGATGGTGCGTTCCGAGACGCCCTTCATGGCGGCGATCTCGGACACCGAGAATCCGCAGAAGAACTTCAGGTCCACCACATCGGCCAGCAGCGGGTCGACCGACGCCAGCTCGTCGAGCGCGGCGCCGAGCGCCGTGAGCTCGGTGCCGTCGGCCACCGACTCCGCTACATCTGTACTAATCGCAGTCAGCTCGAACTTGCCGCCACGTTTCTGCGCCTGCCGGCTGCGCGCGTAGTCGATGACCAGTCCGCGCATGACACGCGCGGCGTAGCCCATGAAGCGCTGTTCGTCAGGGAATCGCGCCCCGTCGATCTTCGAGAGGTCGAGATAGGCCTCGTGCAGGAGCTCGGTGGCGCCGAGTGTCACACCCCAGCCGTTCTTCGCGAGTTCACGCCGGGCGATACGGTGAAGCTCGGCGTAGAGCCGTGTGAAGAGTTTGCCGGACGCGACGGGATCCTGCTGCTCGGCCGCATGGATGAGGTCTGCCAGCGTGTCGTCCATAGGGAGGGGAGAGTCTACCCCGCGGCGCCGGGTTTCGCATGCCGGGGATTGCGGTGTGGCGGCGCGCCGCGGCGCTTCTCGATTATCCAGACAGGAGACAGGACCGATGCAGAGCATTGCACCGACACCGATTCAGCCGCACAACAGCCGACCTGCCGCCGTGTGGAGCGCCGGCGGCGCCCACTACGACGAGATCAGTCACGGCATTTCCGACGCGCTCGAACACTGCGTGCGGCGGCTGGCGCCGCAGCCGGGTGAACGGGTGCTGGACCTCGCGACCGGCACCGGCTGGACCTCGCGCCTCGTCGCCCGGCGTGGCGCCCTCGTGCACGGGGTGGACATCGCTGACGGGCTGCTCGAGTCGGCCCGGGCGCGGGCAGCCGCCGAAGGCCTGCCGATCGCGTACGAGCTCGGCGACGCCGAAGCTCTGCCGTTCGACGACGCCTCGTTCGACGCCGTCATCTCGACGTTCGGCGTGATGTTCGTGAGCCGTCCAGAGGCAGCGGCCGCCGAGCTGGCCCGCATCGTCCGCCCGGGCGGACGCGTCGCGCTCACGACCTGGACACACGATGGCGCCATCTTCCGGATGTTCCAGGTCATGAAGGCGTTCATGGCGCCGTCGCCCGCAGCGGCGCCGCCCTCACCCTTCGAGTGGGGACGCCCCGAACGCCTCGAGGCGCTGCTCGGCGGCGCGTTCGCGCTAACGCTCGAACCCGGCACGTCGTTCTACCGCGAGCCGACGGCCGGCGCCGCCTGGGAGACGTTCTCGACCGGCTACGGCCCGACGCGCATGCTCGCCGAGTCGCTGCCGGCCGAGCGGCGCGCCGCCCTGCGCGACGACTTCGTCCGCTTCCACGCTGGTTTCACCTCACCGCTCGGCGTCACCGTGCCGCGCGACTACCTCGTCACGCTCGGCGTGCGCCGCTGACGACTGGCCGGGCCCCGCGTGGGGCCCGGCGCACCGCGCCCCCTCCTCCTGGACGTGCCGCGTCGGCATGTTCGTGATCATCAGTCACGTTCTTCCGTCCGGAGGTCTGCCATGTCCGTTGCATCCCGTCGTCGCCGAGTGGCTCCGCTGCGCGCGCTGTGCGTCGTCACCGCCCGTGTGGTCGCCGCCTGCCTCGTCCTCGCGCTGCCGTCGATGAGTCACGCCCAGCAGCTCGAGACCGTGCTCACCTGGAACCAGGTGACCACCACCGCGCTCGTCGTGCCGGGGGCCAACCCGGCCACCGTGTTCGTGTCACGTCCGCTCGCCATCGTCGGTGTCGCGATGTTCGACGCCGCCAACTCGTTCGAGCGTCGCTACCACGCCTACGCGGCGGCTGTCACACCGGCGCCCGGCGCGTCGCCCGATGCCGCGGTGGCGCAGGCTGCACACGACGTGCTCGTGGTGCTGCTGCCGTCGCAGCGGGCCGCGTTCGATGCCGCGCTCGCCCAGTCGCTCGCCGGTCTGCCCGACGAGGCCGCCCGCGACGGCGCGGCGGTGGCCGCGGCGGTGCTCGAACTGCGTGGCGGCGACGGCTGGGCCCGGCCGTTCCCGCCCTACGAACTGCCGTCGCTGCCGGGGTACTGGCGTCCGACGCCGCCGGCGAACGCCAACGCCACCTTTACGAACTATCCCGACGTGCTCGGATTCATCGTGCCGAACGGCCGGCAGTTCCTGACCGAAGGCCCACCGGCGCTCACGAGCGAGCGCTACGCGCGCGACTTCAACGAGACCAAAGCGGTCGGTGGTGCCGAGAGCGTCGTGCGCACGGCCGAACAGACGCAGGTGGCGCGCAGCCGCGGTTTCTCGGGCCTCGACGCGGCGCGCGCCTTCGCCCTCGTGGCGATGGCGCAGCGCGACGCGCTGCTCACGTCCTTCACCGGCAAGTTCCTCTACGGCCTCTGGCGTCCCGTGACGGCCATTCGCGAAGCGCACACCGACGGCAACGACGCCACCGAATCTGACGCGACGTGGACGCCGCTGCCGTCCACGCCGCCGTATCCGGGACATCCCGGCAACATGGCCTGCCTGAGCACGGCGCAGGCGCGTGTGCTCGAGCGTATCGTCGGCCGCGACGACGTGCCGTTCGAGATCACCTGGACCGGCACGACCAACCCCACCGTCACGCGCCGCTACAACGGCTTCCGTCAGCTCGCCGATGAAGGTGGCCAGAGCCGCATCTGGGGCGGCATCCACTTCCAGTTCGAGACGCTGGCGAGCTTCGGCTCGTGCACGCGGCTGGCCGACTACGCCGCCGACAACGTGTTGCGCGCGCGTTGAGGCCGGCGCGGCGC
>JAEUQR010000003.1 GCA_016789705.1 Acidobacteriota bacterium
CGTCAAGAACTCGGTTGAGTCGGCCAGGCGCGACCGGAACGACGCGACGCAACGCACGAACCGTTCGAAGCGTGGGCGACTCTCAGGGGGTATGCGGGCTGCGTCGCGCGACGCGTCCAGCGCCGAGGGCTCCCATCGCGAGACAACCGAATAGAGCCGACCGTTGAACGGCGGACGCCCGACCGGGGCGGGTTGAGCAGACGTCACTGCGACGGCAAGCGCCAGGCCGACTCCGATGCCGCTCAGCCTTTTCATGTCGGCTCAACCTCGCAGCCACAGCCGTCAACGGCGTCAGTGACGAGCCGCTCGAACTGCCGCCTATCCATGGTCGGTAGCAGCTCCCGCTGGCGGTGGACATTTGCCGCCAACCACCAGTTTAGCCGGGCCAAGCCGACTGAGGCGCAACCGCTGTGGGCCTCGCGCAGACGGCGAAGGGCTGGCCCGCCTCCTGCGTCCGTCCGGAGCAGGCCGCGCATGCGTGAGATGTCAAACGCCGTGCAGCCCGTGGTGGACGGACCGGCGTCGCACCGAGACCGGCGAGGCGCGCCGACCACAAGGCGCGACGACCGAGCATGCCCGGCCTGCATGTGAGGGAGGAGCAACGCCGTGATCGGCGATGCATCGCCGGTCGAATGCCGGCGGCCTGTCCACCACGGGCTGCCTGGCGCCGAAGTCCGCGTGGGGTGTTCAGGCGCAGCGGCGACGTGCGCAGCGCGTCGCGCAGCAGCGCCCGGGGCCCCACGCTTCCGGCCGACATTCGCCCCCGCTGGCGTTTGACGGCCTGCGGAGGGCCGGACGCGGGAGCCGGGCCAGCCCTTCGCCGTCGCAACTGGCCGAGGCAGCACCGGCGGTGACGCATCCGCGTGGGCGCCTCGGAAGGTCGGCTGGTAGACTCCGCGCATGCGACTCCTCCGCCCGGGCCTCGCGCTGGCGCTTTCGGCGCTGCTGCTCCAGACGACGGCTGCCGTCACGCCGCTGCCCTCCGCCGACGGCCAGTTCTGGGACATTCAGGACACCTCGCCGTGGGCGCAGGACAGCGGCGGCATCGCCACCGGCGGACGCGCCAATCCGTTCAACGGCTTCGGCTACCTGAAGCTGCAGGTGCGGCGCGGCGCATCCACCCGCCCGGAGGTGACGAACCTCCATCTGCGCGGCTTCGGCCTGGCCAGCGACGGCGAACGGTTCGACAGCATCACACCGGCGCTGCACGACGGCGTGGTCGTGTCACGCGCGCTCTACGCGCCGGCTGATACGAGCTACCTGCGCTACTACGACAGCTTCACCAACAGCACGGACGAGCCGCGCGTCGTCGAGGTGGCGTGGGGCGGCGCCACGGGCGCCTTCGACGACGGCGGAAAGGTGGCCGTGGCCACGACGTCGAGCGGCGACCGCGTCATCGACACGAGCGACACGTTCGTTACGGTGATGCAGAACACCCGTGCCGCGGCGGACCCGATGCAGGGCCCCTCGGGCCACGGGCCGTCCGCGCACGTGCTCGGCGACGCCGCGGCGGCGCGTGTCTTCCAGCGCGCCGGCGACATGTACGCCAACCCGTTCACGGACGCCTATCCCGGTGCCGATCCGGCGCATGTCGGCTACGTCTATCGCCTGGAACTGGCGCCCGGCGCCTCGGCCGCGCTCGTGACCTTCGTGGTGAAGGGCCTGAGCGAGGTGTACGACCCGCGCGGCGGCTACCCGGTGACGCGGCGCGACGCGCTGCTCTCCACCTGGGCGGATGCGGTCTACAGCGGCGCCGATCGCCGCGTGCCCGCCGCTGGCCGCGAAATCGCGCGGGTCACGGCGGAGGCGCGTCGCCTCGTGAGCGCGCCCGATCTGCGCGGGCTCACGCCGCGGCAGGTAGCGGCCATCGCCAACTGGTCGCACCCATCCACGCCCGCCCGGCCCGCCTTCACCGTCTTCGAGAAGACCGTGCTGCAGTTGAGCGAGGCGATGGGCCGCGGCGAGGTCACGAGCGAAGACATCGTGCGCGAGTACCTCATGCGCGCCACGCTCTACGACCGGCACGGGCCGACGTTCCGGGCGATCCTGTCGCTCAGCCCGCGCGCCATCGCCGATGCCCGCGCCCGCGACGCCGCGCGCGCTGCCGGACGCGTCAGCGGCCCGTTCCACGGCGTGCCGATCGTGCTCAAGGACAACATCGACACGACGGAACTGCCCACGACGGGCGGCGCCCTCGCGCTCGCCGATCATCGTCCGCGTGTGGATTCGCGCGTGGCCGCGGGCATGAAGGCGGGCGGCGCCGTCATCCTCGGCAAGGCGAACCTCGACGAGTTCCCGTTCGGCGACTTCGGCATCAGCACGGTGGGCGGCACGGTGGGCAACGCCTACGACCCGTCGCTCTCGACGGCGGGATCGAGCGGTGGCAGCGCCACGGCCGTGGCCACGAGTCTGGCCGCGCTCGCCTTCGGCACCGACACCTGCAACTCGCTCTCGAACCCGGCGGGCTTCGCCTCGCTCGCCACCATCCGCACGACACGTGGCTACACGAGCCGCGCCGGTGTCATGCCGCTCAACACTTTCAACGACGCCGTCGGCCCGATGGGCAAGACCGTGCGCGACATCGCGCTGGCCCTCGACCTCGTGACCGGCGTCGATCCGGCGGATCCGGTCACGCAGGACGCCGTGGCCTATCCCGGGCCGTCGTTCGCCGCGGGGCTCACGATGGGCACGCTCAAGGGCGCACGCATCGGCGTCTTCCGCCAGCGGTTCATCGGCATCACCGGCGAGCGCGAGGCCGCCGGGACGATGGACCGCGTCGTGCGCGAACTCGAGAGCGCGGGCGCCACTGTGGTGGACGTCGCCATCCCGAACTACGACGAGGAATACGCGAAGGCCCGCGGCGCCGCGCCCGGGTCGCTCAAGGCGGGCTGGGAGGCATATCTCTCGCGCGGGGCAAAGCCCGGCGAGCCGGTGCGCACCATTCAGGAGCTCATCGCCTCGGGCAAGATGGCGCCGGCCGGTCAGCGCCGCCTCGAAGGCGCGCTGGCGCCACCACCCGAAGGCGCGTCCGCGGAGAAGTTCGTGGAGGCACGTCTCGCGTACCGCGCGCTACTCGTCGCGGCGATGGACGCGGCGAAGGTCGATGCGCTCATCTATCCCGCCAATCAGGCGCGTCCGCACACGCACGAAGGCGGCGCCGAACGCTACGGCACCGAACCGGGCACGTGCGAGGAGAGTGCGTCCACCGGACTGCCGCAGGTCACCGTGCCGGCCGGCTACATGGGCGGACGGTATCCCGTCGGAGTCTCGTTCCTCGGCCGCATGTGGACCGACCGGCAGCTCCTGGGCCTCGCCTACGCCTACGAGCAGACGACGCGGCACCGCCGTCCGCCAACGACAGTGCGCTAGCACGTGCGCGCCGTGAGGACGGCGTGACACGCGGCGCCGCGGCGCCGCCCCAGGCCGCAAGGGCAAGCAGCCGTGCGAACGGACGCGTCAGGCGAGGTCGAAGCGGCATCCGACACGCGGGGACACCGCGCTGACCCTATGTATTCAGTCGTTCGCCCCCGCTGAGTTACGATTCGTCCCTTGAATCCGCCGGTTCGCACCAGCCGGCGACTCGTGACGGAGCAGCCGCGCGATGAAGGTCCTGACTCGCTTCAGTCTGACGATCGTGATGATGGCCGTGGCCATCACCCCAGCGCTCGCCCAGCGCGACACCGCCACGGCGCTTGGCGCGGTCACCGACAGCCAGGGCGGCGCGCTGCCGGGGGCGATGGTCACGGCGACCAACACTGCCACCGGCGTGGCGCGCTCGACTGTGGCTGACGCGGACGGCATCTACCGCCTGGCGGCCCTGCCGCCGGGGACCTACGACATCCGCGCCGACCTCGGCGGCTTCGCACCGGCCGTACGAACCGCGCAGACGCTCGGACTCGGGGCGGAGGCGGTGATCAACTTCACCCTGTCGCTCACGACGCTCACCGAAGCGGTCACGGTGACGGCACAGGTGCCCGTGGTGCAGACGACGACCTCGGCCCTCGAATCGCGGCTCGACCGCGAGGCCATCGACCTGCTGCCGCTCATCGGCCGCGACTACGAGTCACTCCTCAGGCTCGCACCCGGCGCCCAGAGCTCGAACGGCGTGTCGTTCATGGGCTCGCGCGGCCGCTCCAATCAGTGGAACGTCGACGGCATCGACAACAGCGAGGACATCTCCGGCTACTCTCGGCAGGCGCTGGCGCTCGATTCCGTGCAGGAAGTGCAGGTGCTCGTCACCGGCTTCAAGGCCGAGTACGGGCAGGCCTCGGGCGGCGTCGTGAACGTGGTGACGCGCTCGGGCACGAACGACCTGCGCGGCAGTGGCTTCGGACTGTTCCGCGACCAGCGCATGATGGCGCGCAGCCCGTACGCCGACCGCTCACTGCCGGCCGATCCCTTCCAGCGCGTGCACTACGGTGGCTGGCTCGGCGGGCCGGTGAAAAGGAACAAGGCACACTTCTTCCTGAACTACGAACGTGAAGACCGCGACACGAACACCGCCAGCACGCGTGTGCTGCCCGCCGCGACCGCCGCCTTCGCCCCCTCCACGCTGCAGTTCCTCGCCGCCAACAACATCCCGCTCTCCCTCTTCGGCGCCGGCGGCACGGTGCGGCACGTGCGCCCGGAATACATCGACATCCACAACGTCACCGCGAAGATCGACACCCAGCTCACGAACGCGCAGTCGATCACCGGCCGCTATCAGCTCACCCACGACCGCGAACCCTCGGGCACGAGCGGCACGCTCTTCGACTTCAACGGCAACACCGTGTTCTTCCGCACCAACTACGTGAACGCGAACCACAAGTGGATCCTCGGCGCCGACGTGCTGAACGAAGCGTACGTGCAGGTGGGCCAGTCGTTCGGCGACTTCCAGCCGCAGTATCCCGGCCTCGTCAATCTGACGATCACCGGCGGCTTCACGCTCGGTGGCGACTCCGCGTATCCGCAGGCCCGCACGGACTGGGTCTACCAGGTCATCGACAACCTCACATGGTCGCGATTCGGCACGAAAACCGGCGACCATGCGGTGAAAGCCGGCGTGCAGGTGAAGATCTTCGAGTCCGACAGCTATTTCGATTCGAACTTCCGCGGCACCTACACCTTCCCGAGCCTGGCGTCGTTCATCGCCGGCACGCCGACCCGCTTCACGCAGAATCAGGGCGATTCGACACTGGCGCGGCCGAATCAGATTTACGGCTTCTATCTGCAGGACGACTGGCGGCCCACACCGAGCCTGACGCTCAATCTGGGCCTGCGTTACGACTACGAAGGCGCGAAGACCGAAGCGCTGGCCGACGTGACTGGCACGCCCGGCAACGGCGTGTCGAAGGACCGCAACAACATCGCGCCTCGGTTCGGCTTTGCGTGGGCGCCGGGCGGCGGCACGTCGCAGGTCGTCTACGGTGGCACCGGCATCTACTACGACCAGGTCATCCTGAACGTCATCGGCAACGCCCGCTTCACACCGCCGAAGATCGTCGGCATCCAAATCGACAACCCGCGCTGGCCCGATCCATTCGGCGGCGGCACGACGAGTGTGCCCCCGCCGAGCCTCTCGGTCATCGACGAGGGTCTGAAGACGCCGTGGAACTGGAACTCGCAGATCGGCTATCGCCGTGAGCTGACGCGCGACATCGGCCTCGACGTGAGCCTCGTCTACAACCGCGGCTACGACCAGGTCTTCATCCGGAACACGAACGCGGGGCGTCCCGGCAGCGCCAACATCAACGGCGTCGGCGCCGTCAGACCCGATCCGCGCTACACGAACGTCAGCCTCTATTCGAACTACGGTGAAATCCGTTACAAGGGCCTGGTCGTCGATCTGCGCAAGCGGCTCACCGGCCGGCTGTCGTGGGGCGCCAACTACGTGCTGGCGCGATCGCGGGATAACGCGTTCAACTTCGTCAGTGGCTTCCTGGTGCCCGAACGTCCCGACCTCAACTGGGGCCCCGGCACCGACGACCGCCGCCACGTCGCCAACGCTCATCTCGAATGGCGCCTGCCGGCAAACCTGATGCTCGGCGTCATCGGCGAGTTCGAGAGCGAAGCGCCGCTGAACATCACCGTCGGCCGCGACGTGAACGGTGACGGCCTGACGACCGACTGGGTCAACGAGAGTATCTGCCGCAACGTCGCCTGCCCGGGCTCGACCTACTCCCGCAACAGCGTGCGGGAGCTCTCACTCGACGAAGCCAACCGCCTGCGCGGCCTGTTCGCGTTCGCGCCGATCGCCCGCTTCGACAACAATCCGAAGTATTTCAACGCCGACGTCACGCTGCAGTGGTCGCCATCGCTCGGCGGCAACCGCTCGATGCGGTTCACGCTCGAAGCCTTCAACGTGTTCAACATCGCCCAGCGCAACCTGCCCACCGAGAGCATTTCGTCGGGCACCTTCGGTCAGGTGACGAGCGTGCGGCAGCCGCGCGCGGTGCAGGTGACGGCCCAGCTCGGCTTCTGATCGGGCCACTGCCCCGGGGCGGGAGCGCCCCGGGGCCGGCGGGAACTTTATATTGCCTGCACCGTAGACATGGTTTAGCCTGCACTGCAGTCATGAAGCCCACGCCCTATGTCGGAGAGTTCGAGTATTCCGTGCTGCTGGCCGTGCTGCACATGGACGGTGGCGACGACGCGTACGCCGTGCCGATTCGAGCCCTGCTCGAGGAACGCACCGGCCGCCCGGTGGCGCGCGGCGCGCTCTATACGGCGCTCGAACGGCTCGAGGGCAAGGGCTGTCTGCGCTCGAGGATGGGCGACCCGACCGCCGAGCGCGGCGGTAAGGCCCGCCGCTACTTCTCGGTCACGCCGCTCGGCGTGCGCGCGCTCAAGGCGATGCACGCCTCGCTCTCGAATCTGTCCCGCGGTCTCGAGGCCGTACTGGAGGAGTCGTGACGCCACCCGCCGCCAACCCGCCAATATGGGCGGAACGCCTGCTTCGTCGCAGCGTCCGCGATCCCGAGTGGCGCGAGTCGATCACCGGCGACTTGCGCGAGGAGTTCGCCGCGATGGCGGCCCGCCTGGGGGTGGCGGCCGCGGGGCGATGGTATTGGCAGCAGACGCTGCCGCTCGTCGTGCGATTCTTGGCCGGACGCATCGTGCCCGCCGCGACGCCGGCGCGGCACCGCCTCTCGATCGCCGAGGTCGAACAGCAGTCGGCACTCGGCGCGGGCTGGCTGCGCGAAGTGCGACACGCCTGGCGATCGCTCTGGCAGCGGCCGGCTCTCTCGGCCACGATCGTTGGCACGCTGGCGCTGGCGCTGGCGGCGAACGCCGTGATCTACAACCTGGCCGACGCGATGTACTTGCGGCCATTCCGCTTCAAGGATGTCGATCGCCTGGTGCTCGTCGTCGCCGACATCGTCGGCAGCAAGCCGTACATCGACAACGTGTCGGTCGCCCCTGCCGACTTTCGCGACTGGACACGGTCGGCCACGACGGTCACCGATCTCCGCGCGGTCGAGTGGTGGGACCCGAACCTGTCGGGCGTCGACATTCCCGAGCAGGTGCCGGGCTTCAAGGTAAGTCCCGGTTTCTTCGAACTGCTGGGTGCGCAGCCGCTCATCGGCCGGACGTTTGCCGCCGAAGACGGCCAACCGGAGGCACACCGCCGAGCCGTGCTGGCGCACGCCTTCTGGGAACGGCAGTTTGCCGCCGACCCAGGCATCGTCGGCCGCACCATCCGCCTCGACGGCGAGCCGTTCGAAGTGATCGGCGTGATGCCGCCGCGGTTCGCGGTGCCGTTCGGCGCCCAGGTGTGGTCGCCCATCGCCTACGACGAGAAGACCTGGGCCGAACGCGAACGGGGCTACCTGATGGTGATGGGTCGCCTCGCACCGGGCCAGACCGTGGCGACGGCGCATGACGAGTTCACGGCGCTTGCCAAGCGGCAGGCCCGGGAGTTTCCGGTCACGAACCGGGAGCGGCCGGCCTCGGTCGTCAGCTTCACGCGCGGTCTCAGCGACGAGGCGGTCGGGGCATTCGTGGCGATCTGGCAGGCGGCGGCCGGGCTGCTCCTGTTCGTGGCCTGCGCCAACATCGCGAACCTGATGCTCGCCCGTGGCACTGAACGCGAGCCCGAGTTCGCCGTGCGTCTGGCGCTCGGTGCCAGCCGGGGACGACTCATCCTGCAACTCTTCATCGAGGGACTGTGCCTGGCGACGATGGGCGTGACGATCGGTACGGGTCTGACGGCGGTGGCGATGCAGTACTCGAAGAGCGCCCTGCCGGCCGGTGTCATCCGTTACGTGACGGGCTACGAGTTCATCGGCGTCGACGCGCGAGTCGTTGCTGCCATGGCCCTGCTCGCAGTGGTGGCCACGGTCATCTTCTCGCTGCTGCCGGCCATCCATTCCTCCCGGGCGGCCACGGCCACGAGCTCGCTCGCGGCCGCGCGCGCCACCACGGGCCCGGCCCGCCGTCAATGGGTGCGGTCGTTCCTCGCAGGCGCGCAGGTGGCCCTTACGCTCACACTGGCGGTGGCGTCCACACTCATCGTCGGTGCCGTGGAGCGGGCCACCAACGGCGTGTTGGGATTCGACAAGCGCGGCGTGATGACCGCCGAGCTCACGTTGCCAGAGCGTCCGTACGAGTCGCATGAACGCCGCCGGCAGTTCACGGCCGCCGTGCTCGAGCGCCTGCAGGCCCTCCCCGGAGCTACCGACGTCGGCGCCATTCACACGCTTCCGTACAGCGGCTCGTCGACGTCGCGTCCGTTCTCACCCGAGGGCGCGCCCGCCGACGCGCCAAGACGTGACGTGGGCCTGCAACGCGTGTCCGAGCACTACTTCACGACGATGCGCATTCCGCTGGTGGCGGGCCGGCCGCTCAATGCGGGCGACCGCCCCGACCTCCCACCGGTGGCCCTCGTGAGTCAGGCGCTCGCCGAACGCTACTGGCCGGGGCTCGATCCCCTGGGTCGCCGGTTCCGGCTGTCGAATGACGGCGCGTGGATCACGGTGGTTGGCGTGACGGCAGACGTGATGCACGACTGGCTCACCGGCCGGCGGGAACCGACGGTCTATCGTCCGATGGCGCAGGATCCCACGCTCTCCATCGCCTTTGTGGCCCGCACGTCCGGATCACCAGAAGCGCTGGCGCGCGGGATGAGAGCGGCCGTCACCGCCGTCGACCCGGATCAGCCGCTGCTGGCACTGAGAACGATGGACGACGTGGTCGTCGAGAAACTGGCCGGCGTGGACTACTTCGCGAAGCTCCTCATGGTGATGAGTGGCGTGGCCCTGCTCCTGGCGCTCACGGGCATCTACTCTTTGATGGCCTACGTGACAGCGCGGCGCACCCGCGAGATCGGCGTCCGGGTCGCCCTCGGCGCCACGTCCGCACAAGTGACGCGCCTCGCGGCCTCCCGCGCCACGAGGATCGTGGCGGGGGGTGTGCTCACCGGTGGGGCGCTCGCGGCGGGCCTGAGCACGGTGATGCAGACGGCGCTCTTCGGAATGGTCGTGCCAAACCCGGTCGTCATCTCGGCGTCGGTCGTGGTGCTCACGGCGGTGACGATGGCCGCCGGCTACCTCCCCGCCAGGAAGGCTGCACGGCAGGACCCGTGGGTTGCGCTCAGGAGCGAATAGCAGGTTGGTGTGGCAGTGCGATTGAGGCGCACGCCTTGCGAGGGCATTACGGGAGCCAAAGGCAATAAGGACGACTAACGTCAATAGTCACTTCAATAAGCTTGACGAAATACTCTGGACCGAAATAGGCTGTCCATAACATGACGTCAAGACGACTGACCGGCGCGCAGATCCTTTGGGAATCGCTGGTGCGCGAAGGCGTGACCTGCGTCTTCGGCTACCCGGGCGGAGCCATCCTTCCCGCCTACGATGCGATGCTCGACTATCCGATTCGCCACGTGCTGGTGCGCCACGAACAGGGCGCCGCCCACATGGCCGATGGTTACGCCCGGGCCACCGGACAGGTGGGCGTGGCGATTGCCACCTCAGGCCCCGGCGCGACCAACCTCGTGACCGGCATTGCGACCGCGATGATGGATTCCTCGCCGGTCGTCTGCATCACCGGCCAGGTGGGCAGCAAGCTGATTGGCTCCGACGCCTTCCAGGAATGTGACATCACGGGCATCACGCTGCCCATCACCAAGCACAACTATCTGCTGACGAATCCCGAGGACGTCGCCGCCACCGTGCGCGAGGCGTTCCATGTCGCGCGCTCGGGCCGGCCCGGCCCGGTGCTCATCGACATGACGAAAGACTGCCAGCAGCGGGCCTGTGACTTCGAGTGGCCCGAGGAGGCGCCGGTCGCACATCAGCGGCCGAACCTCTCGCCCGGCGACGCCGAACTGGCCCGCGCGGTCGATCTCATCCACCAGGCGAAACGTCCGCTGATTCTCGCCGGCAACGGCATCATCGCCTCAGGCGCCTCGGACCTGGTGCGCCGCTTCGCCGAACATGCCGACATCCCGATCGCGATGACGCTGCTCGGCATCGGCGGCGTGCCGGCCAGCCATCCGCTGAACCTCGGCATGATGGGTATGCACGGTGAAGCCTGGGTCAACACGTCGATCCAGGAGGCGGACCTCCTCATCGCCGTCGGCATGCGCTTCGACGATCGCGTGACCGGCAACGTCAAGACCTACGCGCTCAACGCGAAGAAGATCCACCTCGAGATCGATCGCTCCGAGATCAACAAGAACGTGAAGGTCGACGCGGGCCTCGTGGGCGACTGCGGCCAGCTGCTCACCGCGCTCATGCCGCGGGTCGAACGCGGCAACCACGCGGCGTGGCGCGCCCACATCGACGCCCTCAAGGGCGATGCCGCGGTGCGCGACATCAAGAACCTGCCCGACAGCGGCCATCTCTACGCGGCGCACGTCATCCACGACCTGTGGCGCGAAACCGGCGGCAACGCCGTGGTCGTGACCGACGTCGGCCAGCACCAGATGTGGGAGGCGCAGTACTACCACCACGATCAGCCGCGTTCGCTCATCACGTCCGGCGGCCTCGGCACGATGGGCTTCGCGCTGCCGGCGGCGATCGGCGCCAAGATCGCGCGCCCCGACGCCGAGGTGTGGGTGGTCGTGGGCGACGGCGGCTTTCAGATGACGATGGCGGAACTGGCCACCATCGCGCAGGAAGGCATCGACATCAACGTCGCCATCATCAACAACGGCTACCTGGGCATGGTGCGCCAGTGGCAGGAGTTCTTCTACGAACGCCGCTACGCCGCGACGCCATTGACCAGCCCCGACTTCGTGAAGCTGGCCGAGGCCTTCGGGCTCACGGCGGCGCGCGTGACCGAGCGGGCCGGCGTGATCCCGGCCGTGCAGGCCGCCCGCGCCACCAAGGGCACGGTGGTCATCGACTTCCGCGTCGAGCAGGAAGACACGGTGTACCCGATGGTGCCGGCCGGCGCCGATCTGCACAACATGATCCGCCGCCCCAGCGTGCTCGCGGAGACAGGAGCGGACCAGTGATCACCTTCGTCGTGCACGTGGAGAACAAGCCGGGTGTGCTCACGCGGGTGGCCTCGCTCTTCCGCCGCCGCGCCTACAACATCGAGTCGCTCACGGTGGGCAGCACGGAAACGCCCGGGGTGTCGCGCATGACGATCGTCGTCGACACCGACGACGAGGGCGCGCACCACGTCGAAGCGCACCTCTACAAGCTCGTGAACGTGCTGCGGGTGGACAACGTGACGGCGCGGCCGAACGTCATCCGCGAGCTCACGCTCATCAAGGTGGCGACCACCGCCGGCACGCGTCCCGAGATCTTCCAGCTCGCGGATGTGTTCCGCGCGCGCATCATCGACGTCTCGGCGGATTCGCTCGTGCTCGAGCTCACCGGCGGCACCGCCAAGCTCGATCGCCTGCTCGAGGTGCTCGAACCGTTCGGCGTGCTCGAGATGGCGCGCACGGGCACACTCGCCATGGCCCGCGGCGAAGGGCCCGGACGCACGGCCGCGCCGCAGGCGCGCGCGACCGCCGCCGCGGAATCACAGGATATCGCTTACTCAGTGTAGGGACGCATCGCAGCATCTTCTGATCTGGCGATCGCGCGATCGGTTGATCGATCTCACGATCCACTGATCTGTCCCGTGCGGATCACCAGATCGCTACATCGCAAGATCCGAAGTTCACCACATCACGACATCACGAGATGACCGATCACATGGCCACTATCTACTACGACAAAGATGCCGACCTGGCGCCCATCCGCGATCGCAAGGTCGCCATCATCGGCTACGGTTCACAGGGCCACGCCCACGCGCTCAACCTGCGCGACAGCGGCGTGGACGTGCGCGTCGGCCTGCACCCGGGCAGCAGCTCGGCCGCCAAGGCGCGGGCCGCCGGGCTGCGCGTCGTGTCGATTCCCGAGGCGGCGGCGGAAGCCGACGTCATCATGCTGCTCATCCCCGACACGATCCAGGGCGAGGTCTACAGACGCGACATCGAGCCGCACCTCACGGCCGGCAAGATGCTGATGTTCGCGCACGGCTTCAACATCCGCTTCGGCATCATCACGCCGCCCGCGCACGTGGACGTGGCGATGGTGGCGCCGAAGTCGCCCGGGCACCGCGTGCGCGAGCTGTACGAAGAAGGGGCCGGCACGCCGGCGCTCTTCGCCGTGCACCAGGACGCGACGGGCACGGCCCGCACGGTGACGCTCTCGTACGCCAAGGCCATCGGCGTGACGCGCGCCGGGGTGCTCGAGACGACCTTCGCGGAAGAGACCGAAACGGACCTCTTCGGCGAGCAGTCGGTGCTCTGCGGCGGCACGAGCGCGCTCGTGAAGGCGGCCTTCGAGACCCTGGTCGAGGCCGGCTACCAGCCCGAGATCGCCTACTTCGAGTGCATGCACGAGCTGAAGCTCATCGTGGACCTGATGTACCGCGGCGGCCTCAACTACATGCGCTACTCGGTGTCGGACACCGCCGAACACGGCGACTACACCGGCGGCCCGCGCGTCGTCACGGCCGAAACCAAGGCCGAGATGAAGCGCATGCTGAAGGACATCCAGGAAGGGCGCTACGCGAAGCTCTGGATGGACGAACACGCCGCCGGCCGCCCGACGTTCACGGCGACGCGACTGGCCGAGCAGAAGCACCCCATCGAGAAGGTGGGCGCCGAACTGCGGGCGATGATGCCGTTCCTCAACCCGGTGACGGTTAAGCCGGAAGACCAGCGCCAGCCCGTGTAGGGCCGGCGCCCGCGCAAGTTGTGAGGGGGACTGTCCCTATTCTGGCTCTGGCTTGAATAGGGACGGTCCCTTTGCGCGATTGGGAGACAATCGCGCCCATGCTTCGTACCGCCAGGCTCGCCGCGCTCGCCCTGCTCGTCTCCTTCACCATCGCCTGCCAGCCGGCGCCGCCGGCCGCGCCGGCCGCTGGCGCCACGCCGGCCATCGATCGCGATCTGCTGGACGTCACAGTGGCCAGGCTCCACCAGCTCTACGACACGAAGACCTACACGGTGACGCAGGTGGTGCAGTGGCACCTGGACCGCATCGATCGCTACAACGACGTCTACGGCGCGATCGAGCAGGTCTACCGCACCGACGCGCTGGCGGAGGCGGCACGGCAGGACGCCGCCGCGACTGGCGCTGCCGGTGGCGCCGCCTCGCGCGGCGCGCTCTGGGGCGTGCCGATTGTCATCAAGGCGAACACCAGCATCGCCGGCAAGGTGACCACCGCCGGCTGGGCCGGGTTCACGAAGCCGGGCCACGAGCTCGTCGCGCCGAAGGACGCCACCATCGTCGCGAAGTTCAAGGCGGCGGGCGCCATCATCCTCGGGCACACCAACATGCCCGACCTCGCCAACAGCGATACCAACCGCAGCACCTCGTTCGGCCGCACGGGCAACGCCTACGACGTGCGCTTCTCGCCCGGCGGATCGTCGGGCGGCACGGTCACGGCCGTGGCGGCGAATTTCGCCGTGCTCGGCAACGGCACCGACACCGGCAACTCGATCCGTATGCCGGCGGCGACGAGCGCGCTCGTGGGTGTGTATCCGACGCGCGGACTCGTCAGCATCGCCGGCATCGCCCCGCTCGACTGGCTGCTCGACAACACCGGGCCGATTGCGCGGACGACCGACGACGCCGCGATTGCCCTGGCCGTGATGACCGGCGCCGACGCGCTCGACGCCAGGACCGCCGAGGCGCCGGCCGACGCGCAGGCCGGCCCCTTCGCACCGGCGCTCGGCGCCGCGACGCTCAAGGGCAAACGCTTCGCGGTGCCGGCCTTCATCCTCGCCGGCGACGGCGTGCCCTTCCACGGCATTCCTGCCGACGTCCCACCCGCGGCGGCCGAGACGCTGCGCACCGCCGCCAACATGCCGCTGACGCCAGCCACGCGCGAGGTGTTCCTGCGTGCCGTCGAGCAACTTCGCTCTGCCGGCGCCACCGTAATCATCGACAACGCGGTACTACCCGTGGACTTCGCGCGGACGGCAAGCCGCGTCGCCACCTACGCCTACATGCGCGACGGCACGGAGAGGTTCCTCGGCACCTTCGGTCCGCCGGCCTATCGCAGCGCCGACGCGTATCTGGCGGCGGTCGGCGCGCCGCTCTTCACGTCGTCCATCGGCACGGAGGATCACTTCCGGCTGCTCGGCGGCGTGCGCATCGACCAGCGGCTCTTCGCCACCGATCCCGAGGCCGAACGCGACTACCATGCGCCGCGCCGGGCCACGCTCGCGGCCTATCTCGGCACGATGGACCGCCTGACACTCGACGGCTACGTCTATCCGGCGATCCAGATGCCGCCGCCCGACGAGACGATGCCGCAGGACGGCCGGCTGAGCGAGGGCCCGCACTCCGCCACGAGCTGGGTCAACATGATCGGCGTGCCGGCCATCGTCGTGCCGGCGGGCACGTATCCGGACGGCCTGCCCTTCGGCCTCGAATTCTCCGGACGGCCATGGCGCGACGGCGACCTGCTCGGCATCGCGCGGGCGTGGGAGCAGGTGGGCGCGCGCCGCGTGCCGCCGACGCTGGTCGATCGCGGCCTGCTGCCGACGACACCCGCTCGCGTGAAGTAGCGCCGCGACGTCCACGCCGCTGCGACAGATCGTCGCACCACGCCTGGCGCGACAGATGGTCGCAGGCAGGCGAACGTGCCGGGCGGCAGACTGCCCGGATGCCGTCCCTGCTCCGCCCAGTCTTGACGACCCTTCGCCTGTTCTGCGCCAGCGTGCTCATCGCGGCCTCCGCCGCCGCGGCCCTGGCGCAGGAGACCATCAACTACGCGTCCGTCAGCGGCCGCGTGGTGGATGCGCAAGGCGCGGCCGTGCAGGGTGCCACTGTCGTCGCGCACCACCTCGACACCGGTGTGCGCGCGGAGGCCTCGACCGACGACGGCGGACGCTTCCGGTTCCCGTACCTGCGCGTCGGCCCGTATGCGATCTCGGCGGCGATGGGCGGCTTCGCCGACACCGAGCGCCGCCTCACGCTGACGCTTGGCGCCGCCTTCGATCTGCCGCTCGCGCTCGACATCGCGGGCGTCGCCTCGGCCGTGCGCGTCACCGCCGACGCCCCGGTGCTCGAATCGGCGCGCAGCCAGATCGCCGCCACCGTCTCGCAGCGCGAGATCAGCGCCCTGCCGCTCAACGGCCGGCAGTTCCTCGACATCGCACTGCTGGCACCCGGCGTGGCGCCGCCCAACATCAACAGCACGCAGCTCTTCGCCGAGACCTCGGCAGTGCCCGGCGTCGGCCTCTCGGTGGGCAGCCAGCGCAACCTCTCGAACAGCTTCATCGTGGACGGCCTGTCGGCCAACGACGACGCCGCCGGCCTGAGCGGCATGCCCTACGGCGTGGATGCAGTGGAACAGTTCCAGGTCGTGACCTCCGGCGGGCAGGCGGAACTGGGCCGCGCGCTCGGTGGCTACGTGAACGTCGTAACGCGCAGCGGCACGAATCAACTGCGCGGCACCGCCTACGGCTTCTTCCGCGACGACGCCTTCAATGCCGCGAATGCGCTCTCGCGCACGACGCTGCCGATGTCGCAGCAGCAGTACGGCGGCAGCCTCGGCGGGCCGATTCGCCAGGGCCGCACGTTCTACTTCGCCAACGCCGAGCGCCGCGATCTCGATCAGACCGGCTTTGTCACCATCAGCGCCGCGAGTGCCGCCATCATCAACGCCCGCCTGCAGGCCGTCGGCTACCCGGGCGCGCCAGTCACGACGGGCATCTACGACAACCCGGTCAAGAGTCTGAACGTGCTCGGCAAGGTGGACCACGCCTTCTCGGGCCGCGACCAGATGAGCCTGCGCTACAGCCTCTACGACGTGTCGTCCCGGAACTCGCGCGGCGCCGGCGGCCTGAGCGCGCCGTCGGCGTCGGCCGGACTCGACAACCTCGATCAGGCGCTGGCCTTCGGCAACACGCTCACGATCGGCAGCCGCACGGTGAACGAGACGCGCGTGCAGGTGACGCGCAGCAATCTCGAGGCGCTGCCCTCCGACCGCATCGGCCCGGCCGTGAACATCGCCGGCGTGGCGTCGTTCGGCACCCTCTCGGGAAGCCCGCAGGGCCGCCGCAACACCATGCTCCAGGCGGTGACGAACCTGTCGCAGCAGCGCGGCGCCCACGCGCTGCGCGCCGGCGTCGACGTGCTCTACAACGACGACTCGATCACCTTCCCGCGCGCCACCCGCGGCTCCTATGCGTTCTCGTCGCTCGCGAACTTCCTGACCGGCACCTACAACAACGCCGGCTTCTCGCAGAACTTCGGCACGACGGTGGTCGATCAGGGGAACCTCAATCTCGGCCTCTTCATGCAGGACGAGTGGAGTGTCACCTCGTCGCTCACGCTCAACCTCGGCCTGCGCTACGACCTGCAGTACCTCGACACCATCGATCTCGATGGCAACAACGTGTCGCCGCGCGCCGGCTTCGCCTGGACCCCAGGCGCGTCACGCCGTCTGGTCGTGCGTGGCAGCGCCGGCTTGTTCTTCGACCGCGTGCCGCTGCGTGCGCTCGCCAATGCCCTGCTCTCAGCCGGCAACACGACCGACCTCGCGAACCTGCGGCAGACCGGGATCAGCCTGGCGCCCACACAGGCCGGTGCACCGGTGTTCCCGAACATCCTCTCGAGCGCCGTCGCGAGCACCGCCCTCCCCAACATCACGACGATGCAGCGCGACCTGCAGAACGCGTACTCGCGCCAGGCGAGTCTCGAGGTGGAGCAGCAGGTGGGACAGCGCGGCATGGTGAGCGTGGGGTACTCGTATTTGCGTGGCGACGGCCTGCTGCTCTCGGTCAATCAGAACGTGCCGTCGTGCGCGGCCGCCGGCACGAACAACGGCTGCCGGCCGGTAGCCACCTACGCCAACAACAGCCAGTACTCGTCGGACGGGCGGTCGACGTATCACGCGCTGCTCGTCTCGTTCACCGAACGGCCGAGCACGTGGAGTTCGCTGCGTGCCAGCTACACGCT
The DNA here is from genome assembly GCA_016789705.1 of Acidobacteriota bacterium. Taxonomy (GTDB): domain Bacteria; phylum Acidobacteriota; class Vicinamibacteria; order Vicinamibacterales; family UBA2999; genus CADEFD01. Next base: position 17,406 of record JAEUQR010000003.1, read on the forward strand.
GTCGAAGGCCGAGAACAACCTCGGTGAGTTCTTCTTCAGCGGCCCGATCGATCCCTTCGACCTCGACAAGGACTGGGGCCGCGCCGACAACGACCGCCGTCACCTCTTCGTGCTGACCGGCAGCGTCAACACGCCGACGTCGGCCGCCACCACGCCCTGGCAGCACCTGACGCACGGCTTCCAGCTGAGCACGCTGCTGCAGGCCTACTCGGCGGCGCCGTTCAACGTCACGTCGGGCGTCACGACCATCCAGGGCACGGCGGGGCGGCCGATCGTGAACGGCGAGTTCATCCGGCGGAACACCGGCGTGGGCGACGAGTTCTTCAGCCTGAACGTGCGTCTGAGCCGCGTGTTCGATCTGCCGGGCGCCGCCAGCCTCGAAGCCAGCGCCGAAGCCTTCAACCTGACGAACGCGGTGAACGAGACGGCGCGCAACGGCAACTTCGGCAGCGGGGCCTACCCGTCAGCGCCGTCCGCGACCTTCAATCAGGTGACCGCGGTGGGCGATCCGCGCAGCTGGCAGTTCGCGCTGCGACTGCGCTTCTGAGGCGGGGCGACGCGCTACCCGGCGCGACACGGGCCATCGCGGGCACCGCCGGCGAGGCGGCTGCCTGACGCGGCGATTCAGGCCGCGCCGGCGCAGGCCGATTATCAGACCGGAGAAGCACGGATCCGGCCTCTATAATCACGGCAGAGCTTCTTACCGGGATGACCCTACCAGTCACAGTACGCCCGCACGCCAATCGCCTGGCCGCGGCGTTGCTGCTCGGCGCGCTCGCCCGCGTGCTGCTGCTGAACGCGCCGTCGATTGCCGACGGCCTGGTGCTGCGGCTCGACGAGACCGTGGCGCTCTTTGCCGCCATGGCGCTCGGCGGCCCGTGGGGCGCCGTCACGTCGCTCACGGCCACACTCGGCACGCCCGAACCGGCCTTCAGTGCGGTCTGGGCGCTCGAGGCGCTCTTCGTCGGCGCGGCCGTGCGTGGAGGTGCCGCGCCGGTCATGGCGACAGCCGCCTGGTGGCTGCTCGTCTACAGCGTCTTCTGGTCGGGTCTCGTGAGTGTGCCGCCGAGCGGCCTCGACCCGCGGCTGCTGCTCGCCAAACAACTCGTCAACGGCACGCTCAGTGCGGCCCTCGCGCAGCTGCTGCTCGTCGCGCCCGTGGTGCGGGCGCTCTTCCGGTCGACGCTCGCCGAACGCACCGCGGTGCCGCTGCGCACGCAGATTGCGCGCGCGATCGTGCCGGTGTCGACGATTCCCGTCATCCTGCTCGGGCTCGGGCTCGGCACGATGTACGCGCGTGACCTCGTCAGCGACGGCACGAGCGACCTGGCGACGCGGGCGACGACGACGGCCACGCGCCTGGCCGACTACGTGGCCGCCACCGAGGGCGACGTGCGGACGCTGGCCGGCCAGCTGTCAGTGCGGCCATCCGCCGGCCCGGAACTCGACCAGACGCTCGCGCTCCACCATGCCGGCTCGACCAGCTTCGCGACTATGCTCGTGAGCGATGCCGCCGGCGACGTCATTGCCGCCTCGAGCCGGCTCGTGTCGGCGGTGCCGCGCCCGGTGTCGGGACTGCCCGCGATCAGGGACCGCGCGTACTTCTCCGAACCGGCGCGCACCGGTGCGACGTTCCGCAGCGAAGGGTTCCGCGGCCGCGGCTACTCGTCCGACCCCATACTCGCCTTCAGCGCGCCGTACCGGTTGAGCGACGGCGCGTTCGCGGGTGTCGTGCAGGGCGCCCTCAACCTGCGGACCTTCAGCGTGTGGCTCGACGAGTCACTCGCCGACACGTCGACGTCGGCGCTCGTGCTCGACCGCGCCGGTCAGGTCATCGCCGCCGCCGGACCGAACGCCGCCGCGCTGCTCGTGAACGCCGGCGACCTCGCCTGGATCGGCGCGACCGGCACGCACGCGGTCGCGCAGTTCAGCGAAACCTCGCCGGAGCCAGGCATCCGGCCGGCGCGTCACGTGGCGATGCGCCGCGACGTGCCGGCGCTCGGCTGGCAGATCCACATCCGCCGTCCGGTGGCGGCCATGCAGGCGCCGCTCGTGCCGTTCTACATGCTCACGGCCGGATGGCTGTTCGTGTGCATGCTGCTCGCGACACCGCTGGCGGCCCGGGTGTCGCGCCGCATCACACAGCCGATCGAACTGCTGGCGCACACCGCCGAGGGCATCGGCCGCGGCCACGCCGTGACGCAGCCGGTGCTGCCGGCCGACGCGCCCGCCGAAGTGGCCTCCCTGCAGCGGGAACTGGCGGCGATGGTCGAGCGCCTCGACGAGTCGGTGGCGCTGCTCGACCAGAAGGTGCGCGAGCGCTCGGCCGAGCTCGCTGCGGTGTCGGCGCGCAGCGACACGCTCTTCCGGGCCGCGAGCGACGGCATGCTCGTCGTGGAGCCTGACGGCTGGATCATCGAGGCCAACGACGCCGCGTGCCGGATGCTCGGCTACAGCCACGACGAGATCCTGGCGCGGCGCCTGTGGGATCTCGAAGACGGCGCGGCCCCGGCCGAACGGCAGCGCCGTGCCGACCAGCAGGCCCGCACCGGCTCGACGCGTTTCGAGACCGCGCTGCGCACGAAGGGCGGCGTCAGCCTGCCCGTAGACGCCGTGGTGACCGCGATGCCGTCCGGCGGCGGCCGCGCGTTTGTCGGCGTGCGCGACATCTCGGAGCGCCGGCGCGCCGAGGTCGAACGCGCCCAGCTCGAGTCGCGACTGCGGCAATCGCAGAAGATGGAGGCCATCGGCACGCTCGCCGGCGGCATCGCTCACGACTTCAACAACATCCTGACGCTCATCACCGGCAGCGCCGACCTGGCGATGGCCGACATCCCTGAGGGCCATCCGGCGCGGCCGATGCTGGACCAGATCGTACGCGCGTCGCAGCGCGCCGAAGCCCTCGTGCGCCAGATTCTGGCCTTCAGCCGCCGCCGCGATGAGCAGCGCGAAGTCGTGGCCCTCGGGCCGATCGTGAAGGAAGCGGTGGGGATCCTGCGCTCGACGCTGCCGGCGATGGTCGAAATCCGCACGCATATCGACGATGGCCTGCCGCCCGTGCAGGCCGACGCGGTGCAGCTCCATCAGGTGATGATGAACCTCGGCAGCAACGCCGCGCACGCGATGCGCGAAGGCGGCGGCGTGCTCACGGTCGACGTGAGGCAAGACACAACGCCAGGCGCCACGCGTCCCGGAATCTGCCTGACGGTGAGCGACACGGGCAGCGGCATGGACGCCGCGACGCTCGATCGTGTGTTCGAGCCGTTCTTCACGACCAAGCCGGTCGGCATCGGCACCGGCCTCGGGCTGGCGGTCGTGCACGGCATCGTCACGGCGCACGGCGGCAGCATCGAGGCGTCGAGCACGCTCAATCGCGGTACCGCCATCCGCATCACGCTGCCGGCGGCTCCGGGCGACGCCACGCCGCGCGCGGACGTCGCCGCACCAGCCGAACCCGCCTCACCCTACCGCCGCGCCCACGTGCTCGTCGTCGACGACGAACCGGAGCTCGTGGGCCTCGTCTGCCGTCAGCTCGCGCGGCTCGGCTACAGCGCGCAGGGCTGCGCCGGTCCGGCCGAGGCGCTCGCGACCTTGTCGGCGGATTCGCCGCACATCGACGTCGTGATGAGCGACCTGGCGATGCCGAAGATGACCGGCATCGAGCTGGCCGAGCGTATCCGGCGCGACCACACCGACATCGCCATCGTGCTCTGCTCGGGCCGCGTCACCGAGGAAGACCGCGAGCGCGCCGAACGCGCCGGCATCTGCGAGATTCTGGCCAAGCCGTTTGCGAGCCAACAGCTCGCCGCCGTCATGGAGCGTTCGCTCGGCGCCAACGGCACGCGCCACTAGGCACGGCCGTTCAGCCGCGGAGGAGTGCCCGCACGCGCGGCGCCACGACCGTGCCGTAGAGCTCGATGCTGCGCAGGCAGGCCTCGTGCGGCAGCCGGCCGTTGCTGTACTTCAGATCGAAGCGCGAGAGGCCGAGCGTGCGGACCGTGGCGGCGATCTTCTGCGCCACGGTCTCCGGTGCGCCGACGTAGAGCGCACCGTCCGGCCCGGCCTCGCGATCGAAGTGCGCGCGCGTCACCGGCGGCCAGCCGCGTTCGCTGCCGATGCGCGTCATGATGTCGCGGTAGTGCGGCCAGAGCTGCTCGCGCGCCTCGTCGTCGGTGGCCGCCACGTGCCCCGGCGAATGCACGGCGATGGGCTTCTCGCTTCGGCCGAGCTCCGCCTGCGCGCGCCGGTAGAGATCGGCGAAGGGGACGAAGCGCGACGCCGGTCCGCCGATGATGGCGAGCGTGAGGGGCAGGTCGTGGCGGGCGGCGCGCAGCACCGACTCCGGACTGCCGCCGACACCCACCCACGTGGTCAGGCGTCCCTGCTCGATGGGCGGGAAGACCTGCTGTGCCTCGAGCGGTGGCCGCGTGCGTCCCGACCAGGTCACCGGCTCGTTCGTAACGAGCGCGGCGAAGAGGTCCAGCTTCTCTTCGAAGAGCACGTGGTAGTGATTGAGGTCGAAGCCGAAGAGCGGGAACGACTCGGTGAACGAACCGCGCCCGAGGATCACCTCCGCGCGGCCGTACGAGACGGCGTTGAGCGTCGAGAAACGCTGGAAGACACGAATCGGGTCGTCGGTGCTGAGCACCGTGACGGCCGAGCCCAGGTGGATCTGGTCGGTTCGCGACGCGATCGCGGCCAGCAGCACCTCGGGCGCCGAGATGGCGAAGTCGGCCCGGTGGTGTTCGCCGACGCCGAAACAGGCGAGCCCCACCTGGTCTGCCAGCACCGCCTCGTCGACCACGTGACGCAGCACCTGCGCGTGGGAGAGGGGCTGACCGGCGCCATCGAGCGTGACATCGCCGAAGGTGTCGAGGCCGAAGGTGATCGGGTCGGTCGTCGCCTGCGCGGTCATCCGCTCAGTGTACGGCCTCGGAGGCAGCGAGCGCGTGACGCCGCTTCGCTAGTTGCCCCGCAGCACGACGGCCGGATCAACCCGCGAGGCCCGCCGCGCCGGCCAGTAGCTGGCAAGTGCGGCCACGGCCACGAGCAGCGTCGGGGCCGCCAGGAGCGTCAGCACGTCGGTGGCGCTCACGCCGAAGAGCACCGACACCATGAGACGGCCGAGCACGGCGGTACCGGCGAGGCCGATGCCCACACCGATCAGCGCCATGACGACGCCGCGACGCATGACGAGGCCGACGACACCGCCGGTCGTCGCCCCGAGCGCGAGCCGCACGCCCATCTCGCGTGTCTGCTGCGACACGAGATACGACATCACGCCGTAGAGCCCGATCGAGGCCAGCACGACGGCCAGCACGGCGAAGGCGGCAAACAGCACACCCGCCAGGCGCCGCTGCCAGATCCGATTGGCCACGCGCGTGTCGTAGGTCTGTACGTCGAGGAACGACTGGTTGGCGTCGATGGCGCCGACGAGCGCCGTGGCCTGGGCCGCGACCACCATCGGATCGCCCGCCGTACGCACGACGAAGTACGGGCCGGATGTGAGGACCTGTGTCCACGGCCGGTAGACGTCGAAGCCGGGGTCGCTGTCGAGTTCGTGCTGCAGAGCCGGCGCGGCGACACCTACCACCGTCTGCCACGTCTCGGGGCGCGTCGTATCGAGCGCCTGCAGCTGCTGGCCGATGGGATCGCGCCCGGGCCACAACCGCTCGGCCAGGCGCGCGCTCACGACGACGGACGGCGCGGCGTCCGGCCGGTCGCGGTCATCGAACCCACGGCCGCGCTGAATCGGCGTGCCCATCACGCTGAAATAGTCGGGGCCGACCAGGTGCGCATGCACGAACGGGTTGGCCGCCGCCTCGTCCTCGCTCTGCCCACGCACGCGCAGGGCCCACGGCTCGCGCGGCTTGCCGCTCATCGGCAGGTTGTTGTCGAACGTCACGCTCGCGACCGCCGGCAGCGCGCGCAGCCGGTCGACCATCTCGCGCTGGAACCGCACCGCCTTGTCGAAGCCGTACGCGGCCCAGCCGAGTTCGACGCGGAAGGTGAGTGTCTGCGCGGTCGTGAACCCGAGCGGCACCTGGTGCAGGCGCCAGACGGTCTGCAGCATGAGGCTGGCCCCGCTCACGAGCACGAGAGCCAGCGCCACTTCTGCGACCACGAGCGCCGCACGCAACTGATGCCCCGCGCCAGAGGACCCGCGGGCGCCGTCTTTGAGCGCGCCGTGCGGATCGGTCGCGGCGGCGCGCAGTGCCGGCACCGCGGTGGCGACGAGCGCCGTGCCAAAAGCCGCCGCCATGAGCGCGAGGAGGGCGCGGAGGTCGACGCGCACGTCCATCCACGGCGGCAGTGTCACGGGAACGAGCGACGGGAAGAATCGGGTGGCCGCCACCGCCAGCCCGGCGCCGGCCGCACCGCCCACGAGCGCATACAGGGCGGCTTCGACGAGCTGGGGCCGCACGATCTGCCAGCGCGTCGCGCCCAGGGCGGCACGCACGGCCGTCTGGCGTTCTTCGGCGAGCACCCGCGACAGCAGGATGTTCGCCACGTTGACACACGCCGTGAGCAGCACCAGCACGACGGCCGCCACGAGCAGGAGCACGTAGGGCCGGACCGCACCCGAGTACATCTCAGCAATCGGCGTCACCTCGTAGCGCACACCCGCCTGGGTGCCGGGAAACTCACGCTCGAGCCGCCGCGCCAGGACGTCGATTGCGGCGCGGGCTTCGCCCAC
>JAEUQR010000016.1 GCA_016789705.1 Acidobacteriota bacterium
TGTCGAGCAGCGCCAGGTGGAAGTTGGCGAGCGGCGTGCCCTTCGGATACCTGATGTGGCGGCCGCCGGTGAGGCGACCGTTCGCGCCGCCCGCGAGCACGAGCGGCAGGTTCTCGGGCACGTGGCCGTTGCCTTCGCTCATCCCCGCGCCGTAGAGGATCGCGACGTGGTCGAGCAGTGTGCCGTCACCGTCAGGCGTCTCCTTCAGCCGCTGCACGAAATAGGCGAAAAGCTCCGCGTGATAGCGGTTGATCTTCGCGCACTTCTCCATGCGCAGCGGATCGCGCTGATGGTGCGAGATCGGGTGATGCGCGTCCGGCACGCCGATTTCCGGATACGTGCGGCCGCTGAACTCACGCCCGATCATGAACGTGCCCACACGCGTCACGTCGCCCTGGAAGGCGAGGAGCTGCAAATCGAACATCAGCTTCGCATGGTCGGCAAACGCCTCGGGCACGCCGGCGGGACGCGTGAACGACGGCATCTCCGCATTGAACGCGAGCGCCTTCTGGATGCGCTGTTCGACGTCGCGGATGCTCTCGAGATAGCCGCTGATCTTCGTGCGGTCATCGGCCGCGACCGACTGCCGGAGCGACGCCACCTCCGCCAGCAGCGAATCGAGGATCGAGCCCTTCTGCTGCACGCGCGCGCGGCGCGTGGCACTGTCTACGCCGGCGCCGTCGCCGAAGAGCCGCACGAAGGCGGCGCTCGGGTCGTGTTCCATCGGCAGCGGCTGCGTGGGGCCGGCCCAGGCGATCGTGCCCGTGTAGACGCAGCTTCTGCCGAAGTCGCACGACGAACCCGAATCCACTGACTCGAGCGCGAGTTCGAGCGACGGCAGCACGGTGTCTTTGCTCAGCACCTTGGCAGCCAGCTGATCGATCGAGACGCCGGCGCGCAGCGATCGGCTCGGCGTGACGTCCGTGAGGAAGCGCGTGCTCGCGTCCGCGTGGTTGTTGTACTGCGTCTCGCCGGGCGGAGGCGGCGGCACGCTGTCGAGTCCGCTGATGACCGTCAGGTCGTTCCTGAAGCGCTCGAGCGGCATGAGCGACGGAGAGAACTGGAAGTCGCGTCCCACGCCGGTCGGGAACCACTGCGACGGAATCACGCCGTTCGGCGTGTAGACGGCGCCGAAACGCAGGCGCGGCTGCGCGGCGGATTGTTCGAGCGCCGTGAGCGCCGGCACCATCGCATCGAGGAACGGCAGCGGCAAAGCCACGCCGAGCGCTTTGAGCGCGGTGCGTCGGGAGAGCGCTGTCTTCGTGATGATCATGACGCGGGAGTCCCCATCTGAAAGGGCGTGCTCTTCACGATGCCGAGGATGATGGCCGTCCAGCGGAACTCGCCGGGCGCGGCCTCGCGCACGATGCGGCGGATGGCCGGCATGTCGCGGTGGTCCACATGACGTCCGAGGGCGTAGGTCAGCATCTTGCTGACGAACGTCTCCACATAGTCGTCCTGATGCTGCAGCAGGAAGCGGCGAAGTCCGGCCACTCCGTCGATGGGCGTGCCGTCGGCGAAGACCGACGCCGCGTCAATCGGGCCTCCGGTGTCGCGCGTGCGCCAGCGGCCGATGGCGTCGAAGTTCTCGAGCGAGAAGCCGAGCGGATCCATCCGCACATGGCAGGTGGCGCAGGCCGGATTCTGCCGGTGCAGCTCCATCTGCGCGCGCATCGTGCGCGGCTTGCCGGCCGTGTCCGTGGCCTGCAGCTGCGGCACGTTCGGCGGCGGCGGAGGCGGCGGCATGCCGAGCAGGTTCTCGAGCACCCAGGCGCCGCGCACGACGGGCGCCGTGCGATCCGGATACGACGTGACCATCAGCACGCTGCCGTGGCCGAGCACGCCGCCACGCGCGCCGCCCGTGAAGGTGACCCTGCGGAAACGATCGCCGGTGACGCCGGCAAGGCCGTAGTGCTCGGCGAGCCGCGCGTTCACGAACGAGTAGTCGGCGCGGATGAGGTCCAGGATGCTGCGGTCGGCGAGGCGCTGGTCGTCGATGAAGCGCGTCGTCTCTTCGATGAAGGCGCGGCGCAGGTTCTCGTCGAACTCCGGGAACATGTTCGGGTCGGGCAGCCACGCGCTCGCCTTGCGGAGCGTGAGCCACTGCGCGGCGAAGCTGGTCGTAAGCGCCCGGGCGCGCGGATCCGCGAGCATGCGGCGGACCTGCTGCTCGAGCACGGCGGGCTGGCGGAGGCGTCCGCGGACGGCGAGGTCGCGCAGCGTGTCGTCGGGCACGCTGTTCCAGAGGAAGAAGGAGAGACGCGAGGCGAGATCGAGATCGCTCACGCGGTACGGGCTCGTGACGCCGCTCGTGGCGGCGCTGCCGCCCACGCCGCCCGCGCCGGGCGTGGTCGCGCGCGAGATGGTGGCCGCCGGCGCCCGTTCGATGCGGAAGAGGAAGTTGAAGCTCACGAGCATCCGCTCGATGGCCTGCTGGATGCCGGCGTCAAACCCGCCGCTCGCGCGACCGGTGTCGTAGAACGTGAGCAGCGTGGCGACGTCGGAGGCCGTGGCGGGACGTCGATACGCGCGCGTGGCAAGCCGGGTCAGGATGCGCGTGGCGCAGGCGCGTGCCGCGGCCGGCGTGGCCGTGCCCGCCGGCGTGCAGACGAAGACGGCGCGCCGACTCGCCGTCTCCGAAAGCCGGCCATTTGTAACGGGGTCTGTCACGGTCACCGGCGTTGCAGAATGTGCTTCGTTCGTGACCGTGACAGACCCCGTTACAAATGGGCCGGTCACGGTCAGCGAGTCCACCGCGGCGAGGCCCTCGTACATCTCGTCGGCGCCGCGCGCGAAGTCCACCGGCATTGGCTGCGGCACGCCTTCGATTTCCCACGGCGTATCCACGAACGACGCGGACACCACATGCGTGCCGGCCGCGACGCGCGTCCGCACCTCGAGACCGTCGTCCGCCGCGTGCATGTAGAGTTCGTACGGCGTCTCGCCCACGATCTCGCCGTTCCACGTGAGCGGTCCCGGCATGCCGGTAGCCTCGCCGCCCACGGTGAAGCGGCGCACGCGCACGCCGTCCACCCGCAGGTCGAGCGCCTGCGGATGTCCCATGCCGATGATGTAGTCGTAGACCTGCCGGCGCAGCCGCACCTTGAACGTGTAGTCGCCGGCCACGGGGAAGAAGTGGCGCACGGCGAGCCCGCCGCGCGAACCGAAGGGGAGGTCGTCGCCCAGGCGGACGTCCTGCTCGAGC
>JAEUQR010000063.1 GCA_016789705.1 Acidobacteriota bacterium
CGATGGCAGCATCGGCGTCGTCGTCGGCGACGTGGCGGGGAAGGGCCCGGCGGCGGCGCTGCTCACCGCGAAGATCCAGGGGCTGTTCTCGGCGCAGGTCGGCGGCAACAGCCCGGCCACGGCGATGCGCCTCGTGAACACCGGGCTGCTCAAGCGCCAGGTCGACGCGCGGTATGCCACCGTGTTCTTCGCCACGCTCTCGCCCGATGGCGCCCTCAAATACTGCAACGCCGGCCACAATCCGCCGATCGTCGTGAGCGCGTCGGGCGTGCGTCCGCTCGAAGGCAGCGGCATGCCGGTGGGCCTCTTCTCGGGCGCCAGTTATTCCGACGAAGACACGCGGCTCGAACCCGGCGACGTGCTCGTGGTCTACAGCGACGGCGTGACCGAAGCGCTCAATCTGGCCGGCGAAGAATACGGCGACGCCCGCCTGGCCGAGGTCACCGCCGCGCATCGCGCGGCGCCGCTCGACCAGCTCCTGCAGGGCATCATCACGTCGGTGCAGAGCTTCGCCAACGGCGCCTCGCAGAGCGACGACGTGACCGTGCTGGTGCTCCGCTACCTCGGGCCAGCGACTGCCTGACGCGGCACCTGTCCGCCGTACAGACGAAGGCCGGTTCGCGGGAACCGGCCTTTCGTCTGTACGGCCCTGAGGCGCGGACTTACTTGCGCAGCACCGCCGGCACGTAGTCGCGCGACTGATAGCCGGTGTAGATCTGGCGCGGCCGGGCGATCTTCTGCTCGTCGTCGAGCAGCATCTCTTCCCACTGCGCCGCCCAGCCCACCGTGCGGGCGATGGCGAAGAGCACGGGGAACATCGCCATCTGGAAGCCCATGGCTTCGTAGATGAGGCCGGAGTAGAAGTCGACGTTCGGGTAGAGCTTGCGCTTCACGAAGTACTCGTCTTCGAGCGCGATCTTCTCGAGCTCGAGGGCGATGTCGAGCAGCGGGTTCTTGCCCGTCACCTCGAACACGTCGTAGGCGGCCTTCTTGATGATGCGGGCCCGCGGGTCGTACGACTTGTAGACGCGGTGGCCGAAGCCCATCAGGCGGCCGTTGCCTTCCTTCACGCCCTTGATGAAGGCGGGGATGTTGGCGACCGAGCCGATTTCCTGGAGCATCTTGAGCACGGCTTCGTTGGCGCCGCCGTGCAGCGGGCCGTAGAGCGCGGCGGCCGCGCCGGCCATCGCCGAGTACGGGTCGACGTGCGAGCTGCCGATGCCGCGCATGGCGCTCGTCGAGCAGTTCTGCTCGTGGTCGGCATGCAGGATGAAGAGGATGTCGAGCGCGCGCTCGAGCACCGGGTTCGGCGTGTACTTCACCTCGGTCATCTTGAACAGCATGTTCAGGAAGTTGCCGGTGAAGCTGAGGTCGTTGTCGGGGTAGACGTAGGGGCGGCCGATGCTGTGGCGGAACGCGTAGGCGGCGATGGTCGGCACCTTGGCGATGAGCCGCACGATCTGCTTGTGACGCGACTCGGCGTTGAAGATGTCCTTGCCGTCCGGATAGAAGGTGGACATGGCGCCGACGGTGCTCACGAAGACGCTCATCGGATGGGCGTCGTAGGTGAAGCCCTCCATGAACTTCTTGATGTTCTCGTGGACCATCGTGTGCATCGTGATCTCACGCGTCCACGACGCCATCTGCGAGGTGGTGGGCAGCTCGCCGTTCAGGATGAGATACGCCGTCTCGAGGTAGGAGCTCTTCTCCGCGAGCTGCTCGATCGGGTATCCCCGGTACATCAGGATGCCCTTGTCGCCGTCGATGTAGGTGATCTTGCTGCGGCACGACGCGGTGTTCATGAACGCCGGGTCGTAGGTCGTCAGTCCGAAGTCGTCGTCCCCGTGCTTGATCTTGCGCAGGTCCATCGCCTTGATCGTGCCATCGGTGATCGGCACTTCGTACTGCTTGCCGGTGCGGTTGTCGGTAATCGTGAGCGTATCGGCCATAACTTCGGGGCTCGGGGCCGGGGCTCGGAGCCCGGGCCGGGACAGTCAGTTGTCGTCGTCTTCGTCGTCGAATCGGTCCGGCAGCTCGACCTCCGAACCGGGCACGCGATAGCTGCCGTCGGCCCAGCGGGCGAGGTCGTCGAGCTGGCATCGCCGACTGCAGAACGGTCGGAAGCGCCAGTCCACGGAATGGAGGCGGCACGCGGCGCACACCTGCGGTCCATCCATCCGACTCATTGTATGTCAGCCGGGGGAATCGGCGGGACGATGAGCCGGTTCATCCTGCATGCCGAACGTCCGTTCGATGCGATCAGGAGATGGTTGTCATGCCGGCAGCGCCGGCCGCCGATCAGGCGCCGGCCGAGGCCGAGCCGAGGTGGCGGACGTCCTTCGCGGAGACCAGGAAGATCACGTCTTCGGCGATGTTCGTGGCGTGGTCGCCGATGCGCTCGAGATGCCGTGACACGAGGATGAGGTCGAGCGCCGGCTCGATCTTGGCGGTGTCCTGCATCATGTAGGTAAGCAGCTCCCGGAAGATCTGCGACTTCAGCGCATCGAGGGCGTCGTCGGCGGCGAGCACCGACTCGGCCAGCGCCACGTCGCGGCGCACGAAGGCGTCGAGGGCGTCGCGGAGCATCCGCTGGGCGATGTCGCCCATGCGCGGGATGTCGATGAGCGGCTTGACCGGCGCGTGGAGCAGATACCGCTTGGCGGCCTCGGCGATGTTGACGGCCAGGTCGCCGACGCGCTCGAGGTCGGTGTTGATCTTGACGGCGGCGACGATGGCGCGCAGGTCGGCCGCCATCGGCTGGTGCAGGGCCAGCAGTTTGAAGCAGCGGTCGTCGATTTCGATGTGCAGGTCGTTGATCGGTTCGTCGCCGGCGAGCACGCGGTCGACGAGCGCCGCGTCACGCGTGGCCAGCGCCAGCACCGACTCGCGCACGCGCTCTTCGGCGAAGCCGCCCATGGCGAGCAGGCGCTCCTGGAGCACCCCGAGTTCTTCCTGGAAGTGTCGGACGACGCGTTCCACCGTGGTCTCCCTCGCCGCTAGCCGCAGCGGCCCGTCACGTAGTCTTCGGTCAGCTTCTCGGCCGGGGCCGTGAAGATCCGGTCGGTGCGCCCGTATTCGACGAGGCGCCCCAGCCAGAAGAAGGCCGTGTAGTCGGAGACGCGCGCGGCCTGCTGCATATTGTGCGTCACGATGACGATCGTGTACGCCTTCTTGAGGTCGTAGACCAGTTCTTCGATGCGCTGCGTCGCGATGGGGTCCAGCGCCGACGCCGGTTCGTCCATGAGCAGGATGTCGGGGCGGATGGCCAGGGCCCGGGCGATGCAGAGCCGTTGCTGCTGGCCGCCCGAGAGCGCCAGCGCCGACTCGTGCAGGCGGTCCTTGACCTCGTCCCAGATGGCGGCGGCCCGCAGGCTCTCTTCCACCCGTTCGGCCATCTCGGCCTTGCTGCGCGTGAGGTTGTTGATGCGCAGGCCGTAGGCGACGTTCTCGAAGATCGACTTCGGGAACGGATTCGATTTCTGGAAGACCATGCCGACCTGGCGGCGCAGCGACACCACGTCGACGCCGCTGCCGTAGGCGTCGTGGTCGTCGATGCGGACGGCGCCTTCCACCCGGGCGCCGGGGATGATGTCGTTCATCCGGTTGAGCGTGCGCAGGAAGGTGCTCTTGCCGCATCCCGACGGACCGATGAAGGCCGTGACGCGGTTGGCGTGGATGGCCATCGAAATGCCGTCGAGGGCGCGCTTCTGGCCGTAGTAGAAGTTCAGATCCCGCACGTCGATCTTGACCGGCGCCGTTTCCGCCGCCTGGGCGCCGGCACGGACGATGGTCGAGAGCGTGGGAGGCAGGGGGCGCACGTCGGTCGTCACGGACGGCCTTTCCGCTGGTAGCGATCGCGCAGGACGATGGCGATGGCGTTCATGGTGAGCAGCAGCGCGAGCAGCACGAGAATCCCGGCCGCCGCATTGTCCTTGAAGGCGGCCTGTGGACGCGAGACCCAGTTGAAGATCTGGATCGGCAGGACCGTGAAGGCCGACCACACGCTGTCGGGGGCGAACGGGATGTAGGTGAGGGCGCCGATCGTGATGAGCGGGGCGGTCTCGCCGATGGCGCGCGACAGCGCCAGGATGAGGCCGGTGAGGATGCCCGGTACGGCCATCGGCAGCACCTGATACCAGATGGTCTGCCACTTGGTGGCGCCAAGCGCATACGAGCCCTCACGGATGCTCGACGGCACCGTGCGGAGGGCCTCGCGTGTCGACAGGATGACGACCGGCAGCGCCAGCAGGGCGAGCGTGGCGGCGCCGGCCAGCACGCTGCGGCCCATGGCCATCGTGCGGACGAACAGGCCGAGGCCGAGCAGGCCGTAGATGATCGATGGCACGGCGGCGAGGTTCGCGATGTTGAGTTCGATGAAGCGGGCGAGGCGGCTGCGCCCGCCGTATTCTTCGAGGTAGGTTGCGGCGGCCACACCCACCGGCAGCGCCATCACCGCGGTGAGAACGATGACGTAGAGACTGCCGACGATGGCGTGATAGATGCCGGCGCTCTCGGCGCGGCGCGACGGGAAGCTCGTGAGGAACTGCCAGGTGAGCCGGTGGGCGCCGTCACGCCAGACGGTGGCCACGAGCACGGCCAGGGCGCCGAGGGCTACGGCCAGCACGACGAGCGCGACCGCCTGGAACACGAGGTCGGCGCGGCGGCGGCCGGCCGACGAGGCGTTCGGGCCGAGGCTGACCGCCATCAGTTGTACTCCTCGCGGAAGCGCGCGCGCAGCCAGCTGCTGAGCAGGTTGAGCGCGAACGTCATCAGGAAGAGCAGCATGCCCACCGCGAAGATGGTGCGGTACTCGAGCGTGCCCTGCGGCGTGTCGCCGAGGCTCACCTGCACGATGTAGGCGGTCATCGTTTCGATCGGCACGAAGGGATTGGCGGTGAACCGCGGCTGCTGGCCGGCGGCGATCGCCACGATCATCGTCTCGCCGATGGCGCGTGAGGCGGCGAGAATCACCGCCGCCGTGATGCCGGAGAAGGCCGCCGGCACCACCACCTGCAGGGCCGTCTGCATGCGCGTCGCGCCGAGCGCATAGGCGCCCTCGCGCAGGCCGCGCGGCACGGCCCGCATAGCGTCTTCCGAGAGCGAGCTCACGAGCGGCAGGATCATCAGGCCCATGACGATGCCGGGGCTGAGCGCGTTGAAGCCGCTCAGGCCGGGCAGCCACTGCTGCAGGAGCGGCGTCACGAAGGTCAGGGCGAAATAGCCGTAGACCACCGTGGGCACGCCGGCCAGGATCTCGAGCACCGGCTTGACCACCCGGCGCACCCGCTCCGGCGCGTATTCACTGAGATAGATGGCGCTCAGCAGGCCCGTCGGCACCGCCACGACGAGGGCGATGACCGAGACCACGGTCGTGCCGAGCAGCAGCGGCAGCACGCCGAAGTGTTTGGTCGCGAACAGCGGCGTCCACTCGGTGCCGGTCAGGAACTCGACGATGGAGACCTCGCCGAAGAAGGCGAACGTCTCCACGGCCAGCACCGCGATGATCCCCGCTGTCGTGCCCACCGACGCGAGGGCGCACAGGAACAGCAGGACTTCGATCGCGCGCTCGCCGCGGCGGAGGGACATGGGCTACTGACTTTCGCGGCTGAGAAGCTGCTCGATTGTGAGGCCCACCTGCGAGCCGGCCTGTTCGAAGACCGAGCCGGTCTTTCGGGCGGCAAGGTGCGCCGCGACGAGCTGGTAGCCGCGCTCGCCGAGGGGCACGTAGCCCACTTCTTCGGCAAGGGCACCGCCCTTGGCCAGGTAGAAGTCCATGAACTGCTTCACCTCGGGCCGGTCGAGGGCCTTCGCCGACACGTAGATGAACACCGGACGCGACAGCGGCTGATAAGTGCCGCCCTTCACCGTCTCGACACTCGGCAGGATCGGGCCGGCGCCGTTGTCGGCCTTGCCGTCGTCCACGCCGACGAGCTTCAGGTTGGCCTTGTTCTCGTTGTAGTAGGCGTAGGGCATGAAGCCGAGGGCGAGTTCGTCGTTGGCGATGCCCTGCACGAGCACGTTGTCGTCTTCGCTCGACGTGAAGTCGCCGCGGCTGGCGCCTTCCTTGCCGTTGATGGCCTGCGTGAAGTAGTCGTAGGTGCCGGAATCGACACCCGCGCCGAACAGATGCAGCTCACGGGCGGGCCAGCCGGCCCGCACCTGCGACCACTGCTTGACCGTGCCCTGCGATTCCGGCGCCCAGATGGTCTTGAGCTCGGCCGCCGTGATGTGGTCGATCCACGTCGCCTTCGGATTGGCCACGACTGCCAGTCCGTCGTAGGCGATCGGCAGCTCGATGAAGCTGATGCCGGCCGCGGCGCAGGCGTCCATCTCTTTCTTCGTGATCGGCCGCGAGGCGTTGCTGATGTCGGTTTCGGCGCGGCAGAACTTCTGGAACCCGCCACCGGTGCCCGAGATGCCCACCGTGACGCGGACGCCCGGCGTGGCCTTCTGGAACTCTTCGGCGACCGCTTCGCTGATGGGGAAGACGGTGCTCGAACCGTCGAGCGTGACCGTGGTGGTTACTCCGGTGGGCGCCGCCGTGCCGGCCGCGCCCGGGGCCGGCTGGCCGCCGCCGCACGCGCCCGTCACGAGCGCCGCGCTCAACATCCACGCCGCCTGCATCATTCGCACTGGTTGCATGGAAAGAGCGTATCGGCCGGCGGTTTCGCGGCAGTTTCGGACGTGTAAATTTCAGGTTAACGAGCCGAGACGGCGCGCCGGGGCCGGCGTGCCGGCTGCTCGAGGCCGCGCCGGGCCGGCCCGCGGCGGTCGGCCGGTTCGCCGTCTTCGACGACACGCGTCTCCAGGTGGATGGGGCGGTCGAGCGCGCGTTCGAGGGGGGCGAGCTGGCGGTGCGCCGCCCACAGCTCCAGCTCGGCGTCACCGCGCGCCTCGAGCTGCACGGTGAGGGCGTCGGCCGACGTGCGCACGCCGAGCGACCGGATCATCGAATGCTGGCTGCGATCGAGCGACTCGGCCAGCCGCAGGATCGCCCCGAGCACGCGCACGGTGCGGCGCAGGCTGCCCGGCAGTTCGCCGTAGCCCTCGTGATCGCGGCTGGGCTCGGCACGGCGGTGGTAGCGCGCACTGAGGGCGATGACGTCGATCTCGGCCGGTTCGAAGCCCCGCAGGTCGCCATTCTTGATGAGGTAGTGCGAGTGGCGGTGATGGCGCTCGAAGCTGATGTGCGTGCCGACGTCGTGCAGCAGCGCCGCGTAGTCGAGCCACTCACGCTCGCGGTCGCCGAGGCCGTGTACCGGCCGCAGCCCGTCGAAGAGCGCCAGCGCGAGGAGCGACACCTGACGCGCGTGCGCCTCCTCCCAGCCGCAGCGCTCCGCCAGCTCGAGGGCCGAGCGGCGCCGTACGTCGGGGATTTCCTCCACCTGGCGGATGTGTTTCCGGTTGCGCTGGATGAAGTCGAGCACCAGTCCCTCGCGCAGCGCGAGGTCGCAGAGCGTGATGTCTCTGGCGTCGAGCGTCCGCAGCAGCGTATCGAGCAGCACGGCGCCCGCCACGACGAGGTCGGCGCGCCGGGGGTCGAGCGCGGGAATCTGCAGCCGGCGAT
This sequence comes from Acidobacteriota bacterium, assembly GCA_016789705.1. Taxonomy (GTDB): domain Bacteria; phylum Acidobacteriota; class Vicinamibacteria; order Vicinamibacterales; family UBA2999; genus CADEFD01. The sequence continues at coordinate 7,568 of JAEUQR010000063.1, forward strand.
CGAGCGGCTCCTCGCAGACGAGCTTGCGCACCTTGCGGATCGCCTTGGTGCTCACGCGCAGGTTGCGGACTTCGTCCGGCGCCGCCCCCGACTCCTGCGCCGCGGCGACCGAGCCGAGCGACAGGATGGTGCCGGAGGTGCCGATGACGCGGTCGTAGCCGGCGGCGACGATGTGCCCGAGGTAGCGATCCACGAGCGCGCCGATGTGCGCGACCATCTTCCGTTCGTCGCGCTTGCTGAGCGGGTCGGAGGTGACGAAGCGTTCGGAGAGCCGCAGCACGCCCAGCTTGAAGCTGCGCGCGAAGCGCACCTCGCCGCCGGCGCCGAGGGTGATCTCCACGCTGCCGCCGCCGATGTCGATGACGACCGCCGGCTTCGGTGTGTCCACGCCGTAGACGGCCGCGAGATGGATGAGGCGCGCTTCCTCGCTGCCGGTGATGATTCGCGGCCGGATGCCGGTCTGACTCTCGATGGCGGCCAGCAGATCGCCGCCGTTCTCGGCTTCGCGCGTCGCGCTCGTGGCCGCGGCGAGGATCTCGTCCACCTGGTGCGAGCGGGCCAGCCGCTCGAACTTCGACAGCGCCTGCAAGGCGGCCTGCATCGCTTCGCGCGTGAGCCGTCGTCCGTCGAGGCCGCCCGCGCCGAGGCGCACCATTTCCTTCTCGCGGTCGATGACCTCGAAGGAGAAATCGGGGCGAACGCGGACCACGATCATGTGGACCGAGTTCGTACCGATGTCGATCGCGGCAAGGCGCATGGCGGGTGGCGGCTATAATGGGCGACTTCCGGCCGCCCGGGTTTCCAGCGGCGCCCAGTATGGCACGACGCTCACCCCTCGACACCCTGCTCGCGACACGCATCGCCGCCCTCGACACGACCGTGCCGGCGGCACTTGGCGGCGAACCGGTGGCCGTGCATCAGGCGCGTGTCGCGTCGCGCCGGCTTCGTGAGGTGGTGCCGATACTCGCGCCGGTCACGCCGTCGGCCGACCGTGCCGGCCAGGCCGTGCGGCGCGTGACGCGCGCGCTCGGGCCGGTGCGCGAGCTCGATGTCACGACCGCGCTCTACGCCGAATGGACGCAGGCATCGCCGCGCCACCGGCTGGCGCATGCCGCCGTGGGCCGCGCCCTGGCGCGTGGACGCGCCACCGCCATCGCCGCCCTGCGGCGCACGCTGTCACCGGCGCAGCTCGGCAGGCTGCGGCTCGCCCTCGACGTCCTCGCGCGCGACGCCGAGGGCGTGGCCGTGGCGGAGGTCGCGGCCACGGTGCGGGCCCGCGTCGCCCAGCGGGCGCGACGAGTCGTGCGCGCCGTCGAACGGCTCGGCGTTCTCTACGCGCCCGAACGGCTGCATGCGGTGCGCATCGCCGTCAAGCAGCTCCGCTACGCCCTTGAAGTGCGTGGCCGGCTGTATCGTGTGCCGACGGCGGCGTTGCTGCGGCAACTGCGCGCCGTGCAGGACACGCTCGGCCGGGCGCACGATCTGCACGTGCTCGGCGAGCACCTGCGTCGGGTCGAGGCTCGCCTCGTGACGCGGTCGCGTCCGGCGGCCGCCGACCTCGGCCGGCTGGCGAGTGACATCGAGGATGCCTGCCGCGCGCTCCACGCGGCGTTCCTCGCCCGGCAGGCCGAGCTCGGCGCGCTCGCCGCCGCACTCATCGCGCCGGCCCGGCCGGCGCGGCGACGGACGGCCGCATGAGTCCCGCGGCCGGTCCCACGTCCCTCGAGCTCTATCTCGTGCGCCACGCCGTGGCGGCGGAGCGCGGCCCCGACTATCCCGACGACGCCGAACGGCCGCTCACCGACGAGGGCGTCGAACGCTTCCGGCGCGCCGTGGCCGGACTGCGCGATCTGGGTGTGCAGCTGGACCTCGTGCTGTCGAGTCCGTATGTGCGGGCGCGCGAGACGGCGGAGCTGCTCTGCGTGGGGCTCAAGCCGCGGCCGAAGCTCATCGTGGTGGAGGCGCTGGCCGCCGGCGAGAAACCGGCGGACGTGATCGCCGCCGTGGCCCGCCACTCGGCGGCAGGCCGTGGCGCCTCTCGCGTCGCGCTCGTCGGCCACGAGCCCGACCTCGGCGAACTGGCGGCGCGGCTGCTCGGCGCGAAGGGCCGCGTCGAGTTCAAGAAGGGCGCCGTCTGCCGGATCGACGTGGACCGCGCCATGCCCGCCGGCCCCGGCACGCTGCGCTGGCTGCTCACGCCGCGCGTGCTGCGAGGCCTGGCGCCGTGACATCGGCGCTCGTCATCATCAATCCGATCTCGGGCGCCGGGCGGGCATACCCTGGCGGTGCGGCGGAAGTGGAGCTCGCCCGCGGTGTGCTGAGTCAGGGCGGCATGGAGACGACCGTGGTCGTCACCCTCGGCCCGGGCCATGCGACTGACGCGGCGCGCGACGCCGTGTCGCGGGGCGTCGATCTCGTGGTGTCATGGGGTGGCGACGGCACGATGAACGAGGTGGCGCGCGCGCTGGCGTTCGGCACGACGGCGCTGGCGCTCGTCCCGGCCGGCTCGGGCAACGGGCTCGGGCGCGACCTCGGCGTGCCGCTCGATCCGGCGCGGGCGCTGGCGATTGCGGCCGGCGGCCGGCGGCGCCGCATCGACGTCGGCGAGGTGAACGGCGAGTACTTCTTCAATGTCGCCGGCGTCGGGCTCGATGCGCGTATCGCGCGGGCGTTCGCCGAACGCACCGGACGGCGCGGCCGCCTGCGGTACGCGCAGGTGGGCGTGGAGGCGGTGCTCAGTTACCGCGCGGCGCCGGTCGAGGTCGCATGGGACGGCGGGGCGTCGGCTCCCACGGCGCTCATCGTCGCTTTCGCCAACTCCCGCCAGTACGGCAGCCACGGCGTCATCGCCCCGACCGCCTCGCTCGACGACGGACGCCTGAATCTCGTCATCATCGAAGATCAGCCCATCTGGCGCATCGCCTCGCGGCTGCCGTCGTTCTTCCTCGGCCAGCTCGGTCCCGGGCACGGCGTGACGATGAGCACGTTCACAGCGGCGTCGGTCTCGGCGGCAAGCGGCACCGACCTGCACCTCGACGGGGAGCCGCGGACGGTGCGCGGGCCGCTCTCCGTGCGGGTGCATCCGCGGGCGCTCGACGTCATCGTGCCGCCATCCCGGCCGTAGGGCCCGGCCTCGCCGGCTGTAACGGGGGCGTTACGGCGAATTTACAGCCGGGGCCGGCCAGGGCGAGGCAGGATCGGACGTGCGAGTCCTGTCATGCTGACCTTCCAACAGACCTTCCGGAAAGACGACCACACCTTCCGCCTCGAGATCCTGCTGGATCCGCAGGGCTGGCGTGTCGTGCAGCGCGCCGATGCGACGGTGGTGCGTGATGCGCTCTACACCGACTGGCACCGCGTGGAGCGCGCCCGCCGCGCCTTCACCGTGGAGATGAGCGGCCTCAAGGCCGAAGGCTGGCTCGACGCCCGCTGAGGGCTACTCGACGAAGCGGTAGCCGAGGCCCACGACGGTTTCGATCTGCCGGCCGGCGGCGCCGAGCTTCGCGCGCAGACGGCCCACGTGCACGTCCACCGACCGCGTTTCGATGAAGCGGTCGTAACCCCAGACACGTTCGAGCAGGCGGTCGCGCGAGAGCACCCGGTTGCGATTGTCGACCAGGTAGCGGAGCAGCTCGAACTCGCGCCGCGTCAGCTTCACCGCGACGCCGTCCACCTGCACCGACACGGCGTCGAAGTCGGCGGTCAGGTGCGCGCCCTGATAGGTCGTGGCCTGGGGCGCCTCGCCGGCGCGGCCCCGGCGCAGGGCGGCACGGACGCGGGCGGCCAGTTCGCGCACGCTGAAGGGCTTGGTGACGTAGTCGTCGGCGCCGGAGTCGAGGCCCATCACGCGGTCGCCCTCGCTCGTGCGCGCGGTGAGCATGATGATGGGCACGGTGGCCGTGGCGGCGCGCTGGCGCAGGATGCGGCAGACCTCGAGGCCGCTCAGCACCGGCAGGTTCAGGTCGAGCACCACGAGGTCGGGCGGCTGTTCGCTCGATGCCTTGAGCGCCGCATCGCCGCTGGCCGCCAGTTCGACCTCGATGTCGCCGCCGCGTTCGAGCGTGTGCTTGATGAGCTCGGCGATGTCGAGTTCGTCCTCCACCACCAGGACCCGGCGGCGGTTCGCGCGGGCCGCCGGCACGGACCGCAGCGGCGACGTGCGCGGGGCGGCGTCGGCGGGTGCAGCGGCGCCGGCGGTCGTCCGGTGGTCGGTGCGCGTGGGCGGCAGGACGTGTAGCGTCATTCGCTCCACGCTACCGCCGCGAGGTTTCTTCGCGGTGACGGTGCCGTTAATTCTGGGTTACGGTGCCGTCGTGCCTCACACCACCGTGCCGGGGGGAATCACCGCATCCTTCGGCACGATCAGGATGCCTTCCCGGATGTAGTAGTTCGGCCCGTCGAACGTCTGCAGCTTCCGCTCATTGATGAGCCGGCAGCCTTCGCCGATGCGGGCGTTCTTGTCGACGATCACCCGGTCGAGTTCGACGCCCGGGCCGATGCCGAGGCCGACGCCGCTCGGATGCCCGTGCGTGGGCGCATCGTAGCTGTCGGCGCCGAGCAGCACCGAGCGGCGGATCGACGTGCCGGCGCCGATGGTGGTGCGGATGCCGATGACGGATTCCTGCAGGTCGGCGCGGTCGATGTAGCAGCCTTCGGCCACGAGCGCGCGGTCCATCGTCGTGCCGGTGATACGCGAGGGCGGCAGGAACCGCGCGTGCGTGTAGACGGGCCGCCGGTGGTCGTAGAAGCTGAAGGGGGCGCCAGTCTGCGTGAGCATGATGTTGGCGTCGTAGAACGACTCGACCGTGCCGACGTCGGCCCAGTAGCCCTTGTGCAGGTGCGCGACCACGCGGTACTTGTCGAGCGCAGCCGGAATCAGCTCGCGGCCGAAGTCCACGCCGCCTTCCTGTTCGAGCAGGTCGAAGAGCACTTCGCGCGTGAAGACGTAGATGCCCATCGAGGCCACGAACGGCTTGTCGTCGTCGAGCGGCATGAAGGTCGAGCCTTCGGGCGCGCTGCGGCCGATGGCGGCCAGGCGCTCCGCGTTCGGCTTCTCCTCGAACTGCTGGATGGCGCCGCGCCAGTCGAAGGTGAAGATGCCCATGCCGTGCGCGTCGTCGGCGTTGACGGGCAGCGCGGCGATGGTCACGTCCGCCTGGCGATCGACGTGGGCGTCGAGCAGTTGCGCGTAGTCCATCCGGTACAAGTGGTCGCCGGCGAGGATCAGGTAGTAGTCGGCGTCGTACTGCGCGAAGTGGCGGGCGGCCTTGCGGACGGCGTCGGCCGTGCCCTGGAACCAGGCCGTGCTCTCGGGGGTCTGCTCGGCGGCGAGGATTTCGACGAAGCCGTTCGAGAAGGTGTCCATCCGGTAGGCGCCGGCCACGTGCCGGTTGAGCGATGCCGAGTTGAACTGCGTGAGCACGAAGATGCGCCTGAGGTCGGCATGCAGGCAGTTGCTGATCGGCACATCGATGAGACGGTACTTGCCGCCGATGGGCACCGCCGGCTTCGAGCGGTGCTGCGTGAGTGGGAAGAGCCGGCTGCCCTGGCCGCCACCGAGGATGAGAGCGAGCGTATCGCGCATCACCCGAGCAGTGTAAGGGCGCGGGGCGTGCCGGGGCAATGCGCGCAAAGTTGCGCGGCCGTCGCGCGGCGGCCACGCGTCGGACACGCGGCCCCCGGAAGCTGCCTCCATGCTCACGGTCCATGCCACGGAAGCCGCCGGCTCTGGGCGGCCGACGATCGCCGTCATCGTCTGTGCCTACAACGAGGCCGGCTACATCGCGGCCTGCCTGCACACGCTCATCGGGCAGCGCCGGCTGCCGGACGACATCGTGGTCGTCGACAATGCCAGCACCGACGGCACAGGTGATATCGCGCGCGCCGTTCCCGGTGTCCGCGTCGTGCGCGAGGAGCGACGGGGACTGGTCCGTGCCCGCGAGACCGGCGCTCTCGCGACGTCGGCCGACCTGCTCCTCTTCCTCGATGCTGATTGTCGGGCGCCGCGCGAATGGATTGCCCGCGTCGAGCGTCGCTTCGACGCGCGTCCGCGGCGCGTCGCGCTGTCGGGCACTTGCAGGTTCTACGACTGGCATCTCGGCGGGCGGCTGCTCATCCGCGCCTACGACCTCACGGTCGCGCCGCTGACCCACCTGTTCGTGAAGCGCGTCCTGCGATGCGGCGTCGTGTTCTATGGCGGCAACTTCGCGGTCCGTCGCGCCGCGCTCGATGCCATCGGCGGCTTCGATACGAGCATCGAGTTCCACGGGGAGGACACGAACCTGGGCCGCCGGCTCGCGACTGTCGGCGACGTGGCGCTCTCGGATGCCTGTTTCGTGAGGACGTCGGCGCGTCGCTACCGCGCCATGGGAACGTGGACCGTGTTGAGGTTGTACGTGCGCAACTTCTGGTCCGAACTACTGCGACACCGGCCGGCGGATGCCACGCATCTGGACGTGCGGGGCACCTGATACCCCAACATTTTGCGGTCGCGTCGCAGAACCGCGATGCCAGTGTCACGGTCGTCGCGCACCGTAGAGCGGACGCTCCACTTCGGAGACGATCCGGCTGCCAACGTTGTGCCCAGCGACGGGGTGGCGGCCGCTCGAAAGGGTGGCAGATGAGACTCGATACGCACGTTCACACCAGGCACTCTGGGAACACGTCGATCCGCCCGCTCCGGCACATCATGCGCGAGTCGTACAACACGCCCGATCGCGTGTACGAGGTGGCGAAGTCCCGCGGTATGCAACTCGTCGCCATCACCGACCACGACCAGGTCAGCGGCGCGCTCAGCCTCGCCGGACTTCCGGATGTCGTCGTCGGCAGCGAAGTCACCGCCGTCTTCCCGGAAGACGGCGTCCGCGTGCACCTGAACGTCTTCCGTCTCGACCGCGAACAGCACGACACCATCCAGCGCCTGCGCCATGACATCCGCGCGCTGCTGCCGTACCTGCACCGACAGGGGCTCTTCACGTCGTTGAACCACGTCGCGAGCGGCATCAACGGACCGCTCACCGCCGCTCACGTGGCCGCGATTCTGCCATGGGTGGACGCGCTCGAAGTGCGCAACGGGTCGCGCCTCGACGTCCAGAACCGTACCGCGGAATGCCTGGCGCTGGCGTCGGGCAAGGCCATGCTCGGCGGCAGCGACTCGCACACCGAACGCGGCATCGGGCTGACGTGGACGGAAGTGCCGGGCGCCCGGACGGTCGACGAGTTCTTCGACGGACTGCGGCGCGGCGAGGGTGTCGTCGGCGGCCGCCACGGCGGCCACGGAACCATGGCATCGGACATCGTGCGCTTCGCGGCGAGCCTCTATCGCGAACAGGCGCTCGAGACCCTGCGTCGGCCGGTGTCGCTGCGGACGCCGGCGATGCTGGCGGCATCCGTCGCCGCCCTGCCCCTGCTCGGCACGGCGCTCGCGACCGGCGCCCTGCACTTCGTGCACGAGCAGCGCTTCAATCGCGGCCTGCTGTTCGACCTCGTGTCCCGGCCCTACGCCCCGGTCGCGGCGCTCGCCGACATCGTCGAGGTGGCCGCGTGACGTCGCGGCGCCGCGTCGCCATCTTCACCGACAACGACTTCGAGAAGGTCAACGGCGTGACGACCACGCTGTCCGCGGTGCTCGCGCATGCGCCGGACGATGTGGCGGTGCGCGTGTACACGGCCTCCCGTCTCGGGGCCGACCGGCCTGACTACCTGGCCCTGCCGTCATGGGGCGTCGGCATTCCGTTCTACAGCGAGATGCGGATGTACTGGCCGCCGTACCGGGCTCTCGTCCGGCATCTGCGTCGCGACCGCATCGACCTCATCCACCTCACCACGCCGGGGCCGCTCGGTCTGGCGGCCGTGGCGGCTGCCAGGCAGCTCGGCTTACCGCTCGTCGGCAGCTTCCACACCGATTTGGCGTCGTACACGACGATGCTGAGCGGGCACCGTGCACTCGGCGCGTTCATGCGCCACTACATGCGGTGGCTGTACAGCCAGTGCACCCGCGTGCTCGTGCCGTCGAACGACACGCGCGCGCTGCTCGCCGGGGCTGGCACGCCACCGGACCGGATCAGCGTGTGGGGCCGGGGCGTGGACGCCGACGCCTATTCGCCGCGTCACCGGTCGGTCTGGCAGCGCGCTGAATGGCGGGCCGGGCAGGATCGCCCGGTCTTGCTCTACGTCGGGCGCATCTCCGAGGAGAAGGGCGTCAGGCAACTGCCGCGCCTGCACGACGCGTTGCTGCGGCTCGGGATCGATCACCGGCTGGTCGTCGTGGGTGACGGACCGCTTCGCGGCGACCTGGCACGGATGTGTCCGGACGCCGTGCTCCCTGGCACGCTGGGCAAGGAGGCGCTGGCGACGGCGTATGCCTCGGCTGACGTGTTCGTGTTCCCCAGCACGACGGACACCGCGGGCAACGTGGTGCTCGAGGCCCAGGCGTCGGGCCTGCCCGTGATCGTGTCCGACCGGGGCGGACCGCGCGAGCAGATGCTGCCGGGAACAACCGGCATCGTCTGCGGCGCTGACGATGCGGCCTGGATTGCCGCCGCGGCCGGCCTCTACATCGACGCCGCCCGGCGAGGTGCCATGTCCCGCGCGGCCAGGGAGTGGGCGGCCGGGCGCGCGTGGGACGTGATGCTCGGGCCGCTCTTCGAGACCTACAGGCGAGCCCCTGAGGTCGGCCTCCCCCAACCCGCACCGGCGGGGCGTGTCCGGAGGACCAGGCAGCCGGCATGAGTGCTCCCGTCACGCTTCACCTGACCAACGCCTACCACCAGACGTCCGGCGGTATCCGCACGTTCTATCACGCGCTGCTGCAGTCGGCGTCGGCGCAGCGACGAGCCATGCATCTGGTTGTGCCGGCGGCGGCCGAGCGGACCGAAGCACTCGACCGCTGGACGACGATCCATCATGTGCGGGCGGCGCGGTCGCCACTGTTCGATCGCCGCTATCGTCTGCTGCGTCCAGACCATTATTGGTCGCGCCGCACGGCGGTCGGGCGCATCCTGTCCTCCGTGCGTCCAGACATCGTCGAGGTGTGTGACAAGTACACGTTGTCGGCGGCCGGGCGGCTCGCGCGATCGGGCTGGTACTGGGACGGATATCGTCCGACGGTCGTGGGCCTCAGCTGCGAGCGTATGGACGACAACGTCGCGGCGTACATGCCGGGCGGGCGCTGGTTCGTGAAGGCCGCGCACACGTACCTGCGCGTGGTCTATGCGCCAGGATTCGACGCCCACGTCGCCAATTCGCGTTACACCGCCGACGAACTGCTGTCGGGCGCTGGTGTGGCGGCCGTTGACGTGCGGAGCATGGGCGTGGACGTCGAGCTCTTCGCCGGCGCGGTGCCCGACGCCGCGTTACGGGCGAGGCTGCTCATCGACGCCGGCGGCACAGAACAAAGTGCCCTCGTGTTGTACGCCGGGCGTGTGTCACCGGAGAAGCACATCGATCCCCTGGTGCACGCCATCGGCAGGGCAGCGGTTGTTTCGTGGGACGGACGTGATGTCCGTCTCCTCATCGTCGGCGACGGCCCGTCGGCACTTTCACTGCGCCGACTGGCGGATCGCGTGGCCCCCGGTCACGTCCACTTCGTCGGCAGCCTGACCGACCGGGCGGCCCTCGCCGCCGTCTACGCCAGCGCCGACGTCTTCGTGCACACGAACGGACGCGAGCCCTTCGGCATCGCCCCCCTCGAGGCGATGGCCGCAGGCGTGCCGGTGGTCGTGCCGGCCGCCGGGGGCGTGCTGTCGTACGCGCACGACGGGAACGCGTGGCTCGTCCCGCCCACGGCCGAGGGATTCGCCTCCGGCATCCGCGCCGCGCTCGCGGCGCACGACACGGCGCGCGTCGCGATGGCGCGCGCAACCGCGCGTCAGCACGCCTGGCCGCTCATGGCCCGTCGCTACTTCGAGACGCTGGATGCGCTGCACCGGCGGCGGCTGGCGGCCGAACGACAGCAGATCCTGACGGGCCGCGCCCTGCCGTCGAGTGCCTGAGGGGCTACCAGAAGCCGAGCAGGCGCCACCACGCGAGGCCCACCGTGAGCCACACGACGAGGTTGGCCGCGCCCACGACGGCACCCGTGCGCCACCACTCACCGAGCGTCACATAGCCCTGGCTGAAGAGAATGGGGCCGGTCGTCGTGCCGTAGTGCGTGAGGCCGGCCGGCAGGTTCGTGAGGCACATCAGGCTGTAGACGGCGAGCGTCGGCGGCACGCCCACGCCGATGAGCAGCGTCGCGAACGGCGGGAAGAGCGCCAGCATGTGCGACGTGATGCTGGCAAACGCGTAGTGCGTCACGAAGTAGAGCACGAGCACCAGCACCAGCACGGCGAACCAGCCGATCCCGCCCAGCGCCGCGCCGACACCGGCCGCAAACGCCGTGGGCACCCCGGTGGCGTTCAGCAACTCGCCCATCTTGAGCAGGCCGCCGTACCAGATGAACACGTCCCACGCGGCGCGTTCGGCGACGATGCCCTCCCAGCGCAGGGTGCCGGTCACGAGCATCACGCCCAGACCGAGCAGGGCGACGAAGGTGACATCGAGGCGGTGGAAGCCGGTCGTGAGCCACAACACACCCACGCCGAGGAACACCGCCATCGTGATGCCTTCGAGCCGCCGCACCGGTCCGAGCACCTCGAGCTCACGCGCGGCAAAGGCTGACGCTTCGGGCGTGCGGGTCACTTCGGGCGGCACCATGCGGTGCACCACCCACGGCACGACCAGGCACGACACGAGTCCAGGCACGCTCGCGGCGATGAGCCAGCCCGACCACGTGACATCCACGCCGGCGAGTTTCGCCGCCAGGCCCGCCGCGAGCACGTTGCTCGCCTGGCCCGTGAGGAACATCGCGCAGGCCACCGCCGACCCCTGATACATCGCCGCGAGCAGGAAGCGGCCGAGGCGCGGCGCCGTCGGACCCGGTGTGGACCCGAAGAGCTCGGCGATACTGCGGCCGATGGGTAGCACCATGCCGGCCGAGCGCGCCGTGATCGACGGCACGCCGCTCGCGAGCGTGACGTCGGTCATCACGAGCGCGTAGGCGATGCCGAGGGAACTGCCGCCAAAGCGGCGGATGAAGAGGAGCGCGATGCGGCGGGCGAGCCCCGAGTCGAGGATCGCCCGCGCCATGAGCATGGACGCGACGACCAGCCACACCGAGGGCTCGGCAAAGCCGCCGAGCGCCTCGCGCATCGGCGTGCCGTTGGCGGCCATGGCCGTGAGACCCAGCATCACGAGCGCGGCCCCGGGCATGGGCTCGATCGCCATGCCGGCGATGACCGAGACGAAGATGGCGAACGTGCGCCAGCCCTGCGGCGTCACCGCGTCGGGCCGCGGCGCGAGCAGCGAGATCGCGAGGAAGAGCGCGACGAGGGCCGCCAGGCGGTCGAGGCGAACGGGGGAGCCTGGAGCGGACATGCGCGCGCCATTGTAGTGGCACGCGGTGCCGGCGACTTACGCCGGTGGCGGCGCGGCCTGCGCGGCGCGCACGGCGCGGGCGCGGTCGCGCCGTGTGCTGTCCACGTGTCCAAGGGCGTGGAGGGCGGCGTCGAACACCGACGCGACGACCGGATCCTCAGGGCGCGCGAGCCGGTAGTGCATCCACACGCCGTCGCGACGGGCCTCGACGAGGCCCGACTTGCGCAGATACGCGAGGTGCCGCGAGGCGGTGGGCTGTGACACTCCGAGGCTGGCGTGGATGTGACACACGCACAGCTCGCCGCCCGGCCCGCCAGGCAGGTCGGCCAGGATGGCGAGGATGCGCAGGCGCGTCTGGTCGGCCAGGGCCTGGTAGAGGCTCACGAGCGTGGCCGCGTGTTTCACGCGGGGCGTCTGCGCGGGTGTGCAGCAGGTCGTCGGCATATGCGCCTTGACAAATATAGCACGGGATTCTATATTCGCGTTGGCAAATATTTTAGCCCTTGACGCTGGCCTGCATAGCCGGCACCGGAGACGACCCATGGCGACCCCGATCGAGATCAAGACCACGGTGAAGGAAAAGTACGGCGAGGCGGCGAAGCGCGCGGCGAGCGGCGGGCTGGCGATCGGCTGTTGCGGCAGCCCGTCGGATTCCGGCTGCGGCGACCCGATCACGTCGAACCTCTACGACGTCGCCGAACAGACGGGCCTGCCGGCCGAAGCCGTGGCGGCCTCGCTCGGGTGCGGCAACCCGACGGCGCTCGCCGAGCTGAAGGCGGGGGAGGTCGTGCTGGATCTCGGGTCGGGTGGCGGCATCGATGTGCTGCTCTCGGCGCGCCGCGTGGGGCCGACGGGCAAGGCCTACGGCCTCGACATGACCGACGAGATGCTGGCGCTCGCCAACGAGAACAAGAAGAAGGCCGGGGCGGAAAACGTCGAGTTCCTGAAGGGCGAAATCGAGCACATCCCGCTGCCCGACAACTCGGTCGACGTCATCATCTCGAACTGCGTCGTGAACCTGTCGGGCGACAAGCCGCGCGTGATTCGCGAAGCGTTCCGCGTGCTCAAGCCCGGCGGCCGCTTCGCCGTGTCGGACGTGGTCGTGAAGGGCGACGTGCCGAGTGACATCAGGAAGAGCATGGAGCTCTGGATCGGCTGCGTCGCCGGCGCGCTCGAGGAAGCGGAGTTCAGGCAGCTCCTGACCGGTGCCGGTTTCAGCGACGTGGACATCGAGCCGACCCGCATCTACAAGGCGGCCGACGCGAAGACCTTCCTGGCCGAGGCCGGTCTCGACCGCCCGGGCCTGGCCGAGTCGATCGATGGACGGTTCATGAGCGCCTTCGTGCGGGCCACGAAGCCGGGTGGGGCGCCAAAGGCCGACTGCGGCTGCGCTCCCGGCTGCTGCAACTGACACGGCGGCGCCGTCGCCGGCCGCCACGCGCCGGGCGTTCGGGGCTTCCCCCGGGCGCTCGGCATTTTTTTCGAGGCGTGTAACGTCTTTCAGGGCCAGTTTCGATTGAATTAACACAAAGTTAACGTTACCGTTGCCGATACGTCATTCAGGACGTGTGGTGCATGGCGCGGTGGAACCCTTGCGTGCTGGCAGTGGCGATCGGCCTGGTGGCCGTGATGCCGACGGGCGTCCGTACCGAGGGCGCCGACCGTGGTGCCGCCGGGCCGTTCATCACGCGGCACGCCGAACTGCGCGCCGCCCTCGACCGCATCGCCCGTGGCAGCGCGTCCTGGCGGGCGGCGCTGGCCGCGGTGGCGGGCACCGGGCGCACGGCCGTGGTCGTCACGCCCGACGAGGTCGTCGTTGCCGAGACTGACGGCCAGGCCCGCGCGGCATTCGACCGCTCGGAAGTGGCCGCCGTCTCCCCGGTCAGCGATGACACAGGACGGGTGAGCGCGGTGCTCGTCGTCGTGAACGTGGCGCAGATTCAGGCGGCGCACGAGCGCCTCTCGTCCCTGCCCGGCGAATTCCACGCCGATCTCGAACGAGTGCTCGCGCACGAAGTCTACGGTCACGCCGTGCCCTATCTGCTGGCCGGTGACCTGTCGGGCCGGTGCGCCGATCCGGTACCCGGCACGCCCGCCGCCGAGGCGTGCGCGATTCAGCGCGAGAACGTGATTCGCGCCGAACTCCGGCTCGGCCGTCGCACCGACGCCACGCTCTCCAGCCTGTCCCTGGCCCGCCTCCTGCGGCACTGACCGCATCCGCGCGCCCTCGCGCACTCACGTCCGGGCGCCGCCGCGTCCCCATCCCCCCGCGGTCGCCCGAGTTAACGCGGGCGTAACAGCCTTGTCGCGGGTGCTTCACGGCCGCTCGGTAGCCTGACGGAGTTCGTCATCCAGTCGCACCGAACCCGAGGAGCGTATGAACGTCCGATTTGTCCGAATCACCGTGCTTGCGGTCGCCCTGCTGGCCGCCGTGGCCGCCCCCGTGCTGGCGCAGTCGCGCCCGGCGGCCGCCGCCCGCAAAGTCCGCGTCACCGGCATCGTCCGCGACGAGGGCAACGCCATCACGTTGCCGGGAATCCCGGTGGAGGTCGTCGGTGGCCCCACCGTGTACACCGATGTCGATGGCCGCTACGTCCTCGAACTCGACCCCGGCACCTACGAAATCAAGGTGGCGATGGACGGCTACCAGGCGCGCACCGTCAAGGTCGACGTCGCCGCGGGGCAGCGCCTGCCGGACCTGAACATCGGCCTGTCGATGGCCGCGTTCGCCGAGACCGTCACGGTCGTGGCCGAGGCGCCGCTCGACGCCATCACCTCCTCGGCCGCCGCGCAGCTCGTCGAGCGCAAGCAGGCGCCGATCATCACCGACAACCTCGGCGCCCAGGAGATGCGCAGCAACAACGACGGCGATGCTGCCGCCGCGATGCAGCGTGTCACCGGCATCTCGGTGGTCGACAACCAGTACGTCTTCGTCCGCGGCCTCGGCGAACGCTACAGCAACACGACCCTGTCGGGCGCCACGCTGCCGACGACCGAGCCCGACAAGAAGGTCGTGCCGCTCGACATGTTCCCCTCAGGCCTGCTCGACAGCGTGCAGGTGGCCAAGTCGTACTCCCCCGACAAGTCGGCCGAATTCGCCGGCGGGCTCGTGCAGGTCAATCCGATCAAGCTGCCGAGCCGTCCGGTGTTCGACATCTCCTACGGCATCACCGCCTACGAGATCGCGACCGGCAAGAGCATTCCGCTCAGCCCGCTCGGTTCGCGCGACTGGCTCGGCTTCGACAACGGCAGCCGCGCGCTGCCGAGCTCGTTTCCGGATTCGAAGATCGTGCGCCGCGGCATCTTCACGCCGAACGTCGGCTTCACGCCCGACCAGATCACCGAGTTCGGCCGTGCCCTCGACAACACCTGGCGGCCGGCGCGCGAGAACGGCGCCCCCGGGCAGAACTGGGGCATCGTGGCCGGTAACCGCTTCGGCAAGCTCGGCCTCGTGGCCAGCCTGTCGCACTCCTACAAGGAACAGTTCGTCAAGGAAGACCGCGCGTTCTACCGCGTGGACGAAGGCGACACGCTCGAAGCGGTGAGTGACTACCAGATCGAGTACGGCACGCAGCGCGCGCAGATTGGCGGCGTCGCCAACCTGGCGTATCAGCTCACGACGAACCACCGCGTCTCGCTCGAGAACTTCTACACCCACAGTGGCAAGGACGAAGGCCGCACGTTCCAGGGCCCGAACACGGAGAACAACTTCTACTACTTCAACAACCGCCTGCAGTTCGTCGAGGAGCAGCTGCTGTCGAACGGCCTGAGCGGCGAACACTTCTTCCGCTCGCTCGGCAATAGCCGCATCGACTGGCGAGCCACCTACTCGCGGGCCAAGCGGAACGAGCCGGACCTGCGCGAGACGCTCTACCAGGCCAACCTCTCGGCCCTGCCGGGCGGTGGCTTCACCTTCACCGGCACCCCGGTGCTCGCCGACGAGTCGCAGAGCGGCTTCCGGATGTTCAACGACCTCAACGACGATTCGCTCGACGTGGCCGCCAACTGGAGCCTGTTCAGCACCGCGGGTGACCGCCCGACGCAGTACAAGTTCGGCGCCAGCGTCATCGACCGCACGCGCGACTTCACGTCGCGTCGGTTCCGCTTCATCCCGAACACCGCCGGTTCCGGCGGGGCGGTACCGGTGGACCTGCGGTTGTCGCCGGAAGAGCTGTTCGCGTCGAACAACATCGGCCGGGCCTGGCGCTTCAATGAAGAGACCCGTCCGGTCGACGCCTATGACGGCGCGCAGACGACCTACGCCGGCTACGGCATGATGGACATGTCGATCAGCGCGAAGACCCGCCTCGTGGCCGGCGCCCGGGTGGAACGTTTCGAGCAGGAAGTCACCTCGTTCGACCCGTTCGGCCTCTTCGTCAGCACCGTGACGTCGGAGAACAAGAACACCGACTTCTTCCCGGCCATCAACCTGGTGCAGGGTGTCACCGCCAACTCGAACGTGCGCCTGAGCTACAGCGCCACGGTCAACCGTCCCGAGTTCCGCGAAGTCGCCACCTTCGAGTTCACCGACGTGGTCGGCGCCCGCGCCGTGCGCGGCAATCCCGACCTGACGCGCGCCATCATCCAGAACGTGGATGCGCGCTGGGAGATGTTCCCCGGCGCCAGGAACGTGCTGGCGGTCAGCACCTTCTACAAGTACTTCAACTCGCCGATCGAACGCGTCGTCATCGCTGGCGCCCAGCCGATCGTGACGTTCCAGAACGCCGACAGCGCCCGCAACTTCGGTGTGGAGCTCGAGTTCGCGCGGCAGCTCTTCAAGGGGCTCTACGTCAACGCCAACTACACCTTCGTCGACTCGAAGATCACGCTGAACGCCGACCAGCGCACCGTGCAGACCTCGCTCGAGCGCGCGCTCGCCGGCCAGTCGAAGAACGTCTTCAACGTGACGACGGAATACGCCGCCCGCGGCTTCAACGCCCGTCTGCTCATCAACCGCTACGGCGACCGCATCTCGGACGTCGGCTCGAACGGCGCGCCCGACATCATCGAGCAGGGCCGCCCGCAGGTGGACGTCGTGCTGTCGCAGAAGCTCGGCCGCTTCAACGTCCGCATCGGCGGCGACAACCTGCTCGACAGCCGCTACAACTTCACGCAGGGCATCGGCAACACCCAGGAGCGCGAGCGCTCCTTCGTGCTCGGCCGCACGTTCAGCCTGTCGGTTGGCGTCAATGTCTTCTAAGCCCGCACCTCAGAGGAGCGCACAGAGCATCATGGTTCACGCAACAGACATCCTGAAGGGCCTGACGGCCGCCGCCGCGCTGGCCGCGGCCGTGGTCATGACGGTGCCGGTGGCCGCGCAGCTGCAGCCGCCGGTCACCGTGCCCGGTATCGACCGCCCGGTCGTCGTCGTCACCGGCGAAATCGAGGGCACGATGAACTGGACGAACAACTTCGTCTACGTGCTGCGCGGCGCCGTGTTTGTCAACGACGGCGCCACGCTCAACATCCAGGCCGGCACGCTCATCGCTGGCGAGGCCGGCAGCGTCGGCACGCTCATCGTGCTGCGCGGCGGCCGCCTGAACGCCATCGGCACGCGCACCCAGCCCATCGTCTTCACGAGTGACCAGCCGGTGGGCCAGCGCGCCCGCGGCGACTGGGGCGGCATCATCCTGAACGGCAGGGCACCGCTCAACATCCCGGGTGGCGAAGGCGTGGGCGAGGCGCAGACCGGTGTCTACGGCGGCAATGACCCCAACGACAGCAGCGGCACGATGCGCTACGTGCGCCTTGAGTTCGCCGGCACCGAGTTCAGCCCCGACAACGAGCTGAACGGCATCGCCTTCCAGGGCGTGGGCCGTGGCGGGGCGTTCGAGTACATCCAGGTGCACATGAACCGCGACGACGCCTTCGAATGGTTCGGCGGCACGGCCGACATCAAGCACGCGATTGCCTCGAACGCCGGCGACGACAGCTTCGACTGGACGTTCGGCTGGACCGGCCGGGCGCAGTTCCTCGCCGTGCACCAGCGCAGTGACGACGGCGACTGGGCGATTGAAGCCGACAACAACGAGTTCAACAACAACCTGCTGCCGCGCGCCAATCCGCAGATCTACAACTTCACGAGCTGCGGCGACCCGGACACCAACGAAGGTGTCGAAGCGTTCCGCGCCGTGCTCTTCCGCCGCGGCACCGCCGTCACCTTCCGCAACTTCGTCATCGCCGGTTCGCGCACGCTCGGTATGCAGATTGACGGCGCCGCCACGCTCGACCAGGTGAACAACGGCACGACACAGATCGGCGCCGGGGTCATCTTCGGGCCGGCGACGCCGCTGCACGCGAGTGTCGTGCCGTTCGTGACGAACGGCCGGTTCCCGAACGTGCGCACGGGCGTGGCGACGGGCCTTTCGGCGGGTTGCTTCCAGCACGAGTCGCCGAACTTCCAGCCGACGTCGGTGGCGACGCTCGCCGGTGGCCAGCTCGCGCCGATTCAGCCGCCGAACGACGGGTTCTTCGAGACCGTCACGTTCATCGGCGCGGTGCCGCCGGCGCCGCAGGACGATTGGACGGCTGGCTGGACGGCCTATCCCCAGCGGTAGACTGACTCCGTCCCCCGCCGCCGAGCGGCGGCGGGGGAGGGACGCCCGGACGTGGTGTCCCGGATGGGACATTCGTGGCCATGTGGCGTTCGGCTCTTCTCCTCGCACTCCTGACCCTGACGGGCTGCACGCCTGCGCCCTCCCCTCTGCAACACACCGCCGACGCCCCGGTGCCACTGGCTCAGGCCGTGCTCATCGCGGTGCTGGCCGGTGACCAGGCGACGCTCGCGTCGCTGGCCCTCTCCGAGCAGGAATTCCGCGACCATATCTGGCCGTCACTGCCGGCCGCGCGGCCCGAGCGCAACCTGCCGTTCTCGTATGTGTGGGGTGACCTGCACCAGAAGAGCGAGACCGGCCTCCGGGCGACCATCGACCGGTTGCGTGGCCAGGCACTGACACTCGTGGACGTGCGGCTCGGTGAGGCGACCGTCTATGACGGCTACACCGTGCATCGCGACGCCGTGTTCGTCGTGCGCTCGGCCGGCGGTGTCACCGACGACCTGCGCGTATGCGGCTCGATGGTCGAGCAGAACGGCCGGTGGAAGGTCTTCAGCTACGTGGTGGACGACTAGGCCGGCGTGCGGTGCTGCCGCGGGCGCGCCGACACACCGTTGTGACGGGCGCCGCGTAGAATCGAGCGCGTGAGAACGCCCCTCGTTGCCCTCCTGTTGCTGCCCCTCGCCGTGGTGTCCGGCCGTCAGGCCGAGCCACTCGCCCGCAACGTCATCCTCTTCCTCGCCGACGCCGGCGGCATCCCCACGCTCAATGCGGCCAGCCTGCACGGTTACGGCGAGGGCCGCCGGCTGTTCGTGCAGCGCATGCCGCACATCGGCCTCTCGGACACGGCTACGGCGTCGCAGTTCGTGACGGATTCAGCAGCCGGCATGACGGCCATCGTGACCGGGCAGCGCACGCACAACGGCGTCATCGGCCAGGGGCCGGACGCGGTGCGCGGGGTGAAAGACGGGGCGCCGCTGACGACCATCCTCGAGATGGCGGAAGCACGCGGCCTGGCGACCGGGGTCATCTCGAACGACGCGCTGACCGGCGCCACGCCGGCGGCGCTCTACGCGAAGGTCAACGACCGGAACCAGACGGCCGACATCTTCCGTCAGGCCCTGGCATCACCCGCGGGCGATGGCATCGACGTGCTCATCGGCGCCGGGCGGTCGGAGGTGGCGGGGGCGCTCGCCGCCGCTGGTTCCAGCCTCGAGGCGGTGGCGCGCGAACACGGCCGCCCGGTGCTGGCTTCGCTCGACGACGTACCGCCGGCGGCCACGAAGACCGTGGTGCTGCTCGAGGATCAGGCCTTCGATCTGGCGGCCGCGGTGGCCCTGGCCCGCCGGATGTTGTCGGCAAATCCGCGCGGTTACTTCCTGATGGTCGAGAGCGACACCCACACTGACCGGATTCGGCAGGGGCTCGATCGAATGGTGACCTTCGATCGGGTCATCGAGGCGACCGCCGCGGCCGCGGGGGCCGAGACCCTGCTGCTCTTCACGGCCGACCATTCGTTCGACCTCCGGGTGCACGATGGCCTCATCGGCAAGCCTCTACTGACTGGGGCTGCGGCAGAACGTGGGGGCGGCATGGATGGGGTGCGGCTTCCGCACGTGCGCATGGACGACAGTCACACGGGTGAAGAGGTCCTGGTGGCCGCGCAAGGGCCGGGGGCCACGCGCGTGCACGGCTATCTGGCCAACACCGATCTCTTCCGGATCATGCTGGCGGCCTTCGGCTGGCCCGCGGCGGCGCGGTGACCGCCGGCCGTCACGTGCGCCGTCAAAAGAACAGCTGAAACTGCGCGCGCACCTGCTGAGTGGTGCGCGCGGGCACAGGCCCCCTGACGCGCACGTAGTCACCCTGCACCTTCAGGTCGTGACCGTGGAGGTAGTAGCTGACGCCGGCGCCCAGTTCGCGCCCGCGGGCAAAGGTGGCGTCAGTGCCGCGATCCGGCACGAGGTGACTGGCTCGTCCCGTGACCTCCCAGCGTGGGCCCACCATCATGCCGCTCTGCACGTAGGCCCCCCAGCCTGACCGGGCCAGCGGGGCGGCCGACGCTGCCAGCTCGGCCAGCCTGGCGGCGTTGCGATACATCAGCTCGGACGTGAGCGACCAGCCCCGCCACTTGAGGCTGATGTCCGCGGCCGCATGACGGTAGTCGACGTCGCCGGCAGCGAAGGGCGTGCCGATGGTGCTCCGCGGCCTGTTGGTGTTCTGGTTGTACCCCGCGCTCACCCCGACCGCGAGTCGAAGTGCGCGCCGGCGCTGCAGGTCACCCTCCACGTAGTCGTCGAACGCACCGAAGGGCCAGGCTTCGACGCGCGCCGTGTAGAGCAGGCCGGCGGTGCGCCCGAGCCGATTGCGCCCTTCGCCGCCGAACAGCCCCACGGCGTAGCCGAGGCGGCCCAGGCCGAAGAGATCCTTCGAGAACAGCTGGATGCCCACGTCCCGGTCCAGGTTCAGCTCACTCACGACTGGTGAGCGATCCACCATCTGCAGCGCCGAGGACGAGACGACACGCTGCCGCGAAAACGGCACCTTCATCTGGCCCACGCGTACGCGGGCGTCGCGCGCGGCCGTCCAGGTGACATACGCGTCGCGGAGCGGCAGCCGCAGATCCGCCTCGTTGTCGAGATTGGCGAAGGAAAGCTGCACGTAGTAGGTCAGTGTCGACCCGGCGGCCTCCCCCTGGAACACGAGCCGCGCGCGACGGATGAGGAACTCCGACGTGTCGTCGGCGTCGTCGTTGCGCACGAACGTCGAGCGGACCTGCACGCGCGCCCGGATGTTCATCGAGGCCTGGCCATCGGCGGCCCGGATGGTCACGCCCCGGCCCAGCCCCACGTCGACCGCGGGCGGCGTGGGCGCGGGTTGGGCGGTCACACGCGCCGCCGGGAGGCTCAGCCCCAGGCCCATCAGCAGTGGGGCGCAGGCCGCCCGGAAGAAGCGCACGACGCGACTGTAGCGGGCGCGTGTCGCCGTGGTGTCGCCGGCGCGTAACAACGGCGAAAGCCATAGACGCATCCGGCGGAGACATTTGTAACACGAGCGTAACGTCGGCTGTGGCACACTCAGCGAGCCCCGGCCCACCACCGGCCGGGCCTGAGGAGTGTCCGTGGCCTTTCGCCTGATTCCCAAAGAAGAGAAGTTCTTCGCCGATTTCATCGCGCTCGCCGACCGCATCGTTTCCGGAGCGACCCTGCTCGAGAAGATGCTGGCGACCGACCCGCCGGCCTGGGAGATGGCGATTGAGATCAAGCAGGTCGAAGAAGCCTGCGACTCCCTCACCCACGAGATCATCCAGCGCCTCAACCGCACCTTCGTCACACCGATCGACCGCGAAGACATCCATGCGCTGGCCAAGTCGCTCGACGACGTGATGGACGCCATCGACGCCGCCGCCGGCGTCGTGCGCCGCTACCGCATCCACACGATGCCGTACGGGGCCCGCGAACTCGCCTCGCTCATCTGGCGCTCGGCGATGCAGGTGAAGGTGGCCGTCGAGGCTCTCGAGAAGAAGAGCGGCGTGCACGACCGGTCGGTCGAGATCAACCGCCTCGAGAACGCCGCCGACACGGTGCACGACGAGGCCCTGCGCCGGCTGTTCGAGCACGAGAAGGACGCCATCGCCCTCATCAAGTGCAAGGAGATGCTCGACCTGCTGGAGCTGGCGACCGATGCCTGCGAGGACGTGGCCAACGTCCTCGAGAGCGTCGTCGTCAAGCACGGGTAGGCCGTCATGGAACATTCGCTCGTCATCGTCGTCGTCGTGGCGGCGCTGGTCTTCGACTACATCAACGGCTTCCACGACGCCGCCAATTCCATCGCCACCGTCGTCTCGACCCGGGTGCTGAAGCCCGGCCAGGCGGTGGTGTGGGCGGCGTTCTTCAACTTCGCCGCTATCTTCATCTTCGGCACGGCCGTGGCCAAGACGATGGGCTCCGGGATGATCGACCTCAAGGTCGTGACGAGCGCCGTCGTGCTCGGCGGCCTCATCGGCGCCATCGTGTGGGACCTCATCACCTGGTACTACGGTCTGCCGACGAGCTCGTCGCACGCGCTCATCGGCGGCTACGCCGGGGCGGCGGTGGCCAAGGCCGGCCCGGCGGCGATTCTCGCCGCCGGCTGGACCAAGACGCTGCTCTTCATCGTGCTGTCGCCGCTCATCGGTCTGGGTCTCGGCTTCGGCTTCATGGTCATCATCTTCTGGCTGTGCAGGCGCACGGCGCCTTCGCGCGTGGACTCGCTCTTCCGCCGCATGCAGCTCGTATCGGCGGCGCTCTTCTCGCTCGGCCACGGTGCCAACGACGCGCAGAAGACCATGGGCATCATCGCCAGCGCGCTCTTCGCCGGCGGCTACATCGCCACCTTCGAGATTCCGCTCTGGGTGGAACTCTCGGCCTACACGGCGATTGCGGCCGGCACGCTCTCGGGCGGCTGGCGCATCATCCACACCATGGGCTCGAAGATCACCCGCCTGCAGCCGGTCGGCGGCTTCGCCGCCGAAACCGCCGGCGCGGTGTCACTCTTCGTCGCCTCGTCGATGGGCGTGCCGGTGAGCACGACGCACACGATCACCGGCGCCATCGTCGGCGTGGGCTCGGTGCGGCGGATGTCGGCGGTGCGCTGGGGCATCGCCGGGCAGATCGTGTGGGCGTGGGTGCTGACGATTCCCGCGTCGGCGATCATCTCTGCGGCCACCTACTACCTGCTCGCCGCCGCCGGCTTCAGGTGAGCGGGGCGCGCGGCGCCACCGGCAGCCGCACGGTGAACGCGGCGCCGCCGAGGGCGCGGTTCTCGACCGTGACCGAGCCGCCGTGCAGGTCCGCCAGATGTTTCACGATGGCGAGGCCCAGGCCCGTGCCGCCCGGCCGGCCGCGTGACTTGTCCACGCGGTAGAAGCGCTCGAAGACACGGCCGAGGTCTTCGGGGGGGATCCCCGGCCCGTTGTCGGTGACCGTGATGACGAGCACGTCGCCCTCTGCCGTCGCCGCGATCGCGACATCACCGCCAGGCTGCGTGTAGTTGATCGCGTTCTCGACCAGGTTCCGCACGATGTCGTGCACCTTGGCGGCGTCCACGGCAAGGCCTTTCGTCCCGGGGCCGGCGCTCGTCGCGACGCGCAGATGTTTGGCGGCGGCGGCCGTCGCCATGTCGTCCACGATGCCCTGCACGAGCGCGCCGATGTCGGCCGGCGCCGTCTCGAGCATCTCCTTGCCGGCGTCGAGCATCGCCAGGCGCAGCAGGTCCTTCACGAGCCGCTCCATGCGCGTGGCGTGGCGCTGGATGATCTCGAGGAAGCGGCGCCGTGCCTCGGGGTCCTCGGAGTCGTCGACGAGTGCCTCGGCGTAGCCGCGAATGGCGGTCAGCGGCGTGCGCAGCTCGTGCGAGACGTTGGCGACGAAATCCCGGCGGATCTGGTCGGCGCGCTTCAGGTCCGTCACGTCGTGCAGCACTACCACCACGCCGCGGCCGGTGCCGGCCACCGGCGCGAGCCGCGCCACGAGCTCGCGTGAGGCGTCCCGGGAGGTGGAGAACTCCAGCGTCTGTGGCGGACCGCCCGTCAACAGGCGGCCGACGTGCTCGACGACGCCCGGATGGCGCAGCGCCTCCACGTACGGACGGCCGGCGGCGTCGCTCTCGATGCGCAGCATGCGCCGCGCGGCTTCGTTCACGAGCTGCAGACGGCCGCTTTCGTCGACGACGAGCACCCCTTCCACCATGCTGCCGAGAATCGCCTGCATGCGGGCGCGGTCGCGCGCGAGCGACACGATGCGGCGCTCCTGCTCGTGCACGGCCGCGTCGAGCGCTCGTGCCGCCATGCCGAGGTCGTCGTCGCCGTAGTCTGGGCCCGGCCGGCTCAGATCGCCAAGGGCATAGCGGCGGCCGATGTCGACGATGGCCTGGGCGCGATTGCGGTAGCGGGCGGCGAGGGCCGAGGCGGTGATGAATGCAGTGATGACGGCGAGTCCCGCGGCGAGCGCGACGGCTACGCCCGGACTCGTTGCGGCGCCTCCACCGAGCACCAGCCACACGAAGCCGAGCGCGAGGAGGGCGACGCCGGCGGCGGCGGTGAAGATCGTGAGCCGCGTGTCGGAACGCACGGTGCGGCTAGGTGCGGCTGGCGGCGGGCGGCGCCACCACCGGCGCCGGCTCGAGCAGCTTGTAGCCGAACTGCTTCACGGTGACGAGCGCGTCCACGAGGAACGGCAGCTTCTCGCGCAGGCGCCGCACGTGCACGTCCACGGTGCGCGTGCCGCCGGTGTAGGAGTAGTCCCACACGTCCGAGAGCAGCAGGTCGCGTGAAAGCACCCGCCCACGGTGAGTCATGAGGTACTGGAGCAGCAGGAATTCCTTGGCCGTGAGGCGCGTCTCCTGCCCGTCGACCGTGACGACGTGGCGGTCGAGATCGATGGCGAGCGGGCCGTAGGTGAGGTGCCCGGCCGTGGGCGCGATCCGTTCGAGCCGCCGCAGCAGGGCGCGCACGCGGGCCACGAGTTCCTTCGGGCTGAACGGTTTGGTGATGTAGTCGTCGGCCCCGAGCTCGAGCCCGGCGATGCGGTCTGATTCGGCCGCTTTGGCCGTGAGCATGATGATCGGCACGGCCGCCGTGGCCCGGTCGGCGCGCAGGGCCCGGCACACCGTGAGGCCGTCGAGGCCGGGCAGCATCAGGTCGAGCACCACGAGGTCGGCCGGCGTCTCGCGCAGACGCGGCATGACCTCGCGGCCCGAGTCCGTGACCTCCACGTCGAACCCGTCTTTCTCGAGGTAGTGGCGGACGAGCCCCGAGATGTCCGGGTCGTCTTCGGCCACGAGGATGCGCGGCATGTCCCCTGAGTATAGCGCCCGGGTGTGACGGTCGCCGTACACGGGACGAGGCCAGCCCGCAGGCTGACCTCGCGACGTGGTGCCGTGGGTCGGTGGTGTCGTCGCCGCCGCCGGACTTGGCGAGGCCGTCGATCCAGCTCGGACCGCACGAACTGCAGGCGGCGATGCGGTCATCGGCCTGCACCATCGTGTCGGTCGCCGCCGATTCGATGGGATGGCCGAGCGACAGGTTGATGACCGTGATGTCACCAGCGTGACGGTTCTCCACTGCCCACTGGATGGCGGCAATCACGTGGCTGGCCGAGCCCTGGCCCTGGTTGTTCAGCACGCGGAGGCCGATG
Organism: Acidobacteriota bacterium; assembly: GCA_016789705.1. Taxonomy (GTDB): domain Bacteria; phylum Acidobacteriota; class Vicinamibacteria; order Vicinamibacterales; family UBA2999; genus CADEFD01. The sequence continues at coordinate 32,712 of JAEUQR010000063.1, forward strand.
AGGCTCACCCTGGTCGCACTGGGTCTAGACGGCGAGCGCGCCGCTGCCGGCGACGTGCGTGCCGCACACGGCGGCGGCTGCTGGCGCGCCCGACGCCGGTGGTGATCCGTTTCGGAGCCGCCCGTCTCGCGCCGGCGCGGCGCCGCCGACGAGGCTCGTGGTGGCGCTGCGGCCGGGCGACGTCCCGGCCGCGATCAGTCGAGCCCGTCGCGCCGGATGCCCACCACCGTCCAGCCCTGGCCCTCGCGGCGGAAATGCACGACGACCGGGCGCCGCCAGCCGGCGTAGGCCTGATGACGCGTGTGCACGGCGGCTTCCACGAAGTCGTCGCCGAGCACCGCCGCGGGCGCCTCCGCGCGCGCGGCCGTGACCGACACGGGCGAGCCCACGGGCGTCGAGCGGCCGGTGGCGTTGTCGAACGCCGCCCAGACGATCTCGTAGCCCTCGGGCGCGGCGGCCCGGCGGGTATCGACCGCGACATTCGTGAAGGTGAGTGTGCCGGAGGCGTCGAGGGCGAAATCGGCGAGGGGGTTCAGGCCGGTCAGCCACTGCAGGCCGATCTTGTCGCGGCGGGCGATGATGACATCGGCCAGATAGTTCGCGGCGCCGCGTTCCGAGTATTCCGCCGTGTCCACCACCGCGCGGATCGCGTCATCAGGCACCGCCATGATGCGGCGCGCGGCCCAGAAGAGATCATCGGGCCGGGCGTTGTCGAAGGCGACGTTCGGGTACTCGGGCTTCCAGCGTTCGGGCCAGAAGTAGGCGGCTTCGATGCGGCCCACGGCGGGGAACGCCGGATACTGCACTTTGATCCACGGCCGCACCCAGAAGCCGAACGACAACATCGTCAGCAGGGTGGGCCGGGCCTCCCAGATGTACTCGTTGCCGGCGCGCGGCTTCTGCGCCGCCACGCTGGCACTGCCGAGCGTGGAACCGAAATCGATGAGGTGATGCCGCACCACGCGTCGTCCGCCCGCGGTTTCGACCACCGTGTCGAGCGAGTTGATCGACCGCGAGTCGTCGTGATTGAGCCAGGCGGCGAACGCCCGCAGGCCGCGCAATTCGCGGCGGTGTTCGTGCGGGAAGATGTCGTTCGGGTCGTCGGGACGGGTGCCGAAGTACTTGAACGGGCCCACCGGCGTGCCCGGCAGGGCGCGGCTGGCGATCACGCGGAAGCGCCCGTCGGCGCGGCGGGCGCCCTTGGCAAGGAACGCGTCGACGACCGCCCGGGTGAGCGGCCGGCGTTCACCGAGCGTGTCCCGGTAGGTGGCCCGTTCACCGATGACGAGCTGCGCCGGATCGAGCACGGCGAGGTAGTTCTCGGGCACGTGATAGCCGAGTGCCCAGAACAGCTTGGTCGAAATCACTTCGGCGCCGGTGGCCATTTCGGGATTCGACGGCGGATCGAACTTGATGAACCAGAGCGTGTTCTGGCGGTCGCGCACGGTGAAGCCCGGCGTGATGCCGTCGCTCTTCCCCGAGACCACCGTCCACGCACCGTCGGCCGGCGGCCCCGACACGTTCGGGCCGCGCACGTAGTCGTCCACCGTCAGCGCGCGGCGGCCCAGGCGGTTCGTGAACCAGCTCGAGTCGGGGACCTCGTCGGCGGTGTTGACGTTCACGGCGCGCTGGCTGGTGCGATCCCCGGGTTTGAGGAACGTGTTCTCGACGAAATCGTACGGATCGCTGATCTCGCGCTCGTGCACGCCACGGGCATCGCGGGTCTCCGGATCGACGAGCAGCGGATCGTCGGGATAATACGTGGGTGTGGCGCTCTGGCCGAGCGCGCCGAGCGCCAGGCAGATACCGGCCAGCGCTCCGATGAGGCGACGGCGGGGAGTCATCATCGGCGGCGGAACACCGGCCCGAGGGCCGTCCAGATACGCGGACCCTCACGGCCCCCGGCCACGTCGATGCGGAGGAACACGCGGCGGTTGGTGTTGAAGCGGAAACCCATGCCCCATGACGACTTGAGATGCGCGCCGACGATCGACCGCCAGGTGGGGCCGACGTCGGCGGCGTCGACGAAGAGCGCCAGATCCAGGCCGGAGAACGCTTCCCAGCGGTATTCGGCGTTGAGCGTGACGGCGGCGGCATCGCGGAAACGGAACTCGCGGTAGCCCCGCAGCGAGTCGGCGCCACCCACCGTGGGCATCAGGAAGAAGGGCACGCGGCTGCCGCCCACCGGGTCGATGCGCGACGCCACGGCGTGCAGCGCGATGCCGCGCTTCTTGTCGAAGATCGGAATGACGTGCATGGCCGTCACGTCGATGCGGTTGAAGTCGACGTCGTCACCGCCGCGGCCGCGGAACATGCCCACGGACACGTTGTAGAGGCCGCCGCCGCGCGTGTTGCCCGGCTCGTCGCGGGTGTCGATGCCGAGCGCCGCTTCGCCGTAGGCGAGGGACGGGGTGGCGTCGAGCCCGGGGGCGGTCGTATCCGTGAAGCGTTCCTCGAGCGACGGGAAGCGGGGATCAGTACCGCGCGACACGTCGAAATGGTGCAGCCCGGCGCGGCCGCGCATCACGAACCATCCCGCACGACGCGCCATCACCTGGCCGAAGCTGTCGAGGCCCCTCAGGCCGAAGCTCACGCGGTCGCCGTTGAGCGTGTCGGAGCCGAGCCCGAAGAAGTCTTCCTGCGTGTAGTCGTACCAGCGAGTGCCCGCCTGCACTTCCACCGGCAGGCCGCCGGCACGCGGCGCGGCGACCGTGAACTGCCAGTCGGTGTACTTGCGGAACGTGATGGCAGCCGAGGTGTCGAAGACCAGGCGGCCGGCGAGCGGCCGGCGGCGGTAGCCGAGCCCCACGCCCATGCCGCTGCCGCGGGCGATGCTGCCGACAGTGGGGTAGAAGCCCTGCGGCGGATTCAGCCGCTCGAGGACCCGCTTTTCTTCGACGAAGATGAGCGTGCGCTCGACGAGGCCCTTCGTGTCGGTGGTGAGCGACTGCTCGCGGCTGGCGCGTTCGGCCTCGAGCGCTTCGGCGCGTGTGGCCGGTGGCGGCACGGCCGCCGCCTGGGCGCGGGCGTTTACCGCGGTCAGCAGGCACAGAGCCAGTCCTACGAACGCGCGCGTCATTGCCCGCCGATGATACAGCGAGCGTGCAACCGGGACGAAGCGTCGGACGCGGCTTGACACCTGTCGTGATGTGCCGGCATCTCACCGCCATGCTCCGCGCCCTACTTTTCGTGCTGCTCCTCACGGGCTCCGGCGTCACGGCTGCGCTGGCCCAGGCTCCGGTGGCGCTCGACGCCGTCGGGCCGCAGCCCGGCACGGTCGTGCCGGCCTTCACCCTGGTCGATCAGACTGGCACCACGCGCAGTCTCGCCTCCATCATGGGCCGCCGCGGCGCGATGCTGGTCTTCAGCCGCTCCGCCGACTGGTGACCGTACTGCCGCACGCAGCTCGTGGAGCTGCAACGCCAGACGGCCACCCTCGCCGCACAGGGTCTGGGCCTTGCGGTCATCACGTATGACCCGCCGGCGACGCTCGCGCGTTTCGCGAAGGAACGCGGCCTCACGTATCCGCTGCTGTCAGACACGGGGTCGGCGGTCATCCGCCGCTATGGGCTGCTGAACGCCGAATATCCCGAGGGCAGCCGGGCGCACGGCGTGCCGTATCCGGGCACCTTTGTCCTCGATCCGGCGGGCCGCGTCGTGGCGCGCTATTTCGAAGCGGCCTATCAGGAGCGGAACACCGTTGCCAGCATCCTCACGCGGCAGGGCGGCGCGGCGGGCGGTCCGGGCGTCACCGCGAGCACCGCGCATGTGACGGTGCAGGCCGCGGCCAGTGACCAGGTGCTCTCACCGGGCAGCCGGCTCTCGATCGCCATCCAGGTGACGCCCCAGCGGGCGATGCACGTCTACGCGCCGGGGACGCACACCTACCAGGTGGTCACGTTCCGGCCGGCGGCGCAGCCGTGGCTGAAGAGCCATCCGCTGACCTATCCGCCGTCCGAGATCTACTACTTCGCGCCGCTCGACGAACGCGTGGAGACGTATCAGAAGCCATTCACCCTCGTGCAGGACCTGACCGTGCTGGCGACGCCGGAGGTGCAGAAGCTGCTGGCGGGCCAGACCTCGCTCACGATCCGCGGCACGCTCGACTATCAGGCGTGCGACGACAAGGTCTGCTACGCCCCGGCGTCGGTGCCGCTGACCTTCACCTTCGATCTCACGCCGCTCGTGCGTCCCTAGCCGCCGCCGCGGAGTGTCCGGGCCGGCGCCCGCGTGTTCTCGCGTAACATGAGGGCACGTCGTGAGCTTGATGCCGATAGTCGTCGTGGGGCACGTGGACCACGGCAAGAGCACCGTCGTGGGGCGCTTGCTGGCGGACACCGGCTCGCTGCCCGACGGCAAACTGGACCAGGTGCGGGAGCTGTGCCGCCGCACCTCGAAGCCGTTCGAGTACGCGTTCCTGCTCGACGCGCTGCGTGACGAGCGCGATCAGGGCATCACGATCGACGCGGCGCGCGTGTTCTTCAGGAGTGCGCTGCGCCACTACGTCGTGCTCGACGCGCCGGGCCACGTCGAGTTCCTGCGCAACATGGTCACCGGCGCCGCCCGCGCCGATGCCGCCCTGCTCGTCGTCGACGCCCGCGAGGGCGTGCGCGAGAACTCGCGCCGGCACGCCACGATGCTGGCGATGCTCGGGGTGTCGCACGTGGCGGTCGTCGTCAACAAGATGGACCTCGTCGGCTGGTCGCAGGCCGCCTTCACCGCCGTGGCCGACGAGATGCGCGCCTTCCTCGGCCGGCTCGACGTCGTGCCGGAGGCGATCGTGCCGGTGTCGGGCGTCCACGGCGTGAACCTCGTCACGCGCGGACCCGAGATGCCGTGGTACACCGGGCCGGCGGTGCTCGAGGTGCTCGACGGCTTCACCGCGGCCACGCCGCCGGCCGACGCCCCGTTCCGGATGCCGGTGCAGGACGTCTATCGCTTCACCCGTTTCGGTGATGACCGCCGCATCGTCGCCGGCTCGATCGAGAGCGGCACGGTGGGTGTGGGCGACGCCGTGGTGTTCTACCCCTCGGGCAAGCGCTCGCGTGTGGCGTCGGTCGAGGCGTTCCACGCCGCGCCGCGCACGTCGGCCTCGGCCGGCGACGCCACCGGCCTCACCCTCGACGAGCAGATCTACACGACCCGCGGCGAGTTGGCCGCGCGGGTGGGCGAACCGGCGCCGCACGTGTCGACGCGCCTGCGCGCCAGTGTCTTCTGGCTGGGCCGCGCGCCGCTCGTGCCCGGCCGTGACTACCACCTGCGCCTTGGCACCGCGCGCGTCGGGATGCGCGTCGAACACATCGAGCAGGTCATCGATGCCTCGACGCTGACGGCCGGTCCCGGCACCGAGGTGGCGCGGAACGACGTCGCGGATTGCGTGCTGAAGCTCGACCGCGCGGTGGCGTTCGACCTGCACGCCGACCGGCCCGACACGGGCCGGTTCGTCATCGTCGACGACTACGAGATCCGCGGCGGCGGCATCGTGCGCGAGGCGCTCGCCGACGGCGACGAGGCGGCACGCGAAATGGTGCGGCTGCGCAACCGCAAGTGGGAGCACAGCCGCATCGCGCCCGACCAGCGGGCGGCGCGGTTCGGGCAACGTCCGGCCGTGGTCGTCGTCACCGGTCCGCGCGAGATGGACCGCAAGGGCCTGGCCAAACACCTCGAGACGCGGCTCTTCGAGGCCGGTCGGGCCGTGTATTTCCTCGGCATGGCGAACATGCTCTACGGCGTGGATGCCGACATCGACCGCACGCTCGCCAGTCGCCACGAACACTTCCGCCGCCTCGGCGAGATCGCGCACCTGATGCTCGATGCCGGGCTCGTGCTCATCGTCAGCGCCGCCGAACTGCGTGCCGACGACCTCGACATCCTGCGGGTCAGCGTGCCCGACGAGCGGCTGCTCACGGTGTGGTACGGCGCGGCCGACGCCGCCGAAATCGCGGCCGACCTCGCCCTGCCCGACGGCGCCTCGGTGGAGGAGGCCGGCGGCGCGATGACGGCGCTGCTCACGGCGCGCGGAGTGCTGCCGTCATGACGCTGCCTTCGACGGTGCCGCCCCTCGCCGCGCTGCTGCCGCGCCTCGTCACGCTTGCCGAAGCGGCCGGTGCCGCCATCGAATCGTGCCGGCGAAGCGGCCGGCTCGACGTGCGGGCCAAGGACGACGGCAGTCCGGTGGGCCGCGCCGACACCGAGGCGCATACGGTGATTGCGGCCGGGCTCGCCGCGCTCACACCCGGCGTGCCGGTCGTGAGCGAAGAAGGCGAGATCGCCACCGCCGCGGTGCGGGCGGGCCGGACCACGTGGTGGCTCGTCGATCCGCTCGACGGCACGAAGGAGTTCCTGGCCGGCGTGCCCGACTACACCGTGAACATCGCGCTCATCCATGAGGGTGTGCCGGTCGCCGGCGTCGTGCACGCGTCAGGGCGCGGTGTGACGTACTTCGGCGCGGCCGGGCAGGGGAGCTGGCGGCGGCGCGATGGCCTGACGGCGCGGCTCGTCGCCACGCCAGCGGCGCCGGGGCGTCCGCTCACGGTCGTCGAGAGCCGCTCGCACGGCTCGCCCGACATGGCCGCCTTCCTCGCGCCATACCGGATCGGCGCGCGCGTGGCCATCGGCAGCTCCCTCAAGTTCTGCCTGGTGGCCGACGGCACCGCCGACGTCTATCCGCGCCTCGGCCCGACGATGGAATGGGATGTGGCGGCGGGGGACGCCGTGTGGCGGTGGGCGGTGGCGGATGGGGCCGCGCCGCATCCGTCGACACTGACTTACGGGAAGGCCGACCTGCGCAACGGCGCCTTCGTCATCGGCTACCTGCCGCCGCCGCCGGCGGTGCTGTGGCTCACGGGCCTCTCGGGCGCCGGCAAGACCACCATCGCGCAGGTGCTCGCGGCGCGGCTCACCGCCGCCGGAGCCGACCCTGAACTCATCGACGGCGACGTGATGCGCCAGGTCTTCCCGGGCACCGGCTTCACGCGCGCCGACCGCGATGCGCACGTGCGCCGCGTCGGCTACCTCGCGAGCCGCCTCGAAGCGCATGGCGCGACCGTCGTCGCGTCCCTCATCTCGCCGTACCGGGACTCGCGGGCCGCCATCCGTGCCCACTGCCACCGGTTCGTCGAGATCCACGTGGCGACCGCGCTCGAGGAATGTGAACGTCGCGATCCCAAGGGGCTGTACCGCAAGGCGCGAGCCGGCGAGATCACGCAGTTCACCGGGCTCGACGATCCATACGAGCCGCCGGAGGCGCCGGAGATCGTCGTGGACACGATGCGCGAATCAGCCGAAGCCGCCGCCGCCCGCATTCTCGCCTGGCTGCGCCAGCCGCCGCCGGGTGCGGCGAAGGACGCCCGATGACGCACCTCGATGCCCTCGAACACCGCAGCGTGCACATCCTGCGCGAGGCCTACGCCAACTTTCGGCAGCTCTGCATGCTGTGGTCGATCGGCAAGGACAGCACGGTGCTGCTGTGGCTGGCCCGCAAGGCGTTCTTCGGCCACGTGCCGTTTCCGCTCGTGCACATCGACACGTCGTACAAGATTCCCGAGATGATCGCCTACCGCGACCGGCTGGTCGCGGAATGGGGGCTGAACCTCGTCTACGGCCAGCATCAGGAGGCGCTCGCCGCCGGCCGCACGTTCCCCCTGGGCGCCGTGGACCGGCTGACCTGCTGCGGCCTCCTGAAGACCGAAGCGCTCGCGCGTACCCTGAGCGGCGAAGGCGCGCGCTTCCGCTTCAATCATGCAACCGGCGCCTACGAGCGCGACCCGAACACCGAGGCCTACACCGGTGTCATCGTCGGCGCGCGCGCCGATGAAGAGGGCAGCCGCTCGAAGGAGCGCTACTTCTCGCCGCGATCGACGCGCAACCAGTGGGACGTCGGCGAGCAGCCCCCGGAGTTCTGGCAGCAGTACAAGACCGAGTTCGCGCCCGGCACCCACGTGCGCATTCACCCGCTGCTCGACTGGACCGAACTGAACATCTGGCAGTACATCGCGCAGGAGTCGATTCCCGTCGTGTCGCTGTACTTCGATCAGGGCCAGGGCACGCGCTATCGCTCGCTCGGCTGCGCGCCGTGCACGGCCCCCATCGCCTCCACCGCGCGCACCGTCGAGGACATCGTCGGCGAACTGGAGACGGGTGCGCTCGCACACGTGGCCGAGCGCTCGGGCCGGGCGCAGGATGCCGCCGACGGCGGCGGCCTCGAGTCGCTGCGCCGCGGCGGCTACATGTGAGCCGATGACCGCACACGCGTGGGTGACGGCGACGGTCATCGCCGGCATGATGGCGGCGCTCGCGGGCAATCGCCTCGGCGCCGACCTCGTGATGCTGGGCGCGCTGGGGGTGCTGCTCGTGGCGCAGGTCGTCGGGCCGGCCGACGCACTGGCCGGCTTTGCGAGCGACGGCCTGCTGACCGTGGCCTGCCTGTACGTGGTCGTGGCCGGACTGCGGCAGAGCGGTGTCGTCGCGGGCGTGGCCACCGTGCTGCTCGGCCGGCCGGCCACGGCCGCCCAGGCGCAGCTGCGGGTGGTCGGTCCGGCCGCGGCGCTCAGTGCCTTCGTGAACAACACGCCGCTCGTGGCCGTCTACCTGCCGCTCGTGTCGAGCCTGGCCCGGCGCTCCGGCGTGGCCCCGTCGCAGCTCTTCCTGCCGCTCTCGTATGCCGCGATCCTCGGCGGCGTCTGCACCCTCGTCGGCACGAGCACGAACGTCGTCGTGAACGGCCTCATCCTCGACTACAACCGCGCCGGCGCGGGGCCGCCGCTGACGCCGTTCGGCATGTTCACGCTGAGCCCGGTGGGCGTGCCCGTGGCCCTCGCCGGCGTGGCGTGGATGCTGCTTGCCGGCCGCCGCTTCCTGCCGGAGCGGGCGGCCGTGGGCCACGACGATGAACGGCGCGACTACATGGTGGCTCTGCGCGTCGAGCCGGGCGCGCGGGTCGTGGGCCTGGGCCTCGGGGCGGCCGGCTTGCGGCACCTGACGGGCCTTTTCCTCGCGCACATCGAACGGGCGCAGGAGGTGCTGCACGCGGTGAGCCCCGGCGAAGTCGTGCGGGCCGGCGACGTGCTGGTCTTCGTGGGCGTGCGCGACTCTGTCGTCGAACTGCATCAGATCGCCGGCCTCGTGCCCGTGGCCTGGGACGCCGCCGCCGGCGCCAGACACGATCACCGCCTCATCGAAGCCGTGATTCCACCCTCCTCGCCGATGGTCGGGCAAACGATCCGCGATGGCGGCTTTCGCACGAAGTACGGCGGTGTCATCGTGGCCGTGCATCGCAAGGGCGAGCGCCTGGCCGGCAAGCTCGGCGACATCCGCCTGCGCGGCGGTGACGCCGTACTGATCGAGGCGCCACCAGGCTTCGCGGCGGCGCACGAACATTCGACAGCGTTCCACCTGGTGAGCGGGCCGGAGGGGCCGGAGGTGCCGCGCCATCATCGCGCGTGGATGGCCGCGGCGGTGTTGCTGGCATTCGTCGTCACCTCGGCCGCCGGCTGGCTGGCCACACTCCACGCCGCGCTCCTTGCGGCCGTCGCGATGCTGGTCTTCGGCTGCACGACGCCGCGCGTGGCCCGGCAGACGGTGGACTGGCCGGTGCTCGTCGTGATCGGCGCCGGGATCGGCGTGGGGAAGGCCGTCGAGGCGAGCGGACTGGCCGCCGTGGTGGCGAACGCGGTGCTCGGGCTGACCGCCGGCGGCGGACCGGTGTGGCTGCTGACCGGCGTGTACGTGCTCACCTGGGCGCTCACGAGCGTGCTCAGCAACACGGCGGCCGCCGTGCTCGTGTTCCCGGTGGCGCTCAGGGCGGCGCAGACGTCGGGGATTGCCTTCGAGCCGCTGGCGATGGCGATAGCGATTGCGGCGTCGTGCGAGTTCACGACGCCCATCGGCTACCAGACGAACCTGATGGTGCAGGGGCCGGGCGGGTACCGCTTTGGCGACTATCTGCGCTTCGGCGGTCCGCTCACCTTCATCTGCGGCGTCGTGGCGGTGACGCTGCTCGCGGCCTGGTACGCCTGACGCGCGCCGGCTAGCGCGCGAACGTGTCCACGTAGTCGTCCATCGCCGCCTGCACGACCTTCATGGCGTGGGCGCGGCCGTAGACCTTGGCGATGTCGACCTGCGGCTTCTCGCCCGGCACCAGCCGGTAGGTGAGGAAGTAATGCTGCAGGCGTTCGATGAGCACGTGCGGGATGTCCTTCAGGTCGCGCGCCTCGCCGTAGACGTAGTCGTTGTCGAGCACGCTGATGATCTTGTCGTCGGCCTCGCCGCGGTCGACCATCTGCAGGCCGCCGATGACGCGGGCACGCACGATGATCTCGTTGCGGGCGATGGCGCGTTCGCTGAGCACGCAGATGTCGAGCGGGTCGCCGTCGCCGCGGTTGGCGCCCGGCGCGAGCCTGCTGACGCGGTCGCCGCAGTAGGTGCGGGGGACGAAGCCGTAGAGGCTGGGATGCTGCGCCGAGGAGCGCTGCGGACGGTCGACGCGCAGGTAGCCCGACGCCTTGTCGACCTCGTACTTCATCAGGTCGAACGGGGTGATCTCGATGTAGGCGTTGAGCACGGCCGGCGGTTCGGGGCCGACCTCGAGTCCGTGCCAGGGATGCGGGCGGAAGTGCTTGACGGCGACGGGCGCCGACACCGGCATCACCACGGGAGCGGAACGACGTTTGGATGACATTCCTCCGATGATGCCACGGCCGCCCCGGAAAGTGGAGGGTGTGCGATAGGATCGCCGTCATGCCGATTCGTCATGTTGCACCCGCTGCCGTGTCGCTCAGTGCCGTCCTGTGTCTTGCCAGCGGGGCCGCCCGCCTGGTCGCGCAGCAGCCCCCGCCGATTGGCGTGGCGCCGGTCGTGCTCACCGCCGGACCGTACCAGTTCGATACCGCCGAGCAGCATCAGCTCCGCGTCGTCGTGGCCGCCCGGGGGCTGTCGCATCCCTACGGCGTGGCCCTGCTACCCGGCGGTGATGCGCTCGTGACCGAACGCGGCAAGGCGCTGCGCCTCGTGCGGGGGGCTGGCGGCCCGTCGCCGCGTCTCGAGCCGACACCGGTCGCGGGGCTGCCCGCGCCGGCGGCAATTCGCGGCGGCGGCTGGCAGGACGTGGTGCTGCATCCGAAGTTCGCCGAGAACCGCCTCGTCTATCTCAGCTACAACAAGGCCGAGAGCGCGAGCCCGACGGCGAAGAGCGCCGTGGCGCTCGGCCGCGGCACGTTCGATGGCACCGCCATCAGCGGCTTCAGCGAGATCTTCGCGGGCGAGTTCAAGGACGGCAACTCCGGCTCGCGCATCGCCTTTGGCGCGGACGGCACGCTCTATTTGACGACGGGGGCCGGCAACGGCCTGTTCGCGCAGGAGCCGTCGAGCGTCTACGGCAAGGTGCTGCGCCTGCGCGACGACGGCAGCATTCCGCCCGACAATCCCTACCTGGGCCGGCCCGGCGCCCGTCCGGAGGTCTTCTCGATCGGCCATCGCGACCAGCTCGGCCTGGCCTGGCACGCGGCCTCGGGAAGCCTGCTCGCCGCCGACCACGGCCCGAACGGCGGCGACGAAGTGAATCTCGTGATGGCGCGCCGCAACTACGGCTGGCCGCTCTCGAGCTACGGCCGGCAGTACGACGGGCCGCGCTGGTCGGACACGCCCGTGGGCGAGGGCGTGGAGCAGCCGCTGCTGCTGTGGGTGCCGTCGATTGCGCCCTCGGGGCTCGCGATCTACACGGGCGACCGGTTCCCGGTGTGGAAAGGGAACCTCTTCGTGGGCAGTGCGCGCCGCGGCGAAGTGCCGCGCACTGGCGGCCTCGAACGTGTGGTGCTGAACGACCGCCTGCAGGAGATCCGCCGCGAGACGCTGCTCACCGAACTCCGTCAGCGGATCCGCGACGTGCGCCAGGGGCCCGACGGCCTGCTCTACGTGCTCACCGACGAAGACGACGGCGCGCTGCTCAGGCTCGAGCCGGCCGCCGCGAAGTAACCCGCCCGTACCACCCGACGGAGACGAGACATGCATCGACGAGTGAACCAGTGGATGACGGGCGCCATCATGGTCGCGGTGGCTCTCACGCTGGCGGCGAGGCCCGACGCGCAGACGGGCGGCGCGACGGCGTTCGTGGGCGCACGCGTCATCGTGGGCGACGGCACGGCGCCGATCGAGAACGCCACGGTCGTCGTGCGGAACGGGCAGATCGCGGAGGTGGGGCCATCCGCGCGCGTGCGGGTGCCGGAGGGCGCCAGCCGCGTGGACGTGACCGGCAAGACGGTCATGCCCACCATCGTCGACACGCACGTCCACCTCGGCACGGCGCGTGACGCCCTCATGAAGGACCTGCGCGATCGCGCCTACTTCGGCGTGAGCGCCGCCCTCAGCATGGGCCTCGACCCGGCCGGGGAGCCCTTCGCCGTGCGGGCCGCCGCACCGGCGGGTGTGGCGCGCTACTTCCTGGCCGGCCGCGGCATCACCATGCCCGAGCCCGGACGCTCGGACGTGCCGTACTGGGTCACGACCGAGGCCGAGGCGCGGAAGGCCGTGCAGGAGCAGGCCGCGCTCAAGGTGGACCTCATCAAGATCTGGGTGGACGACCGCGACGGCAAGTACAAGAAGATGCTGCCCGAGATCTCCACGCCGGTCATCGACGAAGCGCACAAGGCGAAACTCCGCGTGGCCGCGCACATCTTCAACCTGTCGGACGCGAAGGGGCTGCTCAAGGCCGGCATCGATGCGTTCGCCCACGGCATCCGCGACGTCGATGCCGACGACGAGGTGGTAGCGCTCGTGAAGGCGCGTCCGACTGTGGTGCTGATTCCGAACATGCCCGACCGCGGCGTCGCCGCCGACTACTCGTGGCTGAAGGGCAGCCTCAGCGATGCCGAGGTGGCGAAGATCCAGGCGGGCGCCACCAACCGGCCGGCGGCGCAGGCGGCGTGGGGCATTCAGGCGCGCAATCTGAAGAAGCTCGCCGATGCCGGCATGACGATCACCGTGGGCACCGACGGCAACACCGCCTGGGCGCCGCACGTCGAGATGGCCGACATGGTGGCGGCCGGCATGACGCCGATGCAGGTCATCGTCGCGGCGACGAAGAACGGCGCCGCGTTCCTGCGGATGAACGACACCGGCACGATTGCGGCGGGAAAGAACGCGGACCTGCTCGTGCTCGACGGCAATCCCGTGGAGGACATCACGAACACGCGCCGGATCTCGGCGGTGTATCTGAAGGGGGTGGCCGTCAACCGCGCGGCCACGCGTCCGGCGGTCGCACAGTAGGCTACCGGGCGTCGCGGCGTTCGTTGCAGCTGGCTGATGACGCCCCGCGTCGCGGCGGAGGGTCGCGTCGGCGACGACGCGGCATCTCGCTCCCCGAGGAACGACCCGTGGAACTGGTTGCCGCCCGACTTGATGACGAAGTTCATCGACACGCCGGGGTTCATCGCGTCGGCGCCCTTCGACGCGGTCGTGATCTGCGCTTCCTCGAAGCTGCCGTAATCGCTGTAGGTCTGGTCCCACACCATGCCGTCGTACATCACCACGTTGCCGCCGGCGCGGCCGAACGTGCGGGCGGCGGGGCCGGAACCGGTGCCGAAGTTCGAGCCGCCCACGTCGTACGAGGTCGTGTAGAGGCCGGGCACGAGCGCGATGAGGCCCGTGAGGCTGCGGCTGTACGGCAGGTCGTCGAGCTTCTGCTGGTCCCGCGTCACGGCAACCTTCGATGACTCCAGGTCGATGGTCGGCGCCTGGCTCGTGACCGTGACCGCCTCCTGGATCGTCGCGAGGTCCAGCTTGCCGTTGATGGTCAACGGGCTGCCGCCGGCCACGCTCACCCTTCGACCGTGAGCGTCGAGAAGCCGGCGAGTTGGAATTTCACCGCGTACGTTGCCGCCCGGAAGCTGGGTGAGACGGGCGACGCCTTGTTCGTCGGTGACGGTCGTGCGGGCGCCGCCGATGAGATTCGGGCTCGTGATCGAGACAGTGGCGCCGGGCAGGGCCGCACCGCTCGTATCGGTGGCGCGCCCGGTGAGCGTGCTCGTGGTCGTCGCGCGGAGTGTAGATGCAGGCCATCTCGGCCGTATGTCATCTTTTTGCTACCGTGTGTCCGTCCAGCGCGGCGAGCCGACGTTCGAGGAAGCGCCGTTCGGGTGCCTGTTTCGCCAGGGCAAGCGCCTCCCGATAGGATGCCCGCGCCTCCTCCACCCGGTCCAGGCGCCGGCACAGGTCGGCGCGGGCCGCATGTGCGAGGTGGTACCCCTCGAGGTCTCCTGCCGCGAAGAGCCGATCGATGAGGGCGAGCCCTTCGGCGGCCCCGTGGACCATGGCCACGGCGACCGCCCGATTGAGGGCCAGCACCGGCGAGGGCTCGAGACGTAGCAGCACGTCGTAGAGTCCGATGATCTGGCGCCAGTCGGTGGCGGCGCTCGACGGCGCCTCCGCGTGCACGGCGGCGATGGCGGCCTGCAGCGCGTACGGTCCGACGCGTCGCGAGCCGAGCGCGCGCTCGACGAGCGCGACGCCTTCGGCGATGCCGGCCTGGTCCCACCGGCCGCGGTCCTGGTCGTCGAGCAGCACGAGGTCGCCGGCGGCATCGGTGCGCGCCTCGCGTCGCGCCTCGTGCAGCAGCATCAGCGCCAGCAGCCCCTGGGATTCCGGCTCCGGCTGCAGAGCCACGAGCAGGCGCCCGAGCCGGATGGCCTCGGCCGACAGGTCCGCGCGTGTCACCGTCTCGCCGGCGGTCGCGGAGTAGCCCTCGTTGAAGATGAGATAGACGACGTGCAGCACGGCATCGAGCCGGTCGGGCAGATCGGCGGCGGCCGGCACCTGATAGGGAATCCGCGCATCGCGGATCTTCGTCTTGGCACGCACGATGCGCTGCGCCATGGTGGAGGCCGATGTCAGGAACGCGCGCGCGATCTCCTCCGTCGTCAGTCCGCACACTTCGCGCAGCGTGAGCGCGAGGCGCCCCTCGGGCGGCAGCGCCGGGTGGCAGCAGGTGAAGATGAGGCGAAGGCGGTCGTCGTCGACGGCCGGGTCGTCATGGCCGTCGGGCGCTGCCGGCGCCGCGGCCAGCCGCTCGATTTCGTCGGCCAGTGCGCCGAGCGAGGCCTGTTGCCGGGCACGGCGGCGGATGGCGTCGATGGCGCGGAAGCGTCCCGTGGAGACGAGCCAGGCGCGCGGGTTGGCCGGCACCCCCTCGACCGGCCACTGCTGCATGGCCGCCGTGAAGGCGTCATGCAACGCTTCCTCGGCGCGTTCGAAGTCGCCGAGCAGCCGGATGAGCGTGGCGAGCACGCGGCGCGAGTCCGCGCGGTAGACGGCCTCGACCGCCTGCCGCGCGGCATCCGCGTCGGAGGTCACGGCTGCTGGCTGAAGTCCACGACCGGCCGCACTTCGACGCAGCCGGTGCGCGCCGCCGGGATCTTCGCGGCGACGGCGAGTGCGTCGTTCAGGTCCTTCGCCTCGATGAGGTAGAACCCGCCGAGTTGTTCCTTGGTTTCGGCGAAGGGCCCGTCGGTCGTGACGGCCTTGCCGTGCCTGACGCGGACGGTCGTGGCCGTCTGCGTGGGTTCCAGCGCTTCGCCGGCCACGTACTGGCCGCTTGCCTGAATGCCACTCGTGAAGGCGAAGTAGTCACCCATGACGGCGTCGATGTCCGGCTTGGACATGGTGGCCCAGACGCGCTCATCGTCGTACAGCAGACACAGATACTTCATGGCATGTGCTCCGTGGGGCTCAGTGTAATGGCGGCGGCCCGGCCGCCCGACCACTCGTCCCCGGGACCGTCCGGAGGCGCGTGTCAGACAGTAGTCGTCGGCGGGCCGGGATTTCGACAACCGGCGGGGCGGGACCAGAGCAGCAGGCGGGAACCGGGGCCGGAGCATCCGCGTGGCACGCTCCGGCCCGGCCCGGCGGTCGTCGATCAGAAACGGATGCGCAGGCCGAGGCCCGTCTGCAGCCCGCCGGCCTCGAGGTCGAAGCTCTTGCCCGTGCCGATGGCGACGGCCTTCTTCGCCGTGGCATACCGCGCCATCGCGCCCACGCCGATCCGCCGGCTGAAGAACCACGTCACATCGGCGGCGGCGTGGAAGCCCACCGCGCGTTCCGAGAGTTCGGTGGGACTGCCGCCCGGCGCGATCGTGACCGTGTCGTAGGGATACGTCTCGGTGACCGTGAGCGTCTCGACCGCGTCCTGCGTGATGCTGAAGAAGGTCGGCCCTGCATAGAGCACACCGCCGAATCGTCCGGTGGAGGCCAGCAGCCAGGCCGCCGAGAGATGCACGCCCAGTTCGGACCGGTCGAGATCGCCCACCGACGTGGACGCGGTGCGGGCCTGGTTGAAGAAGAACGGATGCGGATACCGGGCCGAGATGTTGGCGTCGCTCGTGCGCACGACCGACGACACGCTCGCGCCGGCGCCGAGGTGGCGCCAGAGGCGCACGAACACGCCGGCGTCGATGCCGGCGCCGCGTTCGATGGCGTAGCCGGCGGTGGAGGCCGCCGGCTCGCGGTTGTAGGAGAACTCGCGGGCATCGGTGAAGTCGTGCGTGCCGGGCTGGAAGAGCCCGCTTACGGTGAGCAGCCCGCGCACGTTCGACGCACGCCGGGCGGCGCGCGTGGCCGCGGCGGCCGGGCGCGCGGGCGTTTGCGGAGCGGCCGCGGCCGGCGCCGGTGCCGGGTTGGCCGTCGTCGGTGGCGGCGCCGGCGGCCGCGTGGTGGCGGGCGGCTTCTGCTGCGCGTCGTGTGCCGCGAGCGGAGCCGTGCCGAGCGCGCAGGCGCCGAGCAGGACGAGGCAGATCGTCTGGATGCGCATCGGGATCGTCCTCACTGCACGCCGACGGCGGTCCAGGCGTCGGTCACGGCGCGTTCGACGGCCGCATTCGAGGGATACAGGTCGCGCGCCGACTGAATCGTGGCGGCGCGGGCCTGGGCGAAAGTGGCGCGAACGGGCAGCATGGTCGTGAACGCGCGGAAGAACACCTTCTCGATCTGATCGCGGTTGGCGAAGCCCACGCCGGTCACCGTTCCACCGGAGACGCGGTTGGTGCCGCCTTCGATGGCGAGGAAGAACACGTGGTTCGGAATGCCCGAGTTGACGTGTACGCCGCCGTTGTCTTCGCTGCCCCGGTAGCGCACGGAGTAGTGATCGGGATCGCCGTAGGCCGTGGGCGACTGCATCGAGCGGATGCCCGAGACCGAGCCGGCGCGCGCCGCCCGGAACGAGTCTTCGCCGAGGAGGTAGTCGGCCTGGAGCGGTCCGGTGCCGCGCGGCTGGAAGTAGGCTTCGACGGCCACGCCCATCATGTCGGAGAAGGCCTCGTTGAGCGCGCCCGACTCACCCTGATACTCGAGCCCCGATGTGTAGTCGGTGATGCCGTGCGTGAGTTCGTGCGCGACGACGTCGAGCGCGCCGGCCAGCGGCCCCACCGTCTGGCCCGATCCCGTGAAGGAGAAATTCGGCGGAATGCCGTTGCCGAAGACCATGAGCCCGCGGCCGCCGGGCCCGAAGGGCGGCCCGATCCAGAAGGCGTTCACGCAGAAGGCGCCGAACTCGTCGTCGGGCAGTCCCGAGACGCACTGCTGCGGTGAATAGATGTTGATGGCGGCGAACATCGGCGCGTTGCGGTTGTCGAGGCCGCGGAAGCCGATCCGCTTGAAGACGAAGTCGTAGGTCCAGCCGAGGTACGTGTGGGCGTCCACGGCCACCGGGTCGGTCCACACGTTGTCGCCGTCGCTCGCCAGATCCGCCTGGAACACCGGGCCGCCATCGGCGACCTCGTCGAGGCGCGGGCGGTTCGCGCGCAGATCGATCGTCCAGAGCAGCGGCGGACGCAGCATGTCTTCGGTGTAGTAGGTGCCGCCGACGAGCCGTGTCGCCACCTTCTTGCGATCGTTCAGCACGCCCAGGCCTTCGCCCACGGCACCCTGATCCCTGGCCAGTGGCAGCGACAGGCGTTCGGCGCCACTCGTGGCATCGAGGTAGACGGTGCGGGCGTCGAGGGCCTTGCCGCGCACGTGCACTTCGTAGACGAGCGCCATGCTGCCGTCGTCGAGGCCGAGGAAGGCGAGGGCCGGATCTGCGAGCAGCGACACACCCGTGGCGGTGAGCCGCGTGCGGATTGCCGCGGCGGTGAGGCCGGGCGAAGCCGTGTCGGCGGTGGCCCGATAGACCTGGCCGAGCAGGGATGTCACGACGCCGTTGGCCGTCTGCCGCACGATCGAGCCGCCCACGACCTTGAGACCGAGGTGGTACTGCTGAAGGCGTTCGTGGCTGTGGCCGGGCAGCAGCAGGTCGTCCGTGGACGAGGCGACGCGCATGGCGCCGTCGCGTTCCATACGGCGCACGTCGTCGACCACCTGACGCAGCTCGGAGGGTGTGGCTTCGGTGGCGCGCAGCGTGCGGACGGCCTCGGACGGCTGCGCCTGCGAGGCCGGCCGGGCCGGCGCGCTCCAGATGGCTGCCGCCGCGACGATCGCGGGCAGCCATGGATGACGGGAGATTCGGAACACGCGGACCCTCCAGGACGATGACACACGGGTAGACGGTCGTGTACGTCGCTTTTCGGCCCGCGGGTCACCGCGGAACAGGCGCGCCGGGCGCCGCGGCCGCCGGTCGTTACAGCATGCCGCGCCGCTGCACGCGGCTACGCGCGCTGCAGGGTGAAGACGGTGACTTCGGGCCGCACGTACACGCCGGCCTCGGCGATCCGCATCGCTACGTGTTCCGCACGCCGCCGCCGCGAAGCCAGAACACGAGCGCGGCGGCCATCAGCACCACGCCGTTCAGGGCGAGCACGGTGGGCACGGTCGTCATGTTGGCGATGCTGCCGCTCACGAAGTTGCCGAGCGGCGAGGCGCCGCGGAACGCCACCATGTAGATGCTCATCACGCGGCCGCGCAGTTCGTTCGGGGCGATGAGCTGCACGAGCGAGGTGACGGTGGAGAACGTCGAGACGAGCAGCGCGCCGCCGAGGAATAGCAGCGCCTGAGTGAGCCAGAGCTGGCGCGAGAAGGAGAAGGCGACGAGCACGGCACCGAAGGCCATCACGCCGCCGAGGAGCGAGCGTCCCATGCCGCGCGACTTGCCGCGCCAGGCCACGATCATCGCGCCGACGACGGCGCCCGAGCCCGAGAACGCCATGAACCGGGTGTAGAGCCCGACGTCGGCCTGGAAGGTGTCTTTCACGATGAGCGGCAGCAGCGTGAGCAGCGGCACGCCGAGGAACGCCGCGACGAAGCCGAGCACGGTGAGCGCGATGATGATCGGCTGCGCCTTCACGTAGTTCAGTCCGCCCTTCATCTCGTCGATGATCGAGCGGCTGACCGCCGGCGGCGTGTGCTGCACGTGCAGGGCGAAGAGCGCGGCGATGACGAAGAGGAACGACAGGCCGTTCAGCCCGAAACACGCCACCATGCCGAAGGTGGTGAGGGCG
>JAEUQR010000107.1 GCA_016789705.1 Acidobacteriota bacterium
GCGGTCCCACTTCGCGAGCACATCGGCAGCGCGCTTCGCGAGCGGTGTGCCGCGGGCCTTGGCCGTGGCCACGATGTCGTCCACGAACTGGTCGGCGGTTTCGACGCGCGTCGAGAGCTTCCACTCCTTCACCTGCTCGAACGTGATCTTCTCGGGCGCCGTGCTCAGGATGCGGATGCCGCGCTGCGCGCGCTGCGTGATGCCCTGCGGCGCGGCGAAGCCGGCGGCGAACTTCCGCGGGTCGAGTGTCATCGGGTAGGTGGACGTCCACGGCATGTCGTTGGAGTTCTGCACCCAGCCCTGCGGCGGGTCCACCGCCTTCGGGATCTCGTCGTAGGGCACGATTTCGTGGCCGATGAGTTCAGACTTGTCGCCCGGCACGACACCCTGCCAGAAGCGGTAGTCGCCGGTCGGGTGCTTCCAGAGCGTGGCGTTGTAGATGTAGGCGATGTGGCCGTCACGGTCGGCGTAGGCCGTGTTGAAGAGCGGCAGTTGCTGCATGCGCATCGCCGCTTCCCACTCCGCGAAGTTCTTCGCGAGGCCCATCTTCCAGAACTGCTCGAACATCTTCGGCCGGTCGAGCGCCGCCACGCGCATCGCGATCTTCATGCCGCGGCGTTCGGCCACGACGGGCCCGTGCACGGTCTTCCTTACGACCAGCGCTTCGTCCTTGGTCGTGCCGTCGGCCTGCTTGACCTTCAGCGTTTCGGTGCGCGTCTCGAATTGCCTCACCTGGCCGTCGAGCACATAGCCGCCGTCCTTCTCCACCAGGCCGTAGAGGTCGGATTCCGACGGGTTGTTGGTGGTCTGCGTCCAGCCCACGAACTCCGTGAAGCACTGGCGCAGCACCGGGAAGCCCACCCACACGGCGCCGTAACTCGTCACGCCGGGCGCGGTGAGCTGCACCTCGAAGTAGGTGTGGATGTCGCCCCACTGCAGGTGCGAGTTGCTCATGAGCAGCGCCTTGCCACTCGCCGACCGCGCCGGCGCGATGGCCCATTCATTCGAGCCGTGCACGTCGTCTTCCCAGCGGGCCAGGCGCCCCTCGAGCCGCCGGGGACTCACCACCCAGTCGTAGTGGATGACTCGCAGCCCGTGCGCGTAGACGTCTTCGGGCGTGAGTGGCAGCACGGCCTTCGCTTCGGGGCTCAGCTCCGCCGCGTGTTCGGTAGCCCACTGATTCAGGCCCTTGGCGAACGACTGGATGAGGGCGCCGAACTCCGGCGTCTGTCCCGCCGCCCATTGCTTCGCCGTCTCTGGCAGGCCGTTCGTGCGCACCCATTTGTCGGAATCGAGGTACTGGGCGCCGTAGAACTCGGCGCCGCGGCCCCGCGCCTGCGCGTAGAGGCGCACCAGCAGCTCGCTGTGCGCTTCCATCTGCGCGTAGCCGTAGGCCTGGAACAGGCTGGCGTGGTCCGGCGCGAAGATGTGCGGCACGCCGTACCGATCCCACAGGATCTCCGTGCCCGTGGCGGCCGCCTTCCCCGCCTCCGGGGCCGGCGCGGCCTTGCACGAGGCGAGCACCAGCGCGGCGCACAGGAGGAGGCACAGGCTGGACGACCGGACGAAACGGACCGGGAAGCGAGTCATGGGGTCACTCCGTGGCGCGGAGTCTAGCAGACCCCGTGAGGGGCTTTGGGCCGGAGTTCCGCTAGTGCTGAGAGGAGGCGTGTGGTCATGAACAGGGTCAAGGCAAGCGGCGCGATGCTGGCGGTGATGGTGACGGCGGCGGTGCCCGGAGTGCTGGCGGATGCCAAGGGGCGCGTCAATGTGAAGGGCGCCAGCTTCACGGTGGCGGACGCCGTGGCCTACAAGGACGGCGACGACATCGAGGTCGCCCTGCTGCCGGCCGCGTTCAACCGGAAGGACGCGGTGAAGGACCGCAAGATCGACAGCTTCGACGTGATGCGGATGAGTGGCCCGCACGTGACGCTGGTGGTGAAGTCCGACGGCTCCTTCAGTTGCATCAACTACTCCACCGGCCAGGGCGGCGGTTCGGCCTGCACGGGGGATTTCGAGGGCGCGCTCAAACTCACGACGCGGAGCGCCACCCGCGTGGCTGGCACCTTCCGCCTCAAGGCCGGCGGCGACACGGCAGACGTGACGTTCGACCTGCCGGTCGAATCCGAAGTGGCCCGCACGGGCACGGCGCTGCCGCCGGATGGCGGTGAGCCCGGCCGCGCGGTGCTCGCGCACTACGGCGCGATTGAGAAGAACGACTTCAAGGCCCTCAAGGCCACGGCCTCTCCCGAGCGCCAGGCGATGATGACCGAAGCCGAGAAGGCCGGCGAAGCCAAAGAGATGTTCAAGATGCTGCGCGACTTCTCGCCCCGCAAGGTGCGCGTGGTGGGCGGCACGGTGGACGGCGACACCGCGCTCGTGGACTACGAGGGCGTGGAGGACGGCAAGCCAGTGAAGGGCATCGCCGAGGTGGTGCGCGTCGGCGGCAAGTGGTACTTCGAGGGGTCGAGCAGCAGCCGCTGAGCCTACTGCCGGCGCACGCGGATCGACGTCACGCAGTCGTTCAGCCCGTCTTTCGGGCAGTCGTGCTGCGTGATGAGCTGCAGGTTCGGCGTGTCGGACGTGATCTCGAGCGCGTCGTCGCGGTAGCCGTCGTCGCGGTAGAGGGTCGCGCGCCAGCCGGGCGCGACCTTCACCGACGAGATGCAGTCGTTCCAGTCGTAGACGTAGCGGCCGCCGGTGCCTTCCGCGATGTAGTGTTCGCATGGCCCGCGCACGTCGCTCAGGTCGCGGACGTCCTCGGTCAGATGGGCCGACCGGCCGAGATAGTTCGCGTCTTCGTAGATCGTGATCCCGCTTGCCAGGTCCGACGGCCCCGACGGCAGCGATTTCTGACAGGCGGCAGCGCCGAGCGCCACGAACACTACCCCGAGACCCAGCGTTCCCATTCTGCGCATCGCGCGTTCCATACCTGGTAAGACGACGGGGCCGGGGCCCCAAGTTCCGCCCCGGCCCGCGAACTCTCCCCGTTCCCGGCGGCGCGGCAGGGGCGAGGGCCACATCTGAACCGGGAGACTGCCCCCCGGCATCGGCACCGTTCTTGACTGATCGGCGGCCCGCTGATGGCGTTCCTGCTTGAGAAGTGATACCTGGACCTCGTGAGCTTCGCGGCCGGCGCGATCGAGTGGTCGTGCCTGATGCCGCGCGCCCGCGCCCGCGTGGTCACGGTGGTCTGGATGGAGTGGGACGGCGAAGTGTCGAAGCGCGCCACGTGGCTCGACGGCGTGCCCCAGCCGGATACGCACGTAGACGCCGCGCCGCTCTCCCGCTCATCGCCCGTCAATGCCGACGGACGCGCGCTCGCCGCGCGCGCTGGACTCCGTCCGCCCACCGGCTCCGAGCGTACCGCCGTCTACGTCTGGGTGCTGGTACCGTGGGTCGTCGCGTTGTATGTGGCGCGGGCTCTCGGACCAGCGCCGGACGCGTTCTCGACGGCGCCGCCGTTCGAACGCGCCTGGCCGGTGGCGCCGTGGACCGAAGGAGTGTACGTCTCGGCGTACCTGTTCGTGGCGGCCGCTCCACTCGTGGCACGCAGCAGTGGGGGTCTGAGACGCCTGGCCGTCTCGGGCGCGTCGCGACGATCGTCGTGACGCTTGCGTGGCTCGTCGTGCCGGTGGCCGCGAGCCATCGCCCCTTCGCGGCCGATGGCGCGATGGCCCGGCTGCTGGCCTGGGAACAGGCGAGTTCGAACGGGCGTGGCCGCCTTTCCGGCCTTTCATGTGCTGTGGACCCTCCTCGTGGCCGAACTCTGGGCCCACAACGGTGCCTCGTGAACGGCTGCTGTCATGGCGGACCGGCCCCGCCGGCCCTCGGCACCCGCTACGCGCATCGGCGGTCGCGCGTCACGAAGATCGCAGCGCTCGCGACGTGCCGCTGCATCCGACGCCGCTCTACTGCATTCTCGGCAACGTCGTCGTCGGGCTGGTGCTTCTGCGGCTGCGCGCGCTCGGCGCTGCCGACGTGCTGTTCATCGGCCTGTATCTCATCCTGAGCGGCATCGCGCGATTCGTCGAGGAGTCGTACCGGGCCGAACCTCAAACGCGGATCATCGCCGGCCTGCACATCTACCGGTGGCTCGCTATAGGCCAGACGATCGCGGGGATCGTGACGACCACACTGCCCTCGGCACCGCGCGCCGGCGGATTCGTGACGCCGTCGCCACAGCTGCTGGCGAGCGCCGCGATGATGGCGCTCGTCAGCGGCCTGGCGCTGGGCGTGGACATCCCAGGCTCGAACCGCTACCATCCGATGCGATCAGGGGGGTTCCATGCGCCTCGTCTGTCACGCCGCCCTTCTCGCCGTCCTCACACTCGCCGGTCTTACCGCACCGTCGCTGGTCACGGTCTCTGCCCAGACGCGCGCCATTCCCGCACCGGAGCAGTTCTTCGGCTTCCGGATCGGCGCGGATGGCGAGCTGGCGCGTTACCCGAAGATCCTCGAGTACTTCCAGCTGCTCGCAAAGCAGACGGATCGCATCAAGTACGAGGAACTCGGGAAGACCACGATGGGCCAGAGTTACCCGCTGCTCCGGATCAGCGCGCCGCAGAACCTGGCGAAGTTCGACCGGCTCGTCGAGATCAACCGCCGGCTCGCCGATCCGCGCGGCCTGTCGGAGGCCGAAGCGAAGACACTCGCGCTCGAAGGCAAGCCGTTCTACTTCCTTTACGCGACGATTCACTCGACCGAGGTGAGCAACGGGCAGGCGATCATCCACATCGTCCACCGCCTCGCCACCGAGTCGTCTCCCCAGATCCGGAACATCCTCGACAACTCGGTCGTGCTACTCGTGCCGTCGCAGAACCCCGACGGCCAGACGCTCGTCATCGACCACTGGTACAAGACGAAGGGCACGCCGCTTGCCCGCGTCTACCCGGACCTGTACCACAAGTACGTCGGCCACGACGACAACCGCGACTGGTTCATGTTCACGCAGAAAGAAACGCGGATGAACATCGAGCGCGTGCAGAACAAGTACAAGCCGATCATCACGCACGATATGCACCAGCAGGGGCCGAACAACGCCCGCATCTTCGTGCCGCCCTTCACCGAACCGTTCGACCCGAACATGCATCCGCTGCTGCGCATGGGGCAATCCACGGTGGGCCAGGCGATGGCGAGCGCGCTGCTTGCGGAAGGCAAGGAGGGCGTGGCGTGGGAAGACAGCTACGACATGTGGTCGCCGGCCCGCCAGTACATGGTCTACCACGGGCAGCCGCGCATTCTGACCGAGATCGCGAACAGCCCGGGGCTGGCCGATCCGTACGTGAATCCGCGCAAAGGGGAACCGCTCGGCCCGCAGGAATCGCGCGCCCATTTCCCCGTGCCGTACAGCAAGGACACGTGGACGCTCGCGCAGCAGATGGAATACGGCATCACGGCGGCCTTCGCCGGCATGACACACGTGGCGACACACGGGCGCGAGTGGCTCTACAACTTCTACCAGGTGCATCGCGACTGGGCGAACTTCACGGGCGGCCCGTTCGCCTACGTCGTGCCGCCGAATCAGCACGACCCCTACGGCGCCTACGAGATGCTCGACCTGCTGCAGTTCGGCGCCGTGGAAATCCACCGCGCCACGGCGGCCTTCACCACGGGCGGCGCGTCGTATCCCGCCGGCTCCTACGTGATCAAGGTCGCGCAGCCCTACGGCGGCTACGCGCGCACGATGCTGTCGCGGCAGGAATATCCGGACCTGCGGCTCTTCCCCGGTGGCCCGCCCGAGCCGCCCTACGACGTCACCGGCCACACGCTCTGGATGCTGACCGGCGCGAAGGTGGACGCCGTGGCGCAGCCCTTCGAGGCCGCGCTCGAACTCGTGAAGGCGATCACGCCGGCCGCCGCCACCGCACCCGCCCGTCCCGCCGCCGCGTACCTCGTCGGTCCCGAAAGTTACGGCACATTCCGCATGATCGCGGAACTGCAGAAGGCCGGGGCGCCGGTGTACCGCGCGGCACGGGCGTTCGACGGCCACGCGCCGGGCACGTGGGTGATCCCGGCGAGCGCC
Organism: Acidobacteriota bacterium; assembly: GCA_016789705.1. Lineage (GTDB taxonomy): Bacteria > Acidobacteriota > Vicinamibacteria > Vicinamibacterales > UBA2999 > CADEFD01. The sequence goes on from JAEUQR010000107.1 coordinate 6,026, forward strand.
GTCTCGCAGCCGATCGTCGAGAAGGGCGTGAAGACGCTCGGCCTCACCGTGACTGGCGTGGAGCGCCTGCCCGCGGTGGACGGCGAACGGCTCAAGCCGGCCACGAAGGTGGGCCTCTACCGCGCCGCCAACAACATGCCGGGCGGATGGTCCATGTGGATGCTCGAGCAGTACGGCATCAATCACACCGTGATGTCGGCGAAGGACTTCGCCGGCGATCTCAACCAGCAGTACGACGTCATCCTGCTGCCCTCGGGCACGACGAAGGCGCGCATGCTGCAGGGCCTCGACCCGAAGCGTCACGACCAGGCCGAATGGGCCTGGGCCTACGGCATCGGCGAGGCCGGATGGGCGAGGCTTCGGACGTTCGTGCAGAACGGCGGCACGCTGCTCGCGATCGGCTCGGCGGTCGAGACCGCGCGCGACCTGCTCGACCTGCCCATCGAACGCGCGCTGCCGCAGGCACCGCCGCGCTTCGGCCCGGGCGCGGCGCGTCCCGCCGACGCGCGTGAAGACGGCGCCGCGGTGTTGCGCGACACCTTCAGCAGTCCGGCGCGCCTGATGCAGACGCTGCGCGACCGCGTCGCCGATCCACAGTCGCTCTTCTACTGCCCGGGCTCGCTCCTGAACAACGAGTTCGATCCGAATCACCCGGTGGCGTGGGGCATGCCGGCCTCGTGGCCCGTGTTCTTCGACGATGACCAGGCCTACCGCTTGCGGCCGGGCTTCGGCGTGGAGGCCGAGGTGGTGTCGCGGTACCCGCGCGAGAAGGTGCTGGCGAGCGGCTGGCTCCTTGGCGAGGAGTACCTGAAGGATCAGGCAAACATCCTGTCGTTCCGGATCGGGAAGGGCCAGGTCGTCACCTACGGCAGCCAGATCGACTACCGCGCGCAGCCCCGCGCGACCTATAAGATGATCTTCAACGCCATCTTCCACGGTCCGGCTACGCCGGTCACCGCGGCCGAGATGGGCAAGTAGGGGCAGGACACCACGCGGAGGCGACATGACGAACGTGCAGGCGGTCGTGTTGTGTGTGAGTCTCGCGGCGCCGGCGCTGGCGGAGGCGCGGCAGGCCACGGCCCGTCCGCTCTTCGGCGGACCGACGACGACGCCGTCCGGGTCATATCTCAACCTGACGCCCAGGCGCATGCCAGAGCCGCGGCCCCTCGGTCCCGCCGCCCGCGCACCGAGGCCCTCGGTACGTGCCGCCGCACAGCCCCGAGTTGTGTGCTGGATGACGGTCGTACCCGGTGATCCGGCCGTGGATCCGGGCTTGACCGCACGCGTTACGCCGCTCACGGCGCAGCCGACCATGCGGGCCGTCGAGCCGCCGATCTGCGGCGACGCCGCGGCGCGGTAGACACGTCTGCGGCGCGGCCGTCATCTCACCGAGCGATATGACGTCCTCCAGCACGGAACTCGCCGCCCTCTTCACGCGCGATCTCGCGCGGCTCGTGCGTCAGCTCGACGCGCTCGACGACACGCGTCTCTGGCAGGTGGCGCCCGGGGTCACGAACTCCGCCGGCAACCTGATGCTGCACCTGAGCGGCAACCTGCGCGAGTACGTGGGCCGCCAGCTCGGCGGCGTGCCGTACGTGCGCAACCGTCCGCACGAGTTCGCGGCGACGGATGTCGAGCGTTCAGCGATCAGGGCCGAGCTCGTCGAGCTTGCGGCGATCATCCCGGGCGTCATCACGCGGATGCCGGCCACGCGCTGGGACGACACGTTCCCGGAGAACGTGCTCGGCGAGCCGCTCACGAACCGCCAGTTCGTGATCCATCTCTACGGCCACCTCAACTATCACCTCGGCCAGATCGACTACCTGCGCCGCACACTGACCGGCGACGGCGCGCTGGCGAAGCCCACCACGTAGCGGCGCTCAGTCCGCGCGCGGCGTGAGCCGCAGCACGCCGGCCGCACACTCGGCCACGCCGGCGTCGAGACCGAGCGTGGCGTAGAGGTCGCGCGCTTCGGCCCAGCGGACGCGCGCCTCGTCATCGGCCCCCTGACGCTCGAGGCAACTGGCGAGCGGCCGCACGGCATTGGCGAGATCGAGCGGCGCCGTGCCGGGCTGCGTGCTGTAAAGGTCCAGCGCCTCGCGCAGATGCTGCTGGGCGCGGTCGAAGTGCCGCAGCTCGAGGTGCACCTCGCCGAGGTGGCGGAGGGCATGCGCCAGGCGATGCGGATCCCGGAGCTGCTGGGTGTGCGTGACCGCCTCTTCGAAGAGGGGCAGGGCGCTGGCCGGGTCGCTCGCGTCGCGGTGGAGCTGCGCCATGCCGGCCAGCACGGTCACGAGATCGCGGCGCCGGCCGGTCGAGCGGCAGATCGCCTCACCGGCGAGCAGGTGCCGCCAGGCATCTTCCGGCCGTCCGGCGCGGCGGCTCTCGACGGCCAGCCGCAGGTGTTCCCCCAGTTCGTGTTCGGCAGCGTCCATGGCGGCATCCTATCGCGGTGGCCGGGCCTGGCGCAGGTCCGCCTCGCGTGGCCGAAGGCAGCACGGCACAGCGTGGGACGAACGGCGTGACGAGAGCCAGTTCGGTGTCGAAATCCGTCGCCGCCATTCGACGAAGTACTGGAGACTCTACCGCTATGGATTTCGTTGCCGAACTCCGTCACGCCGTCCGGTCGCTGAGCCGGGTCCGCGGCCTCACCATCACCGTGGTGCTCACGCTCGCGCTCGGCATCGGCGCCAATGCCGCCATCTTCAGCGTGGTGCGCGGCGTGCTGCTCCGGCCGCTCGTGAACCGCGACCAGGACACCCTGCTCTACATCCGCCAGAGCGCGCGCGGTATCGGCATCGAGAACGCCAATTTCTCGGTGCCCGAACTGCGCGACCTGCAGAGCCGCGTGAAGACGCTCTCGGCCTTCGGCGACTTCTCCACCATCGAGTTCACGATGGTGGGCCTCGGCGAGCCGCGCGTCGTGCGCGCCGGTGTCGTGGGCGGCTCGTATTTCGAGGTCATGGGACTGCGTCCCGTGGTGGGCCGCCTGCTCGGGCCGGCCGACGACGGCGCGGGTGCTGCGGGCGCGGCCGTGCTCACACACCGTTTCTGGACCACCGCTTTCCAGGGCGACCCGTCGGTCGTGGGCCGCACCATCAGGCTGAGCGATCGGGCTGCGACGATCGTGGGCGTGCTCGAGCCGTCGGTGCCGTATCCCACCGAGACCGAGATCATCGCCAATGTGGTGACGAGCCCGCACCATCTCGACGCCACCATGGTCGAGGGACGCGTGCACCGCATGACCGAACTCTTCGGCCGCCTGGCGCCTGGGGCCACCGTGGAATCGGCGCGCGCGGAGCTGCAGGCCGCGCACGGCGCCATTCGCGCCGAACACGCCGAGGCGTATCCGGCCAATGCCAACTTCACCATCGACACGACGACGCTGCGGGATCAGATCGTGTCGCCGGCGCGCACGATCCTGCTCGTGCTGCTCGCCGCGTCGGCGCTGGTGTTCATCGTGGCCTGTTCGAATGTGGCGAACCTGATCCTCGCGCGATCGGTGCGTCGCGAAGGCGAGCTGGCGGTGCGGGCGGCGCTCGGGGCGAGTCCTGCCGCCCTGCGGCGGACACTGCTCGCCGAGAGCCTCGTGCTCTGCGTCTCGGGCGCCGTGCTGGGCGTGCTGGTGGCGCGGCCGATGGTGAGCGTGCTGGCGCGGTACGCCTCGCGGTTCTCGATCCGCGCCGCCGAGGTCACGGTGGACTCGACGCTGCTCTGGGTGGGCGCGCTGCTCGCCGTGGTGGCGGCGGTGGGGCTCGCCTTCGTGCCGCGACTGCCATCGGCCGACGCGGCCGCCGGCCCGGGTCTATCGGCCGGCAACATCCGCATCACGCCAGGCACGAACCGGCGCCTGCGCCTGTTCGCGGTCGCCCAGATCGCCGCCTCGTTCGTGCTGCTCGCCGGCGCCGGCATGCTGCTCACGACCCTCATCACGCTTCAGCGCACGCAGACGGGCATTCGCGGCGGCAACGTGCTGGCCGTCAACGTGCCGGTGGTGTCGTTCGAGCGCAAGCCCGAGGAGCTGAACGCGCTCTACCGCGAGGTGCTGCGGCAGATCGGCGAGCTGCCCGGCGTGGAGCGCGTGGCGCTCGGCACCGCGGTGCCGTGGCGCGACCCGGGTTTCTTCGCCGCGCAGTTCACCGTGGAGGGCTACAACAAGGCCAACGGGGAGGACGATCCGCGGGCGCAGTTCCGGTCGGTGTCTTCGGGCTTCTTCGAATCCCTCGGTGTGCCGCTCGTGGCCGGCCGCGATTTCAACGAAGGCGACCGGCACGATGCCGAGAAGGTCGTCATCGTGAGCGAGAGCCTGGCGCGGCGGATGTTCCCCGGCCAGGACGCCGTGAACCGCGTGCTCAAGTGGACCGATCCGGTGACCGACTTCATCGGCGTGAGCAAGAACGGCCGGCGCATCGTGGGCGTGGCCGCCGACCTCGACGATCAGAACGTGGTACCCGAGCCGACGATGACCGTCTATCACCCGTTCGAGCAGGAGATGCACCAGGGCCGCATCTTCGTGCACGCGAAGACCGACCCCTATGCGCTCGTGACCCCCATCACGAAGATCGTGCGCGGCATCTCGGCCGATCAGCCGGTCGAACGCGCCGCGAGCCTCGATGACATCCGCGCCGAGGTGCTCTCGCCGGCGCGCCTGAACGCGTTCGTGTTCGGCGGCTTCTCGGGGGTGGCGCTACTCATCGCGGTGGTCGGCGTGGCCGGTGTGCTCGCCTTCTCGGTGAGCGCGCGCACGCGCGAATTCGGCATCCGCCTGGCGATTGGGTCCGCGCCGCGGCACCTGCTCACCGGCGTGCTGAACGAAGGCGCGGTCATCGCCGCCGGCGGCATCGTGGTGGGGGTGTTCGGCGGCTTCCTGCTCACGCGCGTGGTGGGCAGCTACCTGACGGACGTCCGCCTGCCGGGCATCGGCGCCACGGCAGCGGCAGCGGCGCTGCTGGCCCTGGCGGCCGTGGCGGCGTCCCTGATCCCCGCGTCACGCGCCGCCCGGGTGGACGTGGCGCAGGCCCTGCGCTCCGAGTAGCAGTTCTTGCCACGCTTGTAACGGGGTCTGTCACGGTCACCATTTGTCACGCGGGTCTGTCACGTAGACAGACGGTGACCGTGACAGACCCCGTTACAAGTGATCAGCGGCCGCCGGAGACGTCGAGCAGCGCGCCGCTCGTGTAGCTCGCGTCTGTAGAGAGCAGCCACAGGATCGCGCCGGCGATTTCCTCCGGCGCTCCCGGGCGCAGCATCGGCACGAGCGGTGCGATGCGCTCCAGGCGGTCGGGCTGCCCGCCGCTTGCGTGGATCTCCGTCCGCACGATACCGGGCCTGACCGCGTTCACGCGGATGCCCTCCGCCGCCACTTCTTTCGCGAGGCCGATCGTGAAGACGTCCACCGCCCCCTTGGCGGCCGCGTAATCCACGTATTCCCCCGGCGAGCCGATGCGCGCGGCCACCGACGACACGTTCACGATGACGCCGCCACGGCCGCCGTGTTTCGGGGACATGCGCCTGACCGCCTCGCGCGC
>JAEUQR010000163.1 GCA_016789705.1 Acidobacteriota bacterium
GGCGTGCCCGCGGCATCGGGCGAACTGCGCAAGGGTGCCGACGCGTCGAACGTCGAACTGGCGACGAAGAACGTGGCGGCGCTGGCCGCCGCCTTCGCCGAGACCGAAGCGTTCATGAAGAAGCGCGGCAAGCTCGACGCCATGAAGTGGGCGGCCGACGCGCGCGCCAACGTGCTGGCCGTCGAGAAGGCCGCGAAGTCGGGCACGTGGGACGCCGCCAAGACGGCCGCCGCCGCCGTGGGCTCGGCGTGCGGGACCTGCCACACGCCCTACCGCGAACGCCTCGAAGACGGCTCGTTCCGCTTCAAGGCCGGCAGCTAGATTTCATCGTTCCCGGCGGCTCGGCGCGTGGCCGCGGTCACGCGCCGAGTCGTTCCAGCATCCGGTAGAACGCCCGCCGGCTCACGCCGAGGTTCACGGCCGCGGCCGATTTGTTCCCCCCGGCCGCTGCCAGCGCCGCCATCACGCGCAGGCGCTCCCCTTCATCGACGCCCCGCCCGCCCTGCCGCGTGTCGGCCTGCCGATCGAATTCCGGCCCGCAGGCTTCGCGCAGCGTGTGCACCGCAATCACGGCATCGTCGCTGAGCGCCGCCGCACGCAGCACGACGTGGCGCAGCTCGCGCACGTTGCCAGGCCACCGGCGCTCTTCAAGCAGCGCCAGCGCCGCGCCGGACCACGCCTTGTCCGCGAGGCGCAGCCGCCGGCACGCATCGCGCAGCAGCGTCGTCGCCAGACCGACGATGTCGGCGCGGCGCTCGTGCAGCGACGGCACGTGGAACTGCACGGCGCCGAGCCGGTAGACGAGATCGGCCCGCACCTCATTGTGGGCGATGAGGGAGCCGGGCTCGACCGACGTGCCGGCGATGACGTGCAGACCGTCGCCGGGCGGGAGGTCCGCCGAGGCGATGAGGCCGCGTACGAGCGCCGCCTGCGCATCCATCCCGAGGTCGCGCAGTTCCGGCACGAAGCACGTGACCGGCACGCGGCTCCCGCGGGCCGACTCACGCAGGTGCGCCGCTTCGGCGAGGTCATCGCCGCCGAGCAGGGTGATCTGCGCGCCACCCCGGCACGGGCCGAGCCGGTGCACGACCGCCGCCAGTGACGACTTCCCGGCGCCGGTGTCGCCGGTGATGAGTGTGGCCCGCGCGTGCGGCGCCAGCCGCTCGACGGCGCGAAACAACGCCTGCATGGCGGCAGACTGGCCGAGCAGGCCGTGAAATACGCGCCAGTCGTCGCGGGCGCGCCCGAACGAGGTCTGCGCGTCCAGCACCCGTCCGGCGGACGAGTCGGCGAGCGGTCGGGCCGTGGCGTCGGGCATGGAGATACCTTTCCGCCTACTGAATCGGCGCGCCTGGCCGGAACTTGAACGGGCCGATCGCGCCCGGGGCCGGTGAAGCCCGCGCCGCCGCCGCCGATTCTTCCGGCGTGAGCGCGGTTCTCTCGTGGCGACTCGGTCCCCTGGCGGCCCTGTCGGCCGCGATTCTCTGTCTGGCACCGGGCGCGGTACCGCTCGACGCCGTCACGCGCACGGCGGCCGATGCGGCGCTGGCGCGGGCGAGCGCGGCGGCCGTCCGCGGCGTGGTCATCGCCGTGTCGACCAGCCGTGACCCGGCCGTGGACACGGTCTACACACACGTGCTGCTCGCGGTGGCGCGGGCGTGGGGCTTCCCGGTGCCGCCGGCTACGCTCGAGCTGAAGCTGCTCGGCGGCGTCGACGGAAGCCGCGCGCTCGTCGTCGGCGGCCAGGCGCACTTCGTTCCCGGCGAGGACGTCCTCGTGTTCCTCGACGTCCGGCCGCGCGACGGCACGCTCTCGGTGACGGGGCTCGAACGCGGCAAGTGGACCATGCGCGCCGGCGCGGACGCGGCGCGGACCCTGCAGGATGCGCCGGCCGGCGACGCGGGGGACGTGGTGCCCACGGGCGATCTGGAAACACTCGCCGCGCTGGCCGGCACCATCGTGCGGCTGCCCGCGACGGTCCGCGTCGCACCCTCCGTGCGCGACCCTGACGCGGCGAGTGTCGCCGCCGACACGCCAGCCGCCACCGCGGCGCGGTGGCACGAAGCGGACTGGGGCGCGCCCGTGTTCGTGGATTCGATGTCGAGCGGCCATCCGCTCTTCCCAGGCGGCGGCTTCCCGCAGTTGCTGCGCGCCATCGGGCTCTGGAGCGGACCAAGCGCGCTGCGCCTGCAGCCGGGCGCGCTGCGCGGGCCACGTTGCTTCGGCAACACCGAGGCCGCCGATGGCCGCGTCTCGGTGAGCTACGACGATCCGTGTGACGAGATCGCCGACACGAGTCCCACGCTCGCCATCGGCGGCGCGTATTACTCGAGCGCCGACGTGCGCGTAGTGAACGGCCAGACCTTCTGGAAGATCACGAAGGGTGTGGTGGTGCTCGACAATGCGCGCGCCAAGTTCTCGGGGCTGAGCACTGGCTGCTACGAAGAAGTCCTCACCCACGAACTCGGACACGCCGTCGGTCTGGCGCACACGGCGGCGACACCGGCGGTGATGGCGCCCTGGCTCGCTCCCGAGTGCGTACATCGCGCCGAATCGCTGCCGCTGCAGCCACCCGACCTGGCCGCCCTCGACGCGGCGTATCCGGCGGCGCCACCGGCCAGCGGTCCGCCCGGCACACCGGCCGGACTCACGAGCCTCGTGAACGGCACGACGGTGCAGCTCTCATGGCTGCCGACGGGCGCGCCGGCCTCGAGCTATCAACTGCATGTGGGCAGCGTGCCCGGCGCCACCGACTTCGGCGTCTTCCCCACCGCTGCGGCCAGTCTCGTGGCGACCGGCGTCGCGCGCGGCGTGTACTACGCGCGCGTCGTGGCCGTGAACGCTCATGGCGCGAGTGCGCCGTCGCCCGACATCGCGGTGGTGGTCGGCGACGGGCTGCCCGGCGTGCCCGTGGGCCTCATGGCCGCAGCCGGCCAGACCGGTGATGTGCGCGTGTTGTGGCAGCCGCCACGCAGCGGTGCTGCCCCGGAGGGCTACGTGCTGCTCGTGGGCACGGCGGCCGACCGTCCGACGACGCGTATTCCGATGGCACAGACTTCCCTTGCCGCCCACGGGGTGCCGACCGGTACCTACTTCGTGCGCGCCGTGGCGGTGAACGGCGCCGGTGCAGGCCCGGCCTCGCCGGAAATCGCCGTCATCGTGCCGTGAGCCGTACAGACGTCGAGGGCGCCCGCCGGACATTCGCCGGTCGAGCACCCTCGCGGTCGTTCACGTGAAGGCGTCTACGGCAGCGCCGTGACGCAGATGGCCGTGACGTTCAACGTCCACGTCGGAGATCCCGTCTGGATCTCACGCACGCGCACCGTCCAGGTGGTCGAACTCCCCGGGCCATTCTGGTAGACGACAACGCCACTCGAGCCCGCCGTCAAGCCCGTGGTGGAATAACCACCGCCGAGCACGCTCTTTCCAGCAGCGCACGTCGCGGTCACCGTCTTCTCGGAGGTCGTGTTGGCGCCCGACGTACCGGTCGCCTGCTCGTAGCCGCTCACCCCTGGCGCACCTGCCGCCCCCGTGGCACCGACCGGGCCCTGCGGACCCGCAGGCCCTTGCGCACCGGCCGGGCCCTGGGCACCGGCCGCGCCGGTCGGGCCCGCCGGCCCTGCCGGACCGGTGGCACCATCGATACCCGCAGGCCCCTGCGGACCCTGCGGCCCTGCCGGACCCTGGGCACCATCAGCACCGTTCGCACCCGCCGGGCCTGCCGGACCGACCGGACCTGCCGGGCCCTGTGCACCGTCCGCACCAGCCGGACCCTGCGGGCCAATCGGACCCGCGGGACCCACGGGACCCTGCGGACCTGCCGGGCCCTGCGCGCCATCCGCGCCGTTCAGACCATTTGCGCCCGCCGGACCCACCGGACCAACCGGACCTGCGATACCTGCCGGCCCCTGCGCACCGTCAGCACCAGCCGGCCCCTGCGGGCCAATCGGACCCGCGGGCCCCACGGGCCCCTGCGGACCTGCCGGGCCCTGCGCGCCATCCGCGCCGTTCAGACCATTTGCGCCCGCCGGACCCACTGGACCAACCGGACCTGCGATACCTGCCGGCCCCTGCGCACCGTCAGCACCAGCCGGCCCCTGCGGACCAATCGGACCCACCGGACCCGCGGGCCCCTGCGGACCTGCCGGCCCCTGCGCGCCGTCCGCGCCTTTCAAACCATTCTCGCCTGCCGGGCCCACCGGACCAACCGGACCTGCGATACCTGCCGGCCCCTGCGCACCGTCAGCACCAGCCGGCCCCTGCGGACCAATCGGACCAATCGGGCCCACCGGACCCGCGGGCCCCTGCGGACCTGCCGGCCCCTGCGCGCCGTCCGCGCCGTTCGAACCATTCGCACCCGCCGGGCCCACCGGACCAACCGGGCCTGCGACACCTGCCGGCCCCTGCGCACCGTCAGCACCAGCCGGCCCCTGCGGACCAATCGGACCAATCGGACCCACCGGACCCGCGGGCCCCTGCGGACCTGCCGGCCCCTGCGCGCCGTCCGCGCCGTTCAAACCATTCGCACCCGCCGGGCCCACCGGACCAACCGGGCCTGCCGGGCCCTGCGCGCCATCCGCACCGGCCGGCCCCTGCGGACCCGCCGGCCCCTGCGCACCGTCAATGCCGTTCGCACCGGCCGGGCCAACGGGCCCCACCGGACCAACAGCGCCCTGCGGCCCCGCGGGGCCTGCCGGACCCGCCGGCCCCTGCGGCCCGGCCGCACCGGCCGCACCGGCCGCGCCCGTAGGCCCTGCCGGACCTGCGGGGCCTTGTGCCCCCGCCGGTCCCTGCGGCCCGGCCGGACCCGCCGGCCCCGCACCGATCGCAGCCGCCAGGCCACTCAGGTCAGCGTTCAGCAGCACGAGCCCCGGCGACACGCGGAGCGGCTGGAACGCCGGCGACGGCGACGTCGCCGCCTGGATGTAATAGCGGTCGAGTTCGGTCCCGCTGAACGGCGGCGTCACGCTGACCACCGCGCGGCCGCTGCCATCGAGGCTGCTGAACGCCAGGAGCACGAAGTCCGCGCCCACCGAGAACTGCACACCTCCGTAGGCGAATCCGGACCCCTTCGAGCTGCCGAGAATCGCGAAGTTCTCGCCGGGGACGCCGGTGACCGTCACGATCGTGGCTCCGCCGGGCGTCACGACGGTCCTGCTCAGCGTGACCACGGGGGCCTGCGCCAGGGCCTCGGTTGAGGTCAGCGGAAGGGTGACCATGAGGGCCAGGACAAGGGCTCCCGCCCACGTCCACCGCCCGCGCCGCCCGGTATTTGCACATCCGACACGCATCATTTTCTGGCTCCGTCTCCGTTGTGGCTGTTCAGCCATCGACCGACAAAGCACGAAAAGTGCCATCGAAAACGCCACAATTGTCCAACGAAAATGCGCAATCGTGCGGCACGCGCACAGTGTGCGCACAAATGTGGCGCACACACGGCGATTCATTGACGCGGCGTGTCACCACATTTTCGAAGCGTACAAACGAACGGGCGCGAGGCCGAAGCCCCGCGCCCGCAGTGGCAGTGAGACAGCGTGACGGGAAGGCGAGAGCGTTTTCGAGCCCCAGCCCCTGGTCCCCAGCCTCCAGCACCTAGTACCGGTAGTGCGCCGGCTTGTACGGACCGTCCGGCGACACGCCGATGTAGTCGGCCTGTTCCTTCGAGAGGCGCGTGAGCTTCACGCCGAGCTTGTCGAGGTGGAGGCGCGCCACCATCTCGTCGAGCTTCTTCGGCAGGATGTAGACACGCTTGGCGTCGTAGGTCGTGCCCGAGAGCGTGGGCTTGCCGGTGGCGCTGAAGTGCAGGTCGAGCTGGGCCACCACCTGGTTGGTGAACGACGAACTCATCACGAAGCTCGGGTGGCCGGTCGCGCAGCCGAGGTTCAGCAGACGGCCTTCCGCGAGCACGAGCACGCTGTGCTCGGCGCGGGTCGCCGTGGCCGGGAACACCCACTCGTCGTACTGCGGCTTGATCTGCACGCGGGTCGCCCCCGACTTCGCCAGGCCGGCCATCTCGATCTCGTTGTCGAAGTGGCCGATGTTGCCGATGATCGCCTTGTCCTTCATCCGCATCATGTGGTCGACGGTGAGGATGTTCTTGTTGCCCGTCGCCGTGATGAAGATGTCGGCGGTCTCGATGACGTCGTCGAGCGTCGTCACCTGGTAGCCCTCCATCGCCGCCTGCAGCGCGCAGATGGGATCGATCTCGGTGACGATCACGCGGCAGCCCTGGCCCTTGAGCGCCTGTGCGCAGCCCTTGCCGACGTCGCCGTAGCCGAACACCACGGCCACCTTGGCCGAGAGCATCACGTCGCTTGCGCGGTTCAGGCCGTCGATGAGCGAGTGGCGGCAGCCGTAGAGGTTGTCGAACTTGCTCTTGGTGGCCGAGTCGTTGACGTTGATGGCCGGGAAGAGCAGCGTGTTCGCCGCGGTCATCTCGTAGAGACGGTGCACGCCGGTCGTGGTCTCCTCAGACACGCCCTTGATGCCGTCGGCCACCTTCGTCCACACGCCCGGACGCGCCGTGAGTTCGCGCGTCAGCGTCTCGAGGATGACGCCCCATTCCTCGGGCTCACTGTCGGCGTTGAACGCGGGAATCCTGCCGGCGGCCTCGTACTCCTTGCACTTGTGCACGAAGAGCGTCGCGTCGCCACCGTCATCGACGATGAGATCCGGACCGGTGCTGTCGGGCCAGAGCAGCGCTTCGACCGTGCACCACCAGTATTCGGGCAGCGTCTCGCCCTTCCACGCGAAGACCGGCGTGCCCTTCGGCGCGGCCACGGTGCCACCGGTCTCGTGGCGGCCGACGACCACGGCCGCGGCGGCGTGATCCTGCGTCGAGAAGATGTTGCAGCTCACCCAGCGCACGTCGGCGCCGAGTTCGGTCAGCGTTTCGATGAGCACGGCCGTCTGCACGGTCATGTGCAGCGAGCCCATGATCTTCGCGCCGGCGAGCGGCTTGCTGGCACCGTACTGCTTGCGCAGCGCCATGAGGCCGGGCATCTCGTGCTCGGCGAGGCGGATCTCCTGGCGGCCGAACTCGGCCAGCGAGAGGTCCTTCACCTTGAAGGGCTCGCGGCCGGCCTTGCGGGCGGCGTCAAACGCGTGAACGGTCGAAGTGGCGGTGGCCATGTCTGTCTCCTGTGTGCGGTGCCTGAACGATCGATCGAACGTCTACTTCGTCGCGACGGCGCGGAAGAGCGCCGGGCCTTTCGCCGTCGCCTCTGGTGTCAGTGCCTCGACGCGCGTGTCACTGAAGCCCGCGCTCTCGAGCCACCGGCGGATCTGCGGCTCGGAGAAACCGAGCCACACATGTCCCATCTGCTGCTGATAGTCGCTGCGGTCGTGGGGCAGCATGTCCACGATGAGCACGCGGCCGCCGGGCGCGACGACGCGCGCGGCCTCCGCGATGGCGCGCCCGGGGTCGGGCAGGTGATGCAGGACGAGGGCGAGCACGGCGATGTCGAGCTGCTGGTCGTCCACGGGCAACGCTTCGAGCGTGCCGCGGCGCACGTCGACCGTGGGGAACGCGGCCAGGCGCCCGCGCGCGGCGGCCAGCATTTCCGCCGAGGCATCCACGGCGACGACGCGCGCCACGTACGGGGCGATGAGCGCGCTGAAGGTGCCCGTGCCGCAGCCGAGATCGCCGACGCGCAGGCGCCGGTCGAGCATGGCGAGTACGGCCTCCGACTGGAACTGCTGGCCGAAGAGTTCGGCGCGCAGGCGGTCCCACTGCCCAGACGCCGACGAGAAGAACTGCGCCGACTTCGAACGCCGCTCCGCGAGCACGCCTTCGGCGCGGCGGGCGTCCTGTTCGGCGGCGGAGGTCTCGCTCGCCTGCTCGCGGATGAGCGGCCAGAGGCGCGCCGCCGGCTGGTCGAGCGTCGTCGAGAGTCCGTAGTAGCGGGAGGTGCCGTCGCGCCGCGAGACCACCCACGCGTCGTCAGCGAGCGTCTTGAGGTGGCGGCTCACCGTGGACTGCGGCAACTGGAGCACGGCGCAGAGCTCAGTGACCGTGAGTTCGTGCCGTTCGAGCAGGAGGAGCAACCGGCACCGCACGGGATCGGCGAGCGCCGTCATGTGCTCCAGCAGGCGGGGCATGCTGGGCCGGTCGGCGACGGCGAGGGCGCGGGACTGATTCATCCGTAAATCCGGATACAAGGATACATAGTCCTCTGTCTGCGGTCAACGGCCCTGCGACAACCATTTCCCGGTCGTGGCCGTCTATGTTCTACACGCGTATAGTCGCGACGCACCCATGAGCACCGATCGCTTCCGTACCGAGCCCTTCCTGCCTCTCACGCCGGTCGCGTTCGAGATCCTCCTGGCGCTGGCCGAAGGCGAACAACACGGCTACCGCATCATGCAGGACGTCAACGGCCGCGCCGGCAGCCCCCTGCTGCACGCGGGCACGTTGTACCGCGCGCTGGCCCGCCTGCTCGAGCAGGCCCTCATCGAAGAACTCGACGAACGTCCGACCGGGCGCGACGACGAACGACGGCGCTACTACCGCCTGAGCGAACGTGGGCGCGCGGTAGCGGTGGCCGAGGCGCAACGGCTGGCAGGCCAGCTCGCGACCGCGCGGGCGCGGCGGCTCGTCGGAGTCCTCCCGTGAGTCACCTGCGGCGGGCCACGGCCGACGTGCTTCTCGGCCTGGCGCTGTTGGCCTATCCGAAGGCGTTCCGTGCCCGCTTCGGCCCGGAGATCCGGGCCGACTTCCGCGTCATCGCCGCCACGGGTCCGTGGCCCGTCCTCGTCCACACGCTCGGACAACACGTCGTCTGCGGTGCCGCCGAACGAGTGGCGGCGTTACGGCGCTGGCCGCTCTGGCCCAATCGTCAATCGCACCTGTACGAACCTCGAGGGAGTCGCGCCGTGTTCTGGGAAAACCTCCGCTCCGACATCGGTCACGCGCTGGTGCTGGCACGCCGCCGGCCGGTCGTCACCGCACTCGCCGTTCTCGCGCTCGCGCTCGGCATCGGCGCCAACAGCGCCATCTTCACGGTGGTGAACGGCGTGCTGCTGCAACCGCTGCCCTACGGCGCGCCGGACGATCTGGCGATGGTGTGGAGCAGCAATCCACGCGAGCAGAAGCCGACGAACGTGGTCTCCCCCGCCAACTTCCTCGACTACCGCGAGGGCGTGAAGGACCTCGCCGACCTCGAGGGCTTCATGTCCTTCGTCTCGAGCGAACAGATGACGACGAGCGAAGGCCTCGAGCCGGTGCTCGTCGTCAACGTCGGCCTGCGCATGTTCGACGTGCTGCAGCGCCAGCCGATCATCGGCCGCACGTTCGCGCCGGGCGACACCGATGCCGTGGTCCTGTCGCACGGCTACTGGCAACGCCGCTTCGGCGGGGATCCAACCACGGTGGGACGCGTGCTGACCCTCGAAGGCCGGCCGAGCACCGTCGTCGGGATCATGCCCGACGACTTCGTCTTCCCGTACAGCACGATGCTCGGCCCCGATGGCTTCACGACGCAGACGGGGGTCGATGCGTGGTCGGCCTGGAGTCCCGAACGCGACCCGTTCGCCAGCCGCGACGGGCGTATCGTGCGCAACGTCCACTATCTGGCGGTCGTCGCCCGGTTGCACGCCGGCGTCGACATCCAGCAGCTCGAGTCGCGCCTCGCCGTCGTGGCACGGCAACTCGAGCAGGCGTATCCGGACTCGAACGCCGGGTGGGGCACGGCGGTCGTGCCCCTGCACGAGCAGGCGGTGGGCCCGGTGCGCACGGCGTTGTTGCTGCTCCTCGGCGGCGTCGGGATCGTGCTGCTCATGGCCTGCGTGAATGTGGCCGGCCTGGCGCTGGCACAGAGCGTGGCCCGGTCGCGCGAACTCGCGGTGCGTGCCGCCCTGGGGGCGGGGCGCGGGCGCCTCGTGCGGCAATTCCTCACGGAGGCGGTGTTGCTGGCGATGGCGGGCGCCGCGATGGCTCTCGTCGCCGTCAACTGGGGCGTGCGCGGACTGGTGGCGCTGGCGCCACGGACCATCCCGCGGTTGGGCGAGATCACGCCCGACGGCACCGTGCTCGGCGTGACGCTGGCCGTGGCGGTGCTCGCCGGCATCGGAATCGGTCTCGTTCCGGCGTTCGCCGCCTCGCGGCCCGACCTGCGCGACGCGCTGCAGGACGGCGGCCGCGGCGCCGCGGGCGCGTCACCGAAGGCGCGGCGGCTTCGCAGCGCGCTGGTCGTGAGCGAGGTGGCGCTCGCCGTGCTCCTCAGCACCGGCGCCGTCCTGCTGCTGCGCAGCTTCACGAGCCTGCTGTCGGTGAATCCGGGGTTCAGCTCCGCGAGCCTGCTGACGATGCAGATCACCCTGCCGCGGCGCCTCGCGACCGCCGACGCCCGACTCGCCTACTACGACGAGCTCTTCGCCCGGCTGCGCGCCGTGCCCGGTGTCGTCGCCGCGGGTGGCACCACGCGGCTGCCGCTCGGCAGCACGTCCGTCTCCACGACCCTCGACGTCGAAGGCCGCGTGCTGGCCGATGCCGACCTGCCGGAAGTGCAGTTCCGGCGCGCCGTCGACGACTTCTTCGGAGCGATGCAGATGCCGATCCTCCGCGGCCGCGGCTTCACCCGCGAGGACGGGCCCCAGGCGCCGCCCGCCGCCGTGATCAACGAGGCGCTGGCGGCGCGCCTGTTCCCCGGCGAAGACCCGATTGGCCGCCGCATCCGCACCGGCCCCAATCCGGCGCGCAACCCATGGATGACCGTGGTCGGCGTCGTCGGCAGCGTCCGGCACGCGGGCCTCGAACAGGCCCCGGCGGCCGAGCTCTACATCCCGCATCGCCAGGGGCCGCCGGTGGCGCCGTTCATCGTGCTGCGCACGAGCGGCGACCCGGCCGGCATCGTGGAGTCGGTGCGCAGCGGCCTGCGCGACTTCGATCGCGGGCTCGCGCTCTTCGACGTGCGCACGATGACCGATGTCCGCGCGACCTCGGTGGCGCCACGCCGCTTCATCCTCGTGCTGGTCTCGAGCTTCGGCCTGCTGGCGCTGCTGCTGGCGGCCGTCGGCGTGTATGGCGTCATGGCGCTCGTCGTCGGCGAACGCACGCGCGAGGTGGGCGTGCGGCTGGCGCTTGGCGCCCAGCCCGGCGCGGTACTCCGGATGGTGCTCGGCCAGGCCACGCGGCTGGCGCTCGCCGGCATCGTCGCCGGGCTCGTCGGCGCCGGTCTGCTGTCGCCGCTGCTCGAGCATCAATTGTTCGGCATCCGGCCGTACGATCCGGTCACGTTCGCCGCAGTACCGGCCGTGCTGCTGCTGGTCGCGGCAGCCGCCGCGTATGCGCCGGCGCGCCGCGCCATGCGGATCGACCCCACCCAGGCCATCCGCGAACAGTGAGATGCCGGCACGTCCCCGCGCTGCGGACCGTGCCGGAGCGCTGCCGCTGCCCCGTCTTCTCAGCCGAGCGCTGACTCGAGCTCGCCCACCAGGCGGTCCAGCCGCGCGACCAGCGCGCGAATCGCCGTCGGCTCGGCCAGATCGACGCCCGCACGTTTCAGCAACGCCATCGGGTGATCGCTGCCGCCGGCGCGCAGCAGCTCGAGGTACCGGCGGACGCCGTCGTCGCGGCGCCCGGGGTCAGCGCTGCCCACCGCGTCCATGAGTGCCGCGGTCGACGCCATACACGTCGCATACTGGTAGACGTAGTAAGGCGCCTGGAAGAAATGCGGGATGCGCGCCCACGTCCAGGCCGTGCGCTCGTCGCGCTCGATGGCGTCGCCCCAGTAGGCATCGACCGTCCGCGCGTACAGCGCGCTCAGCCCGTCGGCCGTGACCGGCTCGTCGCGCTCGACCAGCCGGTGCGCCTCGAGCTCGTAGTCGGCGAAGACCACCTGGTTGTAGAACGTGCCGACGATGCCGTCGATGGCATGCTGCAGGAGCATCGTGCGCTCCCCGGTCGTGGCGGCGCGCTCCAGCATGAACTCGAGCAGCAGTTCCTCGTTCAGCGTGGACGGCACTTCGGCGACGAAGATCGTGTAGCCGGCGTAGACGAACGGCTGACTGCCATGCGCCAGCAGCGTGTGCATCGAATGGCCCATCTCGTGGGCCAGCGTGAACACCGCATCGAGCGTGTCGTTGTAGTTGAGCAGCATGTACGGATGCGCGCCGTACACCGGCGCTGAGTAGGCGCCGCTCCGCTTGCCCTTGTTCTCGTAGACGTCGATCCAGCGCCGGTCGAAGGCCTCGCGCACGCGCGCCTGGTAGTCGGCGCCGAGCCGGGCCGTGGACGCCACGATCCACTCACGTACGTCGTCGTAGCGGTACTGCACGTCGTGTTCGACGAGCGGCACGTAGGTGTCGGCCGGCCCGTAGCTGTCGAGCCCCAGCACGCGCTTGCGCAGCCGGTGGTAGCGCTGGAAGGGCGCCACGCCGGCCCGTCCCTCGGCGATGAGCGTCGTGACGACCTCGGCGGGAATCGCATTGCCGAAGAGCGCGGCCTCGAGGGTCGTCGCATACCCACGGGCCCGCGCCTGGAACCAGTCGCGGTGCAGCACGCCGTTGTAGATCGAAGCGAACGTGTTGCGGCGGGCGCCGAAGACATCGTAGTGCGCGTTGAACACGGCGCGGCGGTCGGCGGCCACGCGGCTCGTCGCCAGCACGCGCCGGTAGTTGCCGTAGGTGCAGTCCACGCTGGCGCCGGTGCCGAGGGTGACGGCCGGGAACTGCGCGTCGGCGGTCGACAGCGCCTCGTAGACATCCTTCGGCGCGCCGGTCAGCCGCGAGGCCAGCGACAGCAGGTGTTCGCCGGCCTGGTCGAGCACGTGCGCCTGCTTGCGGAAGAGATCCTCGACGGCGAATCGATACACGGCGAGCGCCGGATCGGCGGCCATCCACGCGTGGATGTCGGCGAGCGGCACGCGCAGCAGTTCGGGGTTGAACCACGAGGTGGCCTGCTCGAGCTTCGCGAAGAGGAGCTGCACCCGCTGACGGCGGGCGGCCGACGCGTTGTCGCGCTGATCCTGATCGTGTGTGAGCGACGGGTAATACCAGACGCGGTAGCTGAGTTGCCCGATGGCGTCGTTGGCCTCGAGCGCCTCGCGCAGACGGGCGCCGCTCGAGCCGAGCGTGCCGGCGAGGGACGCGAACGCGGCAATCCGCTGCTCCAGCTCGGCCAGCGCCGTATCCCACGCCTCCCACGAGGGGAAGATCGCGGACAGGTCCCACGTGTAGGCAGGATCGACTTCAGACCGTTCGGGGGTGACGAGCGCGGACGCAGGAGCCATTCCGCCGCATGTTACCCGTCCCTCCGGCTCAGCCGCCAGTCGGCGGGCGTGGCTCGACCGGCCGCCGGTCGCGGATGAGCGCCGGCAGGGCGGCCAACACGCCGCCAACGCCGCCGGCGCCGCGTCGCCAGGCGTGGAATGCCGTCAGCACGACGTGCTGGCCGTGTGTGACCGTACGCCGCTTCCACACGCCGGCCACGGCCTTGTTGGCCTCGGCCATCGTGGGATAGGTGTGGATCGTCCCGAGGATCGCGTTCAGTCCCAGACCGTGCTTCATCGCCGTCACGAACTCGGTGAGCAGCTCGCTCGCATGGGCGCCGGCGATGGTGGCTCCCAGGATGCGGTCGGTGCCGGGTGCGGTCAGCACCGTCACGAAGCCGGCCGTGGCTCCGTCGGTGATGGCGCGGTCCAGGCGGTCGAGCCCGTAGGTGGTGCGCTCGTACGCCACGCCCTCGGCCCGCGCGTCCTGCTCGTTCAGGCCGACACGCGCGATCTCCGGGTCGGTGAAGGTCGCGCGCGGCACGACGCGGTAGTCCACCCGGAACCTGCGGAAGCGCCCGAAGAGCGCGTTGACCGACGCGAACCACGCCATGTGCGAGGCGGTGTGCGTGAACTGGAACCGACCCGCCACGTCGCCGCAGGCGAGGATATTGGGGAACCGCGTTTCGAGGACTTCGTTCACCTCGAGGGTGCGCGACGGGGTGACCGGAACGCCGAGGGCCTCGAGGCCGTAGCCGGCCGTGTTCGCCACCCGCCCCACCGCGCAGAGGATTTCGTCGAACGGAATCGCCGACGTCGTGCCGGCGTGTTCGACGAGGAGGCGCTTCTCGCCGTCCACGACTTCGACACGCCGGGCGGTGTGGCCTACGCGGACGTCGATGCCGTCTTCGGCGAAGGCCTGAGCCAGGAGCGTCGAACAGGCCTCGTCTTCACGCGCCAGCAGCCGCGTCGCCGTCTCCACCACGGTCACCCGGGCGCCGAACCGCGCGAATGCCTGCGCCAGTTCGCAGCCGATCGGTCCGCCGCCGAGCACGACGAGACGCCGCGGCAGGGCCGTGAGCCCCCACACCGTCTCGGAGGTGAGCGGTGTCACCTCGACCAGCCCCGGCAACGCCGGCACGAAGGGCCGCGCGCCGGCCGCCACGATGATGTGTGTCGTCGTGAGCGTACGCCGGGTGCCGTCCTCCGCCGTGACGTCCACCGTCCAGGGTGACGTGATGGTCGCGCTCCCCTGCACACACGTGACACCGAGGCGCGTGTAGCGCTCGACCGAGTCGTGCGGGGCGATGGCGGCGATGGTCTGGCGCACGCGCGCCATCACGTCGGCGAAGTCGAACTCGGCGGACGCCGCGCGAATGCCGAGGCGCGGTGCGCGGCGGATGTCGGCGAGCAGCGCCGCCGAGCGCAGCAACGCCTTCGACGGCACGCAGCCCGTGTTCAGGCAGTCGCCCCCCATGCGGTGCTTTTCGACGAGCGCCACGCGCGCCTTCACCGCCGCGGCGATGTAGGCGGCCACGAGGCCGGCCGAACCGGCGCCGATGACCACGAGATTGTGGTCGAACGTCGGCGGACGCAGCGCCGCGAACGGACGGTACACGGCGCGCCGGCGTGCCGCCTCCACGAGCCGGCGGGCGACGAGTGGCAGCAGGCCGAGCGCGGTGAACGAGAGCAGCACGCCGGGTGAGAGGATGCCGCCCAGGCGTTCGAGCCGCCCGAGCTGCGTCCCGGCATTCACGTAGACGAGCGTGGCCGGCAGCATGCCGGCCTGGCTGACCGCCGCGAAGGTCGCGGTGCCAATCGGCGTGAGCCCCATCAGCAGGTTCACGAGGAAGAACGGGAACACGGGCACGAGGCGCAGCGTGAAGAGATAGAACGCCCCCTCGCGCCTGATGCCGTCGTTGATGGTGGCCAGGCGCGCGCCGAACCGCCGCTGCACGCTCTCGCCGAGGAGCACGCGCACGGAGAGGAACGCCAGGGTGGCGCCGATCGTGGAGGCGAACGACACGAGGATCGTGCCGGCCACGACGCCAAAGAGCGCGCCGGCGGCCAGCGTCAGCACCGCCGCGCCCGGCAGTGATGCCGCCGCCACGATCACATAGAGCGCGAAGAACCCGCCGGCCGCCTGCCACGGATGCGCGGCTCGCCATGCCTCCGCCGCCGCCTGCTGCTCTTTGAGCGCGCCCAGACTGGTGAAGCGATCGAGGTCGAAAGCGAAGAACGCCGCCACCAGCACCACGAGGGCACCGAGCAGGAGCGCGCGGGCAACCGTGCGTGACATGTCGTGGGCCTGGACGCCGGCGTGTCGGCTGGCGCGTCAGGCCGTGCCGGCGAGCACGGCGGTGAGCGCATCGAGGCGCGGCGGGATGCGCGTGGCGACGACATCGAGCGCGAGGCGATCGGCCAGCGCCGGCGGCAGCGCCACCGCCGCGCCGAGCGTGGGCTCGACCACCTCGGGAAACTTCGCCGGGTGCGCGGTTGCGAGCACGACGACCGGCCCGTCGCCGTGCCGCCCTGCCTTCTCCGCGCCGATCCAGCCGACGGCCGTATGCGGATCGGCGATGTAGCCGTAGTTCGCGTGCAGGGCGCGGATCGTGGACCGCACCTCATCGTCGGTCACGACCACGCCGGTGATGGTGGCGCGCATCCTCGCCAGGTCGCCATCGAAGAGCCACATGAGCCGCTCGAAGTTGCTCGGGTGGCCGACATCCATGGCACTCGCAAGCGTGGGCACCGCGTCCTGGGGCGTGAACGTGCCCGAGGTGAGGTAGCGCGGGAACGGGTCGTTGATGGTGGTCGCCGACACGAAATGGCCGATGGGCACACCGCGACGGGCCGCCAACACGCCGGCCGTGAGGTTCCCGAGGTTGCCGCTCGGCACGACCACGGTGGGTGGCGGCGTGCCGGCCGGCAGCTGCAGCGACGCCCAGGCATAGTAGGCCATCTGCGGCAGGAGCCGGCCGATGTTGATCGAGTTCGCCGAGGTCAGGCGGTGCGTCTCCCCGAGCGTGTGGTCCGCGAAGGCGGCCTTCACCAGGCGCTGACAGTCGTCGAACGTGCCCTCCACCGCCACCGCCGACACGTTGTCGCCGAGCGTCGTGAACTGCACTTCCTGCACGCGGCTCACGCGGCCGCGCGGATAGAGCACGACGACGCGCGTGCCGGGCACGCGGTGGAACGCCTGCGCCACGGCGCCGCCCGTGTCACCGGACGTGGCGACGAGCACCGTCAGCGGACGCGCGTCCTTCCCCGCCGCCACGGCCGCTATCCAGCGCGCCATCGTGCGGGCGCCGACGTCCTTGAAGGCGAGCGTCGGCCCGTGGAAGAGCTCCAGCACGTAGTGGCCGGGGCCGAGCGGCACGAGCGGCACCGGGAAGTCGAGCGCGTCGCCCATCAGCCGGCCGAGCGTGTCGCGGTCGAACGACTCCTCGACGAGCGGCGCGATGAGCGCGGCAGCGACCTCGCCGGGCGACCGGCCGCGCAGCGCGGCGAACTCCGCCGGCGGCATCGCGCTGATGGCGGTGGGCACGTACAGGCCGCCGCCGGGGGCGAGCCCGCGACGGACGGCGTCGGCGAGCGACACCGGCGCCGCGCCGGCGCTGCGTGTGCTGATGAACGGCATCTACCGACCTCCTGCCAGATCGACCACGCGTGCCCCGGTCGTGCCGACGGCCGAGATCCAGAGGTCCGCGCCGGGCCCGGGTTCCTGGCCGAAAGCCGTGGCCATCGCCTGCCCCACCCGGCGCGCCTCATCGGGCGACGGCGCCAGCGCGAAGATCGAGGGCCCGGAGCCGGAGAGGCTGCAGCCGAGGGCACCGGCTTCGAGCGCCGCCGCCTTCACCCGGGCGAAGCCCGGGACGAGAACGGCCCGTTTGGGCTCCGCCACATGATCGACGAGCGCCCGCGAGAGCAGCGCCAGGTCGCCCGTGTGCAGCGCGGAGACGAGCGCGCCGAGGTTGGCCCATTGGCGCACTGCCGTTGACAGCGGCACGCTGTCGCCGAGCAGGGCCCGCGCCGCGCCGGTCTGCACTTCCTGGTGCGGGTGCAGCACCGCGCACGATAGCCCCGCCGGCACCGGCAGGCGCACGATGTCGGGCGGCTCGACGCTGCGCGCCAGCACGAAGCCGCCGTAGAGCGACGGCGCGACGTTGTCGGGATGCACCGCGCCGCAGCCAGCCTGCTCCCCCTGCATCGCCGCCTGGCAGACGCCTTCGAGCGACGCGGGCCGGCCGAGCAGCTCGTTGACCGCCACGACGGCCGCGACGGCACTCGCGCCACTGCTGCCGACGCCGCTCGCAAGCGGCAGGCCCTTGTGGACGTCGAGCACGATGCCCTGCCGCGTGCCGAGCGCCGCCAGCAGGGCCTGCACCGCGGCCCCGGCGGTGTTCCGGCCCGGATCCCGCGACAGGCGGCCGCCGTCGCCCGTGACCTCGCCGATGACGACGCCGGGCGCGTCGGCCAGACGCGCCACCACGATGTCGCCCGGCTCCTCGAGGGCGAAGCCGAGCACGTCGAATCCGGCGGCCACGTTCGACACGGTGGCCGGCGCGAATGCCGCGATCATCGGGCGACTCCCGGTTCCGGACGAATGGGGATCGGGCGTCCGTGCTGCCCGATGGCGACGAGCACCACCTCGGCGTAGGTCACCTTCTCGCGCTCGCCGGCGCCCGCGCTCCAGCGTTCCACCTCGACCGACACCGCCACGGTGACCGATGTGCGGCCCACTTTGAGCGTCTCGGTGTAGAAGTTCACGATGTCGCCAACGAACACCGGCGAGTGGAATTCCACCTCACGAAACGCCTTGGTGACGAAGCGGTGCGGCGCGGTCTTCCGCGCTTCCACGGCCGACGCCAGGTCGATGTGCGAGAGGATCACGCCACCGAAGATCGTCCCCAGATTGTTGGTGTCCTTGGGCAGCAGCAGGACTTTGATGGCGGGAATACGTTCGGTCATCGTCCGATGGTAGTAAAAAGATCGTGTCGGGGGCGAATCCGCCGTGCGCCGCCGGGGATTTCGTTTATTCTTTTCCTTCTGAGATGAGCACGGCTACCAACGAAAAGCAGCGCGCCGCGAGCGCGCCGTCCAACGGCCACTGGACGGCGACCGAGGCGTCGGAACACTACGACGTGGCCCGCTGGGGCCAGGGCTACTTCTCGGTCAACGAGTCCGGCCATGTGCAGGTGCACCCGAGCCGCGACGCCGCCCGCTCGATCGACCTCAAGAAGCTGGTCGATCGCCTCGATCTGCGCGGCCTGAGCGCGCCGATCCTCATCCGCTTCCCCGGCATCCTGCAGCACCGGCTGGGCGAGATCAACGCCGCCTTCCAGCAGGCGATCGCCACCAACCAGTACGGCGGCAAGTACGTCTGCGTCTACCCGATCAAGGTCAACCAGCAGCGCCAGGTCGTGCAGGAAGTCATGCAGTTCGGCCGCGACTACGGCTTCGGCCTCGAAGCCGGCTCGAAGCCGGAGCTCATGGCCGTGGCCGCGATGGCCAGCAACGACACGCCTATCGTGTGCAACGGCTTCAAGGACGCCGAGTTCATCGAGCTGGCGATGTGGGCGCAGAAGATCGGCCGCAACATCATCCCGATCGTCGAGAAGTACACCGAACTCGAGCTCATCCTGAAGTACGCCGAGAAGGTCGGCGTGCGGCCGCGCATCGGCATGCGCGTGAAGCTGGCGGCGCGCGGCATGGGCCGCTGGCAGTCGTCGGGCGGCTACCGCTCGAAGTTCGGCCTCACGGTCACCGAGATCCTGCGCGGCCTCGAGCTGCTCAAGGCGCACGGCATGGAGGACTGCTTCAAGCTCCTCCACTTCCACCTCGGCAGCCAGATCACACACATCCGCATCATCAAGAACGCGCTCAACGAAGCGGCCCGCGTCTACTGCGATCTGGCCAAGGCGGGCGCCGGCATCGAGTTCATCGACGTCGGCGGCGGCCTGGGTGTGGACTACGACGGCTCGCAGACCAACTTCGAGTCGAGCATGAACTACACCCTGCAGGAGTACGCGAACGACGTCGTGTACCACATCCAGCAGGTGTGCGACGAAGAGCAGGTGGCGCACCCGACGATCATCTCGGAGAGCGGCCGCGCCATCACCGCCTACCACTCGCTGCTCGTCTTCAACGTGCTCGGTACGAGCGGGTTCGGCGAGGAACAGGTGCCGACGGCGCCGAAGGACGACTTCGAGCAGCCGCTCATCGACCTCATCGAAACCTACAAGAACGTCAACGCCCGTAACGCCGTGGAGAGTTACCACGACGCCCAGCAGGCGCTCGACATGGCGATGAACCTGTTCGCCGGCGGCTACCTGCCGCTCGAACAGCGCGCCCACGCCGAGAACCTGTACTTCGCGATCTCGGAGAAGATCCGCCTGCTGCTGCCGCAGATGGGCGATGTGCCGGAAGACCTCCAGAACCTGGAGGACATGCTCTCCGACACCTACTTCTGCAACTTCTCGCTCTTCCAGTCGATTCCCGACAGCTGGGCCATCAAGCAGCTCTTCCCGGTGCTGCCGATCCACCGCCTGCTCGAGAAGCCGACGAACCACGCCGTCATCGGCGACATCACCTGCGACTCCGACGGCAAGCTCGACCAGTTCATCGATCGCCGCGACGTGAAGAAGACGCTGCGCCTGCATCGCGACAACGGCGAGCCGTATTACCTGGGCGTGTTCCTCGTGGGTGCCTACCAGGAAATCCTGGGCGACCTGCACAACCTGCTCGGCGACACCCACGCCGTGCACGTGAGCCTGAACGAAAACGGCGACGAAAACGAGCCGGCCCGCGTGGACCACGTAATCAAGGGCGACACGGTGAATGAAGTGCTGCGCTACGTGCAGTTCGACCCGGAAGAGCTGCTCGGCAAGCTGCGCCGCGACGTCGAAGCCGCCGTGCATGCCGGCCACCTGCAGGACCAGCAGGCCGGGCGCCTGCTGCGCTTCTACGAAGAAGGGCTGCAGGGCTACACGTACCTCGAAGACCCGAGCGCCGAGTAGCCTCGGCCCCTACGGACACCCACGACGGCGCCAGCGCACCTGGCGCCGTTGCTTTGTACGGCACCCCGCCGGGCTAGACCTGGCCGCGCTAGCGTAATGATTCCTGCCGTACAGAGCTCGAGCGGCTGATCCGCAGGGACCAGCCGCCCGTGAGGACGAACGCGATGACGAACTACGCGCGGGCGACGGGACGGCGGCGGCCGTCGAGCACGCGCCGCACGGCCTTGTCGAAGCGCTCCTGCAGCGGCTTGCGCACGTCGGGCGCGACCGGCCCGAGGCGCAGCCACGCCGACTGCGCGCTGCGCAGTTCCTGATCCGCCGCGCGCTGGCGCGCCTCTTCGGCCTGCTTGGCCGCGCCGGCGCCCATCGTGTTGGCGGCGAGCGCCTCGCGCCACTGCTTGGCGAGCAGCTCGGCGGGCGACAGGCTCGCGGTGGTCTTCGCCGCGCCGCCGTCGTTCGCCACGAGCGCTTCCACCTTCGCGCACAGCTTCTCCATGCGCCTGGCGGTGACGGACGGATCGAGTTCGCCGCCGGTGAAAGCCTCCGGCCAGCGGGTCACGAGCGAGAGCAGCGCCGCGTTCACGCGCTCGGCGAGCGGCGTGAGCACGTGCCGCGGCAGCTCCGGCCCCTGCAGCCAGCGGGCGCGCGCCGCCTGCACCTTGTTGTAGAGGTCGTCGGGCATCGCGGCGCCCTCGTCGGGGACGAGCGCTTCGATTTCGGCCACGGCGGTGTCGCGGTCCACGAACTTCGTCTGGATCTGTTCCTGGTCGCGGTTCTTGAACCGCTCGAAGAACAGGTCGCAGGCGGCGCGGAAGCGTTCCCACACCTGGTCCGACTTGCTCTTCTTCACCGGGCCGATCGTCTTCCACTCGACCTGCAGGGCCTTGAGGCGCGCCGACGCCTGCTCCCAGCTCGTGGACTGCGCGAGCTGTTCGGCCTCGGCGATGAGCGCTTCTTTCTTCGAGAGGTTCTCGCCCCAATCCTGCTTGCGCTGCTTCATGTCGGCCTGACGCCGCGTGAAGAAGGCGTCGCAGGCCTTGCGGAAGCGTTCCCAGATGGCCTTCTCACGGCCGCGCGTCACCGGACCGATGGCCTTCCATTCGGCCTGCAGCGTCTTCATCGCCTCGGCCGTCTTCACCCAGTCGGTCGAGTCGGAGAGCGCTTCGGCGCGGGCGCAGAGTTCTTCCTTCTTCTTCAGCGCCTCCTGCCGTTCGGCCGCCTGCTGCGAGAAGTAGTCCTTGCACTTCTCGTAGACCTGCGACTGCGCGGCCTTGAAGCGCGTCCAGAGGGCCTCACCCTGCGAACGCGGCGCCGCCGCCACCGGCTTCCACTTCTCCTGCAGCTGGCGCATCTCTTCGGACGCCTTCGCCGGATCGGTGTCGGCCAGCGGGATGAGGGCTTCCATCTTCCCGCAGAGTTCCTCCTGGACCTGGACGTTCGCCCAGCGCTTCCACTCCTCGGCGTTGCGCAGCTCGTCGAGCCGCGGCTGCACCGCGGCGCGCACGGCCTGCAGCCGCACGGTGAGGTCTTCGCGATCCTGCGGCGTGGGCAGCGGGCCCATCGTGCCCACCGCCAGCTTGACGTCCTTCACGATCGCGTCAGCGTCCTTGAGCGAGATCGCCTCGGCGGCGGCGCGCGCTTCGAGCGCCTGCACGGCGGCCTGCAGCCGCTGCAGGTTCTCCTGCTGCTGCTTCTGCTTGCCTTCGCGCACGGCGGCTTCGCGGGTTTCGAACGCCGCGGCGGCCGCCTGGAAACGGTCGTTCAGCGCCGCCTCGACGTCGCCGGTGCGCTGAATCGCCTGCCACTTGCGTCTCAGCGCCTGCCACTGGCCACGCACGGCGGCGTACTCCTGGGCCACCAGCGCTTCGATCTCGTCGATGACCGCCGGCGCCTGCGCACGGAGCTCACGCGCCTGCTCGGCCTGCTCACGGCGCCGCTCGGCGGCCTTCACCGCGTCGTCGAACCGCCGCTGCAGATCGGCGGCCCAGCTCTCGGGCATCGGCGGCAGGGCCTCCCACGCGGCACGGGCGTCGGCCAGGCCCGCCTCGAGTCCTTCGACCGGCAGTCCTTCGACGCGCTCGCACCACGTCACGCGTTCCGCCTG
Organism: Acidobacteriota bacterium; assembly: GCA_016789705.1. GTDB lineage: Bacteria > Acidobacteriota > Vicinamibacteria > Vicinamibacterales > UBA2999 > CADEFD01. Next base: position 22,332 of record JAEUQR010000163.1, read on the forward strand.
CTCGCGGCGCAGGGCGGCAGCCGCCTTCGCGGCCTGCGCACGGGCGGCTTCGTCGGCGGCCAGCGCCGTGCGCACCGTGTCGGACAGCGCTTCGAACTCGCTCACGATCGACGGCTCGATATCGGCGTCGGCGTTGAGCTCGACCCAGGCGACACGCGCCGCGGCATACCCGTCGCGCACGGCCGCCACGTCGGCGTTCGCGGCCAGCGCCTGCATCTGCTGACAGAGCTCGCGGGCGGTGGCCTGCTCGACCTCGCGATACTGCGGCGCGGCGGGCGCGGCCGTCTCGACCGGCGTCGCGGACATGGCCGCCGCGAGCGCCCTGGCGCGCTTGGCAACGGCCCGCGACTTCGCCCGCTGCGCGATTTGGCCGAGCTGGTCGGCGCTGAGGCCGCTCAGCTTGTCGAACGCGGCCACGGCCGCATCGGCATGTTCGCCATTCACGGCGACGGCTTCGAGCTCAGCCGCGTCCGTCAGGCGCTCGAGCGCCAGCAGGCGGGTGCTCGCGTCGATGGCGTGCCGCGCGACGCCACCGAGCAGTCGAGCGTCGGTCAGCTCGGCCACAGCGGCGTGTCGCACCGGCTCGGGCGCGGTCGAGCGGGCCACGCCCGCCAGATCCTTGTGCCGGCCGAGTGCACCGAGGGCGCGCACGGCACCGGCGGCGCCGCCCGGCTCGGAGGCCAGCGTGATAATGCGCTGCACGGCGGCGTCCCGCACGCCCGTGTCGCTGTCGTTGCGCGTCACGGCGGCCAGCACCTCGGCATCCGCCAGCCGGCCCACGGCCGCCCGGCGCACGCGCGCATCAGAATCTTCGGAGGCCACCTGAACGAGGACGTCGGTCTCGGAGGCGTCGAGGGCCTGAACGGCCTCGAGACGCACCATTGGATCGCCGTGTTTCCATCGGGCCTGGGGGCGGAGCTTGTCGAGAATACCCATGCGTATAAGTCCGGCCTGTCGCGGTCGCTCAAGTCTGGCGCGGAGCCCCCTAGTGTACTTCAGGGGTTCGGCTGGCGCGCCCGTCCATTCATCCGGGCCGCCGATTCCCGCCTCCGGGCGTTTGGGGAAACACCGGCGCATGCCATATCATTAACAATGGATGTGTCGATATGCTTGAGGCCTCCGCGTTGTTCCGTGTGCTCGGCGACCCGGCCAGGCTGCGCCTGCTGCGGGCCCTGTCCATCGACCGCTTCAACGTCACCGAGCTGACCGGCATTCTGGGACTCGCCCAGTCAGGGGTGTCACGCCATCTCGGTCTCCTCAAGGACGCCGGCCTCGTCAGCGAGGAGCGCGACGGCATCTATGTCTACTACCGTCTGGCCCGGGCGCCGGGCAGCCCCTCGCCGCTCTGGGAGCTGCTCGATGGCGAGTTCTCGCGCGCCGCGGCCATCCCCGACGTGCGCGCCGATGACGCGCGCATCCAGGAAGTGCGGCGCCTCCGGCGTGAGAACTTCGATCAGCACGCCGGCGCCGACACGCGCGACGGCCGCCAGCTCGTACCCGGCCGGAGTTGGGCGGCGTGGTCGCGCGCCCTCGGCCTGCTGCTGCCACCCCTCGACGTCATCGACATCGGCTGCGGCGAGGGGTACCTCACGATCGAGGCAGCCCGCTGGGCCCGCCGCGTGGTCGGCGTGGACCGCTCACCCGCGGTGCTCGCCCGCGCCCGCCAGCTCGCCGAACGGCGCCGGGTCACGAACATCACCTGGAAGCGCGGCGAAATCGAGCGGGTGCCGGCGGCCGATGCCTCCTTCGATGTCGCCCTGCTGTCGCAGACGCTGCATCACGCGGCGGACCCCGGCCGCGCCGTGCATGAAGCCGCGCGCGTGCTGCGCCCCGGTGGCCGCGTGCTCATCCTCGATCTGCGCACGCACGACGAGTCGTGGGTGCGCCACAAGCTCGGCGACCGCTGGCAGGGCTTCGACGACGAGACGCTGTCGTCGTGGCTCACGGACGCCGGCCTCATCACGCCGCGCGTGCAGGTCGGCGCCCGTGGTGCCGGCGACCCCTTCGTCGTCCTCGTGGCCTGCGCCACCAGGCCCGACACGCTGACCCGTGCCGCGCGCGGCTCCCGCGCCCGTGGCGCCGTCCTGGACCTCCCATGACCACACCGTCGCGTCCCGCTCCTCACGTCGATCCGGCCCCCTCCCCGCATCCCCTGCAGGAGGTGCTGGCGCAGCGGATCGCGATCATCGACGGCGCCACGGGCACCACCATCCGCACCTACGGCATGACCGAGGCGGACATCCGCGGCGACCGCTTCCGCGACGCCGGCAAGGACCTGCTGAACAACGGCGACCTCTTCTCGCTGACCCAGCCGGCGATGATGGGCGACATCCATCGCCGCTTCCTCGAGGCCGGCGCCGACATCATCGAGACGAACACCTTCGGCGCCACCACCATCACGCAGAGCGAGTTCTTCGTCGATGATCCGCGAGAGCGCGGCGGACGCAAGGACCCGGCGTTCTACCAGCGCGTCATCGAAGACCCGTTCCTGCAGCGTCTGGCCTGGGACATCAACGAGCAGTCGGCGCGCCAGTGCCGCGAATGGGCCGACCGCGTCGCCGACGCCACCGGCCGCCGCCGCTTCGTGGCCGGCGCCATCGGACCGCTGACCGTCTCGCTGTCGAACTCGCCGGACGCCGACGATGCCGGCTTCCGCGTGGTCACGTTCGATCAGGTGCGGACCGCCTACGAGGAGCAGGTGCGGGCGCTCATCGCCGGCGGCTCCGACCTGCTGCTCGTCGAGACGATCTTCGACTCGCTGAACGCCAAGGCGGCCCTCGTGGCCATCCAGCACGTGTTCGCCGCCGACGGCGTGCGACTGCCGATCATGATCTCGGCAGCGGTGGGACGCGGCGGCGAGACGATGATTTCGGCGCAGACGGTCGAGGCGTTCTGGACTGCGGTGGCGCACGTGCAGCCGATCTCGGTGGGCCTGAACTGCTCGCTCGGGCCCGACCTGATGTACCCGTTCCTCGAGGAGCTCTCGGCGAAGTCGACGACGGCGATCTCGTGCTACCCGAATGCCGGTCTGCCCAACCCGCTCTCGCCCACCGGTTTCGACCTGGAGCCGGCCGACATGGCGCGGCACCTCGCCCACTTCGCGAAGGACGGGCTCATCAACATCGCCGGCGGCTGTTGCGGCAACACGCCCGCGCACATCGCCGCGATCGCCCGCGCCCTCGACGGCGCGCACGGCCGCGAACTGCCGTCGCGTGCGGTGAGCGGCGACGAGGTCCGCCGCCGCTCCGTCAGCGTGCCGCGGCCCCTGCGTCTCTCCGGCTCGCAGCCGTTCACGCAGCAGCCGGGCGTGTTCATGATGATTGGCGAGCGCACCAACGTGGCCGGGTCGCCGAAGTTCGCCCGCCTCATCAAGGACGGCCGGTTCGACGAGGCCGTGAGCGTCGCCCGCCAGCAGGTCGACAACGGCGCCAACGTCATCGACATCTGCATGGACGAAGGCATGATCGACGGCGTGGCGGCGATGACCCGCTACCTGCAGCTCCTCGGCAGCGAGCCGGAAGTGGTCAGGGTGCCCTTCATGATCGACTCGTCGAAGTGGGAGGTCATCGAAGCCGGCCTCAAGTGTCTGCAGGGCAAGGGCATCGTCAACTCCATCTCGCTCAAGGAAGGCGAAGACGTCTTCCGCGAGCGCGCCCGCACGATCCACGCCTACGGCGCCGCCGTCGTCGTGATGGCCTTCGACGAACAGGGCCAGGCGGCCACCTACGCCGAGAAGATCCGGATCTGCGAGCGCGCCTACCGCATCCTGGTCGACGACATCGGCTTCCCGCCGGAAGACATCATCTTCGACCCCAACATCCTGACCGTCGCCACGGGCATGGAGGAACACAACAACTACGCCGTCGACTTCATCGAAGCCACGCGCTGGATCAAGGCGCACCTGCCGCACGCGAAGGTCAGCGGCGGCGTTTCGAACATCTCGTTCAGCTTCCGCGGCAACAACGTCGTGCGCGAGGCCATGCACTCGGCCTTCCTCTTCCACGCGATTGCCGCCGGCATGGACATGGGCATCGTCAATGCCGGCATGCTCGAGGTCTACGAGGAGATCGAACCCGAGCTGAAGTCGCTGGTCGAGGACGTGCTGCTCAATCGCCGGCCCGACGCCACCGAACGGCTCGTGGAGTTCGGCGAGGCCCTGAAGGCCGCCGGCCCGGGCGTGGTGGCCGACACGAAGAAGACCGAAGAGTGGCGGCGTGGCACGGTCGAAGCGCGGCTGTCACACGCGCTCGTCAAGGGCATCGACACCTACATCGACGCCGACACCGAGGAAGCCCGCGTCACGCTCGGGCGTCCGCTCGCCGTCATCGAGGGGCCGCTCATGGACGGTATGGGCGTCGTCGGCGATCTGTTCGGCGCCGGCAAGATGTTCCTGCCGCAGGTCGTGAAGTCGGCGCGCGTCATGAAGAAGGCTGTCGCCTACCTGACGCCGTTCATGGAAGCCGACAAAGCCGCCCAGGCCGCCGCCGGCCAGGCCGTGCGCGCGCAGGGCCGGATCGTGCTGGCGACGGTGAAGGGCGACGTGCACGACATCGGCAAGAACATCGTCGGGGTCGTGCTCGCCTGCAACAACTACGACGTCATCGACCTGGGCGTGATGGTGCCGTGCGAGAAGGTCCTCGAACGCGCCCGTGCCGAGAACGCCGACCTCATCGGCCTGAGCGGCCTCATCACCCCGTCACTCGACGAGATGGTGCACGTGGCCCGTGAAATGGAGCGCCAGGGCTTCACGCTGCCGCTGCTCATCGGCGGCGCCACGACGAGCCGTGCCCACACCGCCATCAAGATCGCGCCGCACTACGCGCAGCCGGTGGTGCACGTGCTCGACGCCAGCCGCGCCGTGCCGGTCACGACCAGCCTGCTCAGCCCCGAGCACCGGGACGCCTTCGTGGCGCAACACCGCGCCGACTACGAGACCATCCGCCGCAACCACGGCGCGTCACGGCAGCCGATCGTGGACCTCGAGACGGCGCGGACGCGGCGTCCGCAGATCACCTGGCGCGCCGAGGACGTGCCGCTCCCCGAGACGACCGGCGTCCACGTGCTCGACGACTTCCCGCTCGCCACGCTGCGCGAGTACATCGACTGGACGCCGTTCTTCCACACCTGGGAGCTGAAGGGCGTCTACCCACGCATCCTCGACGACGAGAAGTACGGCGCCCAGGCGCGCCAGATCTTCGCCGAGGCCAACGCGCTGCTCGACCGCATCATCGATGAGCGCCTGCTGACGGCGCGCGGCGTCTACGGCCTCTTCCCGGCCAACGCCGTCGGCGACGACGTGCAGGTCTACACTGGCGCCGGTCGCGACGAGGAACTCACACGATTCCACTTCCTGCGCCAGCAGACCGATCGCGGCGCCGGGCAGCCGTGCCGCTCGCTCAGCGACTTCGTGGCGCCGAAGGCCTCCGGCCTCGCCGACCACATCGGCGCCTTCGCCGTCACGGCCGGCCTCGGCCTCCGGGAACTGACAGCGGAGTTCCGCGCCCGCCACGACGACTACAACGCGATCATGGCCGAGGCCGTGGCCGACCGCCTGGCCGAAGCGTTCGCCGAGTGCCTGCACAAACGCGTCCGCGACCACTGGGGCTACGGCCGCGCCGAGACGTTCACGCCGGCCGACCTCATCCAGGAGAAGTACCGCGGCATCCGGCCGGCGGCCGGCTATCCGGCGTGCCCGGATCACACGGAGAAGGGCACGCTGTGGCGCGTGCTCGACGTGGAGGCGGCCACCGGCATCACGCTCACCGAATCGTTCGCGATGTGGCCCGGATCGAGCGTCAGCGGCCTCTACTTCGCCCATCCCGAGGCGCGCTACTTCACGCTCGG
>JAEUQR010000171.1 GCA_016789705.1 Acidobacteriota bacterium
ACGAGCGTCATGTTCTTCGCGGCCGTGCCGGCGTCCTTGATGCCGGCCTTGAGCGAGGCGCGCGGATCGGTCGTGCTCGGCAGGGCCGGCTTCTCCTGGGCGCGCGCGGCGACGGCGCCCAGTCCGACGGCGGCCAGCGCCACCAGCGTCCACGCCGCACGGCGCGGCGCGGCAGACGACCTGACTTCGACTCTCATGGGATGTCCTCGATTCCTTCGACGGGGTGACCGCTACTTGCGGCCGAGCATGGCGCGCATGCGATCGATTTCCATGCGCTGATCCGAATCGACGTCGGCGGCAAAGGCGTTGATGTCGCCTTCCTGGCCGGCGCCGGGCGTCTTGAAGAGTTCTTCCACCATCGTGAGCGCGCCCGCGTGGTGCTGAATCATGCCTTTGAGGAACAGCTCGTCGAAGGCCGGGCCCTTCGCCGCGGCGAGCTCCGCCATCTGCTCGGCCGTGAGCATGCCGGGCATGAAGCCTTCGTGCGTGTGGTGCGCGTGTTCCGACGGCACCTCCTGCCCGCGAGCGCGCAGCCAGGTGCGCATCATCTCCATTTCGTCGGCCTGCGAGACGGCGATGCGCTGGCCGAGCATCTTCATGTCGTCGCGCGCGGTCCGGTCGGCGATGAGCGCCGTCATCTCGATGGCCTGCGCGTGGTGGCCGATCATGCCCTGCATGAACTTCACGTCGGCGGGCGTGGCCTGCACCTTCGAGAGGTCGGTCGCCGCCTCGCGTGAGATGGCGCGATTGGCCTGACCGGGCGCCCCCGGCTGGATGATCGTGGCACTGGTATCAACGGCCGAGCGGCAGGCCGGGCCCGCGGCAACGGCAAGGACAACGAGAACGACAGCACGGCGTGTCATGGCAGTACCGTCAAGGATACACAGGATACCGGCCTGGGCGAACACCGGGGCGCGGAATCGGCGTAAAGTGCAGTTCGCGGCCGAACCCCGGGCGCCCGCCCCCGTCTCCACCGGTTCACCGAGGAGGAAGGTCCATGTCATCGACTCGTCTGGCAGCCCTGTCGCTCGTCCTGGTCGCCGCGGGCACGGTGGATGCGGCGGCCCAGGCCACGTCGACCGCCCCGGCGGCCACGACGCACAAACACTACGAGGTCAGCGCGCACGCGCAGCAACCCGGCCCGAATGGCGAACTCGCGCCGCGGCTGCAGAACCTCGGCACGCACACCTTTCCCGTGAGCACGTCGAACCGCAACGCACAGCGGTTCATCAACCAGGGGCTCAACCTCGCCTACGCGTTCAACCACGCCGAAGCCCGGCGCGCGTTCCGCGAAGCGGCGCGTCTCGACCCGACGCTCGCCATCGCTTACTGGGGGCAGGCGCTCGTGCTCGGCCCGAACATCAACGCCGTGATGGAGCCGAACGAGGAGCCGCACGCCTACGAGATGATCCAGAAGGCGAAGGCGCTCGCCGGGAAGGCGTCGCCGCGCGAGAAGGCGCTCATCGCCGCGCTCGAGAAGCGTTACTCCGGCAGCGCCGACCATCGCACGGCGAACGACGCGGCCTACGCCGAGGCGATGCGCGCCGTGCATGAGCAGTTCCCCGCCGACCTCGACATCGCCGTGCTCTACGTGGAGTCGATGATGGACCTGCGGCCGTGGGGCTACTGGATGCCCGACGGCCAGCCGCATGAGGGCACGCGCGAGATCGTCGCCCTCACCGAACAGGTGCTGGCGAAGAACCCGAAGCACCCGGGCGCGCTGCACATGCTCATCCACCTGCTCGAGCCGACGTCCACGCCGGAGCGGGCCGAGAAGGCCGCCGACACGCTGATGCCGCTCATGCCGGCCGCCGGCCACATGGTGCACATGGCCTCGCACATCTACCAGCGCGTGGGCCGCTACGCCGACGCGATGAAGAGCAACCTGCTCGCCATCGAGGCCGACGAAGACTACATCACCCAGTGCCGGGCCCAGGGCCTGTATCCGATGGCCTACTACCCGCACAACATCCACTTCCTGTGGTTCGCGGCGAGCTTCGACGTGCAGTCGACGGTGGCCTTCGACTCGGCGCAGAAGATCGCGGCGACGATCCCCGACGCCGTGCTGGCCGGGATGCCGCTCACCGCGGGCTTCCGCGTCGTGCCCTACTGGGCGAACCTGCGATTCGGCCAGTGGGAGAAGGTGCTGGCCGAGCCGGCGCCGCCGGCCACCAACGTGTTCCTCTCCGCCGCCTGGCACTTCGCGCGCGGCCTCGCGCTCGTCGCCACCGGCAAGGTCGACGAAGCGGAACAGGCACTCGCCACGCTCGCGCCGCTCCTGAACGACGCGCAGCTCGATGCGCCGCTCTTCTCGCCGAACAGCGGCCGCGCCATCATGAGCATCGGGCCGGCCGTGCTGGCCGGCGAGATCGCCGCGGCGAGGGGCGACTACGCCCGCGCCGTCGCGCACCTCGAACACGGCGTGCGGCTCGAAGACGGGCTCGTCTACACCGAACCGGCCGAATGGGCGTTCCCCGTGCGCCACGCGCTCGGCGCCGTGCTGCTCGAAGCAGGCCGCGCGTCGGAGGCCGAGACGGTCTACTGGGAAGACCTGAAGCGGAACCGCGAGAACGGCTGGGCGCTCACCGGTGTCGTGCAGGCGCTCCGCGCGCAGAAGAAGGACGCGCAGGCCGCCATCGTGGACGTCCGGCGCGCCGCCGCGCTCGCCCGCGGCGACGTGACGCTGACCGGTTCGCGCTTCGGGCGCCCGGCGCGCGTCGACGCAGCGCGCCGCTAGCGGCCAGCGTCTCAGGGCACGACGTCGAAGGCCGTCACGCGGATCGGCGTGATGAGGTTCAGCGTGCCCGGCACGGCCAGCGCCGAGAGCCACTGGTAGCGGCCCGGGGCCGCACCGGGTGGCAGCGGCAACCGCAGGAGATCCACCGTCGAGGCGGCGGCGATCGTCGTCGGCCGGAAGAGCGGCCGGATGCCCGGCTGCAGGCCCTGTGGCGTGAGCGACCAGTACTCGCCGGACGGCGTCACGAGCACCACGTAGCCATCGGCCGTGACCGGCATGATGCCGGGCGTGAAGGCCCCGGTAACGTGGAAGAGATCGCCGGTGCGGAACGCCGGGGCGTTCGTGGCCGTGGCGAAGTCGAGCACCGTCACGACATCGGCCGTGGGCAGGACGGGCATCACCACATCGGCCGCGCGATCACCGGCGAGGCCGAAGATGTGCAGCGGCTGGCTCGACGTCATGCGCAGCGCGCAGCCGGCGGCGCAGGTCGTGCCAAAGACCTCGGCGAGGCTGCGCGCGGCCCGCGCGTTGGCCGGCATCGTGAAGCTGAGGGGCCCGAGGGGCGCGGCCCCGGTCACGAGCGTCAGGCTCACCTGACTCGGCACGATCCCTTCGTTCTGCAGGGCGAAGCCCAGCACGTCGTTCGCGCCGGGCGCGTCGAAGCGCACGATCGCCCGGGTCCAGAACTGACGCGGGAAGGCAGGCTCGACGGCGCCGATGAGCGGGTCGGCGCTGCGGCCGAGCGGCACGGTGCGCTGGTAGGAGTAGTAGACGACCCGCTGCCGCGTGGATGGGATCTCGATCTCGATTTCCTGCCCGTGCATGCGCACCGCAGTGGCGACGGTGGCGATGACCTGCGTCGTGCCGACCACCTGCACGTTCGACACCGCCGCCTCCTTGAGGCGCACGCGGGTGCCCTGTTCGAAGCCGATGCCGTTGATCACGATGGTGCCGCCGGCGGGCACCGTGGCGCTGCCGGGTGTGACATCGATGACCGACGCCGACCCCGCCGGGCCCACCGTGGCCACGCCGGACTTCAACTCGAAGCTGTACGGCGCGCCGTCCGGCCCCGTGAACTGCGCGCCGGTCATGGTGAGCGGCGACTGCGTGCCGGGCACCGCGGTCGCGGGGACCTTCAGGGTGGTGGCGAGAATCGGATACTCGCCGCTCGAGCCGATGTCGCTCGTCGGCGAGACCATCCGCACGCGCAGGCTAGCGCCGCGCATCACGCCGACGGCCGCCGCATCGCCGTTCGGGCTGTTGACGGCGAGGCCGAGGAAGTCCTGGTAGTCGGCAAACGACATCCCGCCGCCGCCGGTCTGGATGGGCCGCGGTTCGGTCAGGTCGATCTTCGCCTGCAGTACGCCGCCGGGCGCCACGATTTCATCGGGAATGTGCAGCGACAGCGGCTGGGCCCCGGCCCGCGCCGTCGAGCCGGCCACGACGCACACCGCCAGCAGGGCGGCGCGCCAGGTCCGGCGCGTCAAGTCGTTCATCCGCATTCGCTATCTCATCTTCCTGGCGTGCCCGGCGCCAGCCGCACGCGGAACCCGGTGGCCCCGGACTCCGCGATCGTGCGGCCCTGCGCATCCTTCGCGCTCACCTGCCAGACCAGGGTCTTGGCCGGTAACGCGCGGGCACGAACCTCAGAGGGCACCGGAACTGCCGGGGAGGACGTGGTGACACGCCACAGTTCGGTGCCGTCGACTTCAGACAGGCGCACCTCATACTGCATCGCGCCGGCCACCGCCGTCCAGACGAGCTGGGCAGGCGCCTCGGCGAGTTCGCCGGCCGGGCCCGTGATCTCGACGCGCGCCGCGCGGTAGACGTCGCCGCCGCCGGCCCCCGGCGCCACCTCGGAGCCGGGCGTGACGAGGAGCGCCGCGCCGCCCACGATGACGGCGACCGACGCCGCCATGAGCGCCCACGACGGCAGGCCCCAGGTGGTGCGCGGGGCCGCGACAGGCGTGGCAACGGACGGGGCCGCGGTGCCGTCGTGCGCCGCCCGGAGGCGGCGCTTCGTCTGCGCGGCAATCCACTCCACCGCCAGGCCCTCACCGTCCACCGGCTCGTTGGCCTCGTAGGCGGCGAACAGCTCGCGTTCGGTCTGGCAGCGGGCACAGCCGGCCACGTGGGCCAGTTCGTCGGCGGTCAGCGTCTCGGCGAAGCGCTCGAGCGGGAGGCAGGAGGGACCGGCCGCGAGGGCCTGCTGCCACTGCCGCTCGACCAGGCCGCCATTGGGGGCAATGGGTGTGGTCACAGCCGTCCTCCGCGGGCCGCGATCCGTTTGACCGCGCGCGCGAGCTTGCGTCTGGCGCTCACGATGTAGGCCTTGGCGCCGCTGGTGTTGCCGAGCCCGAGCGTGCGGGTGATGGCATCGAGCGGCAGCTCATCGCCGTAGTGCAGCACGAACACCGCGCGCTCGGTCGCATCGAGCGTCTCGAGCAGCACCTGCTGCGCGAACGCACCGTCGCTGGCCCGCGCGACCCGTGTCTCGGGGTCGTCGTCGGGCGTGGGGACCTCGACGAGGGCGTCCTCGTCGCCTTCAGGGTCGCGGGCGTGGCGGCGAAGCTGCGCGAAGCACTCGTGCCGCACGATGGTGTAGAGCCAGGTCGAGAACTGGGACTGGCCGCGGAAGTCGTCGAGGTGGCGGTAGGCCTTGATGAAGACGTTCTGGGCCACGTCGGCCGCGAGCTCGCGATCGCCGGTGATCCGGACACACCAGCGGCCCACACGGGCGTAGTGGCGTTCGAAGAGTTCGTCGGCCAGGTACCGCCGCTCATCGGGCGCGGCGCGCGAGAGGTCGGCGAGGATGTCCTCGTCGGTTCTGGCTTCAGCCCCCATTCGATCGAGTATAGCGGCCCGGTCATTGTCGTCGTGGAATAGGACAGCGCTGCCCGCCCGCCGGGAACAACTCTCTCACTGCGGCGCGCGGATTTTCTCGTCCGCCTCTCATCTCGCTCTCAGCGTCGGCTGGTAAGCTCGGGCCGATGCCGTCGCCGCTGGCCGGATTCGTGCTCGCCGCCCTGCTCGCGCAGGCCCCGGCCGCGGCCGATCCGGCGCTGGCCAGCGCCGAGGCCCGGGTGGCGGGCGGCGATCTCGCGGGCGCGCTTGGCGACTACCGCCGCCTGCTCGCCGAGGGGCGCGGCCGCCGCGCGCTCGTGCTCTACCGCCTGGCCGATCTCGAGCGCCGCACCGGCGACCACGCGGCCGCGGCCACCCACGCGGTCGAAGCCGCGGACCTGCTCAGGGCCGACGGCGATCTCGCCAACGCCTCGGAAGCCCTGAACGTGGCCGGCATGGCCGAGACGAATCTTGGCCGTTTCGAGGCGGCCATCGTGCGCTTCGAACGCGCCATGGCGCTCTCACGCGAGGCCGGCGACTGGGCCCGCCACGCCGAGCAGGTGAGCAACCTCGGCACCGTGTACTTCCCGCTCGGCCGCTACGACGCCGCCGCGGCGGCCTTCGCCCGCGCCCGCGCGCTGGCCGAGACGCACATCGGCGAGGCCTGGGCGCCGAACCGTCGCACCATCGCGCTCGCCAACGAGGCCGCACTACTGCAGCGGCTCGGACGCTACGCCGACGCGCTCGCGCGGTATCACGAGATGGAGAGCGGCGGAGCGCCGCTGCCGCCGGCCCAGCAGGCGCAGGTGCTCGTGAATCAGGGCGCGCTCTTCCGCCGGCTGGGTGACCCCTACAAGGCACTCGACGCCTACGCCGCGGCCCGCGCCGGTTTCGCCGCCGCGCGTGACGCCGCCGGCGAAGCCTCGGTGCTCACGAACCGCGGCATCGCGCTGGCGATCGATCTCGGACGGCCGGACGACGCCGCCGCCAGCTTCGGCGACGCCCTGGCCGTCGCCGAGGCGGCCGGCGTGCGCCGCGAGGCCCTGCTGGCCCGGCTCTATCGCGGCGAAGCGTTGCTGCGCGCGAACCGGCCGGCCGAGGCCGGCCCCGACTTCGAGGCCGCGCGCACGCTCGCCGCCGCGCTCGACACCCGCGAGGAGGAATGGAAGGCGCTCTTCGGCCTGGGCCGCGTGGCCACCGCCGCGGGTGATGCCCCAGGCGCGCGCGCCGCCTTCGATCGCGCCATCACGATCATCGACGCGCTGCGCGAACGGCTCGCTGTGCCGGCGACGCGCGCCGAATTCTTCCAGGACAAACGCGAGGTCTACGACGCCCGCATCGCCGCCGGACTCGGCGTCGACACCGCCGCCGCGACGTTCTCCCTCATCGAACAGAGCCGCGCCCGCGCCTGGCGCGATCGGAGGGCGCTCGGCGCCGTGTCGCTCGCGGCCGTGCAGGCCACGCTGCCGGCGGGCACGGTGCTGCTCGCCTACTGGACGAGTGCCGACCGGGCCGCCGTCGTGCGCGTCACGGCCACGGACGCGCGCGTCGTGCCGCTCGCCATCGACCGCGCGCTCGTCGGTGCGCTCGACGCCGCGCTGCGACAGCCCGCGAGCGAGGGCTGGACGGCCGCCGCCGACGCGCTCGGCCGCGCCCTCGTACCCTCGGGTTTGCTGCAGGACGCCACCCATCTCGTCGTCGTGCCCGACGGCGCACTCGGCGCCGTGCCCTTCGACACGCTGCGCGTGGACGGCGCGTTGCTCCTGGACCGCGTGGCGACGAGCGTGCTGCCAACGGCCGCTCTCGTCGCGCTGACGCCGCCTGCGACCGACCGCGGCTGGCGCGCGCCGTGGGCACGGCAGCTCGCCGCGTTCGGCGATCCGTTGCCCGGCGCCGATAGCTGGCACTCCGCCAGTGGCGCGCCGCGGCTCGCCGCGAGCGCGGCCGAAGTGCGTGCCGTCGCCGCCGCCCTCGGCGGCGCGCACGAGCTCTTTCTCGGCGCCGGCAACCAGAAGCAGGCGCTCGCGCGCGCGCTCGCGGCACCACCGCCGGTGCTGCACCTGGCCACGCACGCGGTCGCCGATCTCGCCGCCGGCGAACAGTCGCGCCTGCTCTTCTCCCCCGCCACGGCCGACGGCCCGGTGGAATCGCTCTTCCTGCGCGAGGTCTACGCGTTGCCGCTCACCGGCGTGGACCTCGCCGTGCTGAGCGCCTGTGAGACCGAACGTGGCCCCGACGTGCGCGGCGAAGGGGTGCAGGGCTTCAGCCGCGGCCTGCTCGCCGCCGGCGCCCGGCGCGCCGTCACGACACTCTGGCGCGTGCCCGACGCGCCCACCGCGCGGTTCATGGAGCGGTTCTACCAGGGCGTGCAGGCCGGCCTGCCGCTCGACGACGCCCTCGCCCGGGCGAAACGCGCGCTTCGGGATGACGCCGCCTTCACGCACCCGCATTACTGGGCGGCATTCGTGCTCACCGGGCCGGCCGACCCGCTGCCGCGGGCGCTGCGCTGGCGCGATGTCACCGGCGTGGCGCTCATCACGGCCGGGGTGGCGCTGGCGCTGCTCGCGTGGCGCCGGCGCCGCCGTGCCACGACGGCGCCCTAGACGCGCTCGCGCGCCTGCGGGGTGCGGTCAGTGCGCCGGCGCGGTGTCGCGCGCTGCGCAGTCCTGGCAGATGCAAGCCCGCCCGCGCTGCGCGTCGGGCACGCGGGCCAGCAGGTCGGGCGAGAACGTGGCCGCGCGGCACCAGCAGGGCGTGTCGAACGACCCGGTCTCCGCCGCGGCGCAGCGATTCGGCCCGCCGCAGATCGGGCACTCGTGCGCGGGAATCGGAACGGCGGGCGGCGTGGTGTCAGGCATGGCGTCTCCGCGTCACAGTCGGCACAGCAGGTGACGCCACTATCGCATACGGCCGCGCTGGCTGCGGCAGGATGTCGCAAGGCGCGTGGCGTGCTTCCATTACACTCGGTGCGTCATGCCGACGCCCCGTACGCCCGGGACGCCACTGACACGCGCGATCGGCCTCACACAGGCCACCGCCATCGTCGTGGGCACGGTGATCGGCACGTCGATCTTCGTGCAGCCGTCCGAGATCACGCGCGAGGTGCCGACTATCACCGGCATCCTGGTGGCGTGGTCGCTCGCCGGACTGCTGACCTTCCTCGGCGCGCTCGTCTGCGCGGAACTGGCGTCGGCGTTTCCCGAGACCGGCGGCGTCTACGTGTTCCTGCGCGAGGCGTTCTCGACCCGCGTCGCCTTCCTCTGGGGCTGGGCCAGCTTCTGGAGCATCCACACCGGGGTCATCGCCGCCATCGCCGTGGTGTGCGCGCGCTACCTCACGGTCGTGCTGCCGATCGGCGCCGCCGCGGAACCCGCCGTGGCCGTGGCCGTCATCGCCGCGGTCTCGGCGCTCAACTACGTCGGGGTGCGCGCCGGCACGCGCGTGCAGACCGCAATCACGGGTGCCAAGGTCGCGGCGCTGGCGGTGCTGCTCATCGGTGGCCTGGCCTACGGTGGCCTCGCGAGCGGCGACGCATGGACGCTCAGCGCCGCCGACCTCGGCGCCGTGCCGCTCGATCGGATGCTGCTCGGCGTGAGCGCCGGCCTCTTCGCCTTCGGCGGCTGGCACCTGGTCACCTACACGGCAGGCGAGACCACCGACCCGGCGCGCACGCTGCCACGCGCGCTCACGCTCGGCACGATCATCGTCACGGTCTGCTACATCGGCCTGAATGCCGCCTACCTGCACGTGTTGCCGCTCGAGGCCGTGCGCGCCTCGCCGCGGATTGCCGCCGACGTCGCCCAGGTGCTCGCCGGGCCGGGCGCCGCCTCCGCGGTGTCGGTGCTCGTCGTGCTCTCGGCGGTGGGTGCGCTCACCGGCGTCGTGCTGGCCGGGCCTCGGCTCTACCTCTCGATGGCCAGTGACAGCGCGAAACTCGCGTGGCTGCATGCCGTGCACCCCGTGTATCGCACGCCGCACCGCGCCATCGTGCTGCAGGGCGCGTGGGCGTCGGTGCTCGTCGCGACCGGCAGCTACGCCACCATCTTCAGCCGCGTCATCTACATGGAGTGGTTCTTCTTCGCCCTGATGACGGCCGGCGTGTTCGTGCTGCGCCGCCGCACCACCTATCGACCCGCCTACCGGATGTGGGCCTATCCCCTGACGCCGCTCGTGTTCGTTGCGGTCTCGGCGGCCGTCGTGGTGAATCAGCTCGCGGCGCAGCCGGCCGAGGCGCTCCTCGGCGCCGCCATCGTCGCCGGCGGCTGGCCCGTGGCGACGTGGGCGACGCGCACGCGCGGTTGACCGCGGCGGATTCGGCCGTGTGATAGCCTTCCGCTCGTCGGGCGGCCCCGGCGGGCCTTTCGGAGGAGTCTTCATTGCGGATGTTCGCGCGCCTCGCCCTGTTCCTCGCGCTCGTGCTGGCCTTGCCGGCCAGCGCGTTTGCCACCTGGTCGGTCATCGCGCTCGATGCGAAGATGGGGCAGGTCATCATCGCGTCGGCCACCTGCGTGCGCCAGGCCGGCTTCCCCGAGCGCCAGCCGAACGGCGCCCGCGACCTGATGGACGTGCAGGCCGTCATCGTGCCGGGCCTCGGCGTGGCCGCCTGCCAGGCCGGCGTCGACAACACCCGCCGCAACCAGATGCTCGTCTACAACGAGATCAGGAAGGGCACGCCGCCCGAGAAGATCATCGAGCTCCTGCAGCAGGACCCCGACGTGCAGCGCCGCCAGTTCGGCATCGTGATGATGCCGCAGGGCGACACCATTACGGCGCGCAACAACCGCGCCGGCTTCAACGGCAGCGGCAACTCGCGCTCGTCGCTCTACTTCGGCGGCCAGGTCGGCGACATCTACTACCAGGTACAGGGCAACACACTGCTCGGCGATCAGGTGATGCACATGGCCGCGCTCGCCTTCACCCGCGCCAGCGGCACCATGGCCGACCGCGTGATGGCGGCGATGGAAGCGGCCGACCAGTACGGCGGCGACCACCGCTGCAACTGCGGCAACAACCCGCTCGACTTCGTGCCCTGCGACAACCGCACGGCGCATGTCGCCTACATCACCATCGCCAACAAGGACGACCAGGTCGGCGTGACGCACAACGACGGCAAGTACTACGCCTACATCGTCGCAAGCGACGCCGACACGAAGAAGGGCGAGAGCGGGAATCCCGTCAAGACCCTGCGCCTGCGCTACGACGCGTGGAAGAAGGCCGGCAGCACGCGCACGGCGCCGCCCGGGCCGAGCCTGTACAAGCCGTAACCCGCGGAACCCACACCATGTCTCGCACCCTCGCCTCCACCATCACCCGCATCCGCGCGTTCCGGATCGACCTGCCCCTCCGGGAGGGACGCTACGCCTGGTCAGGCGGCAACGCGGTGGAGGTCTTCGACGCCACGGTCGTCGCCATCGACACGGCGGGCGGACTCACCGGCTGGGGCGAAATCTGTCCGCTCGGACCGGCCTACCTGCCGGCCTACGCGGCTGGCGCGCGCACCGGCATCGCCGAGCTGGCCCCGCAGCTCCTCGGCCTCGACGCCTGCGCCCTCGGGCTCGTGAACGCGCGCATGGACAGCGCCATGCGCGGCCACCCGTACGTGAAGTCGGCGCTCGACATGGCGTGCTGGGACGTGCTCGGCCAGACGGCCGGCCTGCCCGTGGCGACCCTCATGGGCGGGCACGTGGGCGAGAGCATCGCGCTCTACCGCGCCATCTCGCAGGACACGCCCGCGAAGATGGCGGCCTCGGTGCGGAAGTACCGCCGCGAAGGCTACCGGAAGTTCCAGCTCAAGGTGGGCGGCGATCCCGACGTGGACATCGCGCGGATCCACGCCGCTGCCGACGTGCTCTCTCCCGGCGACGTGCTCGTGGCCGACGCCAACACCGGCTGGACGCAGCACGCGGCGCTGCGCGTGGCGGCCGCCGTCGCCGACGTGAACGTCTATCTCGAGCAGCCGTGCCTGACCTACGAGCAGTGCCGCGTCGTGCGCGCGCACACCAACCGCCCGTTCGTGCTCGACGAGGTCATCGACGGCCTCGACATGGTGGCCCGCGCCGCGGGCGACGGCGCCGCCGATGTCATCAACCTCAAGATCTCGAAGGTGGGCGGCCTGACCAAGGCGCGCCAGATCCGCGATCTGTGCGTGTCGCTCGGCCTGGCGATGACGATCGAGGACACGTGGGGTGGCGACATCGTCACGGCCGCCATCGCGCACCTGGCGCATTCGACACCGGCCTCGCACCTCTTCTCCTCCACCGACTTCAACTCCTACGGCACGGTGACCTTCGCCGACGGCGCGCCGGCGCGCGTCAACGGCCGCATGGCGGCCTCGCGGGCGCCCGGCCTGGGCGTGACCCCCCGCATGAAGGTGCTGGGCCGGCCCGTGATCGACGTGCGCGCCTGAGGGCGCGCGAGTGGGCGCGACGCCGACCTTCGGAGGAGCCATGACGACACGACGCACGGTGATTGCAGCAGGTCTGGGGGCCACGGCGGGTCTGGTGGCACGTGCCACGGGGCTTGCGGCCGCGGCGCAGCCGGCCCCGAATGCCACGCCCGACACCCCCTTCAAACTGATGACCTTCGACGCCGCCGGACGCACGCGCGTCGGCCTGGTGCTCGGCACCCGCGTCTTCGACATCGACGGGGCCAACCGCGACCTGGTCACGCGCGCGAGGGTGCCGGCGATGGCGATGCCGGCCGACATGAAGGCACTCATCGAGCAGTACGCCACCGTGTCGCCGCGGCTCTACCAGATCGCCAACTACTTCGGCCGCGTGGCCACCCCGGCCGGCGCCTACGTGTTCGACGTGACGCGCGTGAAAATCCTGGCGCCGATCAAATACCCGTGGAACCTGATGGCCGCGTCGGCCAACTACAAGGCGCATGCCGAAGGAATGGGCGTCGCTGGAGCGGGCCAGGCGCCGCCGCCACCAGCGGCCGCCTCCGCGGCTCCGCGGCCGCCCGCCGCCGGCTTCGACGCCACGGCGGCATCGCGCGTGGTGCCCGATCGCGACGCCCCGATCATGTTCGCCAAGTCGCCACGTTCGTGCATCATCGACCCGAACGAGCCGTACTACATCGTGGACGGCCGCGGCCGCACCGACTACGAGGCCGAACTGGCCATCATCATGGGGCCGCGTCCGGCCTACCGCGTGCCGCGCGAGCGCGCCCTCGACTACGTGTTCGGCTACAGCATCATGCAGGACCTGAGCGATCGCGGCAGCGAGCGGCTGCGCGAAGTCTCGATGTTTCCCGGCACCAACTGGTTCGACGGCAAGAGCCTCGACCGGGCAGCGCCGTTCGGTCCGGTGATCGTGCCGAAGGAGTTCCTGCCCAAAGGTCCGAGCGATCTGCGGATCACGACCACACTGAACGGGACCATCGTGCAGGACGCCCGCACCAGCAATCTCATCTGGAGCGAGCCGCACCTCATCGCCTACATCACCTCGCGCATGACGCTCTACCCCGGCGACGTCATCCTGACCGGCACGCCGGCCGGCACCGGCATGGAGCGCCAGGTCTTCCTGAAGCCCGGCGACGTCGTGACCGTGGAGGTCGAAGGCATCGGCACACTGACCACGCCCTTCAAGGCGTTGTCAGAGAAACCGCCCGCGCCCTAGCCGGCGATTCAGAAGCCGAGTCGCTGGTTGGTGACGACGACCATCTCGAACCCGCCGCCGGGCAGCGGCCGGGCCAGCAGGGCGACGATGTCGGCGAGCTGATCGCGCGGCGCGTCGAAGCGGAAGCCCAGCCCCAGCGCGCCGCAACCGGCGTCGTTCGCGCTGAGGCGGATGGGGCTCGCCCACGCCTGCCGGCGATCGTGGTCAAGCGAGGCGAACAGATACTCGTCCCAGTAGGCGGCCGCACCCACCACTTCGTCCCCCGCCATCCCGAAACTCGAGCGTCGCTCAATGGTCACGGTCGCCGGCGGCACGGTGCCCGTGCGCGGCTTCGAGAGCACGACGGTCGCGCGTTCACGCCGCCCCGTGCCGCCGCCGTCGCGCGTGTTCGAGAAGAGCAAGTCGAACTGCCAGCCGGCCCTGGTCGCCGCGGCGATTTCCGCGGCCATGTCGTCGACGTTCTTTTTCGTGGCGAACACCACGCGCGACTCACGCACCGCCGCGTCGGGCGGCTTCACGGCGAGCAGCAAGCCGCGCTCCGACAGACCGGGCCAGCTGCGAAACGCGGGGCGCACGAGCAGCCGCGCGCGGTAGCCCTCGGCGGCGGCGACGCTCACGGCCGCCGGCAGATCCTCGAGCTTCTCGAACTCGACGAGCCGCCACGTCCCCGCCGGACGCCCTGCGCTCAGGCGCTCGAAGGCCACCTCGTGACGCGCGCCGAACGTGCGCGTCGAGGCGACCGGCACGAAGCCCTGGCCCACCAGCCCGTCGAGCATACCTGCCAGCTCCCGATCGGCGACCACGCGGTACTCCGGCGCCGGGCCTGCCGCCGCCGGCGCCTGCAACACGCCGATCGCACACGGCACGCCGTCACTCACCGCGGCGAGACGCAGCCCGCGGCGCGCACCGGCCGTCAGCTCGCGCTCGAACCCGCCGCCGCCGGCCCGCAGCCAGCCGACGGCACGGTCCGCGGCGGCCGCCGAGGCCCCCGCCGCGAGCATGGCCGCCGCCAGTGTCACCGCACTCGCCCGTCGCCACGTCGTCGCATGCATGGGCGCATCCTATCGCGGACCTGGCCGCGACAACCGCCGCCTAGCCGATCGGGCGGCGCACCGGGCCGGCCGCCTCTCGTAGCGTAGGGACATGGCCTCGATCCTTCGCACGCTCTCCGATGAACTCGCCGCTGCCGCCGACGCGGTGGCCCCGTCCGTGGTGCAGGTGCACGGCCCCCGGCGCGCCGCCGCCGGCGTGGTCTTCGACACCGACCTCGTCCTCACATCCAGCCGCGGCCTCGACGCCGGCACCGTGTCGGCACGCGCGAGTGACGGCGTCGTCCATGAAGGCACCGTGCTCGGCCGCGGCCGCATGACGAGCCTCGCCGTCGTGCGCGTGCCGGGCCTCGGTGCCCCCGCCGCCCCCGCGGCGGCCGAGCCGCGTCCGGGTGCCCTCGCGCAGGCCGTGGGCCGCACGTGGAGCGGCGGCCTCTTCGTGGCGTTCGCGCCGGTCGCCGTCGTGGGCGGACCGCTGCGCACCGGCCGCGCCACCGAGATTCCGCGTGTCGTCCGCATCGGCGTCGTGCCGCACGGCGCGCTCACGGGCGGTGCGCTCGTCGATGGCGACGGGCACGTGCTCGGCGTGGTCACCGGCACGGCGATACGCGGCACGACCGTCGTCGTGCCGTCGGAGTTCGCCTGGGCCGACGCCCGTGAGGTCGTCGCCGCCGGCGGCACGAAACAGGGCTATCTGGGCATCGGCTCGATGCCCGTGCTGCTCGCCGAGGGCCAGCGCGACGGCGGCCGCGACCGCGGCCTGCTCGTGACGGCGGTCGCGGCGGGCGGTCCGGCGGCGGCCGCCGGTGTCGTGGTGGGCGACATCATCGTCGCCTTCGATGGCGCGCCGGTGGACGATCACGACACCCTCGTCGCGAGCCTGCGCGGCGATCGCGTGGGCCGGACGGTGACGCTCGGCCTGGTGCGCGGGCACGGCGCCGTCGATCTCGCGGTGACCGTGGGCGAGCGGCAGGGGCGCTAAGCTCGAACGGTGCCCGCCCCGCTCCGCGTGTTCGTTGACGTCGCCGCCCCGGCGCTCGCCGCGCGCCTCACGGCCGATGCCGTCGCCGCCGGCTGGATCGTGGTGCCGACGGCCGCCGAGGCCGACATCGTGCTCGGCGCGGCCCCCCGCGTGCCGCGCGCGATGGCGGCGCCGGCGTGGGACGATGACCGCGACACGCCACGCGAGGCGCTCACACCGCGCGAACACGACGTGCTGGCGCTGCTGGCCGAGGGCGCCGGCAACCGCGCGATCGCCGAGCGGCTCGGCATCAGCGACCACACCGTGAAGTTCCACCTGAGCGCCATCTTCGGCAAGCTCGGTGTGACGACCCGCACGGCGGCCGTGCGGCGGGCGCTGCGCCTCGGCTGGATCGACACCTAGCGCCCTGGGCCGCGCCGGCGCGGCCGTGACGACGTTCCGCGCACGCGGGGCGCGTTCTCTGGCACACTGCCGGAGACGCGGCGCCGGACGCCGCGCCCTGTGCCTGCAGGAGATCGCCCGATGCGCGTCGTGTGCCTGCCGCTCCTTGCCGGAGCGGCCCTGTTCACCTTGGCCTGCGGATCGCCGGCGGCGCCGCCGCCGGTCGCCGCCGAGCCGGCCGGCGCCACTCCGCTGCCTCCCGCCACGTTCGTGAACCGCGTGTGGCGCGCGGTCGAGGCCAACGGCCAGCCGCGTGACGCGCTGTACGTCTTCCTGTCAGGCGGCACACTGGTCATCACGTCGCCGACCGGCACGCCGATGGTGGGCCGCTGGGCGCACGTCGGCGAACGCGTCACCATGGTCGAAGACGGCGTGGAACACACGGCCGACATCCTGACGCTCGCGAACGACGAGTTCCGCATCCGCAGCTACAACCCTGGCGAACCGGTCGAACTGCGCTTCGTGCCCGCTCAGGGCGAGCCCCGGCTGCCGCTGCGCTGAGGGTGCGGCAGGGTGACTTCAGGCGATACTGCCCCCTCCGGAGGCCATATGACCCGACGCGATGCCCTCACCGCCGCCAGCGTGACGCTGACGAGCCCGCTCGTGGCCGGCGCCGCCGACGCCGCCACGCTGCACCTGCTGGAGACCTTCGCCGCGGCCTGGAACCGCCACGACGTGGACGCGCTGATGGCCTGCATGACGCCCGACTGCGTGTTCGAAGCCTCGGCCGGTCCGGAGGTAAGTGGCGCCCGCCACGTGGGCCCCGACGCCGTACGCCGCGCGTATGCGGCCGTCTTCGCCGCCTACCCCGATGCCCGCTGGAACCGCCCCCGGCACTTCGTCGCCGGCGACCGCGCCGTCTCGGAGTGGACCTTCATGGGAACCACGAAGGACGGCACACGCGTCGAAGTGAACGGCTGCGACATCTTCACGCTCCGCGGCGGGAAGATCGCGCTCAAGAACTCCTACCGCAAGCAGCGCTCCACGTAAGGGCGGCCGGGAGATAATGCCGAATCGGCCGCGCGCGCTGACGCGGCCCCGACTTTCGAGGACTCACCATGGTTCGTCCGCTCGTCCGTAGTGCCGCCGTTGTTCTGGGTCTTGCCGCCACCGCCAGCGCGCAGTCCGCACCGGGCGGCGTGCTGCGCACCGCGCTCCACGACTTCCGCGTCGTGCCCGTGGCCGCAGGCCTGGTGCAGCCCTGGTCGATCGCCTTCCTGCCCGGCGGTGACCTGCTCATCACCGAGCGCCCCGGCCGCCTGCGGATCGTGCGCAGCGGCAAGCTGCTGCCCACCCCCGTGGCCGGCGTGCCCGAGGTGGCCTACGAGAACCAGGGCGGGCTGCTCGAGATCGCCCTGCACCCGAATTTCGCGAGCAACCGCTTCGTGTACCTCACCTACGCGAAGCGCAAGGCCGATGGCACGGGCAACACTACGGCGCTCGTCCGCGCGAAGTTCGAGAAGGACGCCCTCACCGGCGTGACCCAGCTCTTCGAATCGGTCTCGACGGGCCGCGGCCACTTCGGCGGCAAGATCGCGTTCGACGGCAAGGGCCACCTGTTCCTCACGCTCGGCGACCGGCAGGTGCCACCCGAGGGCAACCTCGAAGCGCATCCCGCGCAGGACCTGACCAACCACCACGGCAAGGTCGTGCGCCTGAACGAGGACGGCACCGTGCCCGCCGACAACCCCTTCGTGGGCAAGGCGCCGGCGAAGCCCGAGATCTGGAGCTACGGCCACCGGAACGTGCAGGGCATCGCCATCGACCCGGCCACCGGCAACGTGTGGACCAACGAACACGGCCCGCAGGGCGGCGACGAACTGAATCTCGATCGCCCCGGGAAGAACTACGGCTGGCCGGTCATCGGCTTCGGCGTGAACTACACGACCGGCAAGGCGATTCACGCCGGCACGCACCGCGAGGGCATGGAGCAGCCGCTGCACATCTGGCTGCCGTCGATCGGCATCTCGGGCGCGATGTTCTACACGGGCGACCGCTTCCCGCAGTGGAAGGGCCAGCTCTTCATCGCCGGCATGGCCGGGGAACAGCTCGGCCGCGTCACGCTCGCCGGCGAGAAGGTGCTGGCGCGCGAGACGATCCTGCCGGGCGTGGGCCGCATCCGCGACATCCGTCAGGGACCCGACGGTTACATCTACCTCGCCACCGAAGACCGCGACGGCAAGCCCACGCCGGTCGTGCGTCTCGAACCGGTGGAACGCGGCGCCACGCGGTAAGCCTCGATGACCGCCGCACGGCTCGTGCCGTCCGCACGTTCCGTGCGGCCCGTTCTTGCGATTGCCGGGATCGTCCTCGGCAGCGCGCTCCTCACCGCGCAGGCGCTCGACCGGGCCGCGGTCGACGCGCGGCTCGGCCGCATCTTCCAGGACGGCGCCTACGAGCCGCCGGCCTTCGGGCCGGCGCGCTGGCTGACCGACGGCACCGCGTATTCCACGGTGGAACCGTCCGGCCCGGGCGGCGGCACCGACCTCGTGCGCTACGACGCCGCGACCGGTGCGCGCACCGTGCTCGTCGCCTCCGCCCGGCTCGTGCCTTCCGGTCGCACGGCGGCGCTCGCCATCCGCGACTACACCTGGTCCACCGACGGCGCCCGCCTGCTCGTCTTCACCAACACCACACGTGTCTGGCGCCAGCACACACGCGGCGACTACTGGGTACTGGACGTGGCGTCCGGCCGGCTGCGACAGCTCGGCGGCGACGCGCCGCCTTCGTCGCTGATGTTCGCCAAGTTCTCGCCCGACGGCACCCGCGTGGCATACGTGCGCGCGAACAACCTCTACGTCGAGACCATCGACACCGGCGCCATCACGCCGCTCACGACCACCGGGTCGGCCACGGTCATCAACGGTACGAGCGACTGGGTCTACGAAGAGGAACTCGGCGTGCGTGACGGCTTCCGCTGGAGTCCCGACGGCCGCCGCCTCGCCTACTGGCAGTTCGACACGGCCGGCGTCGGCATCTTCTCGCTCATCAACAACACCGACACGACCTATCCGGTCGTCACGTCCATTCCCTACCCGAAACCGGGCACGGCCAACAGCGCCGTCCGCATCGGCGTCGTCGCCGCGACCGGCGGCGAGACGACGTGGATGGCGACGCCCGGCGATGCGCGCGACGACTACCTGGCGCGCCTCGAGTGGCGCGATGCCAACACGGTGGCCATCCAGCAGCTCAACCGGCTGCAGAACCAGCAGGATCTGCTGACCGCGGACGCCACGACCGGCGCCGTCACCCGCGTCTTCCGCGATCGCGCCGAGACGTGGCTCGACGTCGTGGACACGGTGCGCTGGGTGAACGGCGGCACCTCGTTCCTGTGGACCAGCGAGCGCGACGGCTGGCGTCATGTGTATCGCGCCGCCGCCGACGGCAGCGTGACCACCCCGGTGACGCGCTTCGAAGCCGACATCCTGCAACTGCTCGGCACCGACACCGATGACTCGTGGGTGTACTTCACCGCGTCGCCGACGGATGCCACGGCCAGCTATCTCTACCGCGCGCGCGCGAACGGCGAGGGCGCGCCGGAGCGGGTGACACCGGCCGACCAGCCGGGCACGCACACGTACCGGCTCGCGCCCGGCGGACGCCTCGCCTTCCACACCTGGTCGCGGTTCGACGTGCCGCCGACCACCGACGTCGTCGAGTTGCCGAGCCACCGGGTGCTGCGCACGCTCACGGACACGACGGCCCTGCGCGCCGCGATCGCGCCGCTCGTCGCCCGGCCGGTCGAGTTCTTCACGGTGGACGTCGGCGGTGGCGTCACGCTCGACGGGTGGATGCTGAAGCCCTCGACGTTCGATCCGGCGAAGCGGTATCCGCTGCTCGTGCACGTGTACGGCGAACCGGCCGGTGTCACGGTGACCAACCGCTGGGCCGGCGCGACCGGCCTCTTCCACCGGACGCTGGCCGATGCCGGGTACGTCGTCGTGAGCATGGACAACCGCGGGACCCCGGCGCCGAAGGGTGCGCCGTGGCGCAAGGTGGTCTACGGCGCGGTGGGCGATCTCTCGTCGCGTGAACAGGCCGCCGGCGTCAAGGCCCTGCTCGCGCGGCACCCGTTTCTCGACACCAGCCGCGTGGGCATCTGGGGCTGGAGCGGCGGCGGCTCGAACACGCTGAACGCGATGTTCCGCTTCCCCGACGTGTATCACGTGGGCGTGTCGGTGGCGCCGGTGCCCGATCAGACGCTCTACGACACGATCTATCAGGAACGCTACATGGGGCTGCCCGGCCCGAACGCGGCTGGCTACCGCCTGGGCTCCCCCATCCACTTCGCGCAGGGGCTCAAGGGCGACCTGCTCCTCATCCACGGGTCCGGCGACGACAACGTGCACGTGCAGGGCACCGAGCGCCTCGTCAACCGCCTCATCGAGCTCGGTAAACCCTTCGACCTCATGATCTACCCCAACCGCACGCACGCCATCGCCGAGGGCGCCGGCACGACGGTGCACGTCTACCGCAAGATCGCCAAATACTTCCTGGACCATCTGCCGGCGGGCGGCCGATGAAGGTCGCCATCGTCGGTGGCCCCGGCATCGGCAAGAGCACGCTCGTACGGCAGCTCGGGGACCTGTACCACAACGGGTCGTACGGCGAAGGCGAACAGGGCGTGTGGGATCCACGCGTGCTGGCGGACATCGAAGCCGGCCGCAATCCCGTCGGCGTCACCGCCTACTTCGGCGAACTCTACGACGCCAACTACCGCGACGCGGCGACCCACGACGGCCCAGGCAAGGTGATCTTCTTCGAAGGCGCGCGCATCACGCTCGAAGCGCACATCCCGGAGTATCCGGCGGCCGTGCACGACGAGCTGCGCAGGGTGCTGGCCATCGGCGACCGCTGGAACCCCGACGTGGTCATCGTGCTCACCTCGAGCACCGACACGATCGAGAAGCACATCCGCATGCGGGCCCGGCCGTACGAACGCGCCGAGGAGATGGTGCGCCGCTTCCGCCTCATCGATGCCGAATTCCGCCGCCTGGCGCCGCGCTACCCGAACACCATCGTCATCAACCGCGACCAGCGCGAATTCCACGATCGCGACGGGTTGCGGCATATCATCGAGGTGGCGGGGCTGCCGCCGTTCCAGGAAGTGCCCTACCGGGTGATGGATCGCTACGAGCCCATCTGACGGCGGCGCGCGGCAGCGCCGCGCGGGAGAGCGTCATGCAGGGACTCTCGGCCAGCGACGCGGCCACGCGGCTGCGGGAACACGGTCCGAACCGGCTGCCCGACGCCGCACCCGATCCGCTGTGGCGCCGCTTCGCACGCCAGTTCCAGAGTCCGCTCATCTACATCCTGCTGTTCGCGCTGGCCTTCGACGCCGGCTTGTGGCTGGTCGAAGGCGCCGAGGGCTGGCCGATCGAAGCCCTCGCCATCGCCGTCATCCTGCTGCTCAACGCCGCGCTCGGCGTCTGGCAGGAGCAACGCTCCGAAGCGGCGCTCGCCCGCCTGCGTGAACTGGCCGGCGCCCAGTCGTGGGTGCTGCGCGACGGCGTGCTCACGCGCATCGCGAGCACCGAGCTCGTGCCCGGCGACCGCGTGCGGCTCGAAGCCGGCGACCGCGTGCCGGCCGACGGCGTGCTCGACGACGCGCACGGCGTGATGCTCGACGAGTCGGTGCTCACCGGTGAGTCGGTGCCCGTCGATCGCGCCAGTGGCGAACCGGCGATGAGCGGCACGCTGGTCGTGCGCGGCCGCACGTTCCTCGACGTCACCGCGACCGGTCCGGCCAGTGCGATGGGACGCCTGGCGGCGCTGCTCGGCGGCATCCGCGCCGGCACGACGCCGCTCGAACGCCGCGTGGACGCCCTTGGCCGGCGCATCGCCGTGTGGGTCCTGGCGCTCGCTGCCGTGCTCGGCGTGGCGGGGGTCGCGGCCGAAGGCTGGCCCCGCGCACCCGAGATGGTCATCTTCGCCGTGGCACTCGCCGTGGCCGCGGTGCCGGAAGGACTGCCGGCGGTGCTCACCGTGGCACTCGCGCTCGGCGTGGAACGCATGGCCAGGCACCGCGCGGTGGTGCGGCGGCTGGCCGCGGTTGAAGCGCTCGGGTCGGTCACGGTCATCTGCACCGACAAGACCGGCACGCTCACGGAAAACCGGATGGACGTCCGCGCGCTCGATGCCGTCGACACGCGGCGTGCGCTCACGGCGATGGTGCTCGCAAGCGATGCCGACCTCGCCACCGGGGCCGGCGACCCGCTGGATCTCGGGTTGTTGCGGTTTGCCGCGGCGGCCGGCCACGACCCCGCCACGGTGCGCGCGGCACATCCGCCCGTCTCCGAGCGCCCCTTCGACAGCGCATGGAAGTTCGCCCGCGCGAGCGTGCGCGACGGCAGCGCGCCGGTCAGTTACCTGAAGGGTGCGCCCGAAGTGCTCATCGCGCAGAGTGTGCTGACCGACGACGCCCGCGCGTCGTGGCTGGAAAAAGCCGAGGCCTATGCGCGCGAGGGCCACCGCGTCATCGCCCTGGCGACGGCCCGCGGCGAGGCAGAGACCGATCTCACCCTGCTCGGCCTGGCGCTCCTGTGGGATCCTCCACGCGCCGAGGTGCCCGGGGCCGTGCAGACAGCCCAGGCCGCGGGCATCCGCGTCGTGATGATTACCGGTGACCATCCGGCCACCGCGCTGGCCGTCGCCGCGCGCATCGGCATACCCGCCGTGCGCGTGCTGACCGGCGAAGACCTCGACCGGCTCGAGAGCGGCGGACTGGCCGCGGCCCAGCACGACGTGCAGGTGTTCGCGCGCGTGCGCCCCGAACAGAAGCTCGCCATCATTGAAGTGCTGCAGCGGCGCGGCGAGATCGTGGCGATGACGGGCGACGGCGTGAACGATGCGCCGGCGCTCAAACGCGCCGACATCGGCGTGGCGATGGGCCAGCGCGGCTCCGACGTCACCCGCGAAGTGGCCGACCTGGTGCTGCTCGACGACAACTTCGCCACCATCGTCGGCGCCGTCGAGGAAGGCCGCAGCATCTACGAGAACATCCAGAAGTTCCTGCGCTTCCTCTTCTCGACGAACCTCTCCGAGGTCCTGCTCATCGCCCTTGGTGCGCTCGCCGCCTTCGCCTGGGATCTGCGTGACGGCGAGGGGGCGCTGCTGCTGCCGCTCACCGCGGCGCAGATTCTCTGGATCAACCTCGTGACCGACGGCGTGCCGGCGCTGGCCCTGGCCTTCGACCGCACGCCTGGCGTGATGCAGCAGCCACCACGGCCGCCGCAGGCGCCGCTGCTCGACCGGCCGTCGATGCGTTTCGTGGCCGGCGCCGGCAGCCTCAAGGCGCTGCTGGCGCTGGGCCTGCTGTGGCTCGTGCCCCGGCTCGGCCACGACGTCGATGCGGCACGCGCCGTCGCCTTCCACTTCATGGCGATCGGCCAGTTGCTGCTCACCTATCCGGCCCGCCACACCTGGACGCATCCGCTGCCGAACCGCTACCTGCATGCGGCCGTCGGCCTGGGCGTGCTGATTCAACTCGCGGCGGCGTGGCTGCCGCTGACCTCGCAACTGCTCGGCCACGCCAGCCTGCCGCTGCCCCTCTGGGCGCTGGTCTTCGGCGCCGCCATCGCCTCGTGGGCGTGCGCGGAAGGGGTGGCACGGCTCGTGTGGCAGCAGGCGCGATAGGATCGCAGGTCGTGAGCCGCGACAACTCCCGTCCCGTCTACTCCACCGCCACCGGCCGGATGTGTCCTACCTGCGGCTGGCCGGATCGCGACTGCAAGTGCTCCAGCCAGTTCGCGCGTGATGTGGCCGTGCCGGCGAAGGTCGTGGCCAAGCTGCGGCTCGAGAAGAAGGGCCGCGGCGGCAAGACCGTGACCGTCGTCTACGACCTGCCGCTGAACCAGGCGTTCCTGAAGGACCTCGCCGGCGAACTGAAGCGCCTGTGCGGCGTGGGTGGCGCCGTGGCCGAGAACACGGTCGAAATCCAGGGCGACCAGATGGCGCGCATCCGGCCGTTGCTCACCGCCAAAGGCTGGACTGTCAAGGGCTGATGCTCGTTCCACTCCCCATCGACGCCCGATTGCCCGCCGTCGTCGACGCGCTCGCCGCGCGCCGTGCCGCCGTGCTCGTGGCGACGCCTGGCGCCGGCAAGACCACGCGCGTGCCGCCGGCGCTCGTAGACCAGGGCCGCGTGCTCGTGCTGCAGCCGCGCCGCGTTGCCGTGCGCGCGGTGGCAACGCGCATCGCCGAGGAACGCGGCTGGACGCTCGGCCGCGAGGTCGGCTGGCACATCCGCTTCGAGAAACGCTACGCCGCCACGACGCCGCTGGTCGTCGTGACGGAAGGCATCCTCACGGCGCGGCTGCAGCAGGATCCGCTGCTCTCGGACGTCGCGACGGTGGTGCTCGACGAGTTCCACGAGCGCAGCATCCATGCGGACCTCGGCCTCGCGCTCGTGCGTCAGGCGTGGCTCGCGCGCGACGACCTGCGCGTGCTCGTGATGTCGGCCACGCTCGACACGGCGCCCGTCGCGCGTTTCCTCGGCGACTGCCCGGTCATCGATGTCCCTGGCGCCACCCACCCGCTCACGATCGACTACGCGCCCGGCGAGTCGATGGCCGCGGCGGTGCGCCAGGTGTGGCCGCGCGCGGCCGGGCACGTGCTCTGTTTCCTGCCGGGCGCGCGCGAGATCGAGCGTGCGCGCACGGACCTGGCGGTGGGCGGCCCGCCGCTCGATGCCGAGGTGCTGCCGCTCCACGGCTCGCTCGACGGCGACCAGCAGGACGCGGCGCTGCGGCCCTCCACGCGCCGGCGCGTCATTCTCGCGACGAACCTCGCCGAGACGTCGCTCACCGTGCCGGGCGTCTCGACGGTGGTCGACGGCGGCCTCGTGAAGGTGGCGCGCTACGATGCCGAACGCGGCATCGACCACCTCGTCACCGAACGCGTCACGCTCGACAGTGCCGACCAGCGCGCCGGCCGTGCCGCCCGCCTGGGCCCGGGGCTCGCGCGCCGCCTGTGGGATGCGCGCGACCGGCTGCGCCCGACGCGCGAGCCCGACATCGCACGCGTGGATCTCTCCGGCCCGGCGCTCGACCTGCTCGTGTGGGGCGCGAACCCGTGGACGTTCGTGTGGTTCGAGCGTCCGCGCGACGAGCGGCTCGAGCACGCCCTCGAGGTGCTGGCGCGTCTCGGCGCGGTCACGGACGACATTCGAGCGCCGGTGGTCACGGCGCTCGGCCGCGAGCTGCAGCGCCTGCCGGTCCATCCCAGGCTCGCACGCATCCTCGTCGAAGGCGGTGGGGCCTTCGACGTCGCCGCCGCCTGCGCGCTGCTCTCCGAGGGGCGCACCTTCGCGGTCGGCGCGGCGACCACGTCGTGCGACCTGCTCGCGGATCTCGATCGATTCGGCGCGCAGCCGCCGCATGTGCGGCAACTCGCGCGTGAGCTGCAGCGGCTCGCCGGTGGCGACGCCACGCGCGAGCGAGAGGGCACGAGCCGTGTCGACGAGGCACGGCTGCGGCGCGCGCTCTTTGCCGGCTTCGCCGACCGGCTCGCGCGACGCCGTGCCGCGGGCGCCGACCGCCTCGTGCTTGCCTCGGGACACGGCGCCTCGCTTGGCCGTGAATCGGGCGTGCGCGAGAGCGAGTTCCTGGTCGCGCTCGATGTCACGGCCGCGACACGCGACGGCGCGGCCGAAGCGCGCGTGCGTCTGGCGAGCGCGGTGGACGCCGCGTGGATCACGCCGACCGCCGTCGAGACCGTGCATCGCCTCGAGGCCGCGAGCGGGCGCGTGAAGGCGTTCGACGTCGCGCGCGCCGGCACGCTCGTGCTGAGCGAGCGCCCGGTGGCCGTGGACCCGATGGCGGCCGCGGCCCTGCTCGCCGACGCCTGGTTCGCCGCGACACCGCGCGGCGACGAGGCGGCGCTCATCCGGCGCCTGCGATTCGCCGGCCTCGACGTCGATCTGCCCGGGCTGGTTCGCGCAGCCGCGCTCGCCGCCTCGACCGTGCGCGAAATCGACCTCGCGGCCCATCTGCCCTACGACGTGCGGACGAGGCTCGACGAGGCGGCGCCCGACGGCCTGCCGGTGCCGAGCGGACGCCGGGCCCCGCTCACCTACGCGGACGACGGCACCGTGGTGGCCGCGGTCAAGCTGCAGGAGCTCTTCGGCCTCGCCGAGACGCCCGTGCTCGGTCCGCGGCGGGTGCCGGTCACTTTCAGCCTGCTCGCCCCGAACGGGCGTGCGGTTCAGACAACGCGCGACCTGCGGAGTTTTTGGCAGGGGGCCTACCAAGAAGTCCGCAGGGAGCTGCGCGGACGTTACCCGAAACACCCCTGGCCCGAGGACCCGTGGACGGCCGTGCCGACCCACCGCACCACTCGGGCCCCAGGAAAGACGCCTCCGGCGCGGTAAGCGGGCGCAGGGCGCCCACGTCGGTGTCACGCCATGTCTTGCGGCATTCCGTTTGCACGCCTTGACCGGTTAACATTCCCAAGGGAGCGCCCATGTTCTGTTCGTGTCACTCGCCGTGGAAACGTGTGGTCATCCTGACAGCGGTGGTCCTTGCCCTGTCGTGGATCGCGGCGCAGTCTCCGGCATGGGCGCAGCCCGCCGCCACGAGCTACGCGCCGGCAGGGTGGGACGCCGGCCTGAAGCTCCCGGAAGCGCCCGACACCAATCCCGACCCGAACATCGTCGAGGTGCACATCACCGCGAAGATGGCCGAGGTGGAGGTGGCGCCGGGCCGCACGGTGCGCGCCTGGACCTACAACGGCGGCCTGCCCGGTCCGCTCATCCGCACGAAGGTCGGCAACCGCCTCATCGTCCACTTCGTGAATGAGCTCGACGAACCGACCACCATCCACTGGCACGGCGTGCGCGTGCCGATTGAGATGGACGGCGTGCCGGGGATCTCGCAGGAGCCGGTGAAGAAGGGTGAGTCGTTCACCTACGACTTCATCGTGCCCGACGCCTCGCTCTACTGGTATCACCCGCACGTGATGTCGGCGGCCCAGGTGGGCTACGGCCTCTACGGCCCGCTGCTCGTCGAAGATGCGAACGACGGCGTCGGCGTGGCCGACACGACCACGATCGTGCTGAGCGACATCGGCTTCGACAGCAAGGGCACGCTCGAGGACGCGGAGAGCGGCGGCTCGGCCGGCATGGTCTTCGGCCGCGAAGGCAGCTACGTGCTCGTGAACGGCCGCACGCGGCCCACGATCAAGGCGCGGGCCGGCGCGCCGCAGCGCTGGCGCATCGTCAACACCGCGAAGAGCCGCTTCTTCTACCTGGACCTCGAAGGGCAGGAATGGACGGTCATCGGGCAGGACGGCGGCCTGCAGGCCAGGTCCACGAAGAGCAACATCCTGCTCATCACGCCCGGCGAACGCTACGACGTCATCGTGCGGCCGACGGGGAAACCCGGCGCGGAGCTGACCCTGCGCGCGATGCTCTACAACCGCGGCTACGGCAGCATCGAATACCGCAGCGTGGAGGAGATCATGACGGTGGCGCTCACGAACGAGCCGGCCGTCACGAAGGTCGATCTGCCGGTGGTGTCACGCACCATCACGCCGCCGCCGCTCGCCGGCGCCACCCCCGTGCCGGTCGTCTTCACGCTGCCGCCGCAGGAAGCCGGACATTCCGAGTTCCGCATCAACGGCGTGCCCTACTGGAAGGCCACGCCGTTCAAAGCGAAGCTCGGCGAGACGCAGTTCTGGACGGTGAAGAACGACACCGACTGGGACCACCCGTTCCACCTGCACGGCTACTTCTTCATGGTGGTGGATGAGAAGGGCGCGCCCCTCCAGCCGATGGTCTGGAAGGACACGGTCAACATCCCGATGAAGACTACGGCGCGCTTCCTCGTGACCTTCGACGAACGTCCCGGCACCTGGATGATGCACTGCCACATCCTCGACCACGCCGAGGGCGGGCTCATGGGCACCGTGCAGGTGGGCGACGGTCCGGCCACCGAGCACACCCATCCGGTGCCGAAGAAGCCGTAGGCCTGCATACGGGGGTCAGACCCCAAACTGATACCCTAGAGGGATCACGGCCCCGCCGTGGTCCCCACCATGCCTCTCGTCACGCTCGACCATATCTCCCACGCCTACGGCCATCTGCCGCTGCTCGACGACGTCTCGCTGCAGATTCAACCCGGGGAGCGCCTGGCGCTCATCGGCCGGAACGGCACCGGCAAGTCCACCTTCATGCAGATCGTGAGCGGCGAGCTCACGCCCGATGCCGGCACGGTGTGGCGCGACACCGGCGTGCAGGTGGCCCGCCTGGTGCAGGACGTGCCGCTCGATACCCACGATACGGTGTTCGATGTGGTGGCGCAGGGCCTCGGTGATCTGGCGGCGGTCATCGCCGCGTATCACCACGCGTCGATCGAGGTGGCGCACGGCAACGTCGAGGCACTCGACCGCATGGGCCGGCTGCAGCACGAACTCGAGGAGCGTGACGGCTGGAGCCTCGAGCAGCGCGTCGAGCTCGTGCTCACCCGGCTGGACCTCCCCGCCGACGCGCCGGTCGACACACTCTCGGGCGGCTGGCGCCGCCGCGTGCTGCTGGCGCGCGCGCTCGTCGCCCAGCCCGACGTGCTGCTGCTCGACGAACCCACGAACCACCTCGACATCGAGGCCATCGAGTGGCTCGAAGCGTTCCTCGCCGACTACGGCGGCGCCGTGCTCTTCATCACCCACGACCGCGCCTTCCTCGAACGGCTCGCCACCCGCGTCATCGAGCTCGATCGCGGCCATCTCACGTCCTGGCCCGGCAACTACGCCACCTTCCTGCAGAAGAAGGAGGAATGGCTGGCCAACGAGGCGCTCGCCGCCGAGAAGTTCGACAAGAAGCTGGCCGAGGAAGAAGTGTGGCTGCGCCGCGGCATCAAGGCCCGGCGCACGCGCGACGAGGGCCGCGTGAAACGGCTGATGGAGATGCGCGCCGAACGCGCCGAGCGCCGCAACGTCATCGGCAACGTGAAGATGTCGGTCGAACAGGCCGAGTCGTCTGGCAAGCTCGTGTTCGAGGCCGAAGGCGTGAGCAAGGCCTACGGCGACCGCGTCATCGTGCGGAATCTGACCACACGCGTGATGCGCGGCGACCGCATCGGCCTCATCGGGCCGAACGGCGCCGGCAAGACCACGCTGCTGCGCCTGCTGCTCGGCGATCTGGCGCCCGACGCCGGCACCATCCGCCACGGCGCCAACGTGCAGATCGCCTACTACGACCAGCAGCGCGAACAGCTCGACCCGGAGCGCACGGTGGTCGACACGGTGGGCGACGGCAACGACCGCATCACCGTGGCCGGCCGCACGCGACACGTGCACGGCTATCTCGAGGACTTCCTGTTCTCGCCCGAGCGGGCGCGCTCCCCCGTGAAGGCGCTGTCGGGCGGCGAACGCAACCGCCTGCTGCTGGCGCGGCTCTTCACGCGTCCGGCCAACGTGCTCGTGCTCGACGAGCCGACCAACGACCTCGACCTCGAGACACTCGAACTGCTCGAAGCGCAGCTCGTGGACTGGCCGGGCACGCTGCTGCTCGTGAGCCACGACCGCCGCTTCCTCGATCACGTGGTCACGAGCACGCTGGCCTTCGAAGGCGACGGCCGTGTGAACGAATACGTGGGCGGTTACGACGACTGGCTGCGCCAACGTCCCGCGGCCGCGGCCTCGACGGCCGGGGCGCGCACGAGTGCGCCGGTCTCGGCGCCGATGTCCGGCGCGATCGCCCCACCCGCCGCGCCAGCCGTCCCTGCACCGCCCGCACCTCCGCCCGCCGATGCGCCCGTGGCACGCAAAGCCACGAACAAGGAGCGCATGGAGCGCGACGCGCTGCCGGCGAAGATCGAGGCCCTCGAAGCGGAGCTCAAACGGCTCGAAGCCGCCGTCGCCGCGCCCGACTTCTACAAGCAGCCGGCTGGTGACATCACGGCGACGATGGCGCGTCTCGCCGCCGTGCCCGACGAGCTGCTGGCCGCCTACGCGCGGTGGGACGAACTGAGCGAACTGCGGTAGGCTGTCGCGCGTGGTGCCCTTCGCCCTCGCCTGCCTCGCGCTGCTGACCTTCGACGTGGCGCCGGCCCTCGCGCACGGCGTCTCGGCGGCCGACCGCGCCTTCATGGAACAGGGCGGCCTGATGGCGTTCCTGTATCTCGGCGCCAAACACATGGTCACCGGCTACGACCACCTGCTCTTCCTCGTCGGCGTCATCTTCTTCCTTTACCGCATGAAGGACGTCGCACTCTATGTGACGCTCTTCGCCGTGGGGCACAGCGTCACGCTGCTCTACGGCGTGCTCTCGAGCACGCACGTGGACGCGTATCTCGTGGACGCCGTCATCGGCTTCTCGGTGGTCTACAAGGCGCTCGACAACCTGGGTGCGTTCCGCGCGTGGTTCGGCGTGCAGCCCGACACGAAGGCGGCCGTGCTGCTCTTCGGCCTCATCCACGGTTTCGGCCTGGCCACGAAGCTGCAGGACTTCGCGCTGCCGCGCGCCGGCCTTGCGCCGAAGATCGTCGCCTTCAACGCCGGTGTCGAGATCGGGCAGTTGCTGGCGCTGAGCGTAATCCTGCTCGCCATGGCCTACTGGCGCCGCACGGCCGCCTTCACGCAGCAGGCCTTCGCCGCCAACGTCCTCGTGATGGCGTGCGGCTTCGGGCTCATGGGCTATCAGATCACGGGCTATTTCGTCTCATAGAGACTGCCGCCCGCCCGCACGCCACGCCATGTCCGAACCCGTCATCCCCCCGCTGCCAGACCCGGCGTCGCCGCCGCGCCTCGTGCGCGCCACGCTGACGGCTGCCGCGCTGGCGGGTGTGTTGCTCGTGACCGTGGTGCTGCCGGCCGAGTACGGCATCGACCCGACCAGGATCGGCCGCGCCACGGGGCTGTACCGCGCCCCGGAGACCGCCGCCGAGCCGCTGCCCGAGAGCACCGGGGACGGAGCGTCCGCCGCGGCAGGCGGGGGCACGGGTTCCCTCTTCAAGAGCGCGACGCCCTATCGCAGTGACGAGATGTCACTCACGCTCGCGCCCGGCGAAGGCGCCGAAATCAAAGCGCAGATGAACGCCGGCGAGCGACTGGTGTTTTCGTGGACGTCGACCGGCGGCGGCGTGGACGTGGACATGCACGGCGAAGCCGCGGACAAGACCGGCGGCGACCGCAGCTACTGGACCGGGGAATTCGAGTCGGGCGGCCACGGCGCGTTCGAGGCGCCGATGACCGGCAATCACGGCTGGTTCTGGCAGAACCTGAACGACGCGCCGGTGACGATTACCGTGAAGACCAGCGGCTTCTACAGCCGCCTGTTCCAGCCCTGACGGCCACCATTTGTAACGGGGTCTGTCACGGTCACTGACGGTGACAGACCCCGTTACAAATGGTGGCCGTGACAGACCCCGTTACAATTCGTGGGGCATCCGGTTTGCTTCTCTTCTCCCCCCGTTTCGGATATACCCTGCTACGCGGAACCGACGGTGTTCCTGGAGGCAACGATGCATCGAGGCATGGTGTTGGCAGTGGCGGTCGCAGTGGGCGCGGCGGGTCTCGCGAGCCGGGAGGTCGTGGCGCACCATTCGTTCGCCGCCGAATACGACCGGGACAAACCCGTGACCCTCGTGGGCTCGGTCACCAAGGTCGAGTGGATGAACCCGCACGTCTACTTCTATCTCGACGTGAAAGACGCCTCGGGCGCCGTCGCCCACTGGGCAGTCGAAGGCGGCGCGCCCACCTCGCTCTATCGCGCCGGCTGGCGCAAGGACTCGCTCAAAATCGGCGATATGCTGACCGTCAACGGCTTTCTCGCGCGCGACGGCAGCAAGCTGGCCAACATGCGCAATGCCATCTTCCCTGACGGGCGGGAGGTGTTCGGCGGTCAGCAGTACTACTCGCCCACCGTGCCGAAGCCCAAGGGTCGCTGAGGGGCGCCATGATTCGCGCCATTGCCTTCATCGCCGTGTTCGGCTCGATGCTGGTCACGACGTCGCCGGCCCGCGCGCAGGGCGCCGCGGCGACGCGACCCGATTTGAGCGGGTTCTGGATCAACCAGTACACGCCGGATCTTTCGGTGGCCCTCGGCAAACAGCCGCCGTTCACCGCGCTTGGTGCCGAGCGCTGGCGCACCGTGGACACGTCGCAGGATCCGACCGGCATCTGCCTGCCCGTCGGCCCGTCGCGCGGGTTCACGGCGCCGTTTCCGTTCCTGCTCGTCCAGCATGGTGACTACATCGGCGTGCTCTTCGAGTACCAGTCGATCTGGCGCGCCATCTATCTCGACGGCCGCGGACACCCGGAAGACATCGCCGACTATCCGTATTTCATGGGGCATTCGGTCGGCAAGTGGGAGGGCGACACGCTCGTCGTCGACACGACGGGGATCGACGTCCGGACGTGGCTCGACACGGCCGGCCACGAACACAGCGAGCAGCTGCGCCTGACCGAACGTTTCCGGAAGACCAGCGCCGACACGATGGAGTGGACGGCGACCTACACCGACCCGGTGTTCTTCACGCGGCCGTGGTCGATCACGCGCACGTTCACACGCGGCAAGCCTGGCGACCGCCTGCTCCCGTACACCTGCAACGAGAACAACAAGGACGTCGAGCACCTGCAGAAGTACCAGCCGAATCTGAACTACGTGCACACACCGGAGCCGGAGGCGAAGACGCCCCCGAAGCCACCGGGCGGACCCGCCCCGAAGCGTTAACGTTCAGGGCGCCGTTCAGCGTTCCTCACGGAGGACGTCCAATACGGCGGCCGTGAACGCCGGCGCACATTCGACGTTCGACAGATGCGCCGCGTCGAGGTCGAGCAGACGCGCGCCTGAGATCGCCGCCGCCAGCGCTCCGCCGTCGGCGGCGGGTGTCGCCACGTCGTGCCGGCCGGTCACGACGAGCGTCGGTGCCTGCACGTGCTCCGCCTGCGCCCGCAGGTCTGCGTCGCGAAGCGCCGCGCAACTCGCAATGTAGCCGGCGGGTGACACGCGCAGGAACGCGGCGCGGACGCGGGCGACCGCGGCCGGGTCCGCGGCGCGGAACGCGGGCGTGAACCACCGGGCCAGCGTGATGTCGGCGAGCGCCTCGAGACCGGCCGCCCGCACGAGGCGCATGCGGTCGTCCCAGAGCTCACGCGATCCGATGCGCGCGGCGGTATTGGCCAGCACGAGCCGACCGACGCGGTCGGCGGCGTGAATGCCGAGCCAGAGCGCCGTGAGGCCGCCAATCGAGACACCGCACACGCTGGCGCGCGCAAGGCCCACGGCGTCCATCAGTGACACGACGTCCCGGCCCAGCCGTTCGATCGTCGTGCCATCGTTCGGCGGCACCGCTGACGCGCCGTGGCCGCGGGCGTCGAACCGCAGCACCCTGAAATGTGCCGCCAGCGGCACGATCTGGGCGTCCCACAACGTGTGGTCGGTCCCCAGCGAGTTCACGAGCACGAGCCCCGGCGCCGTCGCCGGCCCACGCACCTCGTACGCAAGTCGGCAGCCGTCGTCGGTCGTGTGTTCGGCCATGCCCTATGCGTCGAGCGGGCCGTGTCCGGCCACCACGGCCGAGAGCTCCGCGAAGGCGTGGTGAGCTGCGGGCACGCCGCAGTAGATCGCCTGCTGCAGCACGACCTCCTTGATTTCGTCGGCCGTGAACCCGCCGTGTTCGAGCGCGGCCCGGATGTGCATCCGCAATTCCTCCCAGCGCCCCAACGCCACCATGGTGCCGATGACGAGGATGCGGCGACTCCGCACGTCGAGTCCCGGCCGCGTCCAGATCTCACCCCACGCATAGCGGGTGATCAGGTCCTGGAACTCCTCGGTGAGCGGCGTGGCGGCGGCGATGGCCCGGTCGACGTGGGCATCGCCGAGTACGGTGCGCCTGATGGCCATGCCGGCGTCGCGGCGGTCGTTCTCGTCCATGCGGGCTCTACTCCTTCTCGCGATGCCAGCGGGCCAGCACTCGCTGCACGCCCGGCGCCGCCGCCTCGGCGAACGTCGCGGCGTCCAGTGCGGCGGCAATGCCGGACGCGCCGAGCGTGCCGACGATCTGCGCGTCCGCCGTCGCCACGGCCGCCAGCGACTGGCCGTCATGCAGGGCCCGCGCGCAGGCGGCCTCGACGAGCGTGTGCGCCGTCGCCCGCCCGAGCGCCGGCGTGAGCGCGGCCACCAGCCCTTCCGCGCACGCCACCCCGCCGGCGGCGTCGAGCGCGGCCCGCATCCGTGCCGTGTCGACGGCGAGGTCGGCCAGCGCCTCGACGATCGCCGTCGCGGCGTCAGCCGTCAGCGTCGCCAGGCGCGGCAGCGTGTCCCATTCCGACTGCCACGCCCCCGCCGCGCGTTCGTGCTCCTGCACCATGGCGGCGAACATCGTGGCGACGAGCCCCGGTGCCTGCAGCGCCGCGGCCACGGCGCGGACGGCGCGTACCGGGTTGCGCTTGTGGGGCATGGACGACGAACCGCCGCGTCCCGGAGCCGGAGCCTCGGCCACTTCGCCGACCTCCGTCTGCGCCAGCAGGGTGAGGTCGCGGCCGATCTTGCCGAGCACGCCGCACGCGAGACCAAGCGCCGCCGCCGCCTCGGCAAAGCGGCTGCGTTCGGTGTGCCACGCGATGTCAGCCACGCCCAGGCCCAGACGTGCCGCCAGGGCCCGCGCCACGGCCGGCCCATGCGGGCCGAGGCTGAAGAGCGTGCCGGTGGCGCCGCCAAGCTGCAGATCGCATGGCACCGCGGCGAGCCGCGTACGCGCGCGTTCGAGGCCATCGAGCCACCCGGCGGCTTTGGCGCCGAAGGTCGTCGGCGTGGCCTGCTGCAGCCACGTGCGGCCGGCTATCGGCGTCAGGGTGTGACGGCGGGCCAGCGTCGCCGCGCCGCTGGCGGCGCGGTCGAGGCTCTTCGTGATGTCCGCGATGCCGTCGCGGAGCTCGAGCACCAGCGCCGTGTCGATGACGTCCTGGCTCGTGGCCCCGAGGTGCACATGTCCGGCAGCCACCGCATCGAACGAGGCGACGTCCCTGGTCAGGTGACGCACCAGCGGGATGAGCAGGTTGCCCGCCTCCACCGCCTCGGCGGCCAGCGCGTGCAGATCGACGCGCTCGACGCGGGCCGCGGCGCGAATCGGCGCGACGCTGGCGGCCGGAATCACGCCGACCTCGGCCTGCGCCTCGGCGAGGGCCACTTCGACATCGAGCATCGCCTGCACGCGACGGGCGATCGTGAACACAGGAGTGCAGTCAGGCGTCATCAGCACGGCTCAGAGGTCGAAGAACACCGTTTCGCCATCCCCCTGCACGATGACGTCGAAGGCGTACCGGCCATCGCCGGCAGCCGCGGCGACGAGTGTGTCGCGACGTGCCGCCGGCACGGCGGCCAGCACGGCGTCGTCGGCCGTGTCGGCCTCGTCGGCGAAGTAGACGCGGGTCACGTATTGGGTCAGGATCCCGCGCCCGAGTACGCGCACGGCAAAATGAGGCGCATGCACCGCGCCGGCCTCGTCGACCCGCGTCCGCGGCTTCAGCGTGTCCAGCCGATAGCGCCCCTCCGGCCCGGTCCACGCCCGCCCCACCATCGAGAAGCCGGCCGCCCAGAACTCGAGCACGCCGTCCTGAATCCCGTTACCGGCACCGTCGAGCAACCGTCCCTCGATCGCGATGGGCGTCGTCAGGTCCGGAGCGGTCATGGGCGCACATCCGGCCGTCAGCCCCAGGTGCAGGTACGGGCCCACCGTCTGGAACGGCGTGAGACCGGCCATCAGCGCGTCTCCATCGGCGTGCCCACACGGCCGCGCAGCACCAGGTCGAACCGGTAGCCGAGCGCAAAGGCCGGTTCGGTCAACGTGAGGTCGAACGTCGAGACGAGGCGAGCGCGGACGCCAGGGTCGGGAATGGCGTTGAAGATGGGGTCGAGCGCCAGCAGCGGGTCGCCGGGGAAGTACATCTGGGTGACGAGGCGCGTGAGAAACGCATGCCCGAAGAGCGAGAAGTGGATGTGTGCCGGGCGCCAGGCGTTGTGATGGTTGCGCCACGGATAAGCCCCGGGGCGAATCGTGACGAACCGATAGCGACCGTCGCCGTCGGTCAGCGTCCGTCCGGCACCACTGAAGTTGGCGTCGAGTGGGGCGTCCCACTGGTCTACCTGATGGGCATAACGGCCGGCAGCATTCGCCTGCCAGACCTCGATGAGCGTGTGGGGCACGGGGCGGCCGTCCTCGTCGAGCACCCGCCCCTCGATCACGATGCGCTGGCCGGCCGGTGCGCCGGCATGCTGGCGGGTGAGATCGTGGTCGAGCGGACCGACGGCCTCACGTCCGAACACCGGCCCGCAGACCTCGGTCAGCGTCTGCGGCATGATGACGAGCGGCTGCGTCGGATGACGCAGCGCCGTCGCGCGGTACTCCGGGGCATCCGCCGGCGGATGGACGCCGGCCGCGACGGCGGGAAATGTCGGCAGTGGTGAACGGGGCGCCATCGACGAGTGCATGGTAGCCGAAGCCAGCGACGAACGCCGCCCCCGGCGCGCCGGGATAGGGCCCGGCTGATTGACAGCTCGGCCGGTGACGACTAGTGTGGCGCACACAGATGACCGTGGCGCCTGCGCCTGCCCCTGAGTCCGCGGCCACCGTCCGCCCCGTCATGCGCGATCTGCTGCGCCTGGGGGTCGCCGCCACCGTCGCGGGAGTACTGCTGGTGCTGCCCGGCCCGCCCGGTCTGCCGCCGGCCGCGCAGCGGGTGGCGGCGCTCTTTGCGGCCTGTCTCGTACTGTGGGTCACCGAAGCCGTGCCCATCGCGGTCACCGCCCTTGCCGCGGTCGTGCTGCAGCCGCTGCTCGGCGTGGCGCCCCTGCCGGCGGCCGCCACGAACTTCATCAGCCCCGTCTTCTTCTTCGTCCTGGCGATGTTCGTCATCGCGCAGGCGTTCACCCATACCGGACTCGACCGCCGTTTCGCGTGCTGGCTGCTGGCCAAGGCCCACGGCTCGACCCACCGGGCCGTGCTGCTGTTCATGGTGGGCACGGCGGCGATGTCCACGGTGATCTCCGACGTCCCGTGCTGCGCGGTGTTCATGGCCGTGGCACTGGGCCTCTTCGACAAGATGGGGCTCACGCCCGGCCGTTCGAATTTCGCCAGGGCCGTGATGATCGGCATTCCGGTGGCGTCGCTCATCGGCGGCGTGGGCACGCCGGCCGGCAGCTCCATCAACATCCTCGGCCTGTCGTTCATCGAGCAGTACGGCCACGTGCGCGTGCCCTTCGTGCACTGGATGGCCATCGGCCTGCCGATGGTGGTCCTGCTCGTGCCGCTGGCCGCGGCCGTGATTCTCCGCTGCTACCCGCCCGAACACGATCGCATCGAGGGCATCGACTTCGCCGCGGAGCTCGCCCACATGGGCCGGCTGCGGCCGAACGAAGGCCGGACACTGGCCCTCGTCGGCGTCATGCTGACGCTGTGGATCGCCAGTTCCTGGCAGCGCGACATCGACGTCGTGGTCGTCGCCGTGCTTGGCGCGGCGGCGATGTTCCTGCCAGGGATGGGGATCTTCTCGTCGTGGAAGCAGGCCGAACGCGGCACGGCGTGGGACGCGCTGCTCATGATCGGCAGCGTCACCTCGCTCGGTGCGGTCTCGGCCAGTTCCGGACTCGCGGGCTGGCTGGTGCAGGGCGCGCTCGGCGGGATGGACACGTGGCCGACGTGGGCGGTGCTCGCCACGGTGAGTTCGTTCATCGTCGTGGTGCACCTGCTCGTGCCGGTGAACCCGGCGATCATCGCCGCGATGGTGCCGCCGATTGCGCTGCTGGCCACGTCGACGGGCCAGAACCCCGCCCTGTACGGCCTGCCGGTGGTCTTCACGGCATCATGCGCGTTTCTGCTGCCGCTCGACGCCGTGCCGCTCGTGACCTACGGCAAGGGCTACTACCGGATGTTCGACATGCTGCGACCCGGCGCCATCATCAGCGTGGCGTGGGTCGTGCTGATGACCGCGCTGCTGCTCGTCATCGGCCCGCTGCTGGACCTCCTCTAGAACTGGTGTTTGTAACGGGGTCTGTCACGGTCACTGACGGTGACAGACCCCGTTACAACCGGTGACGGTGACAGACCCCGTTACAGGGGTGGCAGAAACGACTACCAGCCGGGGCCGTAGACGCGGCAGGCGCCGGTCTCGGCGTCGACCTGGCACCTGGCCGGCGTCCGCAGCCACTCCTGCGGCATGTCGCCAATCGGCGCGCCCGGAGGCGCCGGCGACGGCGGGATGATCTTCGCGGCATCGGCGCTCGGGCGTTCCAGGAAGCGCTTGATGTCAGCCGCGAGGAGCGCGCGCTGGGCGCGGTCGGCTTCGGTCGCGGCCGCGGTCGCCCGCATGCGCGTCCCGAGGTTCTGCAGCTTGAGCGACGCCAGCGCCCGCACCTGCCCGTTCGGCGCGGTCATGGCCAGCCACGTCAGGCGGTCCACCATCACGCGCTCGGTGGCACGGCGCACTTCGGCCTCGTAGGGCGAGGTCGTCGCCGCGTCGAAGGTCGCCTTCACCAGCCGGTCGATGACTTCGCCAAGGCCTGGCAGCGTCGGTTCCACGGCGCTCTGGGCCACGAGACGCGCCGAGCGATCGGGCTGCAGCACGAAGCCGATCGTGACCTCGGCGGCAATCGACGCCGGGTTGACCGGATCGAACGCCTCGCCCGTCGTACGCGGGAACAGCTCGCGGTGCATGCCGTAGCCGGGCGGACGCGGCGGAATCGCGTCGAGGATCGACTTCGGAATCGTGAGTTCCGACGGCTTCAGCGTGGCGGCGAGCGACTCGAGCGCCTTGCGCTGGTTGGCCGCCGATTCCCACTTCACCGGCGTGCGGCCGTCCCCGCGCATCGCATACACGAAGTCCTGGCCGCCGAGCATCGACGACGCGCTCTCGACCGCATAGCGGTGATACATGTAGATCGGCACGAGCGGCTCTTCGATGGTGGTCATGGCCGCGCCCTTGCGGATCGTCTTCTCGCCGATGCGGTTGAGCGCGGCCCGCCGCAGCTTCATGAGCCGCGTCAGCTCGTCGGCCTGGTTGACGCCGTTCGACCACTGCTCGGTGCGCGGGTGGATGTCGGTGTCCTGGTTGGTGAAGTAGCGCAGGTCCTGCGCCCAGGCATCGTCGATGATCCTGTCGAGCGCGGCGTTCACGTCGGCGCCCGCGGCGAACTGGCGGTAGCCGAAGTTGATGGCCACCTTGTCCCAGTCGCCGATGCGCGCTTCGTAGGCCTTCGTGATGTCGATCGTGCCGTCCGCCTTCAGCTCCTCGAGCGGATGCGGGTAGTCCATCACCGAGATCCAGCCCTTCGAGCTGTCGTAGTAGTTGTGACCGAGGCCGAGCGTGTGGCCCACC
The DNA here is from genome assembly GCA_016789705.1 of Acidobacteriota bacterium. GTDB lineage: Bacteria > Acidobacteriota > Vicinamibacteria > Vicinamibacterales > UBA2999 > CADEFD01. Next base: position 38,986 of record JAEUQR010000171.1, read on the forward strand.
TCGTGCGCCGACAGCTGGCGGATGCGGGCAATCGCCGTCTCGTAGAGGATCGACGGCTTCTCGGTGCCGGTCTCGTAGGGAGAGAGCAGGCCTTCGAAGATCATGTAGTCCTGGCGATCGCGCAGCGAGCCGAGCGTCACCGTGGCCTTGATGATTTCGCCGGTGCGCGGATCCGCCACGCTGCCGCCGGAGCTCCAGCCGCGCGTCGAGCGATGCACCCAGTTGATCATGTTGTAGCGGATGTCCATCGGGTCGGCGTCGCCCGGCAGCACCTCGACGATGAAGGCGTTGCGGAAGCCGGCGGCTTCGAACGCCTGGTTCCACCACATCGCGCCTTCAATCAGCGCCTTCTTCACGTCCTCGGGCGCGCCCGAGTCCACCCAGTAGCGGATCGGCGTGACCGGCTCACTCACGGCCGCGTTCGGATCTTTCTTCACCAGGCGGTGACGGCGCAGGTAGCGGAACTGGATGGGCTCGCCGATCGGCTGGCTGAAGTCCACGAACGTCAGGCCGCCGTAGCCGGCGCGCGGGTCGTCGTTGCGCGGCGTGTAGTTGCCGTCGGGCAGTTCGACGAACGACATGTGCTCACGCAGCGTGACCGAGTCGGCCGTCGGCGTGACGCTGCCCACCGTGCCGCTGAAGAGATTGCCGCCGAAGCCGCCACCCCCGCCACCGCCACCCGCCATGCCGATCGGGTTCGGGCCCTGCGTGGGCCCGAGGCCGCCCCGCGGGTTGACCGCGTCGTTCACGAAGGTGAGCGTCATGTCCACTTCGGTGTTCTTCGGGAAGCCCTTGGTGTTCGGCAGGTAGAAGGCGCTGCGCGAGCGGTCCACGCGGTAGTTGCCGGGGCGCAGGCCGCCGGCCGAGCCGTGGACGTCGCGCAGGAAGAAGTCGGTCGCATCCACGAGCAGCCGTCCGTTCGACTCGGCCGCGATGGCAAAGCCCCACAGGATCGACTTGGCGAACGAATCTTCGACGGCGCGGCGTTCGAGCGGGTTGGTGCTGCTCGAGCGGAACGACTGGTTCGGCTGCACGAGCATCAGGCGCGGACCGACACGCTGGAACCTGACGATGCGGCCCTGCCCGCCCTGGCCGCGGTCGAGCCCGAGGTCGTTCGAGCCGAGACCGGCCGAGAGACCGGTCGAGAGCAGGAAGTCGGCATCGACACGCGGCACTTCGAGCAACATGGTGCCGGCGCGTTCATCCCAATACAGCGGGAAGTACCCGTCGATCTTGCGGAGGCCGCTCGTGCGATCTTCGATGGACGGCACGGGGCCGCTGCGGGCGGGCGCCGACTGCTGCGCGCCCACGCTCACGACCGCCGCGAGCGTCAGGGCCATCACTGACAGACTGAACTTGGACATCTGATTCCTCGCCTTACGCGCGGAGGAGATCCGCGCCGATCGGCCGCCCGCAGGCGACCGGCCGCGATGATACCGCGAGTCACTGGCCCCCTTCCGGCGTATGCTTCCGCCGCATGCCGTTCATCCTGGCCCTGGGGGGACTGAGCGTCCTCTTGGCCCTCGGCTTCGCGCTCAGGCTGGCCGTGCCGGCGCTCGGCCGGCTGCTGCTGCCGGCGGCGCTGCTGGCGGGGTTCCTGGGCCTCGCCGCCGGTCCGCACGGGCTCGACGTCGTGCCGCGCGAGGTGATGGCGGCGTGGGCCGCGTGGCCCGCCGTGCTCATCAATGTGGTCTTCGGCGCGCTCTTCCTCGGCGCACCGGTGCCATCGCTCACCGCCGTGGTCCGCACCGCCGGCCCCCTCGTGCGCTTCTCCGTCGTGAACGCCGTGGGCCAGTACACGGCGGGCCTGCTGCTCACGTGGCTGGTGCTGACGCCCGTCTTCGCCACGCCGGCGCTCTTCGCCTGCCTCATCGAAGTGGGCTTCTCCGGTGGTCACGGCACGGCGAGCGCGATGGCGTCGGTGTTCACCGACCTCGGCTTTCCGGCCGGCGCCGTACTGGGACAGATGTCGGCCACCGTGGGCCTCGTGACCGGCGTCATCGGCGGCGTCATCCTGATCCAGTGGGGCGCCCGCCGCGGTCACGCGTCGCAGGTCGCGGCCGGCGACGCCGCGCTGCCCGAGGACGTCTCGGGCCTCGTACCGCCCACGGCGCGGCGACCGATCGCTGTCGGCACGGTGAGCGCCGTCGCCATTGAACCGCTCACCCTGCACACCACCGTCATCGCGCTCGCGATTCTGGTTGGCTGGGCGTTGCAGGCCGCGCTGCAGGCGCTCTATTCTGCATTCAACGGCTTCCCGCTCTTCCCGCTCGCGATGATCGGCGGGATGGCGCTCCAGATCGTCGCCGAGCGGACGGGGATTGCCGCCTGGTTCGACCGCGCGACGTTCCAGCGCCTCACCGGGCTCGCGCTCGATCTGCTCGTGGCGGCGGCCGTGGCGTCGATGCGGCTCGACCTCTTCGTGCAGAACGTCGTGCCTTTCACGCTGCTCATGGCCGCCGCGATCGCCTGGTGTGTCGGGTCGTTCCTGTGGATCGCGCCGCGGATGCTGCCGCGCGACTGGTTCGAGCAGGGCCTCGTGGTCTACGGCACGCAGACGGGTGTGGCGGCGGTGGGCCTGATGCTGCTGCGCATCGCCGATCCGCACAACCACACCACCGCCGCGCAGGCCTTCGCCGCGCGGTCGATCGTGATCTCGCCGCTGCTCGGCGGCGGGCTCGTCACGGCGACGATGCCGCTGCTCGTCGTGCAATTCGGCCTGGCGCCGATGCTGGCCGCGAGCGCGGTCGTGACGGGCGCGGCGTGGCTCTGGCCGACGCGCGGCTTCAACCGCTAACGTCCCGGAGCCGGGACACTAGAACGCCGGGAACCGCGAGAGCGCGAACGGACGCAGCAGCGCCGGCGCCTCGCCGTCGAGCGCCCAGTCGGCGAGCAGCGGCGCCAGGGCCGGCGCAATCGCCCAGCCATGCCCCGTCCAGCCCACCGCCACGATCGCGTTCGACGCGCCGGGCACACGGTCGATGACCGGGACGAGGTCGAGGCTGTTCGCCTCGGCGCGGTCGGCCGTGGCCTCGGCGATGTCGAGAGCCGCGATGGCCGGAAACACCGCGACGGCATCAGCCCAGTTGCCGGTGACCGACGCGGGAATCGTCTCGCCGCGCCCGGTCGCGGCGTTCAGGCGGCCGCGCCAGCCGCCCGAAAGCATCACGCGGTTGCCCGGCACCATCTTGAGCGCCACCGGACGATGCAGGTGGCCCACATACGACCGGAACGGCGCCACCTCGGCCGGCGTCGAGAGGACGACCTGCGGATAGATGTTCCAGCAGGGCAACGCGCACGAGAACGCGCGCGCCATCAGGTCCACGAGCCCGCCATTGGCGAGGAAGAGCACGTCGCGTTCGACCTCGACGGTGGCGCCGTCGGCCAGCGTGAGCGCGGCCACGCGGCCTCCCGCGCGCACCACGCCCGTCACCTCGGCGCCGGTGCGCACGACGGCGCCGGCACGCACGGCCGCGGCGGCATAGGCGCGCGTCGTGGCGACGTGGTCGGCCACGCCGTCGAGCGGCGCGTGCAGCGCGCCGAGCACCTTGTCCGTGAGGCCCGGCTCCACGTCGCGCACGGCGGCACCTTCGAGATGGGTCGTGGGAATGCCGAGCGCCGTCTGCACGCGCGCGCGGACGGCCGCGCCACCGACGTCGTGGTGTCGCTCGTAGAGCTGCAGATGCCCGACGCGTTCGTAGCCGGTCGCCGCACCGAGCGTCTCGTGCAACGTCGGCCAGAGGTCGTAGGCCAGGCGCATCAGGGGCAGTTCGCGCACGTCGCGCCCGTTGGCCCGAACACCGCGTTTGCCGAGTCCGCCCGAGGCGCCGGCGGCGACGTCGCGCGCCTCGAGCACCAGCACCTCGGCGCCGCGCATGGCGAGCGACCACGCCGTGGCCATGCCGTAGATTCCGCCCCCGACAATCACGAACGCCGCGCGCATCCGCCGAGTATAGCGGCGCCATCCGGGTAACATGCGACCCATGTCACCTTCCGCTTCGCACACGGGTATCGCGCGCCTGGCCGTCATCGTCGGTCTCGGTGCGGCCGTCATCGCCGGTCGCGGTGCTGCCGCCGTCGCCGGCGCCCGGCCGGCGGCGCTCCAGCCCGCCCCGTTTGCCGTGGTCGTCGCCCCGCCGGCGTCCGGTGAAGCGACGCTCGCGACACTCGGCGCGCAGGGGTACCGGTGCGCCGCGCTGGCCCGCCCGGAACCCGACGTGCGGCTGGGGGACGTGGTCGCAGTACTCGAGCGCGTCTCCCCTGGCACGTCGCCCGTGGAGCATCGGGTGGTGAGCGGCGACGCGCGATTCAGCCGCGCGCACTTCGAAGAGGCGCTGAATGCCGCCGGCGCCGAGGGCTTCAGGGATTGCGGGCTGACGCGCGTGACCCCGGCCAACCGCCGCGACGGCGGCCCGCACGCCGTCGTCATGTCACGGGTCACGGGCGCCCCCGGTCCCGCCCGCGAATACCGCGTGATCTACACCGCCGGTGCCGGCACCGACTGGCGGCGCGTGGAGCAGGCGCTGCAGGACGGCTTCACGATCACGCGTGCCGTGTGGGCCGCGCCGCCCGGTGCCGGTACGGTGCCTGAGGTGGTGTTCCTGGCCGAGCGGGATCCCGCCGTGCCGGCCACGCCCGCTGACCACGTGCTCGAAAGTGACGCGACGGCGCCCGGACTGGCGCGCCGCCTGGCGGCACGCGCGCTTGCCGGGTATCGCGTCGAGGCGGCCTGGGCCAGTCCTGCGGCGGTCGTCGCCTTGATGACGCGTCGGCCGGGGTCCCAGGACACGCGCCCCGACTACGACGTGGCGGCCTCATCAACCGGCAGCTTCAGCCCGCCGCTGTCGAGCGGACGCCTGCTCGCGTCGATTCCGTTCCGCGGCGTGCGATTCGCGATTCGTGACGTCGCGCGTCCTGGCGACTACGCCACCGCGGAACGGGAGCATCCGTCGTTCGACACGCTCTTCACCGCGCGCGACAGCGAGGCCCGGGCCCTCGCCGATCGCCTCGCAGCCGCGCCGTCGGGCGTCCACACCGTGGACGTCGTCGTTCGCACGATCGGACGCGGTCGACTCAGAACGGAGGCCATTCTGGAACGGCGCCGGCGCGAATAGACTGGCAGTCGCCGTGCCGTGGCTGTTCCTCGTCGCCTATGCCAGTTCCGGGTTCGCCGGTCTCGTCTATGAAGTGACGTGGACGCGCCTGCTCACGCTGCAGCTGGGACACACGACCGCGGCCGCGAGTGTGGTGGTCGGCGCCTTCCTGCTCGGACTCGCCGCCGGCGCCGCGGCCGTGGGCCGCATGGCGCGGTCGATGACGCGCCCGGCCGCCGCGCGCGCCTACGCGCTGCTCGAAGTGGCCGTGGCCGCGGTGGCCCTCGCCCTTCCCGTGGTGCTCGCCGCCTTCACGCCGCTTTTGCGCCAGGCCTATCAGGACGGCGCCCCCGGCCTCGCGTTCCCGCTCGTGCGCGTGGGACTCGCGGCGGTGCTCGTGCTCGTGCCGGCCCTCGCCCTCGGCGCCACCTTCCCGCTCGCCATCCGCTGGTTCGCCAGCGACTCGCCCGCCCGCACCCGGCGCGCGGCGATGCTCTATGCGACCAACACGCTCGGTGCCGCCGCCGGCGCGCTGCTCGCCGGCTTCGTGCTGATTCCGCGCGTCGGCGTGACGCGTGCGCTGTGGTGCGGCGTGGCGGCCAGTGTCATCTCCGCGGCGATCGCGTGGCGCGCCAGCCGGCGCGACGTCGCGGCAGGCGCCGAGACCGACGGCGTGGACCCGCGCGCGAAAGCGCCACGCGCGACGATGGCGTCACGCGAGCGTCAGCCCGTCGTCCTGACGGCGCCGGCGCGGCGCCGGTTGTGGCTCGCCGCCACCGTGCTCGGCCTCTCCGGGTTCGCGGCGCTGCTCCACGAAATCGCCTGGACCCGCATTCTCGCGCTCTCGATCGGGCCCACCACCTACGCGTTTGCCGCCGCGCTCGCCGCGGTCATCGCCGGCGCGGCCGCCGGGTCGTGGGCCGGTGCGTGGCTCGTGGGCCGCACGCGTCAGCCGGCCCTGTGGCTCGCGCTCAGTCTCGCTGCCGCCGCGCTCACCGCCAGCTACACCTACACACTGGCCGGACGCGACGTGGCGCTCTACGTCGCGGGCGAGCTGGCACGCGGCGCCGCCGGCGCCGGATGGATGACCACCGGCGCCTGGATCTCGGCCGCGCTCGTCGTGCCCACGGCACTCTGCCTGGGCGTCGCCTTCCCGCTCGCCATCGGCGTGGCGGGCGTATCACGCGACGACGTCACGGGCCGTGTGGGCCTCATCTATGCGGTCAACACCGCCGGCGCCGTCACCGGCTCGTTCGCCGCCGGGTTCCTCACCATTCCGCTCGCTGGCCTGCAGGTCACGCTGCAACTCGCGTGCGCCTGCCTCGTCGCCGCCGCCCTCGCGGTGGCCGCCGTGGCCCTCACCGCCCGCGGACGCCTGGTGGCGCTCGCGGCGTCGGCCGCGGCCGTCGCGACGCTGGTCGTGAGTCCGCCGTGGGACCGCGCGCTCATGACGAGCGGCGCGTATCTCTACGCGCCCTTCGTGCCGCCGGATCTCGACCTTGCGGCGATGCTCACGGCCGGCCGCCTCGAGTTCTACGAGGAAGGCGCCTCGGCGACCATCGCGGTCAAGACGCTCACCGGCACGACCACGCTCACCGTGGACGGCAAGACCGACGCCTCGAACCGCGGCGACATGCTGACCCAGGCGCTCGTCGCACACGTGCCGCTGCTGCTGCACGACGCGCCACGGCACGTGGCGGTCGTCGGCCTCGGCAGCGGTGTCACGGTCGGCGCGGCGCTCACGCATCCCGTCGCGCGCGTGGACGTCATCGAGCTCTCACCCGAAGTGGTCGAGGCCTCGCGGTTCTTCGCGCGCGAGAACCGCGGCGCGCTGGCCAATCCGCGCACGCGCCTCATCGTGGGCGACGGCCGCACGCATCTGCGACTCGCGCGGCAGGCCTACGACGTCATCATCTCGGAGCCGTCGAATCCGTGGATTGCCGGCGTGGCCGCGCTCTTCACGCGCGAGTTCTTCGCCGAAGCGAAGGCCCGCCTCGCGCCCGATGGCGTGTTCTGCCAGTGGGCGAACGCCTACAACATCGGCGATGCGGACCTCAGGGCCATCGCCGCGACCTTCCTCGCCGAGTTCCCGAGCGCCACGGCCGTGCTCGTCGGCGAACACGATCTGCTGCTCGTCGGCACCGTGCCCGGGGCACAGGCCATGTCCGCCGCCGCGGCCGATCCGTGGGCGCGCGTGGCCGCCAACTGGACCCGCAGAGACGCCGTGGCCGACCTCGCGCGGTACGGCGCGCGCGCGCCGTTCGCGCTGCTGTCGCTCGTGGTGGCGGGTCCGGCGGAGCTTGCGGCCTACGGCCAGGGACAGGCCCTGCTCGACGACGACCGCATGCCGCTCGAATTCTCGGCGCCGCGTGAAATCCACCGGCAAAACGGCGCCACGAACGGCGCGACGCTGCGCGCCCTCCTCGCGCCCGGCGGCGGTCCGGCGGCGGTACGGGCGGCTCGTGCCGGCGCCACGGCGGCCGACTGGCGCGACCGCGGCCTGATGCTCTCCCGGGCCGACGTGCACACACGCGCCTGGGACGACTTCGTGCGGGCGCTCGCCGCGGCACCGGACGACGCCGGCACCCTGGACGGCCTGGTGCGCGCGGCGCAGCTCCTGAAGCGTCCGAGCGAGGCGCTCGCGGCACTCGACCAGGCGGCCGGCTCCCGGCCGCCCACGGCGGCCGGGCTCGTCGCGCGCTCGAAGCTGCTCGCCGCTGCCGGCAGCCGCGGCGATGCGCTCACCGCCGCCCGCGAGGCGGCGCATCTCGCCCCCCGGGACGCGGCTCCACTCGAGCAGGTGGCCTCGCTCGTGGCCGACACCGGTGACGCCACGGCGCTCGAGCCCGCCGTGGCCGACCTGGCGCGCCTGTTCCCCGACCGCGCAGCCACCAGCTACTACCGCGCCGTGCAGGCGATTCTCGCCGGCGACGCCGCGGCCGCCATCGGCCACGCCGAGCAGGCCATCACACGCGATCCGGCGTACGCCGCCGTCTACGACCTGGCCGGCGCCGCGCTCACGAAACTCGGCCGCCCGACCGAGGCCCAGGCAATGTTCGCGCGGTCGCTGACCTTCGACGCCCACGACAGCACGGCCTACGCCAACCTCGGCGTGCTGGCGCTCGAGGCGGGCGACCACGCCGAGGCCCGGCGCCGCTTCGCCGAAGCCCTCTGGCTGGACCGTGACGACGCCACCGCCCGCGAGGGCCTGCGGCAGGCGCTCGGCCGCTGACAGTTCCCGCGCCGATTGGCGCTATGCTCCTGAAGCCCGTGGCGTCACGCGGGCGCTGTGAGAGCCCTGGAGGTCACCCACATGACACGTTCCATCCTGATCGCCCTCGGCGCATTCGCCCTCGCGACGAGCGCCTACGCCCAAGCTAACCCGGAAGTCGACAAGGCGCTGCTCGCCGCGCCGCGCAACCAGCGCGAGACCACGACGGTCATCAAGTGGAAGGCCGACGGCACCTACGACACGCTCAAGGCCGGCACCAACAACCTCGTCTGCTACGACCAGTCGGGCCAGCCCACCGAGCAGCCCTTCGCGGTGCAGTGCACCAGCAAGGCGAACCTCGAGCGCGTCGCGCAGAACAAGAAGTTCGAGATGGAGCCCGATCGCGAGAAGCGCGCCGCCGCCATCGCCGCGGCCGAAAAGGACGGCACGCGCATCAAGCCCGAATACGGCTCGGTGTTCTGGAACCTGAGCGGCAAAGACCAGGAGACGGCCCGCGCCCACATGACGATTGCGACGCCCGGCGCGACCACCGCCTCGACCGGCCTGCCCGATCACAACAAGCTCGGCGGCGCGTGGATCATGGGCGCCGGCACGATGGGCGCCCACATCATGATCCCCGGCTCCTAAGCGCGGGGCTCGGGTCCCGAACTCGGGGCTCGGGGAACAACTCGACGGAACACTGGTGGCGCCTTCGGGCGCCACCGTCGTGTACGACGGCGCGACCGTGCCCGAACAGGCGTGAGCGAGAGGCGACATGGCTGTCACGCACTACCTCGGAGATCTGTGGCAGGACGTGCAATACGCCCTGCGGACCCTGGCGCGGGCGCCGGGCTTCGCGGCGGCGGCCATCCTCACGCTGGCGATCGGACTCACCGGCGCCCTGTCGATGCTCACGCTCATCGACGCGGTGCTGCTGCGCCCGCTGCCTGTGGAAGCGGAGGCGGCACTCGTCGTCGGCTGGCGGGGACGGCTCGAGGCGGGCGCGCGACGCTGGCCGTTGTCGGCCGACGACCTCGCGCTCGTCCGCACCACGAGCCGGCTCCTGACGGGTGTCGCTGGCGTCGGGTCGCAGGACCCGGCCATCATGCCGCTCACCGAGGGCGGCGACGCCATCTACGTCAGAGCGGCACGTGTCACCGGCACGTTCTTCCGCGTGCTCGGCGCCACACCGGTGCTCGGTCGCGCCCTCGGCCCCGGCGACGACGTCGCGGGCACGGAGAACGTCCTCGTCATCACGCACGCCTTCTGGCAGGCACGGTTCGGCGGCGCGCTCGACGTGCTCGGCCGGCGCATCACGGTCGCGGGCCAGCGATTCACGATCGTCGGCGTCATGCCGCGTGGCCTCGACTACCCGCGCGGGGTCGAGGCCTGGATGACGCCGGCGGCGATGGCGACGACCACCGCCAATCCTGCCGCCAGGGCCGGGATCGCGACGGAGTTCACGATGCTCGCGCGCCTGGCCCCGAACGCCACCACCGCGCACCTGGCCGACGCACTGCGGGGGCTCGGCCCGGCGATGGACGGCCTGCGGCCGGCCGGCCAGGAACGGGGACTCGTGCCGCGCGTGCAGCCATACCGCGACGCGGTCGTCGGCGACGTGCGTCCGGCGTTGCTCGTGTTGTTCGCCGCCGTCGCCGGCGTGCTGCTCATCGCCTGCGCCAACGTGTCGAGCCTGCTGCTCGTGCGCGGCGAAGCCCGGCGCGCCGAGTTCGCCGTGCGGGCCGCGCTCGGGGCGGGCCGCGGACGGCTGGTGCGCCAGGTCCTCGCCGAGGGCCTCGTGCTGGCGCTGGCGTCCACGACCGTGGCCGTGCTTGCGACGGGCGCGCTCCTGCCGATCGTCCTGCGCACCATGCCCGAGGACCTGCCGCACGCCGACGTCGTGCAGATCGACATGCGCGCCGCTGGCGCCAGCCTGGTCCTCGCGATCGTGGCTGCGGCGCTGGCCGCGCTCGTGCCGGCCGCCACCTCCGCGGGCGCGCACCTGGCCGACGCGCTCCGCACGGCGGCTCGTGGTTCCACTGGTGGCAGCCGCTGGCGCCGGGCGCTCGTCGTCGCGCAGGTGGCCCTGGCCGTCGCCGGGCTGAGCGGCGCGGGGCTGCTCGTGCGCAGCTTCCAGGCGCTTCGCGCCGAGGCCGCGCGTCTGTCACCCGACCGGTTGATCTACGTCCCGCTCGAACTCCCGCGGGACGCATACGCCGATCGTGACCGGCGGCAGCGGCTGGTCACCGACCTCGTGCACGCGCTCGAGGCCGACGCCCGCGTCGACGCCGCCACCCCCATCAACGTCCCGCCGTTTTCCGGCGTCGGCTGGGACGTGCCCGTGTTCACCGCCGAAGGGCAGTCGGAGGCGGACACCGCGCACAACCCGCCGCTGAACCTCGAAGAGATTCATCCCGGCTACTTCGACACCTTCTCCGTGCTGTTGACGCGCGGCCGGACGTTCGACGCCTCGGACACCGAGACGGCGCCGCCCGTGGCCATCGTCAGCGCGGACGTCGCCGCACGCACCTGGCCGGGACTCGACCCGATCGGCCGCCGCCTGAAGATGGGCACGCCGGCATCACCGGGGCGCTGGCTGACGGTGGTGGGCATCACGTCGCCGACGCGGTATCGCGATCTCCGGTCAGCGCGTGCGACGCTCTACGTGCCCGCGCGGCAGATGCTCGGGGCGGCAGAGCACCTGGCCGTGCGCACGTCGATGCCGACACCGCAGTTGATGGAGCTGATGCGCGCGCGGGCGCGCGCGCTCGATCCGCGTGTGACCGTGATGCCGCTGCGGGCCTTCACCGACCTGCTGGACGTGCCGTTCGCCCGCCCGCGCTTCTACAGCGCGCTCATGACGGGATTCGGCGCCACCGGCGTGGCGCTGGCAGTCGTCGGGCTGTACGGGGTGATGGCCACCGGCGTTCGCCAGCGCCGCCGGGAGTTCGGCGTGCGTCTGGCCCTCGGCGCCGAGGCTCGTCACGTCCGCCGACTGGTGCTCGCCGATGGCGCGCGGCTCGTCGGCGCCGGACTCGTCGCGGGCCTGATGGCCACCGTGGTCGCCGTGCAGGGCCTGCGCGGACTGCTCTACGAGATCGCCCCGCTCGACCCCACGGCGCTCGCGCTGTCGGTGGCCGGCATCACGCTGGTCTCGCTGGCGGCACTGCTGGCGCCCCTCAGATCGGCGGGACGCGTCCAGCCGGCCGTGGTGCTGCGCGCCGACTAGACCGGGGGGGGCGCGCGCTCAGCCGCCGAGTTCGCGTTTGAGCGTGGCCACGTCGAGCTCGTTCTCCCACCGCGACACGACGATGGCCGCGACCCCGTTGCCCACGAAGTTCGTCAGCGAGCGCGCTTCCGACATGAAGCGATCGATCCCCAGGATGAGCGCGAGACCGGCCACCGGAATCGTCGGCACGACGGCGAGCGTCGCCGCGAGCGTGATGAAACCGGCGCCCGTCACACCCGACGCGCCCTTCGAGGTGAGCATCGCCACACCCAGGATGGTCAGTTCCTGCTTGAGCGTGAGGTCGATGTTGAGCGCCTGCGCCACGAAGAGCGACGCCATCGTGAGATAGATGTTGGTGCCGTCGAGATTGAACGAATAACCCGACGGCACGACCAGGCCCACGACGGACTTCGAGCAGCCGAGGCGCTCGAGCTTCTGCATGAGCGGCACGAGCGCCGATTCCGACGACGAGGTGCCGAGCACGGTCAGGAGTTCGTCCTTGATGTAGATGATGAAGCGCACGATGCTGAAGCCCGTGAACCAGGCGATCGTGCCGAGCACGACGAGCACGAAGAGCGCGCACGTCAGGTAGAAGCTGCCCATGAGCGCGGCGAGTGGACGGAGCGCGTCGAGCCCGTAGCGGCCGATCGTGAAGGCCATGGCGCCGCCGGCGCCGAGCGGCGCCACCTTCATGAGCGTGTTCATCATGCGGAAGAACACGTGCGAACTCGTCTCGATCACCTGATGGACGATGCTGCCTTCGGTGCCCATGTGCGTCATCGCATAGCCGAAGAGCACGGCCACGAAGAGCACCTGCAGCAGGTCACCAGAGCCGGTGAAGGCATCGAAGAACGTCTTCGGGATGATGTGCAGCACGAAGTCGGTTGTGGTCTGACCGGCTGCCGTCTTCGCGTAGCTCGCCACCGCCGCGCCGTCGAGCGAGGCCGGGTCGGCGTTGAAGCCGGCGCCGGGTTCGAGCACGTTGGCGACGATGAGGCCGATGACGAGCGCGAACGTCGACACGACTTCGAAATACAGCAGTGCCTTGCCGCCCACGCGCCCGACCTTCTTCATGTCGCCGGCGCCGGCGATGCCGAGCACCACGGTGCAGAAGATGATCGGGCTGATCAGCATCTTGACCAGCGCGATGAAGCCGTCGCCGAGCGGCTTGAGCGCCACGCCGGTGTCGGGCGACACCGCGCCGATGGTGCCGCCGATGAGAATCGCGAGCAGCACCCAGAAATAGAGATGACTGGTGAGACGGGTCATGCGGGCGCCATCATCCCCGATTCCGTCTCAACTGCAAAACCCGAGCGGCCGCAGGTCGCGGCCTCCCGGCGTCCGGGGCCGCGCCGTCTCAGCGCACGGTCGGCGGCACGGCGAGCACGACGGCGTCTTTGGTCTTGAGCACCGCGGCCGCCACCGCGCCGCGGGCGCCCTGCGCGTTCAGTCCCATCACGACGAGCCCGGCGTGTTGCTCGATCGCCACGAGGTCGATCGTTTCGGCCACACTGCCCTGCCGCACGAGGCAGGTGCTGACCGGCGCCGGCACGACCTCGGCCACCCGCGCGCGCAGCGCCTGTTCGGTGGCCGCCATGTCGCCGCCAGGCGGCACGACGGTGAGTGCGACGAGCGGCTGGCCGGCGCGGGCCGCGCACTGGCTGGCGAGCGCGAGCTGGCGCGGATTGTCTTCGGCGAGATCGACGGCGACGAGCACGGCGCCCGGACGCAGCACCGCGCGCTCGGGCTCGAGGTGCACGATCTCGAGCTGCCCCTGCGGCACGAGCAGCGTCGCGCACGTGGTTTCCGCCAGGATGGCCGCGCTCGTCGAGCCGAGCAGCCAGCGCGACAGGCCAGACTTCGAGTGAGTGCCGGTCACGATGAGGTCCACGTCAGGACCCGCCGCGTCGAGCAGCGCGTCCACCACCGTGCCGAGCGCGAGCCGCACGACGCGTACCTGCAGGTCCACCGGATACGCCGCGCCTGGCGGCACCGCGTCCTTCACCTGATCACGCAGCGCCTGTTCAGCCGCGCGGGCGTCGCCATGAGAGACGCTCAGCACCGTGAGACGCGCGCCGAAGGCCCCGGCCATGCCGACGGCGTGCCGCAGGACCCGTGGAGCGACGGCCGAGGTATCGACCGCGCAGAGAATCGACGTGAAGCTGTGCATGTCCGCGTCCTGTCCGCCCCTCAGGGCACGAGCTTGTAGACGCGGCCCTGCGCGCCGTCGGTGACGATGTAAAGGGCGCCGTCCGGCCCCTGCCGCACGTCGCGCACGGCGTCCTTCTGATCCACGAGCAGGCGCTCCTCGCCGGTCACCTTCTCGCCGTCGAGCGACAGCCGCACCAGATCGCGCGTGCCGTGGCCGCCCACGAACAGGCTGCCCTTCCAGGCCGGAAAGAGATTGCCGGTGTAGAAGGCCATGCCGCTCGGCCCGATGATCGGATCCCAGTAGTAGAGCGGCTGCTCCATGCCGGCCTGCGCGGTGACGCCGCCGGTGATCGGGCCGCCGCGGTATTCGATGCCGTAGGCGATGGTGGGCCAGCCGTAATCTTTGCCCCTGCGCGCGATGTTGATCTCGTCGCCGCCGCGCGTGCCGTGCTCCACTTCCCAGAGTTCGCCGGTCGTCGGGTGCAGCGTGGCCGACTGGATGTTCCGGTGGCCCAGCGACCACATCGCCGGCGGCACGCCGGCCTTGCCGACGAACGGGTTGTCCTTGGGAATCGAGCCGTCGGCATTGATCCGCGCGATCTTGCCGAGCAGGCCGTCCATGCGCTGCGCCTGCATCCGGCCTTCGGTGATCGAGCGGTCGCCCATGGTGATGAAGAGCGTGCCGTCCCGGGACCACACGAGGCGGCTGCCGAAGTGCAGCGGCGAGTTGAGCGACGGCGCCTGGTGGAAGATGACCTGCACGTTGTCGACGCGCGGGGCCGCACCGTCCACGAAGGTGCCGCGGGCCACCGCCGTGTTGTTCATGCCATTGTCGCGCGGTTCGGCGTAGCTCCAGTAGATCAGCTTGTTCGCCGCGAACTTCGGGTCGAGCGTCACGTCGAGCAGGCCGCCCTGGCCGCGGGCGTCCACGGCCGGGAGTCCGGTCACCGGTTCCGACTTGCTGCCATCGGCTCCCACCACGCGCAGCCGGCCCGGGCGCTCCGTGACGAGCATCCTGCCGTCGGGCAGGAAGGCGAGGCTCCACGGATTCTGGAACCCGTCGGCCACCGGCACGACCTTGAACGCCACACCGAGTTTCTTTTCGGGGGCGCGCGTCTGACCGGCCGTCGCGGGCTTCTGATCGGGTGCGTTCGGCGAGCGCGGATCGACACCGGGCCACTGGCCGCCGGCCGTCTGGGCGAAACCGGCCGCCGCGACGAGCAGGCTGGTCAGGGTGAAAGCGGTGACACGCAGCATGGAATCTCCGGAGAAAAGAAGAAGGGCGGGACCATTATGGCCCCGCCCTTCGTGTCTGGTGCAACCCTTCGACAGGCTCAGGGTGAACCCTTCGACGTGCTCAGGGTATTCCCGCCGTCGTCGTTACTGCTGACGCGCCTGGTTGGTCGTGGCGCCCGCTGCCTGCGGCAGCGCCAGCGAGATGTACTCGCCGCGGTAGTTGCCGCCGCTCACGCCCACCACGATGTACTGGCGGCCGTTCATCGAGTAGGTCATCGGCATACCGACGATTGGCGCCGGCAGCAGCACTTCGCCCACCTGCGCACCGGTCATCTTGTCGTAGGCGCGGAGCATCGCGCCACGAGCGCGTCCCGGAGGCGCCGTGAACGACGGGTCGCCGGCAATCACGAGCGTCTTCGTGATGAGCACGCCGACGCTGCCGTTCTGGCCCGTCTTGCCGAGGTTCATGCCCTTCAGCATCGGGTGATCGCGCACCGCGTCCGGGGTGTCGCCGTGCGGCACCTGGAACAGCAGCGAGCCGTTCTTGAGGTCGATGGCCGCCATCACACCGTAAGGCGGCTTCACGAGCGGCAGGCCGTTCAGGCCTTCACCGAGCTTGCGGCGGCCTTCCGACCCCGGGAAGTTCTCGGGCGCGGCGCCCGGACGGCGTGGCAGGCCGTAGTCGGGGTCCGCTTCCCAGCGCGGCAGGCGCGCCTTGGTCTTGAAGTTCTCGGGGTTGACCTTGTCGAACTCTTCCTGGTCGTAGTGCCCCACGGTGACCGCGGAGTTGCCGGCCTGCGTGTAGAAGATGCCCGTCTCGGGATCGAAGCCCGAACCCGGCCAGTTCACGCCGCCGTTCCAGTTGGCGATGTTGATCGAGCCGAGCTTATCGGGCGACTCCGGACCGGTCGGCGGCACGTAGGGCGTCTGCTCCCAGCGGAAGTGCTTCAGGTTCTCGAGCGCCTGCTTGCGCAGCTCGGGCGTGAAGTCGATGAGGTCGCTCTCGGCCACGTGCGTGCGCGAGTAGGCCGGGGGCTTGCTCGGGAAGGGCTGCGTCGGGGCGGTGCGTTCCCCCTTCATCGTCGACTGCGGCACCGGCTTCTCGTCGATCGGCCAGATGGGTTTGCCGGTGATGCGGTCAAACGTATAGAGCCAGCCCTGCTTGCTCGGCACGGCCACGAGCTTGCGCGGCGTGCCGTCGACGACCGTGTCGATGAGGAGCGGCGCCGACGACATGTCGTGGTCCCAGATCGGGTGGTGCACGAACTGGAAGTGCCACTTGTACTTGCC
>JAEUQR010000193.1 GCA_016789705.1 Acidobacteriota bacterium
GCGGCGCGCAACACCCGGATCAGCAAGACCAATGACTACGGGTCGGGCTGCTCGGCCGACGGCAACCTCATCGTGGATGACGGCATCTACGACCGCTTCCTCGCGGCGCTGCAGGCCGAAGGCGGCTATCTCGTGGAAGGCGCCGAGAAGGCGATGCTGCAGGCCGCCTACTGGGACGCGGAGGGGCGCCGCACCGCTGACACGATCGCGCGTCCGGCGGAGGTCATCGCCGCCAAGGCCGGCATCGCGCTGCCGGCGGGCAAGACGTTCTTCATCGTGCCCGAGACCCACATCGGCCGCGCGCATCCGTTTTCGACCGAGAAGCTCGGCGTCGTCCTCTCGATCTTCCGCTACCGCGGCTGGGACCATGCGCTCGACCTCGTGCGGCAGATCTTCGAGACTGGCGGCAAGGGCCACTCCTGCGGCATTTACTCGTTCAACGACGACCACATCCACCAGCTCGCGCTCGTCGCGCCGGTCAGCCGGATCATGGTGCGCCAGGTGCAGTCGCGCTCGAATGCCGGCAACTTCACGAACGGCATGCCGCAGACGTCGAGCATGGGCTGCGGCATCTGGGGTGGCAACATCACGAACGAGAACGTCTCGCTCAAGCACTACATGAACGTCACGTGGGTGAGCCGGCCCATTGCCGAGGACAAGCCGTCCGAGGCGGAACTCTTCGGCGAGTTCTACAACACGCCGGTTCCGGCGTAGTGCTGAACGGACAGCGACCATGACTCCATCCAGTCCCGCACCCGTGTCCACGCCCGCCGCGACGTCGACGCGCATCTCGTCGTACCTCCTCACCGAGTATCTCGAACGCCTCGGCGTCGAGGTGATCTTCGGATTGTGCGGGCACACGGTCATCGGCTTCCTCGACGCGCTGTCGAAGAGCAAGATCCGGTTCATCTCGACGCGGCACGAGCAGGTGGCTGCCCACGCCGCCGATGGCTACGCGCGTGCCTCGGGCAAGCCGGGCGTCGTGCTCTCACATCTCGGGCCCGGGCTCACGAACGCGGCTACCGGTGTCGCCAACGCGGCCCTCGACTCGATCCCGATGGTCGTGATTGCCGGTGACGTGCCGTCGTACTTCT
Source organism: Acidobacteriota bacterium (assembly GCA_016789705.1). Taxonomy (GTDB): domain Bacteria; phylum Acidobacteriota; class Vicinamibacteria; order Vicinamibacterales; family UBA2999; genus CADEFD01. The sequence goes on from JAEUQR010000193.1 coordinate 1,095, forward strand.
ACGGCCGGCATCCACACCAGGAGTTCAACCTCCATCAGGACGCCGACCAGTCACAGATCTACCGCCCATTCTGCAAGCGCGTCTACCGCGTAGACCGCGTGGAGGATCTGCCGCGTGTCATGGAGCGCGCGTTCCACCTGTGCCAGACGGGCCGGCCCGGGCCGGTGCTGGTGGATGTGCCGATGGATCTGTTCTCGGCCGACCTCGCCGTCGACGCCTTCGCGAAGACACCGCCGCCCATCGTGAAGACGGGGCTCGACCCGGCGACGGCCGCCCGCATCGTCGACCAGCTCGCGAACGCCAGCCGCCCGGTGCTCTACGCCGGAGGCGGCGTGCTCTCGGCGCGCGCCACCAGGGAGCTCGCGGCGCTCGCCGAGGCGCTCGAGCTGCCCGTCGCCCACACGCTCATGGGCAAGGGGTGCCTGCACCACGACCATCCGCTGCTGCTCGGCCAGACCGGCTTCTGGGGCACGCCGATTTCGAACGACAAGTGCCGCACGGCCGACGTGATTCTCGCCATCGGCACGCGTCTCGCGGAGGCGAACTCGAGCTCGTGGGACACGCGCTTCACCTTCGAGATGCCGCCGACGCGGCTCATGCACATCGATGCCGACCCGGCGGAAATCGGCCGCAACTATCCAACGGATCTCGGCGTGGTGGCCGACGCCAAGCTGGCGCTCGAGGCCCTGGTCGAGGCGGCACGGGGCCGCGCGCACCGGCCGCGCCCGGGCCTGCGCGACGAGATTGCCCGCGGACGCGCCGAGTTCACGGCCAACTGGGCGGGTCAGTGGGCCTCGAACCAGTTCCCGCTCCGGCCCGAACGCATCCTCGCCGACCTGCGCAAGGCCGCGCCCGAAGACGCGTTCATCGTGACCGACGTCGGCTGGAACAAGAACGGCGTCGGTCAGCAGTTCCCGATCACCGTGCCGGGCACCTTCATCACCCCGAGTGGTCTGGCCACGATGGGCTTCGGCGCCGCTGCCGCCCTGGGCGTCAAGTACGCGCAGCCGCACCGGGCGTCGATCGCGCTCATCGGCGACGGCGGCTTCTGTGCCGCCAATCCCACGGTGGTCGCAACCGCCATGGAGGCTGGCCTGCCGGTGATCTGGGTGGTGATGGACAACTCGGCCTTCGGCACGATCGCCGGCCTCGAGCAGATGCACTACGGCACCGATTTCGGCTGCGTCTTCACGTGCGACGGCAAGCCGTATCACCTCGACTACGCCGCGATGGCGCGCGCGTGCGGCGCCGACGGCGTGCGCATCGAGGCGGCGAACGACTTCGAGCCGGCCCTGCGCCAGGCGCTGGCCTCGAACCGCCCCACGCTGATTCAGGTGCCGATGGAGAACGCACCTACACCGACGCCGGGGCACTGGGACATCAACGACATCTACCGCCGCGGCGAGTGATCGGCGGCGCACGGATCCGGAACGCGTACGTGCCGGGCGCACCGGCAAGAGGGGGGACGCTGTGAGAGTTCTGAGAGTACTCGTGATGGGCGTACTGGCGCTGGCGCTGCCGGAGCTGGCCGGCGCACAGGCCGTGGGCGGCGCGCAGATTTCAGGCTTCGTCCGCGACTCGAGCGGCGGCGCGCTGCCCGGCGTGGACGTGACGGTCACGCAGACCGACACCGGGATCTCGCGGTCCACGGTCAGCGGCGGGGACGGCGCCTTCGCCTTCCCGAACCTCCCGGTGGGCCCGTATCAGCTGAAGGCCAACCTGCAGGGGTTCAGCACCTTCGTGCAGGACGGCATCATCCTGCAGGTCAACTCGAACCCGGTCGTGAACATCGGCCTGCAGATCGGCGCCATCAGCGAGCAGCTCACGGTGACGGCCAATGCCTCGATGGTCGAGACGCGGTCGACCGGCATCGGTCAGGTCATCGACAACCAGCGCGTCGTCGAGCTGCCGCTCAACGGCCGCCAGGCAACCGAGCTCATCTTCCTCTCGGGCCTCGCGACCTCGGCGCCGGCCGCCGACCTCAACACCAACAAGAACTTCCCGACGGTGACGATCTCGGTGGCCGGCGGCCAGGCCAACGGCATGACCTACATCATGGACGGCGGCACCCACAACGACCCGTTCAACAACCTGAACCTGCCGACGCCGTTTCCTGACGCGCTCCAGGAGTTCAAGGTCGAGACGAGCGCGCTGCCGGCGCGCTACGGGCACCACGCCTCGTCGGCCGTGAATCTCGTGACCAAGTCGGGCACCAACACCTTCAAGGGCACGGTGTTCAACTTCCTGCGCAACTACAACTTCAACGCCCGGAACGCTCTCGCCACCACACGCGACACGCTCAAGCGCAACCAGTTCGGCGGTGCCATCGGCGGTCCCATCCTGAAGAACAAGGCGTTCTTCTTCGGGGGCTTCCAGGGACGCATCGAAAAGACCAATCCGCCCACCGTCATCCGCTGGGTGCCCACCGCGCAGATGCTCGCCGGTGACTTCACGACCTTCGCGTCGCCCGCGTGTAACGGCGGCCGCCAGATCGCCCTGCGCGCGCCTTTCGTCGACAACCGGGTGCCGGCCTCGGCGCTGAACCCGGTGGCGCTCAACTTCGCGAAGTATCTGCCGGCCACGACCGACCCCTGCGGCCGCGTGCAGTTCGGCATCCCGAACAACAGCACCGAGCAGCAGGCGCTCGGCCGCATCGACTACACGTTCAACGCTGAACACAGCGTATTCACGCGCTACATGTTCGCCCGCTACGAGAACCCGGCGACCTACGATGGCCAGAACGTGCTCACGCTGAGCCGCACCGGCCAGGAGAACATCGCCAACTCGGCGGTCGTCGGCCACAAGTGGCTGCCCACGAACACGCTCGTCAACTCGCTGACCGTCACGTTCAATCGCACGCTGAACGACCGGCCGCTGCCCGAGTTCTTCACTGCGACCGAGCTCGGCAGCCGCATCGCCAGTCCGTATCCCGGCTACGTCGGGGTCAGCGTGACCGGTAATGGCTTCACCGTGGGCGCCGGCGGCACCAACCCGGGGTACTTCAACTCGCTGGCGTTCCAGGTGGCGGACGACCTCGACCTCGTGCGGGGCAATCACCAGATCTCTGCCGGCGTGAACTGGATTCACACCAACATCAAGACCAACAACAACCGGCCCACGAACGGCCAGTTCACCTTCAACGGCCAGACGACGGGCCTCTCGCTCGCCGACTTCATGGTGGGCTCGGTGAGCGGCGGGTTCCTGCAGGGCAACCCGGTGTTCGACGACGATGACCACGACTACATCGGCGTCTACCTGCAGGACGACTGGCGCATCCGGCCGAATCTGAGCATGAACGTCGGCGTGCGGTGGGAGCCCTACATCCCGCTGCGCAGCAGCCGGTCGTGGATCAGCAACTTCGACAAGACCCGATTCGACCAGAACGTGCGGAGCACGGTCTATCCGCAGGCCCCGGCCGGCCTCATCTTCCCCGGTGACGCGGGGTATCCCGGTCGCGGTGCCAACCGGAAGCAGATGCTGAACTTCGCGCCGCGCGTCGGCGCCATCTGGACGCCCGAGGGCGACAGCTCCATGAGCGTGCGTGCGTCGTGGGGCATCTTCTACGACACGCCGCACCTCTTCTTCAACACGCGCTTCTCGAACAACCCGCCCTGGGGTGCGCAGCTGACGATTCCGAATCCCGTCGGCGGCTTCTCGGATCCGTACCTCAACTATCCCGGCGGTAACCCGTTCCCGGCGCTCAACGACAACTGGCAGTCGTCGGCCTTCCCGTCCTTTGGCGTCTACGTGAACTCGCCGCTCGATATCGAGCCGCAGCAGCTGCAGCAGTGGAACCTGAGCGTGCAGAAGGGCCTCGGCGACTGGCTGCTCTCGGCGAGCTATCTCGGCAACCGCACGCTCAACCTGTGGCGAGCGACGGAACTCAACCCTGCGGTGCCGATTGCCGGCGCCACCGTGGCCAACACCAACCAGCGCCGTGTGCTCTACCTGCAGGACCCGGCGAAGGGACAGTTCTACGGCACGATCGGCCAGGTGGACGACACCGGCCGCGGCAACTACCACGGGCTGCTGCTCTCGGTGCAGCGCCGCCTGGCGAACAACTTCAGCATTCTCTCGAACTGGACGATCTCGAAGTGCATGTCCGACCCGGCCACGAGCGAGATCACCGGTCCGACCATCGTCGATCCGAACAACCCGGACCTCGACTACTCGTACTGCGCGTCCGACCGCCGGCACGTCGTGAATCTGTCGGCCGTGGTCCGGACGCCGGAGTTCGGCAACGGCTTCCTTCGGGCGGCCTTCAGCGACTGGCAGATCTCGCCCATCGTGCGGTGGCAGAGCGGCAACCGCTCCACCGTGACGACGGGCGTGGACAACGCACTCACCGGCATGGGCGGCCAGCGCGCCGTGCAGGTGCTCGACGACCCGTACGGCGACGGCACCGCCGGCAACTACGTGAATCGGGCGGCATTCACCACCCCGGCCGCCGGCACATACAGCGCGCTGAAGCCGTTCACGATCCTCAACCCGTCGAATCTGCAGAATGACATCGCGATCACCCGGTCGTTCCGCTTCGGCTCGCGGACCCTGCAGGCGCGCTGGGAGATCTTCAACGTGATCAACCACGTGAATCTCGGGGCGCCCATCACGGCCCTCAACAACGCGGCCTTCGGTCAGATTCAGACGGCCGGTGATCCGCGCATCATGCAGTTCGCTCTCAAGTTCGACTTCTGAGGCCCTGAAAGCGGCGCCGGTCACGGACCGGCGCCGTCCGTCTTCTGGAGATCACAATGCAGACGCGACGGCCGATCCTGTGGGTGCTGGCGACGATGCTGGCCGGAATGGTGAGCGCCGCGCCGGAGGGGCCGGGTGCCACGGCGCTCGAAGCGCGACAACAGGCGCCGGCGGCGCCGCGTCAGCCGGGCGGGCCTGGCGGGCCGCGCGGGCCACAACGTCCTCGCACGCGCAAGGTCGTGCTCGCCTGGGCCGACACCCGGAACGGCATCGCGCAGCACGACTCGACGTCGCATGCGCTCGCGGTCATCGAGCGGCTCGGCTACGAGTCGGGCGCCTACGACACATTCATCCGCACGGATTCGAACATCGCGGCGATGGAGCCGAAGCGCACGACGGGGGAATCGGCCAGCGGCGGGCCCAGCCTGCGGATGGCCGACGCCATCTTCTTTCTCGGCCACCGTGACGTGCCGGTGGACGACCAGCAGAAGGCCGACATCCTCAAGTTCGTGCGTGACGACGGCAAGGGCTTCGTGGCCGCCCACACGGCGCTCACGGCCTGGGAGAACTGGCCGGAGTTCGGCGAACTGCTCGGCGGACGCTACGACGGCCACCCCTGGAACACGACGGCGGCGCCAATCGTCAACGAGGCGCCGGACTTCCCGGCGACGAAGCACTTTCCTCCGGCCTTCACCTTCACCGACGAGTTCTATCAGGCGAAGTTCTTCTCCCGGGAGAAGGCGCGCGTGCTCCTCCGCGTCGACGCGAGCAGGCTGCCGCCGCATCCCGAATCGCACGTGAAGGACGGCGACATGCCGATCGTCTGGGCCAAGACCTACGGGAAGGGCCGCGTCTTCTATTCGACCTTCGCGCACGACGCGAAGACCTGGGACGATCGCGACATCGGACAGATGTACCTGGAAGCAATCAAGTGGGCACTCGGGCTGACGGACGGCGACGTGACGCCGCGGCCCCTGCCCGCGTCGAGGTGACCATGCGCGCGACGATGACGGCAGCCTGGTATGGCGCGGCCACGCTCATGACGGCACTCGCCGTGAGCGCCGCGGCCCAGGAATGGACGACCCACGGCGGCGACCTCGGCGAGAGCCGCTTCTCGCCGCTCACGCAGATCACGAAAACGAACGTGGCGACGCTCGAGAAGGCGTGGGAATTCGACGCCGGCGCGGCCAATCTGCAGCTGACACCGCTCGTCGTCGGCGGGCAGATGTACATCACCGCCGGCCAGAACATCTTCGCGGTGGAACCCGAGACCGGCCGGCAGATCTGGCGCTTTGAAGCGCCGGGCGTCGTCAGCCGGCGCGGCGTGGCGTACTGGCCTGGCGACGCGAAGACCCCGGCACGGCTCTACAGCGGCGCCGGCGACCGGCTCATCGCGCTCGATGCGAAGACCGGCCGGCTCGTGCCCGAATTCGGCACGCACGGCCTGGTCGAATTGAGCCCCGGCATCAAGGGCGACGTCGACGGCCGCACGAGTCTCGTCTCGCCGCCCATCGTCTACAAGGACCTGCTCATCACCGGCGGCAACAACGGAGAACAGGCACCGAGCCTCGGCCTCTACGGCGACATCCGCGCCTGGGACGCCCGCACGGGCGCGCTCAAGTGGACTTTCCACACCGTGCCGCGAGCGGGTGAACCCGGCATCGAGACCTGGGAGGGCGAGAGCTGGAAGAACCGCTCCGGCACGAACATGTGGGCGTTCTTCACCATCGACGCCGAACGCGGCATCATCTACGCCCCGCTCGGCTCGCCCACGGCCGACTACTACGGCGGTGACCGCAAGGGCATGAACCTCTACGGCAACTCGATCGTGGCGCTCGACGCGGCGACCGGGAAGCTCAAGTGGCACCACCAGCTCGTGCATCACGACCTGTGGGACTTCGACCTGCCGGCCGCTCCCACGCTGATCGATGTGCGCCGCGAGGGCAAGACCATCCCCGCGGTGGCGGTGATGACGAAAGTGACGCTGCTCTTCATCTTCAACCGCGTCACCGGCGAGCCGCTCTACGGCATGGAAGAGCGGAAGGTGCCGAAGAGCACGGTGCCCGGTGAGCAGTCGTGGCCGACGCAGCCGTTCCCGCTCAAGCCGCCGCCACTTGGCCGCATCGACTTCGATCCGGCGAAAGACTTCTACAGCCTCACACCGGAACACGCCGCCTACTGCAAGGACCTCTGGGACAAGAACCAGATGTACACCGAGGGCCCATACACGCCGCCGTCGATGGAGCGGACGATGGTGACCTTCCCGAGCACGCTCGGTGGCGGCAACTGGAACGGTCTGGCCTACGACAAGGCGCGCGGCCTTGTGTTCACCAACGTGATGAACATCGGGCAGGTGGCGCGCATGCAGTTCGGGAAGGACCGGCGCAGCGGCCAGGAAGGGTATCAGCGCACGACACCGTGGGGCGGGCCGGTGGGCCGCTTCTGGAATCCTGAGAACAAGATTCCGTGTTCGGCGCCGCCGTTCGGCGAGCTCGTGGCCGTGAACGTGAACACCGGCGACATCGCCTGGAAGGTGCCGTTCGGCCGCGTCGACGAGCTCTACGCCAGGGGACACACGAGCACGGGCGCGCTCAACATCGGCGGCGCAATCGCCACGGCGAGCGGCCTGCTCTTCATCGGCGCCACCAACGACGCGCACTTCCGCGCCTTCGATTCGGAATCCGGCAGGCTGTTGTGGGAAACGCGCCTCGAGGCGAGCGCGCACTCGATCCCGTCCACGTACATCGGCAAGGACGGCCGCCAGTACGTGGTCGTGCCGGCCGGCGGCGGCAGCTTCCTCGGTTCCCCCGCCGGCTCGAAGGTCGTGGCCTTCGCGCTGCCCGAGGCGCACTGATGCGGCGCGCGGCCGTCACGGCCGCCGTGCTCGTGGCCGCGCTCGCGGCCACGGCGCCCGTCCCCGGCGCGCAGCCGAAGGTGTTCCCGAAGCGGGTGCTGGCATGGGCCGACGTCCGCAACGGCTATCAGCACGCGTCGATCACGCACGCGCTCTCCACCATCGAGCGCCTGGGAGATCAGTCGGGACTGTGGGACACGGTCATCCGCACCGACTCGCAACCCGTCACGAAGCAGCCGCTCACGTTCAAGACCGGTACCGGCATCGCCACCGGCGAGCAGTTCCTCGCCTACACGCTCAACGACTACGACGCGATCTTTTTCTTCGGCGTGCGCGAGGTGGACCTCGACGCGCAGCAGCGCGCCGACCTGCTGTCGTTCGTGAAGGACGACGGCAAGGGCTTCGTGGCCACGCACGCCGGCGCCACCGCGTTCTTTTCGTGGCCGGAGTTCGGCGAGATGCTCGGCGCGCGATTCGACGAACATCCGTGGGGCATCACCGACGCCACGGTGGTCGTGGAGGATGCCGCGTCGCCGATGACGAAGCACCTGCCGGCCCGGTTCGTCGTGAACGATGAGCACTACCAGCTCAAGGACTTCTCGCGTGACCGGCTGCACGTGCTGGCCCGCCTCGATGCCTCGCGCCTCGATCTCACGGCGCCGCTGGTCCACCGTCGCGACGCCGATTTCCCGGTGGCGTGGACGAAGAGCTACGGCAGGGGCCGGGTGTTCTATTCGACGCTCGGGCACCACCGCCACCTGTGGGACGAGCCGTGGCTGCAGACGATGTACTTCGAAGCGATGAAGTGGGCGCTCAGGCTCTAGCGCGTCCCGCCGGCGCCGTCAGGCGCAGTTTTGAGACGATCGCCGTGAGTTCCTGAGAACGGCGCACGTCGTCGAAGCGGGGGTCTACCGCCAGCGCCAGCAGCTCGAAGCACCGATCGTCGCAGGCGCGCGTCAGCCAGCGGAAGCCCTCCTCCGTCTGGCCGAGCGCCAGGTAGACGAGCCCGAACTCGAACGGCGACACGTAGCGGCTGCCGGCGAGCGCCTGCAGCGTCGCCAGGGCGTCACGCGCCTGGTCGGCGCGGCCCGACAGCGCATAGGTGCGGGCGAGCGCCGAGTGCGTGCGCGGTGAGTGCGGCGCGAGGTCGGCGGCGCGGCGGAAGGCGGCGACCGATTCGTCGAAGTCGTTGCGCTGTTCCTGCACGAGGCCGAGTGTGACGTAGGCCGGCGCGAAGTGCGGATTCAGCTCCACCGTGTGGTCGCACTGATCGAGGGCGGCGTCGAGATCGCGCCGGTAGAGGTGGATGACGGCCACGTCGCGCGAGATGATCGACGACACCGGGTCGAGCGCCTGGGCCGTCTGCATGTGTTCGAGCGCCGTGTCGAGACGGCCCATCGGCACCAGGCACGACATCGCGTACCAGTGATGGGCGGTGGAGTAGCGGGCGTTCAGGCGGATGGCGTGCAGGAACTCGCGCTCGGCGCCGGGCCAGTCCCAGTCCTGCGTCGCATGCACGTGGGCGAGTGACGTGTGCGCCTCGGCCGACAGGCCGTCGAGCATCACCGCCGACGCCGCGCTCGAGGCGGCGCGCGCCCAGACGTCCGCCGGGCCGAGCACGCCGTAGTGCGCGAGCAGTCCGTAGGCGTCGGCGAGGCCGCTGTAGGCGAGCGAGTACTGCGTGTCTTCGACGACCGCGCGCTCGAAGAACTCGACCGCCTTGAGCAGGCCGTCCTCGGTGCGCTGGTTCAGGTGATAGCGGCCCTGCAGGCAGAGGTTCCGGGCGGCGAGGTTCTCGGTGCCGCGCGCGCTCGCGCCGCCCGCGTCGAGCAGGCCCGGCTTCAGGCGTTCGACGAGCGCCGCGGCGACACGCTCCTGACCGTCGAGCCCGTCGGCGAGGGGCATGTCGTCCGCGCTCGACCACAGCACCTGACCGCTCCAGCCGTCCGTGAGATGCGTCGTCACGTGGGCCCGGCCCTGCGCGACCCGGACGCTGCCCTCGACGATGAGGCCGCCCGCCTCGGGCGCCGGCGCGCCATGGCCCTCGTCGTGTCGCGGCGCCAGCACCCGGAGACGCGTTGCCTGCACGAGCGCATGTACCAGCGCGTCGGTGAGGCCGCGGCAGAACCCGCCGAGGCTGCCGCTGGCGCTGCAATCCACATGCGGTCGCACCGAGATGGTGTTGCGCCCCGCCATGGCCTCGCCGAGCGACGCCCGCGCCGGCGCGGCGCCCTCGCGGCGGCGGAAAGTGGGCGCGTAGCCGCCCTTCGGCAGCTCGATCACCACGCTGTCGGCGTGCCCCTCTTCGCGGTAGTAACGCTCGAGGCGCGCCCGCAGGCGGCGCGCCTGCACCCGCACGATCGGGTCGGTGCGCGGATCGAACGAGGTGTCGCGGCCGAAGACCTGCACGCCGATGACGTATTCCTTGAGCTCCGGGCCCCGGCCGGCGAGTACCTCGCCGGTGATGAAGCGGACGAATCGCTTCAGGCGATCGACCTGCTGGAAGGTCTTGCTGGCGAGGAGCCGCGCCAGGTGGTCCTGGACCTCCTCGTCCGGGACACGGACGTGCGCGGGAGCTCCCCGGGCCTGCATGGCTGACCATCTTACTCGCGTGGCCGCCTGCGTTGCGGGCGGCGGCTTCCCGCGCGGCCGGCCGCCGCCCAAGTGTAACCGTACCGCTACGGTACCCTGGGCGGAGGCCCGCCTGCCGGGTGCTAACATCCCCGACCCACGCATGTCCGACCGCCAGCGCCGCACGCGGGAGCGATGGTTTCCCATCCTCGGTCTCGTCGCCGTCGCGACGATGATCAACTACCTCGATCGCACGGTGCTCGGCATTGCCGCGCCTTACCTCACGAAGGAACTCGGGTTGACGGCCGCCTCGCTCGGGGTCGTGTTCTCGGCCTTCTCGTGGAGCTACGCGCTGCTGCAGATCCCCGGTGGGGTGTTCCTCGATCGCTTCGGGACACGTCTCACCTACACGCTCTCGCTGACGCTGTGGTCGGTCTTCACGGGCCTCATGGGCGTCGTGCAGGGGCTGCCCGGGCTGGTGCTCACGCGCATCGGTGTCGGCACGTTCGAGGCGCCGTGTTTCCCGGCCAACTCGCGCATCCTCGCCACGTGGTTCCCGCAGCAGGAGCGCGCCCGCGCCAACTCGATCTACTCGGTGGGACAGTACGCCGGCATCGCCTTCCTGAGCGTGCCGCTCTTCTGGATCACGCAGCAGTTCGGCTGGCGCAGCCTGTTCTTCCTGGCCGGCGGCCTGGGCGTGGCGCTCGGCATCGTCTTCTGGCTCCGCTACCGTGAGCCCTCCGAGAGCCTGACGGTGAGCGCCGAAGAACGGGCGCACATCGAAGCCGGTGGCGGCGGCGAGTACAAGGGCGCGCGAGTCGCCTTCAGCTGGCGGCACATCGGCTGGCTGTTGAGGCACCGTCAGATCCTCGGCGCGTCGATCGGGCAGTTCGGCGGCAACTCGACGCAGGTGTTCTTCGTCACCTGGTTTCCGACCTACCTCGTGAACGTGCGCGGGATGGACTTCCTGAACGCCGGCATGATGACGATGCTGCCCTACATCGGCGCCTCGGCCGGGGTGCTCGTCGCGGGTCAGATCTCGGACCGGCTGCTGAAGCGCACCGGGTCGGCGAATCTCGCGCGCAAACTGCCGATCGTCGGCGGCATGCTGCTCGCCTCGACCATCATCGCCGCCAACTTCGTGCCAGACGGCTCGAACACGCTCGTCATTGCCATCATGTCGCTGGCGTTCTTCGGGCAGGGCATGACGAATCTCGGCTGGACGGTCATCTCCGACGTCGCGCCGAAGGAGCTCATCGGGCTCACGGCCGGCATCTTCAACTTCAGCGCCAACCTCGCCGGCATCGTCACGCCCCTCGTCATCGGCTACGCGTATCAGGCGACCGGCTCCTTCTTCGGACCGCTCGTCTACATCGGCATCGTCGCCCTCATCGGCGCCTTCTCCTACAGCGTCATCCTCGGCGACATCCACCGCCTCGAGATGGAGCGCTGAGGATGTCGGCGGACGGTGCCCGGCTGGCCGCGATCGACGCCTACATCGAGCGCCTCTTCGTACCGCCGGACGCGGCGCTCTCGGCCAACCTGCGGCGGGCCGAGACGGCCGGCTTGCCGCCCATCCAGGTCTCGCCGAGTGAAGGCAAGCTGCTCTGGCTCCTGACCCGGATGTGCGGGGCGCGCCGCGCCCTCGAGATCGGCACGCTCGGCGGCTACAGCACGACGTGGCTGGCGCGGGGACTCGCGCCCGGGGGGACGGTCGTCACGCTGGAGCTCTCAGACGCGCACGCGGCCGTGGCGCGCGCGTCGCTGGCGGCCGTGGAGCTCGATGTGACCGTGGACGTGCGGGTGGGGCCGGCCGCGGCGCAACTCGCCGCGATGGCCGCTGCCGGCGAGCCGCCCTTCGACGTCGTGTTCATCGATGCCGACAAGCCGGGCTACGAAGCGTATCTCGGGCTCGTCATGCCGCTCGTGCGGGTTGGCTCGCTTATTCTCGCCGACAACGTGATCCGTGACGGCGCCGTTCTCGACGATCTGCCGTCCGACGACAACGCCCGCGGCGCCGCGGCCTTCAACCGCGCGGTCGCGACGCATCCCCGGCTCGAGGCGATCGTCGTGCCGATCGTGCGCCAGGTCGTCGACGGTCTCGCGATCGCGCTCGTCGTGCGCTAACGGGCCGGCGGCGGGCCGGGCCGCCGCACCATCGTGTCGTACAGGCGCTCGAGCGCTGCGCGCGCGTCTCCGCGGCCCGTGTGCACGGGCGACATCTGCACGATGGTGCTGCGCGGTGACACCAGCCAGCGGAACCGTCCGCGGGCTGGCAGGTCGCCAAGCGGGCCGGCGCCCGGGCCGCCGGCGCACACGGCGGGGATCGTCGCCAGCGCCGCGCGCACGGCGTCCAGATCCATCCCCGGGTCGATCACGAGCAGGCGCGACACGTCGTCGTCGATGCGCGCCTCGAGATACTCCGCGTCCACCGCCGACACGATCACGCCGACGTTCAACTGCTCGCCGCGCTCGACGCGCGGCACGACGCGGATGATCGCGTAGTCGTAGGTCGTCTCAGAGCGCACGCGCCGCCTCCTCGACGAACGCCCGCGGCACGGCGAGGCGGTCGCGGAAGTAGCGGGCGTAGGCCTCGCGGGTGGTCGCCGGATCGCCGTCGAGCCACGCGTCCGGGATCCAGCCGAGTATGTCGTCGATGACCGATCCTGCCAGTGCGGCGGCGAGCGCCGCGTCTTCCGCCGGCACCTGATGCGTGCGGTGCCTGAGCACGTGCGTGGCGATGCGCGTGAACGGATCGCGGGCCCTGGCGCCTTCCTCCTGCCAGCCGGGCGCGTGGTGGAAGAAGAGCGACGCGCCGTGGTCGATGAGCCACGGGCGCCGGTGCCACATGAGCATGTTGGTGTTGCGGGCCGTGCGATCGACGTTGCTCACGAAGGCGTCGAACCAGACGATGCGCGCCATGAGCGCGGCATCGAGCGTGTGGACGAGTGGATCGAAGGCCACTGAGCCGGGCAGGTAGTCGAGGGCGAGGTTCAGGCCGGCGCTGTCGTGGATGAGCTGGTGGATCTCCGGATCGGGCTCGGTGCGCGCCAGTTCCTGCTCGAGTTCGGCAAAGACGATCTCGGGCACCGGCAGGCCGAGGGCTCGAGCGATTTCGCCCGACACCAGTTCCGCGATGAGCGCGCGCGGTCCCTGCCCGGCGCCGCGGAACTTCAGCACGTAGAGGCCATCGTCGTCGGCTTCGACGATCGCCGGCAGCGATCCGCCTTCGCGCAGCGGCGTCACGTAGCGGGTGACCCGGATGGTGCGAGGAGGCGTCACGGCGGGGCGAGCTCCGGCTCAGCGGGCGAGGTCGGCGAGGAACTCGCGGACCCGGCGCGCGTTGGTGCCGATGTCGCTCCTGCCGATGCGCGACACCGAGCGCATGTCCACGCGGCTCGTGCCATCGGGCATCGTGCTCACGCGCAGGGCGACGTCGTCCTTGAAGCGGAACCAGAACGTCGTGTCGGTGGCTTCGATGCGGCGGCCGGCGGCATCGTCTGCCACCACGTCCCAGCCGCGCGTGCGCACGAGCGCGAGCGTCTTCTGGTAGGCCTCGGCTGGCGGGACCGGCAGGAACAGCGGCTGAATTTCCGGGTAGGCCGCGATTTGCTGGTTGATGACCTCGGGCGGCAGCTCGAGGCCGTTCGGCGCCTTGAGCTCTCGGCGCAGCGCCGCCACTTCCATGTACTGCGGCGGCGTCACGACGTCGGTCGTGATGTCATGGATGGGCGGCACGGCACCGGCGGCCTGCTGGAAGCGCATCGGGAGATACAAGCTCACGAGACCGAAGACGAGGGCGATCGTGGCCGTGCGGCGGGCGGTGCCGCGACCCCACGCGAGCGCGATGAGCGCGAGGATCGTGGCGGCGATGCCGCCGTAGGCGCCCCAGGCGAAGAGCTGGCGCAGCGCCGTGCCGAGCGACAGCCAGCCGGAGCGATAGCCCGGCCCGGTGATTGCGAGCAGCACGAGCGAGACGATCCCGACGAGGAGGGCGAGCCGGGCCAGTCCCTGGCCGCGCGTCTTGGGCATCGGGCGTTTATATCACCGGCGTGCCGCGCGCGGCCGTGAAACCTTGCGTCCGAGACGCGCGACGATGTCGTACTCGGCTTTCGTGCACGGCTGCACCGAGAGCCGGCTGCCCTTCTGTGTGACCATCATCGACTCGAGGCCCTTCGTGGCCTTCAGCGTCTCGAGCGGCACGACCGCCGGAAAGCGCTCGACGAAACTGATGTCGACCATGAACCACACCGGCGAGGCCGGCCGGGCCGCCGGGTCGTAGTAGGCGTGCCCTTTCGTCCAGGCGGAATGGTCGGGATACCCGGCGCGGCTCACGCGCGCGAGCCCCGTCACACCGGACGGATCGGCGTTCGACGCATAGAACAGCACCGGGTCACCGACGCGCATGTCGTCGCGCATGAAGTTGCGCGCCTGATAGTTGCGCACGCCCTCCCAGCTCGTGACGCCGTCGCGTTCGAGATCGTCGATGGTGTAACTGTCGGGTTCACACTTCATCAGCCAGTACCGCTGTGCCACGGCTCTATTGTGCCGGAAGCGGCGCCGGTCGTGTCAGGCCTTGAGCGCCATGCGACAGACCACGCCGACATCGTCGCAGTACCAGAGCGTCTCGCCCTGAATCGTGAGCCCGTGCGACAGCGGATCGCCGCCTGCGAGCTGCACCCGCTCGACGATGCGGTTGGTGTCGAGGTCGTACTTGAAGAAGGTGTGCAGGTCGCCGTCGTTGTGCCAGAGGTACCGCCCCTCGAAGGCGAGGCCGTGTGGACGCGGCCCCGGCGTCTGCAGCACGCGATGCACCGTCCACGTCGCCGGATCGATCTCGTAGATCGAGCGCGCGCACGTCGCGGTGGTCCAGAGCCGGCCGTTTCGCCACTCCTGTCCGTGCGCGCCCTGGAAGCGGATGTTCCGTCCCTGCGTGAGCCGCGCCGGCTGGGGCGGCGGAGAAGCCGGGGCGTCGGCGGCCCTGGGCGCCGGTGGCGTCACCGGTGGCGCCAGAGGACTGCGTCGCGCCGGCGGATCCCCCGCCATGGTGTAGGTGGTGCAGCCGGGTGTCGGCTTGCGGTCCAGCACCGCGCCGGTCTTCGCGTCGACCCGCACGTTCTCGTAGCTGAACGTCGATCCGATCCACAGCGCCTCGCCGTCGAACGTGATGCCGCTCGGCAGCACGGTGTCGGTCTCGAACTGGCGGAGCACCGCGCCGTCCTCGTAACGCACCAGTGTCGCGCGGCAGCCGGGGCCCTGGTCGATGATCCACAGGCCTTCGGCCGTGGCCTGCAGGCCGTTGGGTCGCGGCGTGGGCGACTTGAAGGCGATCGCGACCTTGCCGGCCCGGCGCACCGGCACGGCGTCCGGGGTCTGCGCCTCGTTGGCCGCAGACGGCCGCTGCGAGGCAAGTGGCACGGCGGCCGCGAACCCGAGGAACGAACGGCGGCTCACCATGTCAGGGCTCCTTCACGTCGAAGCGGACTTCCAGGTAGGTCAGGGGCTGCGCGATCGTGCTGTACCAGTGCGGCGTGCCCACGGGCACGAGCACGATGTCTCCCGGCTGCACCACGCGCGACACGCCGCCGCGGATCGTCGCGCCTGCCGCGCCGCCCGCGGCCGGGCGCACGATGGTGCCGCCGGTCACGAGCGTGGCGGCGCCCTCGATGATGTAGTGCACCTCGGTGCCGACGTCATGCGCGATGGCGCCCTGCGGCACGGTGCGCTTCACCACGTTGACGCGGTGCGACTCGGTGTTGACCATGCGCGCGACCATCATCTGCGGCGAGGTGGCGGCGGCCGCGTCGAGCTGCGCGAGCACCTCGGCGCGTGTCATCGCCCTGGCTGGGGCGGGCGCGGGTTGTGCGTCGGCCGCGGCGGCGATGACGAGTGCCGCCAGTGTGAACCAGACCAGTCGGGACATGGAGGCCTCCGGGCGGCCTATTCTGTCCCGGATTCCCAGGCCGGCGGCGACGAATGCACGCCCGGTTCACCGAGCAGCAGGCGATTCTTCGGTGTGATGGCGCCGGGGATGGTCTGCGTCCACACGCGGTAGCCGCGTGCCTCGAGCCGCACGGCGCGCATCGCGTCGATGGCGAGCGCCAGGTCCATCCAGCCGGTGAGCGGCCCTGCGTCACACGTGTCCGCGTCGTGGCAGCACGGCAGCACCGCAAGGCGCGCGCCCACTCGCGCTGCTGCGTCGAGCACCTGGTCGGTGAGCGCGCCACAGGCGTGGCTCGACACGACCATGTCATCCCCCGTGAGGGCGACCTCGCCCAGCGGCCGTGTCTCGTAGCGCACACGCCCGGCCAGGCGCGGCCACGCGGCTGTGAGCGCGGTGCTGATGGCATCGGCCGAGGGCGGGCGCATGGGATCGACCACGAGCGCCTCGGGCGAGGTGTCATCGAGCAGCAGCATGACGTGCGCGAGCAGCCCATGGCCGCCCGCGACGTCCACCACGCGTCCGCCGCGGCAGCGCCGGCGCGCCCGGCGCGCCACTTCCCACGCTTCGTAGAGTTCCTTGCGCGGCAGCACCTCGACGCCGGCGAGGGCGCGGCCGAGACGGTCGAAGAGGCTGTCGCCGGGAAATCGGCCCAGGTCGTGCCGCGTGAGGCGGTCCTTCGCACCGTGGGAGAACGACACGGCGCGTATCGTACTCGACCCGTCGTCACGCCTTCCGTCCCCACGATCGTGCGGGGCCGGTTGCGCTTGCGCCGACCCTTGCCGCCCGATCGCCGTCCAATCCGGCACACGTTCCCTACTCGTCAGACCAAGGAGCTGCTCATGCCTTGCCTGCCCGCACTCGCCGCCATCGTGGTTGCCGCCACCACGGCACTCGCCGCCGCGCAGACGCCCACGCGTCCCGCCGGATCGCTCACCGACGTGACCGGCGTGTGGACCATGCTCGTCGAGGGCCATCAGATCGGCCTCGAACTCGAGCAGAAGGGCACGACGGTCGAAGGCGTGATGCTGGCGATGGGCCGGCGGGTGCTGCTCGTCGGCGAATACGTCGAGCGCACGCTCACACTGAGGGGCGAGCGTCCGGATGACGGCGCCGGGCTCTCGCACGGCGCCGAGCCCGGCAAAGACGCCCCCGGCCCGATCGTGGCGGCCATGAAGGACGACGGCACCCTCGAAGGGGAACTCTCGACGAGTCGCGGGCGCTCAACATGGACCGGCGAACGGTTGAAGACGCCCTGACGGCGGCGTGCCCCGCGGCCGTCACTTCACCGGCGCGCCAATCCACCAGGTGATGCCGCTGGCATCGACGACGCCGGCATTGCGGTGGCCGTACGGCTTGTCTTCCGGCGCGAACTGCGACGTGGCGCCGTGGGTCAGGGCGCGGGCGTAGGCGCCGTCCACGTCGGGCACCCACAAGTAGAGCGCGCTGCTCATCGCCGGCCACGTGTCGTTGCCCTGACCGATCATCAGCAGCGAGTCGCCGACCACGATCTCGGCGTGCATCACGGTGCCGTCGGGACGGCGGTCCACGGATTTCTCGGTGGCGCCGAAGGCGGCCGTGAGAAAACGAATCTCGGCGTCGGCGTCGGGAACGACGAGGTAGGGCGTCAGCGTGCGGTAGGTGTCGAGGGTGTCGGCCATGTCGGTATCCTGCCGCAGGTCAGGACGCCGGCGATTGCAGAAAATGTGACGAGGTTCGGGAAGGCCGTGCGTCCGCTGCGGTGGCCGCCGGGCGTCAGCCCGGAGAACTCGCGGAAGTCGTGGACGAAGTGGGCCTGATCGAAATAACCGCAGGCGAGTGCAACCTCGCGCCAGTCGAGATCGACGTCCGCGTAAGCGGCCGAGACGGCGCGCTGGAGCGCTTCGCGCTCATGCCGACCGCGCTCGTCACGGCGCCGACCGTGGCGACCCCTGGCCGGCGATCGAACCGTGCGAGCGCGAACGCCACCGCCGGATGGGTGTTGCGCCCGTGGTGTCGACGATCTCGAACCGCGGCCCAAGGCCGCTCACGACGGCACGGACGGTAATATCGAGGTGGGCTGGGCTCCGGTCAAATGGCGTCGCTGTAGCGGTGGCCCCGGGACTCCGATTCGCTGGGGTATCGGCCGCCGCGCGCCACGACAGGCGATAGAATCGCCCGCATGTCTGGTCCGATCGACCTGACGCGTCCGCCGAGTGGCCCGTCTTCGGCGAGCGAGCCCGCCGGGGCCGCCTTCACCCCCGGGCACGTCGTGGCTGGCCGCTACCGCCTCGCCGGCCTGCTTGGGCGCGGCGGGATGGGCGATGTCTATCGCGCCGACGACCTCACGCTCGGGATGCCTGTTGCGGTGAAGTTCCTGCCGCCCGGCGTTGACCGCGACAGCGTGGCGTTTGGGCGGTTTCGCGACGAAGTGCGGCTGGCTCGCCGCGTGTCACACCCGCATGTCTGCCGGGTGTTCGACATCGGCGAGGTCGATGGCCGCCACTTCCTGACCATGGAGTTCGTCGACGGCGAGGACCTGGCGACGCTGCTGCGGCGCATCGGGCGCCTGCCGCTCATCAAGGCGCTGGAGCTCGGGCGCCAGGTCTGCCAGGGGCTCTCGGCGGCGCACCATCAAGGGGTGTTGCATCGCGATCTGAAGCCCGCCAACGTGATGGTCGACGGTCATGGGCGAGCCCGGATTGCCGACTTCGGCCTGGCCGTCTCGGCGGCCAGCACTGTCCGCGAGCTTGCCGGCACACCTGCCTACATGGCGCCAGAGCTGCTGTGTGGGGAGTTGGCGTCGGTTCATTCCGACATCTACGCGCTGGGCCTGGTGCTCTACGAGATGGTGACGGGCAGGCAGGCCTTCGACGCCAGCTCGCTCGATGAGTGGCGTCGCGTACACGCCGAGGCGGTGGCGCCGCCGCCCCGCACCTACGTCGCCGATCTCGACCCGGGCCTCGATGCGCTCATCCTCCAGTGCCTGGCAAAAGACCCGACGCATCGGCCCTCCTCGGCTGGCGACGTGGCATTGGCCCTGAGTGGCGGCGATCCGTTCGCGCTGCTGGCTCCGGGCGAAACGCCATCGCCGGCGATGGTCGCGGCGGCCAACGGCGCCCAGACATCACGCCCCGCCGCCGCCTGGGCCCGCGCTGGCGCCGTCGTCGCGGCGGTGGTGGCACTCGTGGCAATGGCGCCCTACTCGGCGGACTTCGGCCTGGCGCCAATGACGAAGAGTCCCGACGTGCTGCGCGACCGCGCCATCGAGATGGCGCGGCTCGCCGGCTACACCGCCGCAGCAGTGGACGACGCGTGGTGGCTCGAACGCGACTACGCGCTGCTGGCGTGGATGGCCAACACGCTGCCGTCAACCGACCGCGCGGCGCAACTGCAGGCACTGGGAGCCCCGGTGCTGCTCACCTACCGGCGGGCACACCAGACGCTGGTGCCGACCAGTGAGGGCTGGCTGCTGACGCCGGATGCCCCGCCGTTGCCGCCGGGCTCCGGCGACCTGCGTGTCGTGGTGGACGGCGCCGCTCGGCTCCGCGAGTTCTCGGCGGCCGCGGTGCCCGACCCGAGTCATGAGGCCGGTGTCGTCGACGAAGATCTCGTCTTCCGTCTGGCCGACCTCGATCGGTCGCTGTTCGTGGCCGCTGCGCCCTCCGCGCTGCCGCCCACGGCCTTCGACACGCGGCGCGCGTGGACTGGACCGAGCCGCGCCGTGCCAGCCTTGCCGCTGACCGTGCAGTCCGCGTGGCTCGACGGCCGGCTCGTCTGGGCCGACATACGAGGGCCGTGGCAGGGGTCGGCCGCCGCGGCGGTCGCCGCCGCGTCCGGCTCGCGACTCAGCGTAATGTCTTTCACCGCGTTCGTGGTCATCGTGCTGGCCGTGTTCGTGGAGCTCGGCCGCCGCAATCTCAGGGCCGGCCGCGGCGACCGCCGCGGTGCGTTCCGCATTGCCTGTGTGGCCGGCGTGTCGAGCGCCGTGGCTCCTTTGTTTGCCACCCACCTGGACGGTCTCGTCGTGCTGCGCCTCGTGTTCGGCACCTTTGACCGGGCGCTCGGCTCTGGCGGGGTTGCCTGGCTGGCCTACATTGCACTGGAGCCACTCGTGCGCCGCCAGGCGCCGCGTTTGCTGGTGGGCTGGGCGCGACTACTCGAGGGGCGTGTCAACGACCCCGCCGTCGCGCGCGACGTGCTGCTGGGACTTGTCACCGGCGCCTGGTGCGCGGTGCTGTTGCACCTGCTGAACATGCTGCCCACCTTCATCCTGCTGCGCGGGCAAACGCCCGTTCCAGGCTTCTCGTATGTGTCACGCGGGTCCGAACTGCTTGTCCGGATCGAGCCGGCCGCCGCCATCGTCGGCGCCCTCGACGGCGGATTGATGCGCGCGTTGTTTCTGTTCATGGCCGTCGCTCTGTTGCGCCGGCTCCTGGGGCCGCGACTCGCGGTCGTGGCGGCCATAGGGTTCTTGACGGTCGCCGCCGTCGGCGGCGAGAACCCGCTGCTCGACTTCCCAAGCGCCGTGGTGGTCACCGCGGCCCTCGTGTGGCTGGCATCGGCGCACGGACTGCTGGCCCTGGTCGCCGCGATGACGGTCAACGGCCTGCTCGGACAGTCCGTGACGGCCAGCATGGAGCCGGCGTGGTACTCAACCACCGCCTGGGGGGTGATCCTCGGCGTTGTCGCGCTGGCGATCTGGGCGGCGCGTCTGTCGCAGCAGCCTCAGAGCCGGCCCATCATCCCCAGCAGCCCCGTGGTCAACCACGGCACGTAGGTGATGACGAGCACGCCGAAGGCGAGCACGAAGAGCATCGGCAGCGACGCGGCAGCCACCTCCATGAGCGGCTTGCGGAAGCGGTACGACGAGAGGAAGAGATTCAGGCCCACGGGCGGCGTGAGATAGCCGAGCTCGAGGTTGGCGATGAAGATGATGCCGAGGTGCACGGGGTGCACGTCGTAGGCGAGGCCGAGCGGCACGAGCAGCGGCGCCACGACGAACGTGGCGCTGAAGATGTCCATCAGCATGCCGACGACGAGCAGGAAGCCGTTCAGCGCCAGCAGGAACGTCCACTGGCTGTGGATGTACTGCTGCGTGAGCTCGAGCAGGCGGCCGGGGACGTCCGCGTCGATCATCCAGCTCGTGAGGCCGACGGCGACGCCGAGAATCAGCAGCACGCCGCCCACCGTGGACGCACACTCGGCGGCGACGCGGCTGATGTCCTTGCCGACGACGAGATCGCGGTGCACGAACACCTGCGTGAAGAACGCGTAGAGGGCGCCGATGGCGGCCGCTTCCACGGTGGTGGCAAAGCCGCTGAAGAGCGAGCCGACGATGACGACCGGTAGGAGCATCTCCCACTTCGCGGCCCACAGCGCGGCGCCCGCCTCGCTCATGGCGAACGGCGGCCGGTGCACGTTGTTGGTGATGGCGGCGCGGATGCCCCAGGCCGCCGTCATGCCGATGAGCAGCAGGCCCGGGACGATGCCGCCGATGAAGAGATCCTCGATGGGCGACTGCGCGACGATGCCGTAGAGAATCAGCGGCAGCGCCGGCGGCAGCAGCAGACCGAGCGAGCCGGAGGCGGTGAGCAACCCGAGCGAGAACTTCTCACCGTAGCCGTCTTTCACCAGGGCAGGGAAGAGCAGGCCGCCCAGGGCCAGGATGGTGACGCCCGATCCGCCGGTGAAGACCGTGAAGAACGCGCAGAGCATCGCGCACACGACCGCCGTGCCGCCGGGGAACCAGCCGAAGAGCGCGCGGAAGACGCGCAGCAGCCGATGCGGCGCGCCACCTTCGGCGAGCAGCACGCCGACGAGCGTGAAGAGCGGAATCGACGCCAGCGTCGGTTTGGTCGACAGCTGATACGTCTGGATGAGGATGGCCGAGCCCGGCACCCCTTCCGACAGGAACATGATGGCCGCCGCGCCGCCGAGCAGCGCGAAGATCGGCGCACCGGCCACGGCGCCGACGAAGAGCGCCAGCAGCCACCACGTGTAGCTCTCCGGACCGCCGGGCAGCGCCACCTGCTGCGCCGCGTCGATGACCGGTGAGAACGGATCGCTCCAGTTGAAGGGCAGTCCCGCGCCCAGCCACGCGCCCAATGCGGCGCCGGCCACCGCCGCGACGCCCGCCACGGCATGCGAGCGGTACGACGTGCGCACGATGCGCCAGGCGAGCACCGCGAAGCCCAGTGGAAGCAGCACTTCGAAGGCCCACACGGGCACACCTTCGGTGATGTTGCGGCCGGCCTCACGTTCGAGCCGCACCATGTCGATGCCGCTTCGCGCCAGCAGGCCGGCCACTGCGGCGCCCACGAAACCCGCGATCGACTTGGCGCCGATGGCGAGCGGACCAGCGGGCAGCAGCGACCCGGTGGCGAGGGCGAGCAGACGATCGTCGCGAGCGGCGAGCGCGCCGCCGAGCAGCGCCACGACGAGCGTGAGGTGCTGCACGAACGGCGTGCCGCCCGGGATGCCGGAATCGAACCGGCGGAGCACGATCTCGGCGATCGGCAGCAGCGTCAGCAGCGCGAGGGTGAGCACGGAGAGCCCGTGCTCGACGACGCCGAGGCGTCCGCCGTCGTCGATGCCGCGGGCTTCCGCCGGCGCGCCGGGATCGTGCGTCGCGGTCACTTCGTGCCGCGCGTCTTGCGGAAGGCGTCGCGCTCGCGCGTCGCCTGGTCGTAGATGTCGGCCGGCACGACGCCGCCCTTCATCGAGGCCGCGAACTTGTCGGCCATCTCACGGAAGCCACGCGTGGCGGCGGCATCCGGCGCCGTGACCTTCAGGCCGCGCTTCACCATCTCGGCGCGCGCCTGCGTGTCCTGCGCCGGCACGTCCTTGTCGAGGCCGTCCTGCATCTTCTTCGCGAGCGCCATGATCTGATCGCGATCGCTCTGCTGGATGGTGTTCCACGCCTTTGCGTCCACCACGGTGCCGCCGGCCAGCGGGCCGACGCCCAGGTCCAGCATCTCGGGCACGTTGCGGTACCACTGGAAGGCGAGCGTGGCGAGCGGGGTCGAGGGCACGGCATCGAGCAGGCCGGTCATGAGGCCGCTCTGGATCTCGGTGAAGGGCAGCGGGCGCGGGTTGAAGCCGTTCTGCTTGTAGAGCTGCACGAAGGCGTCTTCCCCGGCCGAGGTGTAGAGGCGCTGCTTCTTGAGTGCGTCGACGTTCGGCACCGGGCCCTTGCTGAAGAGATACACCCAGCCGGTGTCGCCCCAGTTCAGGAACACGAGCCCCTTGGCTTCGAGCTTCTGCTTCAGCACCGGCTCGAGCTTGGCGCGCACGGCGCGGTACTCGTCGTAGCTGCTGAAGAACATCGGGATGGCGAAGATGTTGAACGCCGGATCCACCGACGCCAAGCCGAGGGCCGTAATCGAGGCGGCGTGCTGCCGGCCGATCTTCATGTTCGAGATCATCGTGGCTTCGTCGTCCTGGGCGGCGCCGATGACGCGCACCACGACGCGGCCGCCGGTGGCCGTGCGGACCTCGGTTTCGAACTGCTTCAGCGCCTTGTGCCACACGGACCCGAGCGGGGCTGGCGAGGCGAGACGCAGCGTCGTCTGCGCGCTGGCCACACTGGCGGCGCTCAGGAACAGGAGCGCGGCGATCCACGGGCGGAAGTTGAATGACATGGCGACCTATGTCCTCGAGGAGGCGGGTTAGCGGAACGACAGCGGCACGGGCGTATGCGGCACGGGAGGCGCCACCGCCAGGCGGGGCGCTGTCATGGAATGCGCAGAGGCGTCGGTGAAGAGCTCATCGACGCGCGATTGGAGGATGCGGGCGCGCTTCTGGGCGATGAGCGTGGCCAGGCGATTGTTCGGCACGTCGTCGGGGTTCACCGCGAGCGCCTGTTCGAGCAGCTTCTCGAACTCTTCCTTGTTATTGGCCGGCTGGGCCACGCTCGCCGCCATCGCGACGTAGGCCGACGCCGACTTGCCCTTCGAGAGCGCGACGGCGCGTTCGAAGTGCGTGCGGGCGCGGGCGGCATCGCCGCCCATCGAGGGCGACATGCCGTCCAGGGTGATGAACACCTCGTGGATGGCGCCGTCGGCGTAGTCTTCGTCGATCTGGAGGGCGCGTTCCATGAGCGTGCGGACGACGGGGAAGTCGGCCACCAGGTCCGGCTGGTCCACGCCCACGGCGATCGCCGAGCCCCAGGAGGCACCCAGCCAGTAGAGTTCGTCGACATCGAACTTCGTCGTGCCGAGGGCGGTGGCCGGGTCTTTCGCCAGCGCCTCGCGCAGTCCGGGCCGCCGCAGTTCCGCGCGCCGCATGCAGTAGTCGCGTCCCCGCAAGTAGAGACGACGGGCCCGCGCCTTCAGCCGTTCGCTCTCCTCGTAGTTCGTCGACTCGATGGCTTCGGCGTCGAGCTGCACGAAGGCGTTCGCGTACGACGTGAAGCCCGAGCAGGCCGTGAGCAGCATCCCCTTGTGCTTCGGGGAGGCCTGCAGCAGCGACTCGAGCGTCTTGAGTGAGAAGGGCAGCGCCGCCTTGATGAGCTCCGGGTCGTCGTCGGTGGTGTAGACGGACGGCCCAGGCGCCGACAGCGTGTCGCCTAACTTGTTGACGGCAAAGGTCTTGACCGAGCAGCCCGTGAGCGAAACCGCCGCCAGGGCCACCACGGCCGCCTGCCGCATGCGCAGGGAAGGAAAGGCCTGAAGTACCAACGTCACTTCAGGATAGACGAAAAAACCGGCCGGTTGGATACCTGCCGGCCACGGCCGGGCTCGGCCCCTATCGCGCCGTGCCCTCCAGCTCCTCGTAGACGCGTGCCACGCCGTGCCAGAGCACGCCGGGCGTCGTGAGGGCGGGGTAATTGGTGGCATGCGCCCGCATGTCCATTTTTGCTGCGGCGGCCTCGGCCGGCACGCCCGCCGTGTGCAGGGCCTCGGCCTGCCGCCGGAAGTCGCGCAGGTAGGCGATGAAGTGGTCGATCTTGGCCTTGCCGCGGAAGACCGCGCCGTGGCCGGGCAACGTGGTGTCGAAGTCGAGCGCCCGCAGCTTCTCGAGCGTGGCCGGCCATTCGGCCGTGAAGCCGTCGCCGATATACGACGTGCCTTCGACGAGCAGATCGCCGGTGATGACGAGCCGCTCCTTCGGCAGGAAGACCACGATGTCGCCCCCGGTGTGCGCGCGCCCCAGATACAGCAGGCGGATCTCGCGGCCGCCGCGCACGAGCGTCAGGTGGTCGGTAAAGGTGAGCGTCGGCGGCGCCGGCACGAGCACCTTCGAGCCGGCCAGCTGCGTCTCGGCGATGGCGAGCTGGGAGGCGAGCGACGCCTTGTCGGCCGCGGGTGCGGCGGCGAGCTTCGCCTTCAGGTCGGCGATGCGCGCCGGCAGGCCGGTCGTGATGAACATCTCGTAGCTGCGGCCCTTCATCGAGTCGCCGGCGGCGAGCCTCGCGCGCGTGTACTCGTGCCCGATGACGGTGACGTCGGGCCCGTAGATCTGGTTGCCGTGCGCGTGGTCCCAGTGCCAGTGCGTGTTCACCACGTAGCGCACGGGTTTCGGCGTGAGCGATTTCAGCTCCTCACGCAGCGCCCACGCGGCGCCCGGTGACAGGTTCGTGTCGACCACGATCACGTCGTCGGCGTTCACGATGACCGAGGCATTGCAGCCCACGGCCAGCGCACCGGTGCCGACGGCGTGGTACACGCCCGGCACCACCTCGTTGAACGTGAAGGCCTTGCCCGCGTAGGTGGCGCCGGCGGGACGCCCGGCGTCCTGCGCCGAGACGTGGTCGACGCTCGCCGTGACGAGCACGGCCAGGCCGGCGGCCGCCACGAGCGTCAGGACGATGCCGCGGTGATGATGGACGGTTCGGACCATATGCAACGAGCCTCTCAAGAGAATGTGGCGACGACGGGGCCGTGGTCGCTCGTGCCGAATTCCCGCTGCACCACGCAGGTGGACGCGCCGCCGGCGAGGGCCTGCGATGCGACGATGTAGTCGATGCGCCAGCCGATGTTGCGCTGCTTCAGGTTGCGCCACGGCGCCCACCACGTGAAGAGGCTGTCGTCGGCCGGATGCAGCGTGCGCGCGATGTCGACGAGGCCGCGCGAGAGCAGGCGGGTGATGAGCGCGCGTTCGTCGTCGCGGGTGCCCACCTGGTTCGGTTTGCGTTCCTTCGGGTGGATGTCGAGGTCGGTGAGCGCCACGTTCAGATCGCCGGCGAAGAGCAGCGCGCGGCCGGCCGCCTGGTGTTCGGCCGCCCAGGCGTCCATGTCGGTGAGGAAACGCAGCTTCGCCCCGTAGTCCTTGCCGCCGTTCGGCACGTAGAACGACGAGGTCACGACCGGCCCGTGGCCGAAATCGATCTCGGTGGAAATGACGCGCGTCTCGAAGTCGAACGGCGGATGCGTGAAGACCGGCGGCGTCGCCACGAGGGCCTTCGAGATGAAGAGCCCCACGCCGGAGTAGCCCTTGTCGCCGTGGTAGCCGGTCCAGTAACCCTCGAGGTCGCGCAGGTCGAAGGGCAGTTGATCGGGATTGGCTTTCAGTTCCTGCAGGCAGACGATGTCGGGTTTTTCGGTCACCAGCCACTCGAGCAGTTGCCCCTGGCGGGCGCGGATGCCGTTGACGTTCCAGGTCGCGATTTTCATGAACGCCCGATCATCACCCGGCGGCGAGGTGTTGCAGACGGATTTCTATGGCAACCCGGGCGGCGCGTGCGGCAGCCTCGCCCTCACCCGCCGCATCTCTCGCCGCGGCGTCGAGCAGCGCCTCGACTTCGAACGCGACCTGGGCGGCGTCAGTCGCCGGCGCGAGTTCGCCGCTGCGGATGGCCGCGGCCACATCCCCGCTGAGGGTCGTGCGCCAGCCTGCCCGCCAGGCGCGCATCCGGTCGCGGGCCGGCCCGTTCACGCCGCGCGGGTCGGGCCCGAGCACGGCGAGGGCGGTGCTGCCGGCCGCCGCCGCCGCGAGCCAGCCTTCGACGCGGGCGGCCAGGCGGGCCACGCCGGGCGGCGCGGCGTCGGCCGGTGCCACGACGGCGCGGGCGAAGTGTGCCGCCGCGGCGTCCACGACGGCGGCGTCGAGCGCGTCCTTCGACCCGAAGAGCGCGAACACCCCGCTCTTGCTCATGCCGAGGGCGTCGGCCAGGGCGCCGATGCTGGCGGCCGCCGGGCCGCCGGCGGCGGCGAGGTCGAGCGCACGGGTGAGCACGAGGCGTCGGCTGGTGGCCCCGTTCTGGCGGACGCTCCTCGGCATCAACTGAAGTGTAGAACAAAATAGATCTATACGAACGTTCGTTCGTTTATCAAGGCTCCTCGGTCCTGCTTGGGGCTCGCGTCGCCAAGCTGAGCGGCGAACGGCCGGTCCGTGCAGCCGTGCGTCAAAGCGGAGGGGTGGGCGGTATACTCGCCTTCCTGCCCCGAAGGAGCCTGCGATGCGCCGTCTGCTGACCGTTCTGACCCTCGCTTCCATCCTCACGGCCCTGCCGCTCGGCGTCGCCGCCCAGGAGGCCGCGCCCACCCGCCGGCCCGACGTGATCTACGTGCCCACGCCCGAGGAAGTCGTCGAGGCGATGCTCCAGGTGGCCAGGGTCACGAAATCCGACGTGGTCTACGACCTTGGTACCGGCGATGGCCGCATCCCCGTCACCGCCGCGAAGAAGTACGGCGCCCGCGGCGTGGGCATCGACATCGACCCGCAGCGCATCAAGGACGCCAGCGAGAACGTGGCGAAGAACGGCGTGGCTGACCGGGTGCGCATCATCCAGGGCGACCTCTTCGAAACCAACATCTCCGAAGCCACGGTGGTCACGCTCTACCTGCTCCCGTCACTCAACCAGAAGCTGATGCCGAAGTTGATGAAGGAGCTCAGGCCTGGCACCCGCATCGTCTCGCACGCCTTCGACATGGGTGAGTGGAAGCCGGAACAGGAACTGGACGTCAACGGCCGGAAGGTCTACTACTGGACGATCCCGAAGCGGTAGGCGCCGGGCGGCGTCACGCCTGCGCGCTGCGCACGAGGGCCGCGAGCTCGCGGCCCTGGGCGAGCGTCTGCGCGACGTTCCACGGCCAGAGCAGGCCCTGACGCCGCCAGCGCACCACCTCGCCTTCGATGTCCACGTCGCCGCCGTGCGGCCAGGCCTTCAGCACCGGCAGCGCCTCGTCGAGGGCCCGGGCCTGGGTGACGCCGCCACTCGCGCGCGGCAGCGCCGCCCCGGGCACGCGCACGACCACCAGCGTGTACCACTTCTCGGCGCGTCCGGTGGGCAGGCCGGCCCGATGTTCCGCCAGCCAGACTTCATCGCCGGCCGTGACCTGATGGAACGTGAGGCCGAACGAGCGCAGGCGTTTCGCCAGTCGCGACGTATGCGCGAGCAGTGCGCCGCCATCGGTCTCCCGGTTCACCGGCGACCACCCGCCCGTCGCGGCCCACGCCCGCAGCCGGGCGGCGCGCCAGCCGTCCACGACGAGCGCCCCGGCGAACATGACGCCGAGCAGCAGGACGACCGCAAGTACCGATGCCATCCGCCGCCTCGCTACTCGCTGCCGTCGCCCGGCAGGAGCGGCTCGCAGTTGCGTGTTTCCGGACCGTTGGCCGTGCAGACGGCGAACTTCGTCGCGTACATCGACACGGCGGCGAACTCGCCCTTCTTGTTGAACATGTAGAAGCTGAGGTTGAAGAGGGGATTCCCCGACTTGTTGAGGAGCCGCTTCTCGATCGTGTTGGCGCGGATACGGCGCAGGGCCTCCATGCCGGCGTCCTTCGGCGACTTGCCGGCCCGCATCTGCTCGACGATCAGGTACGAGTTGAGCCCGTACAGATTGGCTTCGCCACGCCCGGTCGAACCGGCGGCGCCCACTTCGTTGTCCACGTAGAGCCCGGCGCCGAGAATGGGCGAGTCGCCGACGCGTCCGGGGATCTTCCAGGCCATGCCGCTCGTGGTCGTCACGCCGCAGATCTCGCCCTTGGCGTTGATGCCGTCGCAGTTGATCGTGCCCCAGAAGTGGTTGGGGTCGATGAGGCCGTCCTGCACCATGCTCAGGCCGGCCATGAGGCCGACGCGGTCGCGCTTCTTCGGGTCGAGGTAGTGCTCGGGGTCGACCCGGCGCTTCCACTCGAGCCACAGGCGGCGCGACTTCTCGGTGTTGAGGTCGTCTTCGATGCGGAAGCCCATCGTGCGCGCGAACTCCTGCGCGCCCTTGCCGACGAGCAGATGGTGGTCGGTTTCCTCGAGCACGGCTTTGGCGACGAGCGACGGTGCCCGCACGCCTTCGATGGCGGCGACGCCGCCGGCCCGCTTGAGCGGCCCGTGCATGCAGCACGAGTCGAGCTGCACGACGCCATCGGCGTTCGGCAGGCCGCCGTAGCCGACGCCCGATTCCTCGGGATCGAGCTCGCAGATGTTCACGCCGGCGACGAGCGCGTCGAGCACGTCCTTGCCGCCGCTCGTCATCATCTCGAAGGCGAGCTGCACGGTGGTCTTCGTGCCGCCGTCCTTGTACATGTTGCCGTTGTCGGAGGCGATGACCACCGGCGTGACGCCGCCCGTGCGCACGGCCGGTGCCTGGCCGAACGCCGGCGCGGCGCCGAGGGTGAGCGCGGCGGCGGCCGTGGACGTGGAGGTCTGGACGAACTCGCGGCGGGTGATGGGCGTGGACATAAGGGCTCCTCGGAACGCGCGGGAGGATCCTACTACCGGACGTGGCAGGACGGGCGAACCGCTCACGGCCGCAGCACGGCGCGTGGGCGTGGCGGCGCGGCGCGTTTCGTCCACAGCCGCAGCGGTCCGCGGAACGACAGGTCCACGCGCGTCTGCTCGAACGTGCGGGGCGGGTAGCGGCCGAAGCCGTTGTAGGTCACGACCACGGCCCCCACCGGCAGGCCGGCCAGAAACCGCGTCATCGCCTCCACGTCGCGCCGCCAGGTCTCGCGGGTGAAGGTGATGTCGTCACTCGCGGCCTCGGCGCTGTCGATCGTGTACGCGTTGAACGGATTGAAGAGGTAGTAGGCGTCGGCGGCCGGCGTGGGCACCGTGCCGAACGCCCCTTCGATGAAGGTCACCCGATCGTGCAGACCGAAGCGCGCCGTAAGGGCGCGTGCCGCGGTCACGAGCGAGGGCCGCTGCTCGAGGCCGATGACCCTGAGGCCCGAGAGGAGTGCCAGGCCCACGCAGAACTTGCCGGCGCCCGAGCCGACGTCCACGATCGTGCCGACGCCCTCCTCGCGCAGCCACGAGGCCACCTGCCGTACGACCGGCGCGGGCGTCCAGTAGTCGTCGGACACCGCGCGCAGGGCGGGCGGCAGCAGGTGATCGAAGAGGGTGTCGGCGCGGGCGTCGCCGGCCGCGAGGGCGTCGGCGGCGCGGCGAACGTCCTCGGCCGATGGTTCGGCCGGGGCGAGGGGCGACGACGGAGAAGGCGGAGCTGGCATGCGCGCGGATTCGGCTGGCGCATTCAGCGTACGCCGTGCGCGCGCCTCACTTCCAGAGCTTCCGCCACCACGGCGCGACGTCGGCTGCGGGATCGGCCGGCGGCGCCACCGGCCCGGCGCCCTGCCGGCGGCGGATGTCGGCCAGGTGCCAGCCGGTGAGTGACGCGAGTGCTTCGGCTTCGCGCACCTGGCGCGCGCGCACCTCGCGGCGGTAGGTCTCGCCCTCGGCACACGCCATCGGACCGGTCCACGCGTGTCGCAGCACGTAGCGTCCCTGGAAGTTCGTGCGGTCACCGGTTTCCTGGAACACGAGATCCTCCGGGAAGTGCGCCTGGTCGTAGCGCACGTGCAGGCGCGTCACGAAGACGTCCGCGGCGCCGCCCGGCATGCGGGCGAACGTGGGCCGGGCCCTGTCGCCGGCGCCATCGAGCCACGACACGCCGAGCTGACGGAGTTCGTCGCGCGACAGCGGATCGGCCGCGCACGGATCGCACCAGCCCATGTCCCACGCGTACTCCAGGAAGACGGCGCGCATGTCTTCACGGCGCACGTGCTGGTCGAACATCGCGCGGTACATCTTCCCGAACTCCGCCGGGTCCTTCAGGTAGGCGGGGATCTCGACATCGGTCTGGAGCTTCACGGTGCGGTAGTTCGTGCTCTCGACGCGGCCGCGGCGGGTGAGGGTGTAGACGAAGAGCTCCTGCGCGCCGTCGGCATTCACCATGCCGAGCCGGATCGGCAGCATGAACTTCGGCCACTCGTAGGCCACCTGCAGCGGCCTCAGCGTCGAGAACCCGAGCGCCGACTGCTGCTGCAGATTCACCCTGGCGACGAAGAAGCGCATGTTCTGGCGGATGTAACTGCCGAGCACCGCCGAGGCACCGGCGGGGATGCGGTAGCCGCTCTCGCGCAGCCACGTCTCGAGTCCGCTGCTCTGCTGCGCCGAGAGGATGAGGATGTCGTATTCGCCCACGGTGTAGCGCGCCTCGATCGTCACGCCGAGGTGCTTCGCCCGGCGTTCCGCGCGGTCAGCCGCTGGCGACGGGGCCTGCGACGCGCCGAGGCTCATCGCCTCGCTCAGGGGGTAACGGCGCGCGCACGGGTCGGCGTCGAAGTACTCGACGAGGCGCGGTGCCGTGTAGGCATCGACGTGCGCGACGAGCGCGGCGTCGGCCACGTGGATCTGCTCGCGCGTGATGGCCGTCGGCACCGGGATCACCATGGCGAACTCGCGCGGATCGCCGCGGAAGTCGTTGGCCATCGTGAGCACCGTGCGGTCGCCGTCGCGGGCGAGCACGACCTGCGAGGCTTTGTTGAAGATCGTGCTGCCGGCGCGTGCCACGTAGAAGCCGCAGAAGGCGGCGGCCGGCGCGGCAGTAGCGAGCGAGGCGGTGAGGGTGACGAGCAGCAGGGCGATCGGACGTGTCATCGGGAACCTCCAGTGAAGGCGGGGCAGGGCGAGGGTGCGCGGCCAGGCGTAGCGATGGCCGGGGAGCAGGCGGTCGATGAGCGGCACGGCGAGCGAGGCCACGGCCAGCGCCCACAGGAAGCCGTTCGGACGGAACAGACGGAAGTGCACGTACCAGGCGCCAAAGGCGACGAGCCCCGCGAACAGGACTCGCCCGGCGCGTGAATCCGGCGTCGTCTTCGGGTCGGAGATCATGAAGAAGCTGAAGAGCAGGAACGCGCCGCTCTCGAGACGGTGCAGCGGAATCGACAGCGGCTCGCCGAGCGCGAGCGATCGGCCGGCGACGAGCGCCGCGTAGGCGGTGATGAAGGCCAGCGTCACGTCGCTTCGCGCCGAGCGGTGCACCACGGCCAGGCCCGCCGAGGCGATCGCGAACGCGAAGGTGGCGCCCGTGCCCCACTGCCCGGGCGACACCCACACGGCATCCGTCAGAAGCAGCAGCGCCACGAGGGCGCCGTTCGTCGGGTTGAAGACGTGTTTCCCGCCGACGCGCACGAGGAACTTCGAGCCCACCGCGAGGGCCGCGCCCGCGGCCGTCCAGGCGAGGTGGTCCGTGCGCAGGAGCAGGCAGAGCGAGAGCGACGAGATGAGCGCGCTCTTCGCGCCGGACCGCCACGGCGCGCCGATGCGCCAGTCGCCGAGCCGCTGCACGGCGAGCGCCGTGCCGATGGTCACGGCCGCCTGCGCCGCCGTTACGTCGAAGGCGAGCGCCACGACCCCGTAGGTCAGCAGCGCGGCCAGCGTGGCGATCTGGCCGTGGCGCGGGTCGGCGGCGATCCAGGCGCGGATGAGGCGGGCTGCGGGCATCGGTGTCGTCCTCCGGAGTGAGAACGGCGGCGCCCGGACTTCTTGCACGGCGGTCCTAGACCCGGGCGGGCCGCCGCCCTCGGCTGCCCAATATCACCCGGATAGAATTGACGAATGTCGAGCCCCGCCACCCGCCGCGCCCGCGGCCAGTGCACGGCCTTCGATGGCCCCCGCCGCCTCGCGCAGGGGCCGCTCGCCGAGGTCGTCGCGGCGGCGAAGTTCACGTTCGATCGTTCCCCGCGCGCTTCGCTCCTCATCTTCGAGGACGCCACCGGCGATCTCATCGACGTGGACTACAGCGGCACACCCGACGAGGTGCTGGCGCTCATGACGGCGCGCGAACTGCGGCGCGCACGAATCGCCGACGACGCCGACGCGGCGCCGCGCGGGCCGGGCCGGCCGCGCCTGGGTGTCGTGGCGCGTGAGGTGACGCTGCTGCCGCGGCACTGGCAGTGGCTGAACGGGCAACCGGGCGGCGCGTCGGTGGCGCTGCGGAAGCTCGTGGACGAGGCACGGAAGCTGCACGCCGGCCGCGATCGCGTGCGCCGCGCGCAGGAGGTGTCGTACCGCTTCATGTCGGCGCTCGCCGGCGACCTGCCAGGCTTCGAGGACGCCATCCGCGCGCTCTTCACCGGAGATCCCGCGCGGTTCGACGAACACACGCGGGCCTGGCCGCGCGATGTGCGCACCTACGCGCGCCAGCTCGCCGCGCCGGCGCTCGGCGAGCGCTAGCCCGGCCGTCGAGCGCGCGAGCCCTGGGGCGGCGCGCTGACGCGCGTCCGGCCGGCCATCAATCGCCGGTATACTCCCGCCGTCGTCCATCCGGGCGCGAGGGGTTCTGCCATGAAAGTGACTCGACGCGATCTCATCGCCGGCGCCGCGGGCGCCGTCGCACTCGCCCGCACCGCGGGCGCACAGACGCCGGCCGATCCGACCAAGGTGCGCGGCACCCCCCCGCGCGCCCTCGGCGATCGCGCCTCCACGGCGCGCGTGCAGCGCATCGTGCGCGGGCAGGTGGTGTCGAGCACGCCGCTGCACGACCTCATGGGCATCATCACGCCCTCGGACCTGCACTTCGAACGGCATCACGGCGGCGTGCCGGCCATCGCGCCCGAGACCTACTCGCTGCTCATCCATGGCATGGTCGAGCGGCCGACGATCTTCACGCTGGCGGACCTGAAGCGTTTTCCGTCGCACTCGCAGATCCACTTCCTGGAATGTTCCGGCAATCTCGGCCGCACGGCCGGGCCCGAGACCACGCCGGGCATGCTGGCCGGCCTCACGAGCACGAGCGAGTGGACCGGTGTGCGGCTCTCGACGCTGCTCGGCGAGGTGGGCGTGCGGAGCGGCGCCCGCTGGCTGCTGGCGGAAGGTGCGGATGCGGCTGTCCTCACGCGCAGCGTGCCGATCGAGAAGGCGCTCGACGACGCGCTCGTCGCCTACGGCCAGAACGGCGAGGCCCTGCGCCCTGAACAGGGCTACCCGGCGCGCCTCTTCCTGCCCGGCTGGGAAGGCAACGCCAGCGTGAAGTGGCTGCGGCGCCTCGAGGTGTCGGACCAGCCGTTCATGACGCGCGAGGAGACCTCGAAGTACACGGAGCCCTTCGCCAACGGCACGTCGCGCCAGTTCAGCTTCCGCATGGACGCGCGCTCGCTCATCACGGCGCCGGCCTTTCCGAACCGGCTCGAACGCGGCTGGGTCGAGATCACGGGCATCGCGTGGACCGGCGCCGGACGCATCACGCGCGTGGACATCTCGACCGACGGCGGCGCCACCTGGGCGGCCGCCCGGTTGCAGGAGCCCGTATTGCCGCTCGCGCACACACGCTTCCGCCACATGTGGCAATGGAACGGCGGCGAGGCGGTGCTCATGAGCCGCGCGGTGGACGAAACCGGTTACATGCAGCCGACCAAGGCCGAACTGCTGGCGCAGCGCGGACCCGGTACGGCCACCTACCACCTCAATCCCATCACCGGCTGGGTGGTGCAGCCCGATGGCCGCGTCGTCTACAAGGAGGAGTCGTGGGCATGACGCGCGGGATTCGTCAGGGCGTCTTCGCGGCACTGCTGCTCGCCGCTGCCGGCGCGGCGTTCGCGCAATCACCAGCCCGTTACGGGCTCGGCCGCGCCGCCACGCCAGCCGAGATCTCGGCCCTCGACATCGACGTGCGCCCGGACGGCGCGGGGCTGCCCGACGGCTCCGGTGTCTCGTCTGCCGGCGCGACCATCTACGCGTCGAAGTGTGCGCGGTGCCACGGCGCCACCGGGAAAGAAGGGCCGAACGACGTGCTCGTGGGCCGCGTGCCCGGTGACGGCTTCCCGTTCGCCGCGGATCCGAAAGTGCCGCACACGATCGGCAACTACTGGCCGTACGCGACGACGGTGTTCGACTACGTCCGTCGCGCCATGCCGACCACCGCCCCAGGGTCGCTCACGAACGACGAGGTCTATGCGCTCACGGCGTTCCTGCTGCACGCCAACGGCATCATCGAGGCCGGCGCCGTGATGGACAAGGCGTCGCTGCCGAAGGTGGCGATGCCGGCGCGGAAGTACTTCGTGCCGGACACGCGGACACAGACGGCGGCAAAGCCGAAGCCGTAACACGCCGCGCGGCGTGGACGCTCACATGCGGATCAAATCGCACACGCCGCAGATCTATCTGGGCATGACGGCGGCCGGCGTCCTCACGCTGGCCTTCATGGGGATCTACGCGCACCTGATGCGGCGGGATGGCCGCGACGCCTGGTACGTCTACGCCTTCATCTCGCCGTTCGTCCTGGTGGGGGCAGCGCTCGCGTTCTTCGGCGGGCGGTTCCTGCTCCGGTGGGCGATGCTCGGCAGCTGGCAGCTCGACGTCCCCGGACCGGGTGGTGAGTTCGGGCGCCCCTTCGCCGTGACGTTGTTTCCCAGCCGTACGCGCACGCCCTCGGGCGAGCTGACCTGCCACCTGCGGTGTATCCGGATCGTCAAGCTGGCATCGCAGGGGGCCTCGGCCGGACGTTCCAGCACCACCACCCTCTGGGAAACGACGTGGACGCTCCGCGCCGGCACCATTCACGCGAACATCGGCCTGCCGCTCAGCCTGCCGCTGCCGGCGTCGGGGGAGCCGACGAACATCAGCCCGCAGTCCGGTGCCGGCACGCAGTGGCAGTTGAACGTGGTCGTGCCGACGCGCGGCTTCAGCGACGAATCGGTGTTCGACCTGCCAGTGCGCGCCTGAGCGCTACTAGCGCGCCTTCCACGCTGCCAGCACCGCGGCTTCACGTTCGGCGGCAAGGCCCGCGCGCAACTGCGCCTTGCGTTCCTCGGTCTGCCCGGCGTAGAAGGCCATCGTCGCCTTCACCGTGTCTTCGAACGGCCGGAAGGTGAGGCCGCGGGCGAGTGCCCTGGCGATGCTGCGCTGCGTGAAGCCGGCCACATCACCTTCGGGCGGCACCCAGACCGGCAGGTCCGTCCACGGATTCACCTTCTGCGCCTCGAGGAACGCCGTCGTCACGTGGGTGAAAGTGGCCGACGCGCCGAGCGCCGCGCGCGTGCGTTCGAGCATCTCGCGCGCGGTGAAGCGGGTGGCCGGCCCCGTGGCGTTGAAGACGCCGTAGACCTGCTGCTCGGCGCAGCGGATGACCCACTCGCTCAGATCGCGCGCGTCGATGATCTGCACCGGGTGGTCAGCCGGCGGCGCCAGCACCTCGCCGCCGCGGGTGATCCGCACCGGCCAGTAGGTGAAGCGATCGGTGGCATCGCCGACACCCACGATGAGACCGGGCCGGATGATGGTGGCGCGGCCGCGGAAGGCCTTTTGCGCTTCCTGCTCGGCGAGCGCCTTGAGCGGCCCGTAGAGCGGGCCGAATTGCGGGCCGTCCTCGATCTCGGGTGTGGTGGTCGTGGCGAGCGCCGCCGTCTCGTCGGCGCCGGGTGTGTCGTTGGCCGCGTAAGTCGAGATCGTCGAGATGAAGATGTACTGGGCGGCGCGGCCCTTCACCGCCGCCGCGGCTTCGCGCACCCAGCGCGGACGCGTCGTGGGGTTGTCGATGACGACGTCCCATTCGCCGGTGGAGAGTGCCGCGTAGTTGCCGGGCTTCGGCGCGCGGTCGCCGATGCGCTCCTCGATGCCGCGCATGCCTGTGAAGAGGCCGGGATTGGTCCGGCCACGGTTGAAGAGGGTGACCTGATGTCCCCGCTCGACCGCGTAGCGCACCTGGTGCGGCCCGATGAAGCCGGTGCCGCCGAGGATGAGGATGCGCAGCGGCTTGCCGGTGCGTGGCTGCGCCTGGAGACGCGCGCCGAGATCGAGCGGGCCGCCGAGGCCGAACGCACCGGCTGCCATCATCGATGTGCCCAGGAACGTGCGCCGTGTCGCCATGCAGGCGAGCTTAGATCAGGCGCCGGGCCGCGGGGCGCCGCCCATCACGCCGTTCGTCACCGCGTTCTGTCGGCTGCTGGCGGCGGCACGACCACGAGCGACACGGCCATCGCGGCCACCGCCGCGAGCAGGCCCCAGATGGCCGGCGTCATCCACGACGGGCCGGGGTGGCCGAACGTCTGCACGGCGAGCACCCCGAGCACACCGCAGAGCGTCGAGGCCACGGCGCCGGCTGAACTCGCGCGCGGGATGAAGAGTCCGGCGAGGATCGGCACGAAGAGGCCCACGCCCATCAGCGTGTAGAAGATGCTGAGCGCGGCGATGACCGATTCGGCCGTCATCGCCAGCACCACCGCGGCGGCGCCGAGGCCCACGGCGGCGATACGCGCCACGAGCAGCTGCCGGCGCTCGTCGGCCGAGGTGTCGATGAACCGGGCGTAGAGGTCGCGCGTGACTGACGTGGTCAGCATGAAGAGCACCGCATCGGCGGCGCTGATCTCGGCCGAGAACACGGCGGCAAGACCGAGGGTGCCGATGGCCGGCGGCACACCCTGCAGCAGCAGCGTGGGCAGGGCGAGTTCCGGCGAGGCAAGTTCCGGGAAGCGCACGCGCGCGATCATCCCCATCCCCACCGGAACGATCGCGTAGAGGAAGAGGCCGAGCGCGTTCAGGCCCACGCCCCAGCGCACCGCGGCGCCGTCACGCGCGCCGTAGACCTTCTGCAGCAGGCCGGGCGACACCACGAAGGCCGGCGCGAGCATCGCCAGATACACCCAGCCCGAGGCGCCGCCGCGCATGAAGCCCCAGTAGGTCTCGGTGGGCTGCAGCGCCTCGAACGCCGGCCAGCCGCCTGCCGCCGACCACGCGAACGGCAGCGCGATGCCGAGGCCCAGGAGCTTTACGGCGAGCTGCACCATGTTGACCCAGGCCGAGGTGAGCAGGCCGCCCGCCGCGAAGTACGTCGTCACGACCACGCCGCCGATGATGCAGCCCCAGAGCTTCGGCACACCGGCCACGACGCCGAGAATCCACGCGAGCGCGATGAGCTGGCCGCTCAGGATGAAGAGCGCGCCCACCCACAGCAGCAGGCCGATGAGCAGGCGTTCGGTGGGACCGAAGCGGTGTTCGAGGTAGTCACCGACGGTACGCAGGTTGTGGCGCACGGTGATGCGGTGGATGGCGGGGCCGATCCAGAAGGCGAGAGCGACCGAGCCGATGGCCGCCGAGCCCACCCACCACCACGCCGACAGGCCATCGCGGTAGCCGAGGCCCGTCGCGCCCACGGTCGATCCGGCGCCGATGTTCGCCGCGAGCATCGTCGAGAAGACGAGGCCCGGGCCGAGCGATCGCCCGGCCACGAAGAAGCCTTCTGCCGTGCGGACCTTGCGGCCGATCCAGAGACCCAGGCCGATGATGCCGGCCGAATAGGCCAGCAGCATGAAGAGCGTGCCCGTCACAGCAGGAAACCCGCAATCGTCGCGGTGACGAAGTTGGCGAGCGTGCCGGCGACCATCGCGCGGATGCCGAGGCGGGCCAGGTCATGGCGGCGGTTGGGCGCGAGCGCGCCGATGCCGCCGATCTGGATGCCGATCGAGCTGAAGTTCGCAAAGCCGCAGAGTGCGAAGGTGGCAATCGTGAACGACCGCGGATCGAGCACCTCCTTGAGCGGGCCGAGCTGCGAGTAGGCGACGAACTCGTTGAGCACCATGCGGGTGCCGAGCAGGTTGCCCACGGTGGTGGCGTCCTGCCAGGGCACGCCCATGCTCCAGGCGAGCGGCGCGAAGCCCCAGCCGAGGATCTGCTGCATGCTCAGGCCCACGAGGCCGAGCCCGGCGTTCAGCATCGCCACGAGCGCGAGGAACGAGATGAGCATGGCGCCGACGTTGAGCGCCAGGTGCAGGCCTTCGGAGGTGCCGCGGCCGGCCGCATCGATGATGTTCACGTCGGTCTTCTCGACCTCGAGCGTGACGGTGCCCATGGTCTTCGGCTGGCCGGTTTCCGGCACGAACATCTTGGCCATCATGAGCGTGCCAGGTGCCGTCATGATGACCGCCGTGAGCAGGTGGCGCGCCTCGATGCCGAAGAGGATGTAGGCGGCCATGATGCCGCCGGAGATGTGCGCCATGCCCGAGGTCATCACTGTCATGAGCTCGGAGCGCGTCATCTCCGGCAGGTAAGGGCGGATGGTGAGGGGGGCTTCCGTCTGCCCCATGAAGATGCTGGCCGCCACGTTCAGTGACTCGGCGCCGCTCGCCTTCATCACCCGGCGCATGCCCACGGCGAAGAGCCGCACCACGAGCTGCATCACGCCCAGGTAGTAGAGGATGGCGAAGAGGGCCGCGATGAAGATGATGGTCGGCAGCACCTGGAAGGCGAAGATCACGCCGTACTGCGCGCCTTCCGGCCCGAGCACCGTCGTCATGATCTTCGGCCACGCGTCCTTGTTGCCGAGCGGCCCGAACACGAAGCCGGCGCCCACGTTGGCGAAGTCGAGCAGGCGGTTGATGCCCTGGCCGAGGGCGATGAAGAGCTGCTGACCCGGCGTGGTCTTGAGCACGACGAGCGCGAAGAGCACCTGCAGGCCGAGGCCCCACGCCACGGTCCTCCGGTCGATGGCGCCGCGGTCGGTCGACGCCGCGAAGGCAATCGTGAGGATGACGAGCAGGCCCACGAGGGACTGCACCTTGGGCGCGCCGGCCACGTAGGCGACGACCGCGGCCGCGGCGGCCAGGGCCAGGGCCGCGCCGGCCACGAGAAGGTGCTGACGGGTCCAGGGAGCGGTGGCCTCGGACGGCTCGGGTGCTGTGCTCATGCGACGACAGGGTATGTCGGCGCCGCCCTGCCTGTCACGCGGCGGGTCGGACGCCGGCGGCGGGCGCCGCCGCGGCGCCGAACCCTTCGCGCTTCATCCGGCCCCAGGAATGATCGCCCTGGAAATAGCGCACGAACGCCTTGAGGCGGAACCACAC
Source organism: Acidobacteriota bacterium (assembly GCA_016789705.1). Lineage (GTDB taxonomy): Bacteria > Acidobacteriota > Vicinamibacteria > Vicinamibacterales > UBA2999 > CADEFD01. The sequence continues at coordinate 41,138 of JAEUQR010000193.1, forward strand.
CGTGATCTGCCGGTAGCCGAAGGGCTCGATGAAGGCGAAGAAGACCAGGCGCAGCGTGTCCAGCGGGCGGCGGTAGCGGTGGAAGCTGACCTCCTCCATCAGGATGGCGGCGAGCGACAGCAGCGTGCCGAAGAGATAGGCGGCCACGAAGAAGAAGACCGCGAAGCGCAGCGACAGCACGCCGGCGAACGTGCAGAGCACGGTGATGACGAGGCCCACGGCTTCGACCACGGGTGCGAGCAGCTCGGCGAAGAGGAAGTACGGCATGGCGATGAGGCCGGTCGGGCCGTAGCGCGGATTGAAGATGAGGGCGCGGTGCGCGACCATCGTCGAGATGAGGCCGCGGTGCCAGCGTTCGCGCTGCCGGCCGAAGACGGCCACGCTCGTCGGCACTTCGGTCCACGCGACCGGATCGGGGATGAACACCACCTTCGCGGCGGCGCCCTGTTCCTTGAGATACCGCTGCAGCCGCACGATGAGCTCGAAGTCTTCCGTCACCGTGCTGGTGGCATACCCGAGGATCTCCGTGAGGTAGTCGCGGCGGAAGAGCCCGAACGCGCCCGAGATGATGAGGTTGCCGCCGAGCAGGTTCCAGCCGAGACGTCCGAAGAGGAACGCCCGCAGGTACTCGACCGTCTGGATGCCCGACAGCCAGCGGCTGTCCACCCGCGCGTCGATGATGCGGCCTTCCTCGACCGTGCAGGAGTTGACGACGCGGATCGTGCCGCCCACGGCGGCGATCTTCTGGTCGAAGAGGAACGGCCGCGCCAGCCGCAGCAGCGCATCGGGTTCGATGAGGGTGTCGGCGTCGCAGGCGAGCACGTAGGGGAAGCGCGCCGCGTCGAGGCCGACGTTGAGCGAGTCGGCCTTGCCGCCGTTCTGCTTGTCGACGACGAGCAGCTTGGTCCACGTCTTCGACCGGTAGTAGGCCTTCACCCGTTCGGTGCGCAGGCGCCGCATCACGGCGGGCGGCACTTCGTAGAGATCGTAGGCCTCGAGCAGGCGCTGCATGGTGTCGTCGGTCGAGCCGTCGTTCACGAGCACCACTTCGAAATACGGATACTGCAGCGTGAGCAGCGCCCGCAGGCTGTCGACGATCGTGACCGCCTCGTTGTGCGCCGGCACGAGGATGCTCACGCGCGGCACCGCCGACGAGGTCAGGCTGCGGGCCAGGACGTCTTCGCTGCCGAAGCGCCAGTGGGCGAAGAGCTGCGGCGCCGCCAGCACGAGCAGCAGCGCGAAGAACGAGTTCACGAGCAGCATGTACCAGAGGATGGCGACGTCGGCCGTCGTCACCAGATACACGAACCACGCCGTGAGTTCGGATGACATCGGTCAGACCTCCGACATCTCGACCACGGCGGCCGACGACAGACCGGCGACGAGCGCCGACATGTCGCGGGCGAGGGGATCGCTGCCGCGGCTGACCTCGAGCAGCAGCTCGCGCGCCTCGCCGCCGATCTGCGCGAGGGCGAGCGCGGCGCGGTAGCGCACCCACCAGGCGCGGTCGCGCACGGCCAGGGCCAGCGGCCGGGCGGCCGAGATGACGCGCAGCGCGCCGAGGGCGCGGGCGGCCTGCGCGCGCACGCGCCAGTCGTCGTCGGTGAGGAGCTTCAGCAGCACCGGCACCGTCTCCGGTTCGGCGTGACGCCGCAGCGCGCGGGCCACGTGCAGCCGCACCTCGGGCGCCTCGTGCAGCGCCAGGTCGCGCACGCGCCAGAGCGCCACCGGATTGGCCGAGGCGCCGGCGGCGTCGATCCACGCGTTCAGCATCACCGCCGGCACCTCGGGGCGCAGGCGCGGCACGAGCGCCTCGGCCACGATCGCCGGGTGGCGGTTGAGCGCGGCGAACTGATACTGCTGCACGGCGTCCTGCCGGCCGGGCAGGCTGTCGAGTTCGAGGTCCACGAGCCGGCCGCCGAGGCGCGCGGCGGCATCGATGGCCACGAGCCGCACGGCGGGGCTGCGGTCCGAGAGCAACGCCGCCACCATCGTGACGTCGTCGGGCCCGCCGACGATCGAGAGCAGGCGGGCGGCGTCGAAGCGCCGCCACCAGAACATCGACCGGCCGTGGCGCAGGATGCGCTGCACCCACGGCTCGCCGCGCAGGAGCGGCGCCAGGATCTGCTGCCGTTCGAAGGTCACATAGGCGGTAGCGAGACGCGCCACGCTCCGGAAGGCGACATGCGGCGGCTGCGCGCGCAGGAAGGCGACGACGGCGCCGAGGTCGGCGTCCTCGACGAGCCAGGCATGCAGCAGCGGCTCGAGGCGGGCCACGCCGGCCTCCACCTGTCGGGCGCGCCACACGAGGTAGAGCCGCAGCACGACGAGCCCGCCGAGCGCGGCGGCGATGAGCGTGCCCTCCACGGTGAGTGCCACGGCGAGCACGTCGAGCGACAACATCAGGCCGCCACCTCGTAGTGGCGCGCGATCGTCACCCAGCGGTGCAGCTTGGCCATGAGCACGCGCACGTTGAAGGGCTTGGCCATGTGGTCGAGCGCGCCGGCGAGCAGCGAGCGCACCTGGACGGATTCATCGGCGTGCGACGACAGCACCACGATGAGGAATTCGTCGGGCCGTTCGCTGCCGAGCCGCTCGAGGATGGCGTGCCCGTCGACGCCCGGCAGGTCGACGTCGAGCACGACCACCGTGGGCCGGCCGCCGCGCGGCAGGTCGAGCAGCCGCTGCAGCACCACCGTGCCCGATGTGAATGACTGGTGCGGCAGCCGCATCTGGTCGAGCGCGAAGGTCAGCATCCGGAGCAGCGATGGATCGGCCGTGGCCACGACGAGGTCGGCGGGTGTGGCCGGCTCGGGTGCGGCCAGGTCGCGCGGCGCAGCCGCAGGGGCGGTCTCGACCGTGCGCGACGCCGTGGTGCGGCGCCCTCCGCGGGCCGGCCGGCGATGCGCCCGCGTCATCGCGCAGGCTGCCGCTCCGGCCCCGGGATGGGGGCCGCGCCGCCGCGGGAAGGGAAGTCGTCGTTGTCGCACGTGTGCAGGCGCCGCCCCTCGTGGGCGGGCGCGTCCACAATGGGAATCGGCGGGCTGGAGGGCCGCTTCAGTGGCTCCCCGGTCACGGTCTCACCCTGGCGTCACCACCCTTACGCATCCCGGGCGTCGAGCCGATAGGCCCATCGGTGCCTGAATCCGTGCCGCCACGCGTCCGCCGGTTCGGCGCCCTGCCGCGACGCCTGACCCGCCCGCTCAGCTACGTCGCCCTGGCGGCCTGGGTGGGCTGTATGGCCGTGCTGCTGCAGCGCGCCTACCTGCAGGCCTCGCCGGCCAACCTCGCGACCGATCTTGCACGCTACGGCACAGAAGCCGAGTGGCGCGGTGTGTACTACCGCGGCGAGAAGGTCGGCTTCACGGTGGGCCAGATCGTGCCGGTGGACGGCGGCTTCGAACTGCAGGAGGACGGCCGCCTCCAGATGTCGCTCCTCGGCGCGACCACGCCGGCCGCCATCCGCACGACCGCGCGCGTGGACCAGACCTTCCAGCTCCGCTCTTTCGATTTCAGCCTCGACCCCGGCACCGGGCCGCTCGCTCTCTCGGGCACCGTGGACGGTCTCACGCTCACCGTCACCATCCGCAGCGCCGGCAGTGAACGCACCGAAACCCGCACGCTCAAGGAACCGCCCGCGCTCATGCTGAACATGGCGCGGCGCCTTGCGAGTGCCGGCCTCAAGGCCGGGGCCACGCACGAACTGATGGTGTTCGATCCGGCCACGCTCTCGAATCAGCCGGTGAAGATCCGCGTGCACGATCGCGAAGTCGTGGCGGCCAGCGGACGTCCGCTGCCGGCCTTCAAGGTGGACCTCGCCTACTCCGGTCTCACGACCACGGCGTGGATCACGGACACGGGAGCCATCGTGCGCGAGGAGAGTCCCCTCGGCCTGATGTCGGTGCGCGAGACGCCGGAACAGGCGCAGCAGATGGCGGTCTCGGCGCGCGTGCGCTCCGACATGCTGCAGGCGGCGGCCATCGTGCCCACGCTGCGCGTGCCCGTCACCGAACCCACCGATGTCGTGCGGCTCAAGGTCGAGTTCAGCGGCGTGGACCTTGCGGGGTTCGACTTCGCCGGGGCCACGCAGCGGATGACCGGAGCGGTGCTCGATGCGCGGGACCCGCGCACGCTCACCGCCGGCCCGGCCGACCCCGACAGGCTCCGCTACCTCGCGCCCGAGACCCTCATCGAAAGTGACGACCCCGAGATCGTCGAGCAGGCGCGGCGCATCGTAGGCACCGCGACCGACGCGCGCACCAAGGCCGAACGCCTCGTGCGCGAAGTGAACGCGATGCTCGACAAGAAGCCCACCGTGAGCCTGCCGTCGGCGAAGGAAGTGCTGCGCACGAAGGTCGGCGACTGCAACGAACACACCGCCCTCTACGTGGCGCTGGCGCGTGCGGCCGGGCTGCCGGCGCGCATCAACGTGGGCCTGGCCATGGTGCGCGGCGCGTTCTACTACCACGCGTGGCCCGAGGTGTGGATCGACGACGGTCCGTCGCGCGGCTACTGGCTGCCGGTCGATCCGACCTTCAACCAGTTCCCGGCCGATGCCACGCACCTGCGCCTGTTGCAGGGCGGGCTCGACAAGCAGACGGCCATCCTGCCGCTCATCGGCCAGTTGAAGCTCACCGTGCTCGAGGCCGAGATGTTGCCCAATACCTCGCCGGTCGTCGTCGGCCGCGAGATTGCCGACGCCGCCGACGCGCGGCCGCTGTCGCTGGCGTTGCCCACGCGGCAGCCGTGCGGCTGCTGGGCGCTGCCATGCCGGGGGGGCTCGTGATCGCCGTTCACGATTTGCGCAAGGTCTACGGAGAGTTCACCGCGGTCGACGGCGTCTCGCTCGACGTGCAGCCGGGGCAGATCCACGGCTTCCTCGGGCCGAACGGCGCCGGCAAGACCACGACCATCCGCATGATCGCCGGGCTGCTCAAGCCGACGGCTGGCCGCATCCTGGTGGATGGCCACGACACGGCGCTCGAACCGGAAGCCGCGAAGGCGGCGCTCGGCTTCATCCCCGACCGGCCGTTCATCTACGAGAAGCTCACGGCGGGGGAGTTCCTCCGTTTCCACGGCGGGCTCTACGGCATGCAGGACGACGCCATCGAGACCCGCGTCGGCGAGATGCTGGAACTCTTCGAGCTCGGCCGCTGGAAGAACGAGCTGGTCGAGAGCTTCTCGCACGGCATGAAGCAGCGCCTGGTGATGAGCGCGGCCTTCCTGCACCGGCCCAAGGCGGTGCTCGTGGACGAGCCGATGGTGGGCCTCGACCCGCGCGGCGCCCGCCTCATCAAGGACGTGTTCCGCAAGATGGCCGAGCGCGGTGTCGCCATCCTGATGAGCACGCACACGCTCGAAGTGGCCGAGGAGATGTGCGACCGCATCAGCATCATCCTCAAGGGGAAGATCATCGCGCACGGCACGGTGGCCGAGGTGCGGGCGCTGGCTGGCGGCGGCGACGACGAGCTCACGAGCGTGTTCCTGAAGCTCACGGGCGGCAGCGGGCTCCAGGAAATCGACGAGGTGATCTAGGTGTCTGGTGACCTGACCGGGGCTCGGGGCTCGGGACTCGGGGCTGGAGGCGCCACGTGGCCCGGGCTCAGGCCGCGCGACGACATCCGTCCGTTCACGTTCCTGCTGCTGCCGGGGCTGTGGGCCTCGCGCAACCGGGCGCGAAGGCGCGAGCGCGGCGATCTGCTGCGCGGGCTCGTCTTCGGCGGTATCGGCCTGGCGGTGATGGCGGCGCTCGTCTTCGGCGCGTTCTGGGTCACCTATCAGGCGGCGCAGTATGCCGAACTCGGTGACTATCTCATCCGCATCGGCCTGTCGTGGCTGTTCCTCACGTTCCTGTCGTTCCTCGCTTTCAGCGGCGTGGTCTCGGCACTCTCGACGTTCTTCCTGTCTGACGATCTGCGCCTCGTGTTCGCCTCGCCCGTGTCGGCGCGACGCCTGTTCTTCGCGCGGTTCGCGCGCACGCTCGCGCAGGCCGGCTGGATGGTGGTGGTGTTCCTCGTGCCGGTGCTCACCGGCATCGGCATCGCGAAGTGTGCGCCGTGGTCGTTCATCGCCGTGGCCACGCTGACGGTGGCGCCCTTCGTGGTCATTCCGGTGGGCCTCGGCACGGCGGTGACGCTGCTGCTCGTGAACGTCTTCCCGGCCCGCCGCGCCCGCGACATCCTGATGCTGATGGGGCTCGTCTTCGCGACGAGCCTCGTCATCCTGCTGCGCGTCATCCAGCCCGAACGCCTGCTGCGCGTCGAGTCGATGCCGGTCGTGACCGACTTCTTCGCCACGCTGCAGTCGCCGGTCACACCGCTCCTGCCGTCGTTCTGGGCGGGCGAGGCGATCTTCGCCGGCCTGCAGGGCGGCAGCGACTGGCTGCACGTGGCGGCGCTCTGGACGACGGCCGCGGCGCTCGTCGTCGGCCTCGCCGCCGCTTTCGAGCGCTGGCACTTCGCCGGCTACAGCAAGTCACAGGAGGCGCGGAAGGCGCGCTTCGCCGAGTGGCGCATCGTGGACCGCGCCGTGGGCCTGCTGCCGCTCGCGCCGGTGCAGCGGCAACTGCTCGTGAAGGACCTGAAGGTGTTCCTTCGTGACGTGAGCCAGTGGTCGCAGCTCCTGCTGCTCGTGGCGCTCGTGCTCGTGTACCTCTACAACTTCCGCGTACTGGACCTCGACCGCATCCCCTACATGAGCGGCGTCATCAAGAACGCCTACGCGTTCCTGAATCTGGGCATGGCGGGCTTCGTGATGGCCACGGTGACGGTGCGCTTCGTGTTCCCGGCCGTGTCGGCGGAGGGCGCGGCCTTCTGGATCATCCGCACGGCGCCGATCTCGCTGCGCGACTTCCTGTGGTCGAAGTTCTGGACCGGCCTCATCCCCGTGCTCGTGCTCACCGAAGTGCTCACGATCGTGGGCAACGAGTTCCTCGGCAGCGACCCGTTCCTGAAGCAGGTGGCCGCCGTGTCGGTGTTCTTCATGTCGTTCGCGCTCGTCGGCCTCGCCGCCGGCCTGGGCGCCCGCTATCCGCGGTTTGCCGCCGACAACCCCTCGCAGGTGGCCGGTTCGTACGGCGGTGTGGCGTTCATGGTGCTGGCCGTGCTCTACGTGCTCACGATCATCGTGCTCACCGGCTGGCCGTCGTCGGTCTATCTCTTCGCGCAGACGCGCAAGCGCCCGCTCACCGACTGGCAGCAGTGGACGATGGCGGCGTCGTTCGCTGCGGCGGCCGTGATGAGCGTGGCCATCTGGCTGCTCGGCATGCGCAGCGGCGTCAAGGCGCTTCAGCAGATGGACCGCACGCCGAGTTAACCCCTGGTTGCGGTTGAGTCGGCGGGGATCCCTTCGCCGGCTTCGCCACCATCCCAGGCTTCGCCACAAGTCGCTCTACAGATCATCTCCGCCGGCAGAAGGGATCCCCGCCGACTCAACCGCGGTGTGGGGTTAGAACGGGTCCCGGGGCTCGGGAAGCTCATGATTCGCTATTTCGTCCATCGGGAGGGAGTCACGCGCGCCGTCGACACGATCGACCGCGCGTGGCTTCAGCCCGGCAGCGGT
>JAEUQR010000024.1 GCA_016789705.1 Acidobacteriota bacterium
TCGTCGACGGCGGCGCCACGGCGGCCCTGTAGGCGGCCGCGGCGGCGGAGTGCGCCCGGGCCGCGCCCGGGCAGGCGCGGAGGAGGTGGCGGATGAGGCCTGGTGACTTCTTCGATTTCGTGCCGCTCGAGCGGACGCGGCTGCGGACGGCGACCGCGATTGACCTGGCGCTCGGCGCCGGCTGCGCCGGGGTGCTCGCGGCCTGGCTCGCCGGGCAGCCGGTGTTCTATTCGGCCACCTCGCCGGTGCTCTCGCCCTTCACCGCGCTGTCGCTGCTGCTGATGGTGGCCGTGCGCCAGGCACAGCTCCACCTCGAGACCTGGCCGATGGCGCTCAGCCTGGCCATGACCGGCCTCGTGCTCGGCGGCAACGTGTCGTCGATGGTGATGCTGGCGATGACGCCGGCGGCGCTCTGGGCGAGTTTCCCCGGCCTCGTGCTCACCTCGGTGATGACGTCGGCCGGGCTCATCGTGTTCTGTGCCTACGACCTCGTCATCACGCTGCGGCGTACGCCTGACTCGGCCTTCATCCTCGACGATCTGCTCATTCACCTCGCGCTCGTGCCCGGTGGCCTGAGCCTGCTCGGCTACCTGCTCGGCAATCCCACGTATCTCAGCGTGCACGCCGATCCGCGCGTCGGCATTTCACCGCTCGAGATGAGCTTCCTCGGCCTCTACGCAGTGGCAGCCGTGGTGTCGAACCCGCGCCTGTTCCTGTGGCGCTTCCTCGGCGCCGGCTGGACCAACCGCGCGGTGTTCGCCGTGCTCTTCGGCAACCAGTTCGTGGCGCCGCTCGTGGTCGCGCTGCTGCTGGCGAAACCCGGCACGAGCGGTCCGGGCATCGAGCTCTTCGTGATGCTCGCCGGCGTCATCGCCACGATGGCGTTCCTGCTGCTGCAGGCGCGTCACGCCCCGCGCGCCGCCGGCGCCGCCACGTAGGCCGGGACGTCAGCTCCGCAGGTCCTCGCGCACCGGCGAGAAGACGTCGAGCACGCGCGAGGCGACCACGGCCCGTCCGCTGTGTGGCACGTGGCCGGGAATCGCGTAGACGGTGCCCGGCGTGAGCCGCACGGTCTCGCCGCCGGCCGTGAGTTCGAGCTCGCCTTCGAGCACGATCACCGTCTGCTCGTGCGGATGCTGATGTTCGGGAAACGACGCGCCGGCCTCGCACTGCACGAACGACTGCGTGACGAACGGCGTGTGCACGAGACGCGCCGTGAAGCCGGGGAAGAGGTCGCGGGAGGGCAGGGCGTCGAGCGCGTAGAAGGGCATGATGCCGAAGCATAGCCCGCACGCTGCCCGCCGCCGCATGGCACAATGACGGCATCGTCATGGCGACGCCCGTGCCCCTCGCTCGACCTGGCGCCCGCCTCGCGGCCGCGCTCTCCGGCCTCGCGCTCGCCGGCGTGATGCTCTCGGCGCAGGCGCCGGTCGAGCCAGCGGCCGGCGACAGCGCCCGGTTCGTCGCGTTCCTCGAGGACATCAAGGCCGAAGCCGTGCGCCGCGGCATCTCCGAGGCCGTGGCCGCCCGGGCCCTCGACGGCCTCGAGCCGCTGCCGATCGTGCTCGACCGCGACCGCGGCCAGGCCGAGGCCGTGCTGCCGATCGACACCTACGTGCGCCAGCGCCTCACGCCGGCCACGGTGCGGCAGGCGCAGCGGATGGCCACCACGCACCGCGCCGTGCTCGAGAAGGTGGGGAAGACCTACGGCGTGCAGCCACGCTACCTCGTGGCCGTCTGGGGGCTCGAGTCGAACTTCGGCCGCTTCACCGGCGTGCGGCCTACCGTGCAGGCGCTGGCCACGCTCGCCTTCGACGGCCGCCGCGGCGAACTCTTCAGGAGCGAACTCTTCGACGCCCTGCGCATCGTGGAGCGCGGCCACATCGACCTCGAGCGGCTCAAGGGCTCATGGGCCGGCGCCATGGGGCAGCCGCAGTTCATGCCGTCGAGCTACCTGAAGTACGCGGAAGACTTCGACGGCGACGGCACGCGCGACATCTGGTCGAATCAGGCGGATGTGTTCGCCTCGATCGCCAACTACCTCAAGGCGTACGGCTGGGATGGCGAAGCCACGTGGGGCCGGCAGGTGCGCCTGCCGGGCCCGGTGGCCGAGCTGGCCGAACGCGCTGGTTCGCGCGGTGAAGGCTGCCGCGCCGAGCGCGCGCTGACGCGCCGCCGGTATCTGGCCGAATGGCAGGCAATGGGCGTGCGCACGGCCGAGGGCCGCGACCTGCCGGCCGTGGAGCGGCAGGCGTCGCTGCTCGACGCCGGCGGTCGCCAGTTCCTCGTGTACGCGAACTACGAGGCCATCCTCGGTTACAACTGCGCCAACGCGTATGCGCTCAGCGTGGCGATGCTCGGCGATCGCATCTCCCTGCCATGAGACAATTCCATCCTGGGTCCATGCCTCCCTCAGCCCCGTCCGCCCCACCGCCCTTCTGGCAGGTCATCGTCTCGGCCCTCGGCGCCGTCGCCGCGATGGTCGCCGCGCTCTATTTCGCCGGCCAGCAGCTCACGCCGATTGCGCTCATCGGCACGACGCTGTTCGTCGGCCTCGGCGGGCTGAGCTTCGAGCTGGCCAGGCGGCGCGCGAGCTCGCGCTGACACGGCCCGCGCGGCCCGGCCGCGTCGCGGCGTGCGCGGCCCGCGTGGTAGTCTGAGCGGCATGGATGCCAAGCTGCTCAAGGGCATGAACGAGCACCTCAAGCTCGAATTCAAGGCCTCGCACGAATACCGCGCCATGTCGGTGTGGCTCTCGGCCAACGACCTGCCGGGCTTTGCCACCTGGATGCGCCAGCAGTCGGCCGACGAACTCATGCACGCGCAGAAGTTCATCGACCACATGGTCGAACGCGACCAGAAGGCCGTGCTGCCGGCCGTGGCCCAGCCGCCCTCGTCGTGGAAGACGGTCGAAGCGCTCTGCACGCACGTGCTGCAGAACGAACAGGCCGTGACCGCCTCGATCAACAACCTCTACGCCATGGCCGAAGCCGCCAAGGACCGGCCGGCGATCGTGCTGCTGCAGTGGTTCGTCAACGAGCAGATGGAAGAGGAAGCCGCGGCGCGCGCCATCCTGGGCCGCATCCGTCTCGGCGGCACGACCGGTGTCGGCCTGCTCATGATCGACCAGGAGCTGGCCAAGGGCGCGATGCCCGGCATGCCGGCGTCGCCCGACGCGGGCGGCGCCCAGTAGGCCCGCCGCCGTGCAGGTGCGGCGCTGGAACACGGCCGCTGACGGTCCGCTGACCGAAGCCGCCCTGCGCGCCCGACTCGAAGCGCTCGGCTACGTCGTGGCGCGCTACGTCTATCCCCCAGGCACGCGGTTTCCCGACCACGCCCACGACGTCGACAAGATCGACGCCGTCGTGAGCGGCCACTTCCGCATCGTCATCGGCGGCCACACCGCCGCGCTTGGTCCCGGCGACTGGGTGGAGGTGCCGCGCGGCCGCCGCCACAACGCCACCGTCATCGGCGACGCGCCGGTCGTGAGCCTGGACGCCATTCGGCTGGCCGCTAGCCGCTAGCCGCTGGCCCCGAAGGCCCGCGAGCGAAGGTCAGACATGAAGATAGTGATGTTCGGCGCGGGCGGTGTGGGCGGCTACTTCGGAGGCCGCCTCGCGGCGGCCGGGGCGGATGTGTCGTTCGTGGCGCGTGGCGCCCATCTCGACGCCGTTCGCCGCGAGGGCCTGCGGATTGCCAGTCCAAAGGGGGACGTGCACGTCACCGGCATCCGGGCCAGCGCCGATCCGGCGGACCTCGGACCCGCCGATGTCGTGTTCCTGACCGTGAAGATGTACGACGTCGACACGGCGGCGTCGGCCCTGCGTCCGCTCCTTGGCCGCGACACGATGGTCGTGACGCTGCAGAACGGCGTCGAGGCCACCGACATGGTGGCACGGCGGATCGGCTCCGAACACGTGGCGGGCGGCGTCGCCTACGTCGCCGCGGTCATCGGTGCCCCCGGCCTCATCCGCCACACCGCCCTCGACACGCTCATCGTCGGCGAACTGGATGGCGCGATGACGCCGCGACTCCTGGCGCTGCGCGATGCCGCGTCCACGGCGGGCTTCACCTTCACCGCGAGTCCCGACATCCGCCGTGACCTGTGGTCGAAGTTCGTGCGGCTGTCGGTCTTCAGTGGCCTGACCGGCGTGCTGCGCGCTCCGCTCGGCGTGCTGCGGGCGTCACCCCGGCTCATGATCGTTCTCGAGGCGGCGGTGGAGGAGGCGCTGGCCGTCGGTCGCGCCCACGGCGTCGCGCTCGACGACCGGGTGCGCGACGAGGTGTTCGCGATGTACCGGAACATGCCGCCGCAGGCGAAGTCGTCGTTGCTCGAAGACCTCGAGCGCGGCAAGCCGCTCGAACTGCCGTGGCTGAGCGGCGCCGTCGTGCGTCTCGGCCTCGAGGCCGGTGTGCCCACGCCGACGCACGCGCTCGTCGAGACGCTGCTCGCCCCGTTCGTGCACGGCGGTGCGCCGCCGATGGTGTAACGGTCGGCCCGGGCGTCGTCAGCGGGCCGTGAAGCGCACCCGCCCGTCGACGACGGTGAGCCGCACGGCCCCGTTGAGCAGCGCCGCCGGACTGGTGGCGCCGGTCGTCAGCGGATCCACGGACAGGGCCGTCAGGTCGGCGAGCCGTCCGGCGGCGATCTGCCCGGTGTCGGCCTCGGCGAAGGCGGCATGCGCCGCCCAGGTGCTGTAGCCACGCACGGCTTCCTCCGGCGTCATTCGTTCCTCCGGATACCATCCGCCCGCCGGCTGGCCCGTCTTGTCCTGCCGCGTGATGGCGGAATGCAGGCCGTAGAAGACGTTGTGGTCGGAGCCGGTGAGATCGGAGTTGAAGATGAGCCGCGCTCCGGCCTTGCGGAGCGTGCGCCACGCGTAGGCCCCCTTGATGCGGTCGGCGCCTACGCGCACCTCGGCCCAGCCCTTGTCTTCGACGGCGTGCGGCGGCTCCATCGAGGCGATGACGTTCATGGCGGCGAAGCGCGGGATGTCCTCGGGACTCACGACCTGCGCATGTTCGATGCGGTGGCGGCCGTCGCGGGCGCGGGCGTTCTCCTTCGTGATGCTCTCGAGGAAGTCGAGCGACTCGCGATTCCCGGCATCGCCGATGGCGTGCACGCCCACCTGGAAGCCGGCGCGCATCATCGCCGCGACGACGTCCTTGTCGAAACCGTAGCCGGCGCCGCTCACACCGCGGTGCCCCGGCATGTCGCTGTAGTCGGCGAGCAGCCGCGCGCCGCGTGAGCCGAGCGCGCCGTCGTAGTACGCCTTCACCGACCGCACGATAAGCATGTCGCTCGCCGCGCCCTGCGGGCCCTTCCGCTCCCACTCGCGGCACAGTTCCGGGTCGCGCGCCGACAGCATGACGTAGACGCGGATTGGCAGCTGCTTCTTTGCATCGAGGGCCTGATACCCGGCCAGCATCGCGCGGTCAACGCCGGCATCGTGCACGCTGGTGTACCCTGAGCGCGCCATTTCGGTCAGGCCCGCGAGGAGCTGGCTTTCGACCTGTGCCGGGCTGGGCGCCGGCACGGCGTTCGCCATGATCGTCGTGGCGCGGTTCAGGAAGATGCCGGTGGGTTCACCGCGGGCGTCCTTGCGGATCTCGCCGCCGACGGGGGCCGCCGTGGTGCGTGCGATCTTGGCGGCGTCGAGCGCGGCACGGTTGGCCCAGATGCCGAAGCCGTGCAGCGAGTAGAGCACCACCGGGTGGTCTGGCACCTTCTGGCTGAGCAGGCGCCAGTCGGGATACTGGTTGGCCCAGGCGCCTTCGTCCCAGCCGCGCCCGGTGATCCATTCCCCCTTCGGCACCTTCGCCGCGTAGGCGGCCACACGATCGACGGCCTCGGCCTCGGTTGCGACGCCGACGAGGTCCACCGCTGAGAGCTTCGCGCCGAGTTCGAGGATGTGCGAGTGCGAGTCCACCAGTCCGGGCAGGAGCGTGGCGCCGCCGAGGTCCACGACCTCGGTCTGCGGACCCTTCTGCGCCTCGACGGCCTCGCGCGCGCCGACGAGCGTGATGCGCCCGCCGCGGATGGCGACCGCGGCGGCATCCGGACGCCAGCCCGACGCATCGTGCGGCGCGCCGGCGGCCGGCGTGCCGTCGAGGCCCGGATCCGGCCAACTCATCGAGTAGACCTTCGCGTTCACGAGCAGCAGGTCGGCGGGTGGCGGCGGCTCCGACTGGCAGGCGGTGAGGGCGGCGACGAGCGTGACGGCGGCGGCGAGACGGGACACGGACATGGGTGGATTACCTGGAAGGAACGCCGGCGGCGCTGAATGCGACGGCCAGCCAACTGAGACAGATCGCGACGGTGCCGACGGTGTCGCTCGGCCAGTGCGCGCCCGGCACGATACGCGCGCACGCCGCGATGACGAGCACGAGCATGCCGGCCACGAGCACGCCCGTGCGCAGGCCGCTCGGGCGCAGCCGCCACGCCAGCACGACGAGCGCGCCGATCGTGACGCTGTAGAGCGTCATGAACGTGGAGGGGAACGAGAGCCCCGTCGGGTTGCCCATCACCGCCACCAGGTCGCGTGCCGGCCGAGGGCGCCCGAAGAGGAGCTTCGACGATTCGCCGAGCGTCTGTTCGAGCGCGATCGCCGCGATGACCACGAGCGCCGCCCGCGTGCCGGCCAGCCGCCACGCACCGAGCACGGCAATCGCCACCAGGCCGAACTTGAGCGGTGCGCTCGCGGTCGCGACCGCCGGCGCCACCCAGCCGGTGCCTGGCGAGACGCCCTGCACGGCGCGCGCTACGGCCGGGTCACCCGGCAGGTAGGGCAGGAAGCGCGCCTGCGCCCCGAAGACGATCGTGACGAGGAGCGCGAGACGGACGAGGTGGCGGGTGCTCATCGGCCCGTCATTATTCCCCAACCGTCGCTGGCAGCGTCAGTGTCGTCGCGATGGCGCCGAGTCGCGACCAGCGCGTGACCTCATCGCCGCGGCCGAGAGCGGCCGTCACCAGCCGGCGCCCGAGCGGGTAGGCGAGCAGGTAGGTGCGTTGCTTCTCGATGAACCCGACCATGCCGGCCGGGTCGAGCACGAGCGCCTCGTCGCGCAGACGCGTCGTGGCCGCCTCGACGGCGAGGGACGTGTCGAGATACTCGGCGGCGATGTGGCCCACTTCGAGATCGAGCGCGGCGGCGCGGCGCTCCACGCGGGCGAGCGGCCCGGCCAGCGCTGGCGACTGGCCGGCCGCCGGCAGCAGCACCTCGGCGAGCACGCGGATGCGGACGTCTTCCGGCAGCAGCAGATCCGCTCCGGCTTCCGCCGCGCCCTCGGCGACGAGGCGGTGCGGCCCGAAGCCCGGATGGAGCGCGCGCTCGGTCCAGCCGCGGCCCTCGACGAGGGTGGCCGAGGCGAGCACGTGCTGCGCGTGGTGACCGGGCGTGCCTTCGTGGGCCGCGAGTTGCAGCAGGTGCGCCGCGTCGGCGCCGCCGCGGCGGGCCACCCACAAATCGGACGTGCGCGGGCCTGTCGGGCGCGAGAACGCGGCCCATCCGGCGGTGTCTTCGGCCCGCGTCGTGAGCGTCTCGCCGGCGGGCAGCGGCAGATGCGGGCCGGCGGCGCCGCGGCACCACGCCACCGCGGCGGCGAAGACCGCCTCGACGCGTTCAGGCGGCACGGCGGCGGCGCGCCGGAACGCGGCGTGCCGCTCGGCGAGCGTGCCCCGGCCGGGCAGCAGGGCTGCGAGGTCGGCGCGCAGCGCGTCGAGCGCCGCGCCGTCGCGCGGTGGCGGCGCATGGCCGAACGTGCGCTCGGCCTGGGCCGCGAACGTCGTCGACTCGCCGAGCAGCCGCGCGGCCGCGGCGTCGAGCGCCCGCGCCTGGCCGGCGAGATACTGGATGCGTGCGTGGTCGGGGATGGCGAGCGGCGTTCCCGCGCCAACCGCCGTGTTCACCACATCGGCGGCGGCAGTCGCCGCCGACAGCGTCGCGAAGTCCGCGGCGAGCACCGACGTTTCGGCGCGCAGGGCCGCCACCGGACGCCGGGGGCCGGCGGACGCCGGCGCCGGACCCAGCCACGCCTCGATGAGCGACGGCTGATGCAACGCGAGCGCCTGCGTCAGACGCACGTAGCGCTCGGCCAGGGCCGGCAGCGTCAACGCCGGGTCCGTCGTTGACAGCGACACGCCGTCGCAGGCGGGCAGTGACACGGCAATGCCGCCGGCGACGAGCGCGCGGAGGGCCGTGCGACGGTCAATCGCCACCGCGCCGGGCGTCGTATCCGATCGATGCGCGGAGACCATCGGAGACATGCGACATCTTGTCACAGAGAAGCATTGACTTCCGGCTCGTCGGCGAGTGAAATGCGGCATCCGCGGCGGCGATCCTCGCCGCCCCGGTCCGTACGAGGAGAGCGCCGATGCGCCGGCTGTTGTTATCGTCCCTGTCGGTCCTCGCCGTCACGGCGGCCTGTTCCCAGCCCGCCACCCCGCCCGCCGCCGCGCCCGCTTCGACGACCGCGGCCGCGCCGAAACTCGGCATCCGCCCGTACGGCGATGAAGAGATCAAGCCCGACATGAGCCAGGTGCCGCCTGAGCTCGCCAAGGTCTTCGATCACATCGACCAGAACATCGACCAGCACGTCGTCAACCTGCAGGAGTGGATTCAGCAGCCGTCGATCTCGAACTCGGGCGAAGGCATTCCCGAGTCGGCCGAGATGGTGAAGGGCTTCTTCGACGAGCTTGGCTGCCAGCAGACGCAGGTGTTCGACGTCGGCATCACGGAGTACGGCACGCCGGGCAACCCGATCGTCTACGCCAAGTGTGACGAGGGCGCCGAGAAGACACTGCTCATCTACTGGATGTACGACACGATGCCGGTGACGCAGCCGGACGCCTGGCAATATCCGCCCTTCGAGGCGCGCCTCGTCGAGCAGGCGCCGTACAAGAAGGTGCTCATCGGCCGCGGCGCCACCAACTCCAAGGGTCCGCAGATGGTGCAGCTCAACGCCTTCCGCGCCATCAAGGCCGTGCACGGCAAGCTGCCGGTCAATCTCGTGTTCGTGGCCGAGGGCGACGAAGAGCGCATGGACATCGGTCTGCGCAAGTGGGTCAAGGACCACCCCGAGCTGCTCGAAGGGGTGGATGGCATGATCCGCTTCGGCAGCCAGGGCGTGAGCGGCGGTGGCGGCTTCGGTGGCGGTTCCGAAGGCTGCGTCTACGTCGAGCTGACGACGTCGGGCACGGCATGGGGCCGCGGGCCGACCGTGTCGGACATCCACGGCAGTAACAAGCGTGGCACCGACAGCCCGGCCTGGCGCCACATCAAGATGCTGGCCTCGCTCGTGAGCGACGACGGCAACACGCCGCTCATCGACGGCTTCTTCGAGGGCATCCAGCCGCTCACCCCGGAACAGGAAGCCAGCCTGCGCGCCGGCGCGAAGAACACCGACCTCAAGGTGGCGGCCGAGAACCTCGGCGTGGCGCGCTTCATGTTCGACGATCCCTACGAGGTGCTCAAGACGCAGCGCTACGGCACGTCGTTCAATCTCGACGGCATCTGGGGCGGCAACATGTATGCGGGTGGCGCCGGCGCCATCCTGCCGAACAAGATCACCTCGAAGCACAACTTCCGCTACGTGCCGAACATGACCGGGCCCGACATCGTGAAGAAGCTGCGCGCCCAGCTCGATCGCAACGGCTACAAGGACGTCGAGATCAAGCTCATCGGCGACGTGCCGTGGGCCCTCATGAACTCCGACAACGATGCCGGCCGCGCCATGAAGCGCGCCTACGAGATCATGGGCATCCCGCACGGCCAGCTGCGCGCCGACTGGGGCATCGGCGGCGGCGCCGCGGCCGGTGGCTACTGGCCCGCCTACCTCTTCGGCAACGGCGAGGTGGGCGAGCGCGTGTCGCCGTTCAAGGGCGTGCCGATCGTGGGCGGTGGCGGTGGCCACGGCGGCCGCGCGCACGCAGCCAACGAATACTGGGTGATCGAAGGTGCCGGCAAGGTGCTGGGCATGGCGGGCGCCGAGAAGTCGATCGCCGCCGCGGTCTACGCGTATGCCGGGAAGATTCCGCCGGCTCCGGCGAAGTCGACGAACTAGGAACTGGAGGATGGTGATGCGTCGGGTCTCTTTCTCATTCGTCTGTGCGGCCGCGCTCGTTGCGGCTGCGTGTCAGCAGCCCGCGGCGCCGGCCTCGGAGAGCGCCGCGCAGGCGCCGGCCGCGGCCGCGCCGAAGCTCGGCATCCGCCCGTCGGGCGATGAAGAGATCAAGCCCGACATGAGCCAGGTGCCGCCTGAGCTCGCCAAGGTCTACGAGCACATCGATCAGAACATCGATCAGCACGTGGTCAACCTGCAGAAATGGATTCAGCAGCCGTCGATCTCGAACTCGGGCGAAGGCATTCCCGAGTCGGCCGAGATGGTGAAGGGGTTCTTCGACGAACTCGGCTGTCAGCAGACGCAGGTCTACGACCCGGGCGTCACCGAGTACGGCTCGCCGAGCAACCCCGTCGTCTACGCCAAGTGCGACGAGGGCGCCGAGAAGACGGTGCTCATCTACTGGATGTACGACACGATGCCGGTGACGCAGCCGGACGCCTGGCAATATCCGCCCTTCGAGGCGCGCCTCGTCGAGCAGGCGCCGTACAAGAAGGTGCTCATCGGCCGCGGCGCCACCAACTCCAAGGGCCCGCAGATGTCGCAGCTGAACGCCTTCCGCGCCATCAAGGCCGTGCACGGCAAGCTGCCGGTGAACCTCATCATCGTGGCCGAGGGCGACGAAGAGCGCATGGACATCGGCCTGCGCAAGTGGGTCAAGGACCACCCGGAACTGCTCGAAGGCGCCGACGCGATGATGACCTTCGGCGGCCAGTCGCCGAGCGGCGGCGGCGGCTACGGCGGCGGCTCGGAAGGCTGCGTCTACGTCGAGCTCACGACGTCGGGCACGGCGTGGGGCCGCGGGCCGACCGTGTCGGACATTCACGGCAGCAACAAGCGCGGCACCGACAGTCCCGCCTGGCGCCACATCAAGATGCTGGCCTCGCTCGTGTCCGATGACGGCAACACGCCGAAGATCGAAGGGTTCTACGACGGCATCCGCCCGCTCACGAACGAGCAGGAAGAGAGCCTGCGCGGGGCCGCGAGGAACATGGACCTGAAGGTGGCGGCCGAGAACCTCGGTGTCGCGCGCTTCATGTATGACGACCCGTACCAAGTGCTGAAGACGCAGCGCTACGGCCAGTCGTTCAACCTCGACGGCATCTGGGGCGGCAACATGTATGCGGGCGGCGCCGGCGCCATCCTCCCCAACAAGATCACCTCGAAGCATAACTTCCGCTACGTGCCCGGCCAGACCGGTCCCGATATCGTCGCCAAGCTGAAGAAGCAGCTCGTGAAGAACGGCTACCCCGACGTCGAGGTCAAGATCATCGGCGACGTGCCGTGGGCGCTCATGAACTCCGACAACGAGATCGGCCGCGCCATGCAGCGCACCTACCAGATCATGGGCATTCCGCACGCGCCGGTGCGCGCCGACTGGGGCATCGGCGGCGGCGGCGCGGCGGCGGGCGGCTACTGGCCCGCCTACATGTTCGGCAACGGCGAAGTGGGCGAGAAGATCTCGCCCTTCAAGGGCGTGCCGATCGTGATGGGCGGCGCCGGCCTCGGCGGCCGCGCGCACGCGGCCAACGAGTACTACGTCATCGAAGGCGCCGGCAAGGTCTACGGCATGGCGGGCGCCGAGAAGGCG
Source organism: Acidobacteriota bacterium (assembly GCA_016789705.1). Taxonomy (GTDB): domain Bacteria; phylum Acidobacteriota; class Vicinamibacteria; order Vicinamibacterales; family UBA2999; genus CADEFD01. The sequence goes on from JAEUQR010000024.1 coordinate 11,711, forward strand.
GTGGCCACGACGCTCTACGCGTATGCGGGGAAGATGCCCGCCGCGCCCGCGAAGAGCACGAACTAACCCATGATCGGGGTTCGCAGTCTCGAGAAGGAGTACCACGTGGGCGACCACGTGGTACGCGCCCTGCGGGGCGTCACGCTCGACATCGCCGGCGGCGAGTTCGTCACCGTGGTCGGCCCGTCGGGCTCGGGCAAGTCCACCTTCATGCACATCCTGGGATGTCTCGACCGGCCCACGAGGGGGCAGTACCTGCTGGGCGGCCGGGACGTCTCGACGCTGCCGCACGACGAACTGGCCCGCGTGCGCAACGAGACGATCGGCTTCGTCTTCCAGGGCTTCAACCTGCTGTCGCGCACCTCGGCGCTCGAGAACGTCGAATTACCACTGCTCTACACCCGCAAGGGTGCCGTGAAGGCGGCCGAACGGCGCGACCGGGCGCGGCGCGCGCTGGCCGCCGTGGGCCTCACGGACCGCGAGGAGCACCACCCGAACCAGCTGTCGGGCGGGCAGCAGCAGCGCGTGGCGATTGCCCGCGCGCTCGTGAACGAGCCGTCGCTGCTCCTCGCCGACGAGCCGACCGGAAACCTCGACACCGCCACCAGCCACGAGGTGATGGAGGTGTTCGCGAAGCTCCGCGCCGAGCGCGGCATCACGATCGTCGTCATCACCCACGAGCGCGACATCGCGGCGTGGGGCACGCGCACCATCGACTTCAAGGACGGCGTCGTGGTGTCGGACCAGCAGCACCAGCCGTCCATGGGCTCACACACGCCGGTCTCAGCGTAGCCCGGCAACCGGCGATTCCGGGGACTGTCCCGTTTCGTGGGACTGTCCCCGAGAGGCCCTCGAGGAGAGTGAACGTGAACCGTCTTCGCGCCCTGCATCCGTCGATCGACATCGGCTTCAAGGCGCTCACACGCAATCGGCTGCAGACGGGGCTGACGATGCTCGGCATCACGGTGGGCGTCGCCACCGTGCTGGCGATGATGGCCGTGGGCGCCGGCGCCCAGCGGTCGATCGAACAGCAGGTGCGGGCGGCCGGCCTCAACCAGCTCACAATCAAGGCCGGGAACTGGAAGCCGAAGACGGAAGATTCCGGCGGCGCCGTGGCCCACCAGGGTGACGCCGAAGACACCATGCGCCTGCCGGTCGAGGAGCTGATGCCGGTGCTGCCCGATGCGGGCGATCCGTTCGCCGGTGCGGCCGACATCCTGCCGATCGACTTCCACCCGGAAGACGATCCGATGGAAAAGCACGACCACCCGCTCGCCTGGCAGCGCCTGGGCGACCTCGAAGCCGGCCTCGGTGCCGCGACCACGCTGTCGTTCGCCGATGCGGAAGCCATTCGCCAGTTACCGGGGGTGCAGTATGTGGCCGGTGGCGTGCACGGTAACGCCCGCGTCCACTACCGCCCCGATGGCGCGCCCGAGAAGCGGTGGTTCACCCGCATGCACGGCACCGACCTGCACCTGCTCGACATCAAGCGCACGTGGACGCTGCGCAGCGGCCGCTTCTTCACCGAAGAGGAGCAGGACGACAAGGCGATGGTGCTCGTGCTCGGTTCGGTCGTCGCCGAGAAGGTGTTCGGCGAGAAGGTCGATCCGGTGGGGAAGGAGCTGATGCTCTGGAACCAGAACTTCCGCGTGATCGGCGTGGTCACCAGCGCGAGCTGGGTGGTGCGGCCGGCCGCCGGTGACGACGAGTTCGACGCCGTCTACATGCCCTACACGACCACGCACCAGCTCCTGAATCTGACGAAACTGAACGACATCACCGTCACGGCGTCGTCCACCGGTGAGGTGTCGGACGTGAGCAAGCGCATCACGGAGCTGCTGCGCCAGCGCCATAACATCACGAACGAGAAGCCCGACGACTTCACCATCTCCACGCAGGCGACGCGCGCGATCACGACCGGCGGCCTGCCGCCGAACGTCGCAGCGGCCATCGCCGGCAACGTCAAGGAGCTCGAGCGTGTCACCCTCGAACAGCTGGCCGGCACGCTCGAACGCGCCAGTGGCACGATGCGCTGGCTGCTGGCGGCCGTGGCCGCGGTGTCGCTGCTCGTCGGCGGCATCGGCATCATGAACATCACGCTGCTCTCGGTCACCGAGCGCACGAAGGAGATCGGCCTGCGGATGGCCGTGGGCGCGCGCGGCAGAGACGTCACGCGGCAGTTTCTCACCGAAGCCGTGGCCATCAGCCTGGCGGGCGGCGCCGTGGGTGTCGTGCTCGGTCTCGTGGCCTCGTATCTCATTTCGTCCACGCTGCGCTGGGCCACTGTGGTATCGCCGGGCTCGGTGCTCATCGCCTTCGGCGTCTCGGCGGCCGTCGGCGTGCTCTTCGGCTGGTACCCGGCGCGCCGCGCCGCCGAACTCGACCCCATCGACGCCCTGCGTCACGAATAAACGGATTCCCCGTGCTGCGATTCCTCGCCGTCAGCGGACAGATCGCCTGGAAGGCCCTCGGCCGCAACCGTCTGCGCTCGGGCCTGACGACGCTCGGCGTCGTCATCGGCGTGGCCGCCGTCATCGCCATGGTGGCGCTGGGTAACGGCGCGCGCGCCTCGGTCGAGCGCACGCTCAAGACCGCCGGCACGAGCATCGTGCAGGTGAGCGCCGGCAACTTCACCAAGGGCGGCGAGAGCATGAACATCGCCTCGGGCCTCGGTGCGGCCACGACCCTGACGCGCGACGACGCTGCCGCCATCCGCGGGCTCGCGAACGTCGTGAGCGTCTCGGCTGGTCTGCGCTCGCGCACCTTCATCGTGGCCTCGCCCGAGTCCCGTGTCTTTACCCTGGTGCACGGCACCGAAGAGTCGCTCGGCGACATCCACGGCTGGACGTGGCTCGACGGCGAAGGTTTTACGGCGGAGGACGTGGCCGCCTCGGCCGCCAAGGTCGTGCTTGGCCGCGTGGCGAGTGCGCGTCTCTTCGGCGACGGCGTCGACCCCACGGGGAAGACGGTGAAGATCCACGACCGCGACTTCGAGGTCGTGGGGCTCATGCGCGCGGTGGACGCGGATCAGGACGAAGCGGCGTTCGTGCCGGTGACGACGCTCGGCACGCTCACGGACCGCACGACCTGGCTGCAGACGATCACCATCGGCGTGACGGAAGCCGGTGTCGCCACGGCCGTGGCCGACGCGGTCACCGCACTGCTGCGCGAGCGGCACGCCAGCCACATCAAGGAACAGGTGGCGCGTGTGGCCGGCGGACTCGGCGGCCTGCAGGCGCCCGGCAGCGGCGGCCGCATGGGGCCGGCCGACGACTTCGTGGTGAAGACGCTGGCTGGCGCGCAGGTGACCAAGGGGCTCTATACCGAGGTCGCGGCGTTCGCGCTCGCCAACATGCCGAAGCTCGACTCGGCCACGATGGAAGAGATGTCGGGCACGCTCAACCGCGCCGGCACCACCATGACGGCGCTGCTGGCGAGCATTGCCGGCATCTCGCTCGTCGTCGGCGGCATCGGCATCATGAACATCATGCTGGTGTCGGTCACCGAGCGCACGAAAGAGATCGGCCTGCGCCTCGCGATGGGCGCCCGCCGCAAGGACGTGCTGGTACAGTTCCTCGTCGAAGCCGTGGTTCTAAGTCTCATCGGCGGCATCGTCGGCATCGCGGCCGGCATCGGCGCCGCCCGCGGCCTCACGGCGCTCATGTCGTGGCCGGCGTACGTGTCGCCGCAGTCGATCGCGCTGGCGTTTGCCATCTCGGCGGTCATCGGCGTGGCGTTCGGCTACTACCCGGCCAGGCGCGCCTCGAAGCTCGATCCCATCGTCGCGCTCCGGCGCGACTGAGGTCGGCGTGCCCCATTGCGCACGACTCGGTGTCAAATCGTTCATGACACCACGCCTCGCGGCCGCAGTTGTCGTGTGGGCTGTTCTCCTGACCGATGCACGCCCGGCCAGCGCGCTGAGTTGTGTCGATGTCCCGCTGGCGAAGGTTGCGGCGGAGGCCGGCGCTGTCTTCGAGGCCACGGTCGTATCCGTGCGGCTGCACCCGGCGGTGCGCACGCCGGACGGACTCGTGTCGGTGTCGTCCAGTGGCCGTCCTGTCACCGTCACCGTCGGCGATGTGCGTGCCATTCGTGGTGCCGCACCAACCACACTCGAGTCGGTCGAGCGTGTGCTCGAAACGGGCCGTCGCTACCTCGTCATCGCGCTCGCGAGTCGCACGCAGCCCGGGGTGTGGCACGTCGGGGCCTGCGCGGGTTACGTGCGCCCCGCAGCGCGGGCTAACGGCGTTTCGGCAATGGCTCGATTCGCTGTCCAGCCCGCCATCGGGCGGGCGTGTGCTCGGCGCTGTCGTGCAACGAAGCGAGGGAGACGATGTCTCGACGTGGCCATCGGTCGCTGGCGCTCGCGTGACGGCTCTGGGGCCCATCGTCGCCACAACGACCTCAGGTCCTGAGGGCGAGTACGTGCTGACCGGTCTTCCGGACGGTGAATATGACATCAGCGTCGACCTGCCCGAGGGGCGTCACGGCCTGGTCGCGCCCGCGCCGTTCAAGGCGCGACTGTCGGGGGCGCATGCGATTACGGCGTGGGACGTGCGCGTCGAGGTCGCAGGCCGGGTGTCCGGCGTAGTCGTCGACGAGATGCGCCAACCCGTCTCAGGGGCCTCGGTGTACCTGAACATGGTGCAGGATGGCCGCGTGATCGATGACGGCCCGTACTGGCGGGGGACGTCGACGACCGAAGGCCGATACGCGTTCGAGGGTGTGCCGCCCGGGCTGTACGTCGCCACGATTGGCCGGCCGTACTCGCCGGCCCACGCCCGTGCGCACCTCGGCGGCGACAGTGTCATCCTCGGGTTCGCCGACGCCGTGGAGCTCCAGCCGATGGTGGCCACTGTGGGCGCGACGATTCTGGTCGACGGCACCGTCAGGGGACAGGACGGCCGGCTTCTCGAGACGGAGTTCCACGTCGCTGTCGTCGGGCCGTTTGGCCTGTATCCACGCTCAGGATCGTGGGAGGTGACGAACAAGGACGGGCGTTTCCGTCTGCGGCTGCTTCGCGGCGTGCGCTACCGGTTCACGAGCGTGGACAAAGACGGCCGCGAGCGTCTCGTGTTCGACGCCGTCGCTGATGGCACGCCAGTGCATCTCGTCGAGCCATGACGCCTGCATCTATCGCAGTGACGGGCACATGTTGCCCTGTTCTGCACGCCAGCCGGGCCGCGATCCTTTCGATCGCGGCAGTCGCTGTCTTGCCGGGGCTAGCCGAGGCCTGCTTCTGCCCGAGCACGTGTGTGCCGCGGGCGGCGGTCGCAGTCTTCGAGGCGACGATCACGGCGATCGGGCCGTCGCCGGACTCGGCACTCGGAATCCAGAAGGTGCTGTCGCTTGCGGACGTCGTGGTCATCGCTGGAGAGGCGCCGCTGGCCCTCGTGTCTGGCGCGTCCACGTGTGGCTACCCGTTCCGGGTCGGTCTTCGCTACCGCATCGAGGCGGCCGAGGCTGGCACCCGTATCGTCTGGGCCTCGCAGTGTGGTTCGACGCGTCCGCTGTGGACGTGGAGCCTGCGCGCGCTGCCCACGATGTTCGACTGGTGGTGGCGGTCGGGCCGCGCCTGCCGGAGCTGAGCAGGTGCCGCTCCATCTCACGACCGCGCGCCTCACGCTGCGTCCGTTCACGAACGCGGACCTCGACGCCGTGCACGCGCTGTGGACCGACGCCGACATGCGGCGTTACCTCTGCGACAACCGGATCGTCGCGATGGACGAGTCGCGCGCGTGGCTCGATGCCAGCACGATCGGGTTCGCCGAGCGTCGCTTCGGCCTGTGGGGCGTGCATGCGCGCACGGACGGCGCCCGCATCGGCTTCTGTGGGTGCCGCGAGTGGCCCACCGGCGAGCCCGAGCTGATGTACGGCCTGCTCAGGACGTGGTGGGGGCGGGGGCTCGCGACGGAGGCCGCGACGGCGGTGCTCGACCACGTGTTCGAGACGCTCGGCCATCCGGTCGTGATGGCGGCCACCGATCCGCCGAACGTCGCCTCGGTGCGGGTCATGGAGCGTCTGGGCATGGCGTTCCACGAACGGTGCGAGATGCACGGGCTCGACACGCTCGTCTATCGCCTGTCGCGCGAACGTTGGCGTCGTCTGCGCGCGACGGGGCGCCGCTGAGGCATCATGGAGCGCGTGGACAGCCCGCATTCGACGCCCGGCCCGCTCGTGATCCGACACGCCTCCCCGGGGGACGCCGATGCGATCTGGGACATCCTCCGCGTCGTACTCGCCGCGGGCGACACTTACGCGTGGCCCACGGCGCCGACGCGCGAGCAGGGACTCGCGCTGATGCATCCGCCCGGCGGCCACACCTTCGTGGCCGAGCGCGCCGGCCGCGTCATCGGTACGTACTACGTCAAGGCCAACGCCATGGGTCCGGGCGATCACGTGGCCAACTGCGGCTACATGGTGGCGCCCGAGGGGCGCGGCCAGGGCGTGGGCGAGGCGCTGTGCCGCCATTCGCTCGATGCGGCGCGCGGGCTCGGGTTTCGCGCCATGCAGTTCAACGCGGTTGTCAGCACCAACCTCGGTGCCATCCGCGCCTGGCAGCGCTGTGGCTTCGCGATCGTGGGCACCGTGCCTGGCGCGTTCCGGCATCCCGCGCACGGTGAGGTCGACATTCACATCATGCACCGCCTGCTGTGAGCAGCGCCGCCGAACCGCGAGCGACCGGTGGACGTCCAACCCATCGTGCCCGCTGAGCCCGTCGTGGTCGTTCGCCACCTGCGCAAGTCGTACGGCCGCACCGTGGCCGTGGACGGCGTGAGCTTCGACGTGGCCCGCGGCGAGATCTTCGGGCTCATCGGCCCGAACGGCGCCGGCAAGACCACGACGATGGAGTGTGTCGAGGGCCTGCGCGCGCCCGACAGCGGCACGATTGCGGTGCTCGGGCTCGATCCGGTGCGCGACGTGCGGGCGCTCCAGGAGCGGATCGGCGTGCAGCTCCAGGAGGCGCAGCTCCAGAAACGTATCACCGTGCGCGAGGCAGTAGACCTGTGGGCCGCGCTCTATCGCGCGCCGGTGGACGGCGGACGACTGCTCGATCAGCTCGGCCTGCGCGAGAGACAGCACGCCAGGTTCATGACCCTGTCGGGCGGCCAGAAGCAGCGCCTGCTCATCGCGCTCGCGCTCGTGAACGACCCCGAGGTCGTCTTCCTCGACGAGCTCACGACCGGCCTCGACCCGCAGGCGCGGCGCGCCATCTGGGACCTGGTGCGTGGCATCCGCGCCCGAGGCAAGACCGTATTCCTGACGACGCACCTGATGGAGGAGGCCGAGCGGCTGTGCGACCGCGTCGCCATCATCGACCGCGGCCGCCTCGTCGATCTGGGCGCGCCGGCCGAGCTCGTGCGGCGCCACTGTCCCACGGCCACCGTCGTCGTCGTGACCGCGGCGCCCGAGGCGGCCGCCGCGTTCGCCGCCATTCCCGGCGTGACGTCCGTCGTGCAGGACGGGACGACACACACGATCCGCGGCGCCGCCGGCGGCCTCGTCACCGAGGTGATCCGGTGCCTCGCGGGCCATCGAATCGACGTGCGCGACGTGCGCACCGACCTGCCGACCCTCGAGGATGTGTTCCTCGAAACCACTGGCCGCGCGATGCGCGATTGAGGCGGGAATGCTGCGCGGACTCTGGCGGCTGACGTGGCTCGAGCTCAGGATCTTCCTGCGCGAACCGCTGGGCGTCTTCGGCACGGTGCTGGCGCCGGTGCTCGTCTTTCTCGCGCTCGGCCGCCTGCTCGGCGGGCGGGTGCGGGCGACCGATCCGGATGCCGCCGACGTGGCCCGCGACCTGCCGGTCGTGGTGGCGATGCTCGTGGCGGTGGGTGCCATTCTGTCGCTCGTCGCCATCATGGCGATCTACCGCGAGGGCGGCATCCTGAAGCGCCTGCGCGCCACCCCGCTCAGGCCTGCCACCATCCTCACCGCGCACGTGCTTGTGAAGATGCTGCTCTCCACGACCACGCTGACGCTCATGGCCGTGGCCGGCCGCCGCTTCGTGCCGGCCGGGGCCGAGGCGCCGTGGCTGTCGTTCGGCGTCGCCGTGGTCTTCACCGTCGCGTGCGTGCTCTCGATCGGCTTCGTGATTGCGAGCGTGGTGCCGACGGCACGATTCGCCCAGCCGCTCGGCGCGCTCGTGCTCTACCCGATGCTCGGGCTCTCAGGCCTGTTCGTGCCGCTCGACGTGCTGCCGCCAGGGCTCCAGTTCGTCGCCCGCGCGCTGCCGTTCACGCCGGCGGTGTCGTTGCTGCGCGGCATCTGGCACGGGGAGGGGTGGGCCAGTCATACCGGAGACATGGCTGTGCTGGCCCTCGTCTTCGCGTTGTGCGTCGCGCTCGCCTCGCGTGTCTTCCGCTGGGAATGACGGCGTCGGTCAGCGGCGGAGGCGGTAGCCGACGCCCACGCCGAACCGCCAGTCGGGGGCCACGTCGTTCAAGCCGCGGCCGACCCACGCATCGAGCTGGAGGTTCGAGCCGAAGGTCCGCAGCACGCCGGCGTTGGCGAGCCACGTGGCGGCGTCGGTCTCGACGTTCTGGTGCCGCACGACCCCTTCCCAGAACGCACTCCACGCGCCCCGGAGCGGTGTCCCCAGCACGAGGCTGCCGTCGAGCGCGCGCACGCGTTCGCTGTCGGCGCTCGGCGCCGACCAGTTGACCGTGCCGCCGAGCGACGCGGCGCCCAGTGGACGATTCCACACGAAGCGCGCGAACGGATCGGCATTGCCGGTCGAGGCCGAGCCTCCGGTGGGCAGTGTGGCACCCGCAATCACCGCCAGATCCACGCCCAGTCCTTCGGCGCGGGCGAACTGATACTCCGCGGCCAGCGCCAGGTCGGAGGCCGACGACTCGGGCTCGCGGCCTGGCCGTCCGGATGAGGCACGGATCCAGCCTTCCATCTCGAGGCGGAACTCGACCCGCGAGCTCATGCCCAGCCGCACGAGGGTGTTCGGCGCCGAGGTGCGCGTGGCGGTGCCCGCGTCCGTGCCGTCGCGTGCGGTGGCGACGCCGGCCTCGATCTGCACCATCCGGGCGCCGACGACCTTCGGCGAATTCGTGAAACTGGGACGGTCTGTGACGATGACCGGCGTGGCGGGTTGGGCCGTGGCGGAGGCCGCCAACGCGAGGAGCGCGGCGGCGACGAGACACGAGCAGGTATCCGGCGTGGGTCGCATCATGGCGTCGGCGTCTGAATCAGGAACGGGATCTCGACCTCGTGCGGCTCACCCTGCATGGCGTAGGTGATCTTCACGTAGGCGTCGTTGCCGGGAACCGGTCGTCCGCGGGCGATCCACGACTCGCCGCTGTCGTCGATGGCAAGCTTCAGCACCTCCTCGGGTTCGCCGGGCCGTGTGATGACCATCGTGACGTCGGTGGCCACCGAGGCCGGCAGCTCCGCCCGCACCGGATCGGTGAACCAGATGCGATGGGCGCCGTCGCGCGCGAACACCACTTCGTAGTGGATGTCGCCGTTCATGAGCACCATGCCGCCCTTGTGCGGGCTGTGGTCGCCGTGCGCGCCCACCATGCCCTGGTGCTGCGGATCGACGGGCGTGGCCGCCGGCGCCGGCGCGGTGGCCACGGGGGCGGCCGGTTCGTTCGCGCAGCCGGCAGCGATGACCGTGGCAACGGTCGCCAGACAATACCGCAGACGGGCGAGTGAGACGGACAGGACGCGCACGGCTAGGGCAGTTGCTTGTAGATCGTGGCGACGTTGTCCTTCGCCCGCGTCATCACGTAGGTCGAAAACTTCGCTGGCAAGGCGAGGCCGGCGGCGGCGTCCTCGGCTGTCTTGCCGGCCTTCTTCGCCGTCTGCACTGCCGTGAGCACGGCGCGGTTGAACTCGCCGTAGTCCACGAAGTCCTGCCAGGTCATGACGGCGCTGTGGCCGGGAATCACCGTGTCCACGTTGCGGATGCCGCGGGCGGCCTTCTCGAGCGTGTCAGGGTACGTCACGCCGGACCCGCCGTTGTTCACGTCGAGCAGCGGCAGGCCCTTCGAGGCGAAGGCGTCGCCGGCGTGCATCACGCGCAGGTTGCGGAACACGACGAAGCTGTCGCCGTTCGTGTGCGCGGCGCCGAAGTAGTGAAGGTCGATGGCATCGGCGCCATCGAGCACCGTCATCGTGGTGGTGTAGGTCTTGTCCGGGAAGGCGTGTTTCTTCGTGCCGTCGGCGAAGGCCGGCATCTTCGCCATGCTGGTGGCCACGTTGGCATGGGCGACGATCTCGACGGCGGCGGGGAAGAACTCGTTGCTGCCCACGTGGTCGCCGTGGGTGTGGGTGTTGATGATGTGGGTGACGGGTTTGTCGGTCACCGTCTTCACCTTGTCGAGGATCGCCTGGCCCCAGTTGGCCAGCTTCGTATCCACGAGGACGACGCCCTTCGCCGTGACGAACACGGCCGTGTTGCCGCCGCCGCCCGTGACCATGTAGAGGTTGTCCTTCACCTTCTCGATGCCGGCCACGTTCGGTCCGGCGGCCGGCTGTTGGGCGACGAGCGCGCGACCGGCGAGTGCCACGAGGGCCACGGCAGTGACAGACGACAACACACGGGTGCGCTTCATGCGATTCCCTCCGGGAAGAACACGCGCTGGATGAACCACCAGGCGCCGGCCAGCACGACCACGACAGAGCCTATCATCGCCACGCGCGCGGCCGCCACGGGCCGCACCCGCCGCAGCAGCCCCATCGCCACGGCCCATGGCACGACGATGACGAGCTGCCCGAGTTCCACGCCCGCGTTGAAGCCGAAGAGCGACCAGCCGAGCGCCTCGCGCGGCAGCCCGAACTCGCGCAGCACCGACGCGAAGCCGAAGCCGTGCACGAGGCCGAAGACCCCTGCCATCCACGCGCGCAGGTCCCGTCCGGCCGAGGCCTCGCCGCCGACGAGCAGATTGTCCACGCCCACGAGCACGATGCTCAGCGCGATGAGCGGCTCCACGATGAAGGCCGGCGGGGCGTAGAGGTCGAGGGCCGCGAGCGACAGCGTGACGCTGTGGCCGAGCGTGAAGGCGGTCACGATGAGCCCGAGCCGTCGCGCCGTGCCGCCGACGAGGAGCAGCCCGATGAGGAAGAGGATGTGATCGGGCCCGATGAGGATGTGCTGGAGGCCCGACGGAATGAACGTGCCGAGCACCGCGCCCACGCCCTGCCACGAGCCGGCGTAGTAGTCGATAGCGGGATGGCGCGCGTCGAGAATTGCCTGGTGGCGCAGCGTCTCGCCTTCGTAGACGTTGACGAAGGTCTGGTGATTCGGGTCGTACGGGAAGAGGGTGGTCTCGACGTGCACGCGCCCCGGTAGGGCACCCGGCGCCGTCGCGACCGTGAAGCGCAGACCCTGACGGTCGGGCACCGGCGTGACATCCGACAGCGTGACGGTGACCGGACGCCCGTCGAACACGACGTGCAGCCGGGCGGTCAGCACCGCCGCGAGGGCCGCTTCGTGGCGCCGGGCCACGGTCGGGTCGAGCAGGGCGTCGGCGTCGCTCAGGCGCAGCTCGTAGGCGGCATCCAGATCGTGCACGGTGAGCGTGCCCGTCACGCCCGACGGCGCGAGGCGAAGGTCGAGGTAGCTGAACGGGGCGGGGTGCGCCGCGGCCGGGCTGGCCGAGAGCACGACGAGCACGGCCAGGGCCGGCAGGAAGCGCGACACGAGTCTCACGGGAACCGGTCGAGTGTACGCTGGATGCTCCGCCCGCGGGAGGGCCGCCACGGCCGATGGATTGAGCCCCCGAAGGGCAGTAGGATCGTGCCCATGTCGTTCCGACTCGCCCTGCTCAGCCTGCTCGTGCCGGCGCTTGCCGCCGCCCAGACGCCCGACCCCGCCCTCGTGACCCGAGCCCGCGGCATCCACGACCGGGTCATCACGCTCGACACCCATGCCGACATCAACCCGCGCGACTTCACCAAGGCGCGGAACTACACCCAGCGGCTCGACACCCAGGTGAACCTGCCGAAGATGGAGGAAGGCGGCCTCGACGCCGCGTTCTTCATCGTCTACGTGGGCCAGGGCTCGCTCACGCCGGAGGGCTACGACCGCGCCTACGCGCAGGCGGTCGAGAAGTTCGACGCCATCCACCGCTTCACGAAGGAAATCGCCCCGACGCGCATCGGCCTCGCGCTCACGGCCGACGACGTGCGCGCGATTGCGAAGTCGGGCCGCAAGGTGGCGCTCATCGGCATCGAGAACGCCTACTCGCTCGGCACCAACCTCGGCCGCGTGAAGGAGTTCCACGACCGCGGCGGCCGCTACATGTCGCTGGCCCACAACGGGCACAGTCAGTTCGCCGACTCGAACACCGGCGAACGCGATGGCAAGTGGATGCACAACGGCCTGAACGACCTCGGCCGCCAAGTCATCGCCGAGATGAACAAGTGGGGCATCATGGTCGATGTCTCGCATCCCTCGAAGCAGGCGAACCTGCAGGCCATCGCGCTCTCGAAGGCGCCGGTCATCGCCTCGCACTCGGCTGCCCGCGCGGTTGCCGACCACAGCCGCAACATGGACGACGAGCAGCTCGAGGCGCTGAAGAAGAACGGCGGCGTCATCCAGACCGTCGCCTTCGACAGCTACGTCAAGGTGAAGCCGCCCGACTCGGCCGAACGCGCCGCCGCCATCGCGAAGCTGCGCGTCGAGATGGGCCTGCAGGGCGGTCCGGCCAGCCAGACCGACGCCACGCGGTCGCAGTTCCGCGCCCGCATGGCCGAGATCGACAAGCAGTTCCCGCCGCCGCCGATGGCGACGGTGGCCGACTTCGTGAACCACATCGACTACCTCGTGAAGAAGATCGGGATCGACCACGTGGGGATCTCGTCCGACTTCGACGGCGGGGGCGGCGTGGCCGGCTGGAACGGCGCCGACGAGACCTTCAACGTCACGCTCGAACTCGTGAAGCGGGGCTACACCGAGGAGCAGATCGGCAAGTTCTGGAGCGGCAATCTCCTGCGCGTGATGGCCGACGTGGAGCGCGTGGCGCGTGACATCCAGGCAGGTCGCGTGAAGTGAGCACCCCGTTGAGCGCGCGTCTCACGGCCGATGTGGCCGGACGCCTGGACCCGCGCCAGGCGCCGCCGCTCGTGTGGCACGACGCGGTGGCCGTGGTGGGGTGGCGGTTGTGGCGCCTCGGCGGCTTCGCCGTGACGAGCGCCCTGGCCACCGTGGCCGCCTACGTCGAAGGCGCCGGCGGACCGTTGCGCCTGACGGCGTTCGTCGTCGCCGCGGCGGTGGCCGCCGCCGTGCACGGGCGCCTCGCGACGAGTACGCGCATGGCGCGCCTGCACGTCGCGCTCAACACGGCCGTCCTCGTGGTGCTCGGCGCCGAGTGGGAGATCGTCGTCGCCGCGCTGCTGGCGGCCATCGTTGCCGGTGAGGTGCTGGCGGCCCGCGCCAGCCGCGAGTCGATCATTCCGGCCGGGCTGCTCTCGGGCGCCAGTGCGGCGGTGCTGTTGCTGCTCTGGCTGCTCGTCGAACGCGGCATCGCGGACTGGGACCTCACGGCCGCGACCGTGGCCGGTGCCGCCGCCGGGGGCCTCCTCGGCGCGCCGATGGCGCTCGCCGTGGGGCCGCTTGCCGAATGGGCCTTCGACCACACGACGCGTATCACCATGGCCGAGTGGCTCAACTTCGACCATCCGCTGCTGCGCGAACTGGCGTCGGTTGCGCCCGGCACGTTCCAGCATTCGGTGAGCGTGAGCGTGCTCTGCGATGCCGGCGCCAGCGCCATCGGCGCCGACGCCTTCCTGGCCAGGCTCGGCGCGCTCTATCACGATGTCGGCAAGCTCAAGGCGCCCGAGTATTTCGGCGAGAATCAGTACGGCGTCAATCCCCATGCGTCGCTGCCGCCGTGGCAGAGCGCCGCGATCCTGCGCGCCCACGTCGACGACGGCGTCTCGCTGCTGCGCTACTACGGGATGGTGCGGCCGCTCGCGCGCTTCGTCCGTGAACATCACGGCACGAGCCTGATGCCGGGCCTGGCGGCGCATCCGGCGGCGGCCGATGCTCGTGACGAGGCCTACCGGTATCACGGGCCGAGGCCGCAATCGCGCGAAACCGCCATCCTGATGCTCGCCGATCAGCTCGAGGCGATGGCGCGGGTGGCGCCGCCGGTGGACGGGGCGGCCTGCGCGGCGCTCGTGCGCGAGACGCTGGCGCGTGTGGGTGACAGCGGTGAACTCGCCGACGCCGGTCTCTCGGCCAGCGACCGCGAGCGCCTCGTGCCGGCCTTCGGCTCGGCCCTCCAGGCCATGTACCACCGCCGCGTCGGTTACGGCCGGGCCCCGGTCACGGCGCCGCCGGCGTCGTAGAGGCCCCGCCGCGTCAGCCGACGATCGCCGTCGTTGCGAGCACACGCGCCGCCAGGGCGTCGTCGCCCTCGATCCGGCAGCGGCGCCGCGCCTCGTCCGCCGGGATGCCCTTGGTGAAGATCCGCCACGCGATGTCCGGTCCGATGGTGATACGCGTGATCGGGTCGGGCAGGTCGTCCATTGTGAGCTGCCAGCGCGTGCCGTCGTGATGGAGGCGCCACGTGTCGCCGCACTCCCCGGTGACGACGACCGCCACATGGCCGCCGTCCCGGGGCGCCACGTCGCGGAAGCGCCACGGCAGGGCGCGCATGAAGCAGTCGAGCACCGGATGGTAGAGCTCGCGCACCATGAGGCCGGGCCGATCGAGCGCCAAGCGGATCTGCTGCTGGTGGTGCCAGCGCTCCGTGAGCTCGCGCGCCACGTCGAACCACTGCGGCGACGCGGTGTCGCCCGCCCAGCTCACCGGAAAGTCGGCGGGCAGGTCGGGGCCGCGCTGCGCCATCCACGTGCAGAGCGCGGCAGACGCCGGACGCATGAGGCTGCGCAGCACGGCCGGGCTGAGTCGTCCGTAGACGGCGACGCCCTCGGCGTTCAGGCGGTCGACGAACGTGCGCAGCGCCTCCGCGGTGTCGGCGGCCGGACGCTCGAATGCCACCCCGTCGCGGGTCAGCGACAGCCGGCGGAGCGCCGCGTCGAGCAGGTGGCCGGCCACGTGGCGCACGCGCCAGCCCGGCACGATCGTGGGCACGTCCCACTCGCGGGTCGTCAGGGTGTCGAGCAGGTCGCGCAGACGCGTCTCTGTACCGTAGAGCGCGTCGAGCGCATGAATCGGGCCGGCGGGTGCGGGCGGTCGGGCCATCGCCCATGATACGCGGCGCGCCGACGGGCGCCGCCCGCGTCAGCCGCCCGATGGCACATTCGCGCGGCGAACGGCGTCCAACACTATGATGGCTTCCAGTACGCCGATGAGCGAGCCCCAGCAGTCCACACCGCCGCCCGACCCTCGGCCGCCGCAGCCGGCCCCCGAACCGCCACGTCCGTGGCGTACCGAGGGCCTGCCGCCGACGCCAGTCGCCAAGTCGAACCGGCCGAAGTGGTCGATTCTCGCGATGCTCGCGGTGGGCTACGCCGTGGTGTTCGCGATTCTCACCGTGCAGGACCGCCTCGCCGCGCCGGAGCCCGTGCCGTACACGGAGTTCAAGCAGCAGGTCGGCGGCAAGAACGTCTCGGAGCTCTTCGCACGCGGCGACTCGATCCAGGGCGTGCTGAAGAAGGCCGTGCCGGTGCCCGGCGACACGACACGCAGCTACGAACGGTTCACCACGGAGCGTCCGACCTTCGCGAGCGACGATCTGCTGGCCGAACTCACCGACGGCGGTGCCGCTGTGCGGGCGACGCCGCTCGTGCAGGAACGCGGCATCCTCACGAACCTGCTCATCTCCGTGGCGCCCTTCCTGCTGCTCATCGGCTTCTACGTGTGGATGTTCCGCCGTCAGCAGAACATGATGGGCGGCGGCCTGCTCGGCGGCACGCCGAGGAAGCCGGTGGACAAGGACACGATCCGCGTCACCTTCGACGATGTCGCCGGCATCGACGAAGTGGAAGACGAGATCAACGAGATCGTCGACTTCCTGAAGGACCCCGGCAAGTACCGCAAGCTCGGCGCGCGCGCCCCCAAAGGTGTGCTGCTGGCCGGGGCGCCCGGCACCGGCAAGACGCTGCTCGCACGGGCCACGGCGGGTGAAGCCAACGTGCCGTTCTTCAGCGCCAGCGCCTCGGAATTCATCGAGATGATCGTCGGCGTCGGCGCGAGCCGCGTGCGCGAACTCTTCACCGAGGCGCGCAAGGTGGCGCCGGCCATCATCTTCATCGACGAGATCGACACCATCGGCCGCGCCCGCGGCGGCGCCCGGGCGTTCGGCGGCCACGACGAACGCGAGCAGACGCTCAACCAGATCCTCACCGAGATGGACGGCTTCTCGGGGCAGGAAGGGGTGGTCGTGCTGGCCGCCACCAACCGTGCGGACGTGCTCGATCCGGCGCTCACGCGCCCGGGGCGGTTCGATCGCCAGATCATGGTGCACGCGCCCGACCAGAAGGGGCGGCTCGCCATCCTCAAGGTGCACACCCGCAAGGTGCCGCTCGGTGCCGATGCCGACCTCGAGAAGCTGGCGGCGTCGACACCCGGCATGACCGGCGCGGACCTGGCCAATCTCGTGAACGAAGCGGCGCTGCTCGCCGCGCGCCGCAACCAGGACACGGTGGCGCATCGCGACCTCACCGACGCGCTCGAGAAGGTGCAGCTCGGCACCGCGCGCAGCGTCGTGATTCCGGAAGCGGAGCGCCGCCGCACGGCCTACCACGAGGCCGGCCACGCCCTGCTCGGCATGCTGCAGCCGGGCGCCGACCCCGTACGGAAGGTGTCGATCGTGCCGCGCGGGCGGGCGCTCGGCGTGACGCTTTCCACCCCCGACGCCGACCGTTACGGTTACGACGCCCACTACCTGCGCGGCCGCATCGTCGGTGCGCTCGGCGGCATGGCGGCCGAGCAGGAGGTCTTCGGCGTCATCACGAGCGGCGCGGAAAGTGACCTCGAACATGTCACGCGCGTCGCCCGTTCGATGGTGGGGCGGTGGGGCATGTCGGAGCGCATCGGTCCCCTGTCGGTGTTGCCGCTCGAAGGCGACCCTCGCATGGCCGGTGTTTCGGAGACGCTGCTGAATGCCGTGGACGATGAAGTGCGGCGCATCACCGAAGAGTGCTACGCCGATGCGCGGCGCCTCGTGCGCGAGCACCGCGCGCAGCTCGACGCCATCGTCAACGAGCTGCTGGCGCACGAGAGCCTCGACGAAGCCGAGATCTACGCCGCGGCCGGCATCGCGCGCGAACACGCGCACGCCTGATGCCGGCGGCGGCGCGCGGCCGCCGGCCGGTCCCTGCCGTGTTATGCCTGCAGCCGCCCGACCAGGTCGTCGAGCCGGTCGTAGCTGATGCCGGCGCCCTTCGACATGCCGGTGGCGATCACCATGTCGCGCACGTCTTTCGAGGGATACCGCACGGTAGCGATGAGCCGCGTCTTCGCGCCCTCGGGCACGAGCTCGCTCGTGACGGTGGAGGGGCTGTCGGGGAAGTCCGCGAAGGTCTCGGTGAAGACGACCCGCCGCGGCGGGTCGAGCTCGAGGTATTCGCCGTAGAACGTCGCCTCGCCGTTCGGATGGCGGTTCACGAACTTCCACTTCCCGCCGACGCGCAGGTCGATCTCGCAGACGGGCACGGAGTAGCCCTCACCGAGGCGGCCCCACCACTCGCGCACGTGTTCGGAACGTGTCATCGCCTCGAAGACGAGTGCCGGCGGCGCGTCGAAGAGGCGCGTCATGCGGATCTCTTCATCGGACGGCGTCGTGACCTGGAACGTGGCGCTATTGACGCCGGGGCTTGCGAGCATGGCTCTTCTCCTTGGTGGCCTGCAGGCGCTGCAGGTAGGTGTCGAGACGGTTGAGGCGGCCCTGCCAGAGGTGCTGATAGTGGGCGGCCCAGTCCACGACGTCCCGGATCGGACCCGCCTCGATGCTGCAGTGCCGCCACTGCGCGTCGGCCCGCCGCGACACGAGGCCGGCCCGCTCCAGCACGCGCAGGTGCTTCGAGACGGCCGGCAGGCTCATGTCGAACGGCTCGGCGAGCTCGGTGACGGAACACTCGCCGCCGGCCAGTCGCGCCAGGATGGCGCGCCGCGTCGGGTCGGCGAGGGCGGCAAAGGTGAGGCTGAGCGGGTCGGTGGATGCCACGTGGTGAACCAGTGAGTTAATTAACTGACTGGTTTAATACAGGCAGTCACCGATGCGTGTCAAGCCCGGCGTTTCCATTCGCCGAGCGTCGACGACCGGTCAGGGGCGCCGACCGCGGGCCGTCGCGCCCGGCTGCGTGTGTCACGCCCCTGACAGGGGCTCGCGGTATCCTGCGGGCGACCCATAAATATGGTAACCTGTAGACCCGTATGGCCATCAAGACCACCGTCGAGATTCCCGACGAGCTGTTCGTGGCGGCGAAGCGCGAGGCAGCCAGCCAGCGCACCACGCTGAGAACGCTGGTCGAGCGCGGCTTGCGGTCGGAACTGCGCGGCACGAGACCACCCAAAGCGCCCGTCAGGATCAAGTGGGTGACTGTCGACGGCGGCCTGCCGGCGGGCCTGGACGTGGCGGATCGCGCGGCGATGATCGAGCGGCTCGCGCGCCGGTAGGTCGCGGCGATGATCGCCATCGATACCAATCTGCTGGTCTACGCCCACCGCGAGCGGACGCCGCAGCACAAGCGGGCCCGCAAGGCCATCGAGCGGGCGGCGGCGTCTTCTCGAGGCTGGGGAATGTCGGCCGCCGCACTGCCCGAGTTCTGGTCGGTCGTCACCCATCCGTCGTCCGAAGGAGGGCCCTCGACCCCAGCGCAAGCGGCGGCGTTCGTGCGCGCGCTGACCGACGCGGGCGCGGTCGTCTGGCTCCCCGGTCCTGGCTTTGGCGAGCGGCTGCTGCAGACGGCCTCAGACCTCGCGGTGAGTGGTCCGCGCATCTTCGATCTGCAGATCGCCCTGACGGCGTTTGAAGGCGGAGCCACCGAACTCTGGACGCACGACGGCGCGTTCATCACCGTGCCGGGGCTGCGCCTGTTCGACCCGTTGGCTCACGCGCGGCCAGCGGTGTGACGGCATTGTCGCCTCGCGCGACTGGGCGCGGCGCCGAAGTTGCCGTGCGGTGACCACCCGGCCCGTATAATCTCGCCGTGGCCCTGACCCCCGGCACCCGTCTTGGCGTCTACGACGTGCTCGCCGCCATTGGCGAAGGCGGCATGGGGCAGGTCTGGCGGGCGCGCGACACGAAGCTCAATCGCGAGGTGGCGCTCAAGGTGCTGCCCGATTCGTTTGCGAACGACCCGGAGCGCCTGGCGCGGTTCACGCGCGAGGCGCAGACGCTGGCGGCGCTGAATCACCCGCACATCGCGGCTATCTACGGCCTCGAAGAATCTCACGGCGTACGTGCGCTCGTGATGGAGCTGGTCGAGGGCGACGACCTGTCGCAGCGGATCGCCCGCGGCCTTGCCTCGCCGAAGCCCGGGGGCGAAGGCGGGGCGATTCCGCTCGATGAGGCGCTGCCGATCGCGACGCAGATCGCGGAAGCGCTCGAAGCCGCGCACGAACAGGGCATCATCCATCGCGACCTGAAGCCCGCAAATATCAAGGTGCGCGCGGACGGCACCGTGAAGGTGCTCGACTTTGGTCTCTCCAAGGCGCTCGACCCGGCTACCGCGTCGAGCCCAGAAGCCATGAACTCGCCGACGATCACCTCGCCGGCGATGACGCAGGCCGGGGTCATTCTTGGTACCGCCGCCTACATGAGCCCCGAGCAGGCGCGCGGCAAGCCCGTGGACAAGCGCGCGGACATCTGGGCGTTTGGCTGCGTGCTGTTCGAGATGCTCACGGGCACGCGCCTCTTTGCCGGCGACTCGGTGCCAGAGACGCTGGGGCTGATCTTCTCGCGCGAGCCAGACCTCACGATGCTGCCGGCGGGAACGCCCGCCCGCGTGCGCACGCTCATCGCGCGATGCCTCATGAAGGATCCCCGTCAGCGTGTGCGTGACATGGGCGACGTGCGCCTGGCGCTCGACGGCGCGTTCGAGACGGCCGTGCCGCAGTCCATCACACCAGCACCAGCGGCGCGTTCACGCGCACGGGTCGTGGCCGCCGTCGCCGTCAGCGGCCTCCTGGGGGCGCTCGTGGCTGTGGCGGCACTGTGGTCGCGGCCGGCCGCTCGTACCCCCGCACCAGAGGCCACCGCGCGCGTGTCAGTGATGGTGCCGGCCAACCGTCCGATCTCGATCAGCGGCTCGCCAACGCGGTCGCTGGCCCTCTCGCCCGACGGCACGCAGCTCGTGTACGTGGGTGCGAACGCGGACGGGCCAGCCGATCCGCAGGGCAGGCGCACCCAATTGCTGGTGCGATCCCTCGGCACCCTGGCGGTGCGCGACCTGCCGGGCACCGCCGGGGCGCGTCAGCCGTTTTTCTCTCCCGATGGCCAGTGGGTCGGCTTCTTCACCCAGACCGGCGAACTCAGGAAGATCGCCCTCGCGGGCGGCACGCCCGTGACGCTGGTCGAGCAGATCAACGGCAGCGGGTCCAGCTTCGGCGTGTGGACGGCGGAGGGCGCGATTGCCTTTGGCACCCCAACCACGGCGCTGCGCCTGGTGTCGGCCGAGGGTGGCGCGGTCACGGATCTCACCTCGCTCGACGTCGCCAATCGTGAAGTCAGCCACTCCTTCCCGGTGCTGACGCCATCGGGCCGGACCGTGCTCTTCGTCGTTCGCACCGGGAGTGGGGGTGTCGGCTTCCGCACCGAAGCCGTGATGCTCGATACTGGGGCGCGTCGCCAGGTGGTGGAGAACGCGCGCCCGCTGCTCGTGCTGAGCAGCGGGCATCTCGCATTCGAACGCGACGGCGTGGTCCTGGTCGCGCCGTTCGACCTGGACGGCCTGGCGGTGACAGGCCCCGCGGTGCCGCTGGTGGACGCCGTGCGGCGCAGTGCCACCAT
>JAEUQR010000021.1 GCA_016789705.1 Acidobacteriota bacterium
CTTTCAGTCCGAACGTCTTGCCGTAGACCCACTCGCCGAGAAACTTCCCCGACTGGTCGAAGCGCTGCACGCGGCCGTTCTCGCGGTCGGCGACGTAGACCACGCCCGACCGATCGATCTGGATCGAGTGCGGCAGCACGAACTGCCCGGGCCCCTTCCCCGGCGTGCCCCACTCGCGCACCTTCTTCCCGTCAGCCGTGTACTCGAGCACACGCGCATTCGCGTAGCCGTCGCTGATGAAGAGATGCCCGTTTGCGGCAAACGCGATGTCAGTCGTGCCGCAGAAGTTGTTGCGGCACGGCGCCGGTTGTCCACCGACCTCGATGTCGAGCAGCACCTCGCCCGTGACCGAGTACTTCGTCACGTGCGAGCTGGCGGCATCGGTCGTCCACACGTGGCCCTGCGGGTCGACGCGAATCGCATGCGGCATCACGTAGCGGCCCTTGCCCCACGAACGCAGCACCCTGCCGGCACGGTCGATGGCGATCACGGGATCGGCCTTGTCGCCGCGCTGCAGCAGATACACGGTGCCGTCTGGCGCCGACGTCACCCACGACACCATGCCCAGTTCCACACCGGGCAGGGTGATGGCCGTGGGCTCGAGTGCGAGGGACGGCGCCTTCGCCACGGCCGCTCGCAATGCGGTCTCGGCGGCGTCTGGCGGTTTCTGGGCGGGCACGGGCGGCGCCTGCGCGAGGGCGGCCACGCCGGACATGGCCAGCACAGCGCTCAGCAGCGAATGTCGCATCGGGATCTCCTCAGACAGGGACGGTCTCACGAATTCGTGGCAGTCCCCTCATGACCGGCGTCATCAGGGCAGATCGGGCGGCGGCACGCGCTTCCTGCTCGCCTGCTCGAACGCGTAGGCAATCGTGATGAGCGTCGGCTCGCTGCAGGCCGCGCCCGTGAAGGTCACACCGAACGGCGCGGGCTTCGCGGTGAAGCCGGCCGGGAACGCCGGCGTGGGCGCGTTCGGCACCATCCCGAAGGGCACGGCGATGATCGGATAACCAGCGCGCGACGCCAGGTTCGCGCCGGAACCACCAGGCGTGAGGATGGCATCGAGCTTGTGCGCGGCGAGCACCGCGTCGATGCCCTGGGCGCGGCTGAGCCGCGCGTCCTTCGCCACGTCGGCGTCGTTGCGCGCCTTGTCCTTCTCGACGTCCATCTCGTCCGAGATATCGAGGCGCGACTGGCCGAACCGCATGGATCCGGCCTTGGCGTGCGCCAGGTTCCATTCGCGCAGTTCGGTCAGTGACTTCACGGGCGCCTTGTCACCCAGACTCGCGAGCCACGCGTTGAAATCGCGCTTCATCCCGTACTTGAAGTTCACGGTGCAGTTGGCATCGCCGCCCTTCTTGTGCTCCGCGCCCTGGCAGTAGGTGAAGAGCAGGAAGTTGTCGGCGGCGTTCGTCGCGACCACACTCGGCACGTCGGCCGGATCGACAATCTCGGCGCCCTGCGCCTTCAGCAGGGCGATGGCCTCGGCCATCACCGTCGCCTGTTCGGCGGTGAGGCCGCCCTGCGGCGCCATTTCGCCAGGCGGCGTGACCGCGCCGATGAAGAACGCGCGCGGCACCCCGATACGCTTGCCCTTCAGACCATCGGCCTTGAGGAACGGCGTGTAGTCACGATGCGGCGGCGGCGTGCAGGCGCTCGTTGCGGCGTCGTTGGGATCGACCGCGGGACTCTCGAGTACGCCCATGAGGATCGCGGCATCGGCCACCGTGCGCGCCATCGGGCCCGCCGTGTCGTGGTCGGCGGTGATCGGAATCACACCGTAGCGGCTGATGCGGCCGATCGTCGGCCGGATGCCGGCCAGCATGTTGGCATTCGACGGGCTGATGATCGACCCGCCCGTATCGGAGCCGACACTCGCCGCCCAGAAGCTCGCCGCGGTGCCGGCGCCGGAACTCGATCCGCCCGTCTGCAGCACCGGCCGGCCGTCGAACGTCCCGGGCCGCGGGTCCATGCGCGGGTCGTAGGGGTTGTAGGCGAAGCCGGCGACGCCTGTGTAGTTGGCCACCATCGGCGTGGGCGCGCCGGCCGTCCAGTGCGCGAGTTCCGTCAGCACCGTCTTGGCGATGATGATCGCGCCGCCGTCGCGCAGGTTCTTCGTGAGCGTCGCATCGTACGGCGGGATGAGATCGCGGAACGCCAGCGCGCCGCCCGTCGTGCGGATGTCGGTCGTGTGGATGTTGTCCTTGAGCGCGATGGGAATGCCGTGCAGCGGCCCACGGATCTTCCCCGCGGCGCGTTCCCGGTCCATCGCGTCGGCCTCGTCGAGCGCCCGCGGATTCACGGTGATGATCGCGTTCAGCCGATCCTCGTACGCGGCAATCCGCTCGAGGTAGCGGGCGGTCAGCTCGCGCGACGTCACGCGCCCCTCACGTAGCGCCGCCTGCAGTTCGGGGATGCCCGTTTCGACGACGTTGAACGGCGCGGCGGCGGCTGGCGCCGCCGGCGGCGCGGTGCCGCCCTGACAGGCCGCAGTGACTACCAGTGCGCCGGCCAGCGCGGCGGCGAGCATCAATCGCGACATCGTGCCACTCCTCTGGCTGGGGTCGGGGGCCCCCGTGCCGTGGCGATGCTACCGCACGCCGGTGGTATCGTAGCGCCGGCCTGGGCCGCGGCCCTGCCATCCATTCCGGAGGTCGTCCCCATGCGCCGTCTGCTCCTTGCCGCCGTGTTCGCCTGCCTCTGCGTGTCGCCCGCCACGCCCCAGCCGCGCGGTCTGAAGGTCCACATCTCGGTCGACATGGAGGGCATTGCCGGCGTCGTCACCGGCGATCAGATCGGCCCGCAGGGCTTCGAATACGGGCGCTTCCGCGAGTTCATGACGAAGGAAGCCCTGGCGGCAGTCGCCGCGGCGAAAGAGGCCGGCGCCACCGAGATCGTGGTGGCCGATGCCCACGGCAACGGCGAGAACCTGCTCGTGGAGCAGTTCCCGCCTGATGTGCGCATCGTGCGTTCGTGGCCGCGCAAGCTGCAGATGATGGGCGGCATCGATCAGACGTTCGACGCGGCCGTCTTCATCGGCTACCACGCCTCCACCACCAATCCCGCCGGCGTGCGCGCGCACACGTTCTCGAGCGCCACGCTCACCAAGGTGACGCTGAACGGCGTCGAGATGTCGGAAGGCTCGTGGAACGCCGCCATCGCCGGTCACTTCAGCGTGCCGGTCGTGATGGCGTCAGGCGACGATGCCGCCATTGCCGAGATTCGCAAGGTGGTGGGCAACGTGGAGGGTGTCGAGACGAAGAAGTCGCTCGGCTTCCACTCGGCGCTCACACTCACACCGCAAGCCGTGCAGGGGATGATCGGCCCGGCGGTGAAGGCCGGCCTGGCGCGCCGGGCAACGCTCGCGCCTTACAAGCCGCAGGGGCCAATCGTGGTCGACGTGACCTTCAAGCACTACCTGCCGGCCGAGGTGCTCGCGTACCTGCCGATGTTCGAGCGGTCGAGCGCGCACTCCGTCCGCTTCCGCGCGAAGGACATGGCCGAAGCCGCGTCGGTGATGGAGTTCATCGGCGAGTACCGGCCCGACCTCGCGCCCTAGCGGCGCGGCAGCAGCACCTTCGGCACCTTGGCCACGACGGTGAAGTTCGGGTCGACGACGTTCGCGATGTCGTACTCGAGCGCCTGGCCCATGAACGCCGACGCGCCTCGCTCCGAAAAGCCGTAGTCGGCCATGAGCCAGCGCAGCATCTCGCTCGTGGCGTGCTGCAGCGCCTGCAAGAGCGGCCGCGCACTGCCGAGCACCATCAGGTGCGTGTCGGTGTCCATGCGCGGCCAGCTCGCGGGCGTCTTCTTGATGAGGTCCACCGTGAACTCGACGTCCATCGACGTCTCGAGGCCGGTGCCCACCACTTCCCCTTCGCCCTGGCGGGCGTGGCCATCGCCGATGAACAGCAGCGCGCCCGGCTCGTTCACCGGCAGCATCACGGTGACGCCGGCCGTGAGGCCCGCGTAATCCATGTTGCCGCCGAAGGCGCCAGGCGTGGGTGTGGTGATGGCTTCCTTCCGCGCCGGCGCCACGCCCACGCAGCCGAGCATCGGCCGGAGCGGCAGCGTCAGGGCCGGCCGCACGTCCGGATCGTCGAGGCGGGCGACGCCGGCAGCCCTGTCGATCTGCCAGGTGACGCGCTTCGGCTCGCGGTCCTGTCGCGCGGCGATCGAGGCGGGGTCCACGCTGTAGGGCGCCAGCAGGCTGCCCGAGTAGGCGGTCGTGCGGTTGGTCTCGATCTTCTCGATGCGCACGACCAGCACGTCGCCCGGTTCGGCGCCTTCGATGAAGAACGGGCCGGTCTGCGGATTCGGCCCCTGCGTGAGGGTCTGCCCGAGGCGATTGGCGCCGCCCGCATCCACCGTCTCGGTGATCACGCGGTCGCCCGGCTTGATGCGCAGCGCCGGCGGATGTGCGAACGAATACGTGGTGTAGAACTGCGTCGGCACGAAGCGGTGCGTGTCGGCGCGCAGCCCGGGCGCTGTGACCACGACACCGAGCAGGGCGGAAGCGAGGATGCGTCGCATGCGACGCATCCTACACGGGGTGAGGAGAACTGCAACGCATGCCGGCAGCGGATGCGAGCGGGCGCGGCGCGACCGCGCTACTCGTCGTTGGCGCTGAGCGCGCGCGCCGGCTGGCGCATCGCGGCGAAGAGCGTGTTGCGTTCGGCGTCGAACGCCGCCTTGAGCACCGCCGGCACCGGTTCGCCGGGCGGCAGGTTCTGGTGCTCCGCGATCGGGTTCACGTACTGGCCGTTGCGGCGCAGCCCGTAGTGCAGGTGCGGACCGCTCGCCAGCCCCGTCTGGCCAACGAGGCCCAGCAGGTCGCCCTGGCCCACACGCGTGCCGGGCGTGATGCCGGCGGCAATCGCCGAGAGGTGCATGTACTCGCTCTCGTAGCCGCTCGTGTGGCGCACGCGCACCGTGCGGCCGCCGCCGTTGGTCCAGCCGGCGAAGCTCACCGTGCCGTTCGACACACTGACGACCGGCGCGCCGGTGGGAGCGCCGTAATCCACGCCGTTGTGGGCGCGGGCGTACTTGAGCACCGGGTGCATCCGCGAGCGCGAGAAGCGCGAGGTGATGCGCGGTTCGAACTTGAGCGGCGTCTTCAGGAAGAAGCGCTTGAGCGAGCGGCCGTCGGTGTCGAAGTACCCGGCCTTGCCGTCGGGGAACGCAAAGCGCATGGCGGCCAGCGTGCGGCCGTCGTTCACGAACTCGGCCGCCTTGACCGGGCCGTACCCCACGAACAGGCCGTCGTCGCGCACCGACTTCTCGACCACCAGCCGGTACGAGTCGCCGGGCTGCAGGCCGCTGTTGAAGTCGATTTCACCGCTGAAGATGTCAGCCATCGCGAGCGCCAGGTCGAGGCGTTCGCCGGCCCGTTCGAGCGACTCGCTGATCGACGGTGCGTCGCGGTCGATGCGGCCCTCGACGACGACCTGCGTGGTCGTGCGCGGCAGCTCCACCACTTCGGCCGCAAACGCGATGTCGCCCTCGCGGCGCGAGGCGCGCAGCGCGCGCGTGGGGTCGATTTCGTACTCGAACGAGCGGATGCGGCCATCGAACAGCCGGTCGATCTTGTAGATGTTCCCGGCGCGCAGCTTGCGCACGTCGAAGTTCGAGGTCACCGCCTGCACGAGCGCCGAGAGTTCGGATTCGGGCAGCAGGTGTTTACCGAGCATGCCGGCCACCGTGGCCCCGTTCGGCACGACCGACGAGATGACGTCGGAATCCCGCGGCAGCAGCACGTCGGCGAGGCGCCGCGGCGCATCGGTGATGACGTTGCCGGTGTGCTCCGGCAGGCGGTCGCGCACGAGGGCGAGACCGGCGCTCAGGGCCAGGCTGGTGAGTCCGACGACAATCTGGGTGCGCGGCGTCATCGTGCGTGCGGGTCTAACGGACGCCCGGACGGGCCGGCGCGGTGGCACGCTCGGTCGAGGGGGGCACGATGCCCTTGATCCGCATGTAGGTCACGAGATTGCCGTAGTGCTCGTTCGTGTGGCTGATGTTCTGCACGAGGATCTGGCCGCGCGGCTGCTGGCTCTGGCCCATCGCCACCATCTCGCTCAGTGCCGTGTCGGTCATGCCCTTGTACACGGCGTCGCAGTAGGCCGCGGCGGCCTTGATGCCGGCCACGAGAGCCGCCTTGCCGGTGGCCTTCTCGAAGTCTTCCTTGTTGGGGTTCGCCTCGCCCTTGGCGCGCGCGCAGTAGTTGAACTCGGAGTTGGCGATGTGACCGATGAAGCCGCCGAACGTGCGGACGTCCTTCGACGGCGTGAAGGCGAATTCCGCCTCGGGCATCTTCTCGGCCGCCTCGACCGCATTGCGCGACACCCCGGCGTGCATGCGGACCAGCGCGTCGGCGAACGCCTTGCCCTGCGCGAAGGCGGGAGTGGCGAGGCCAACCATCAGAGCGGCGATGAGTGCGTGGCGAATCATGCGGGGCGGTTCTCCTTGAAGTCCGGAATTGTAACTCACGCCCTCACGACGCCTCTACACGGAATTTCATCGGATCGGCACCACCAGCTGGGCCGTTCCGCCCGGCTCGACGCGCACCACCTGCGTGGACTTCCAGCCGGCGCGTTCGAGCACCACCTGGTAGTCGCCGGGGGTCACATCGCGCAGTGTGAGCGGCGTGGACCCGCGCTCGCGGCCGTCGATCGTCACGCGCGCCTTCGCGGGTTCGCTGCGTACTTCGAGCACGCCGGTCGTGGCCACACCCTGCAGCTCCACGTATTGCGCCGTCTGCACGCCGGCGCGAATCTGCAGCGGGATGACCCGCGGCTCGGCCGAGCCCGCGCGCACCTGGAGCACGTGGGTGCCGGGGCTGACACGCACGGTGAGCGGCGTCGCGCCGTGTTCGCGATCGTCGATGACGACGGTGGCGCCCTCCGGGCGCGACTGCACCACCAGTTCGCCGTCGCTCCCGAGGTTCTCGGAGGGTCGCGTGAGCGACCAGCCGATGAACGCCGTCTGCGCCACGGCGAGCGCGACGAGCGCGGCGACCACGCGGGCGGACCGCCACCACGGCGCCTCGGCCTCGACCACGACGGGTGCTGGCGGCTCGTACGCGGCGGCCGCGGCAGCCGCCGGCGCCTGCCAGCCGCGGTCGGGCGCCGGAAACGCCACCACACCCGGAGACGGCGCCTCGGGCACGACGGCCGGCTCCGGTTCGGCGGCCGCGGCCGAAGACGGGGGCAGGTCTTCCGCCATGGCGGCCGGAGGCGCGGCCATCGGCGCGGGCAGGTCGTCCACGACCGCGATGGGGGGCTCGGGCATCACCTCGCCGGCAGCCTCGGCGGCTTCCGCCTTCTTCTTCCGCACGCCCGACTTCCGCGTGGGTGCTACCACCGGCTCGGCAGCGGGCTCCGGCGCGGCCGGGGCAGCCGGCGGCGGGGCGGGCGCGGCCTCGGTCCGGGCCACGGTCGGCCGGTCGAACGCCACGGCGAGAGGCACCAGGTCCGGCGGCGGAGCTTCGAGCAGCGGCAGTTCGGCCGGCGGCTCCGGCAGCTCGAACGCGGGCATGAAGCGCTCGAAGCGCGCCACTGCCTGGTCGAGCTCGGTCGGCTGGGCCAGCAGCGCGCTGTCGGAGGCCAGCAGGCGTTCGAGCGCCATCTGCGCGTCGAAGAGCTTCTCGAAGCTCTTCGGGGCGAGCTGCAGCGCGCGCATCAGCCAGTCGCGCAGCCCGGGCGAGAGCGGCGCGTCGATGACGGCCGGGGTCTTCTGCCGCGCGCTCGAGACCATGTCCGCGAGCCGCTCGGGGAACTCGTCGTCGCGCAGCCGGCGTCCGGCCACGAGCGAGAGCACCGTCACACCCACCTGCACCACGTCGCCGCGCTGCGACACGGCCTTGCCGCCAGGCGGCGTGGCAATCCGCAGGCGCTTCCAGAGCTGTTCCGCATCCCAGCCGAGCGCGTCAATGGCGCCGCCGAACACGTAGTCGGTGAGCACGAGCCGGCCCTGCGAGGTGAGCAGCAGGTGTTCCGGGCCCAGGGCCGCGCTGGCCGCGTCACGAATCTGCGTCGAGAGCAGGGCCGCGGTGGGCAGCAACTGTCTCAGCAGCAGCATGACGACGCCGATGTCGAGCGTGAGGTTCTCCGACTCGGCCACGTCGAGAAGGTCGGCCACGCGCCAGCCCTTCACGTACTCGCTGACCACGGTCGTGCCCTGGTCGTCGGCGTCCACCCGCTGCACGCGGGCGTAGGCGGTGAGCCGGCGGTTGTGCAGCTTCGCCACACGCTCGTCGAGCGCGGCCGTGAAGCCGGGGTAGGCGGCCAGATCGGGGCTGAGCAGCAGGTGCTCGGTCGGCGGCGCGTCGGCCGCTTCGATGCGGACGACCCGGCGGCCGAAGCCGTCAGCGAATACGGGGGTGGACTCGGGCATGGAGGATCCGGTGTTGGGATATCAAAGTGCGCTCCACCTGTCCGCGCACACTTCCGGCGCGCAACCTCGCGCACCCACGGGCCGGAAAGGGGACCGTCGCTGTCGGCCGGGTGACGCCCCCGGCCAACGCGGCTGACGAAGATCGTCGGCGGATGACGATTTCGTCGGGCCCGGCGATCAGAATTCGAATTCCGCCCAGCCCTCCGCTGTTACACTGCCCTGAACCGCACGGTTTTGCCGCGTGACGTCGTGGCGTTTGCACTCCCCCGGATTGGCGGTCCTGCAACGATGGATACGGTTGTGCTGTTGTCGCTCCTTACGGGGCTGGCGGTGGGCGCCCTGGGGGCGTGGGTGCTGGCGCGCGCCCAGTTCCGGCGCGAACTGACCGAGTCGATTGCCACGCACCAGGCCACGGTGGGCGCCGCCCAGGCGCTCTTCCACCAGACCACCCGCCGGCTGAGCGAAGTGCAGAACGAACTCGTGCGCTCGCGCGACGACCTGGACCGCGCGCGCGGCGAAGGCTCGTCGCTGCGCGAGGAACTGGCCCGCATGGGCGCGGAGCTCGCCCACCAGCGCGAGATCGTGCCGCAGCAGCTCAGCCTGCTCTCGCAGGCGCAGGACCAGCTGCGCGACAGCTTCCAGTCGCTCGCCGGCGCCGCCCTCAGGTCGAGCAACGACGAGTTCCTGAAGCTCGCGCACGAGCGCTTCTCGGTCGTGGAGAAAAGCGCCGTCACCGAGATCACGAAGAAGCAGCAGGCCTTCGACGAGCTCGTCTCGCCCATCCGCGACGTGCTGCAGCAGGTGGATCGGAAGCTCGGCGAAGTCGAGAAGAGCCGCGTCGAAACCGGTGCCGAGATTTCGGCCCTGCTCGAAGCGATCGGCCGCAGCCAGACACAGCTGCGCGCCGAGACCACCAACCTGGTGCGCGCGCTGCGCACGCCCACGGTGCGCGGACGCTGGGGTGAAATGCAGCTCCGGCGCGTGGTGGAAATGGCCGGCATGCTCGAGTACTGCGACTTCGACGAGCAGTCGAGCCACACGACGGAGAACGGCCGCATCCGGCCCGATCTGCTGGTGCGCCTGCCCGGCGGACGCACGGTGGTCATCGACGCCAAGGCGCCGCTCGAGGCGTATCTCGACGCGCAGGAAGCCACCGACGAAGCCACCCGCGAACAGAAACTGGCGGACCACTCGCGCCAGGTGCGCGACCACATGGCGAAGCTGGGCGCCAAGGGCTACTGGGAACAGTTCCACCCGTCGCCCGAGTTCGTGGTGATGTTCCTGCCGGGCGAGGCCGTGTTCCAGGCGGCGCTGCAGCAGGACGCCCACCTCATCGAATTCGGCGTGGGCACGCAGGTGTTCCCGGCGAGCCCGCTCACGCTCATCGCGCTGCTGCGCGCCGTGGCGCACGGCTGGCGACAGGAACGCCTGACGCGCAACGCCGAACAGGTAAGCCGCCTCGGCAAGGAACTCTACGACCGGGTGCGTCACCTGACGGACCGGATGGAAACGCTGCGCGGCCGCCTCGACGGCACCGTGCGCGCCTTCAACGAAACGGTGGCCACCTACGAAGGCCGCGTGCTCGTGACGGCCCGGCGCTTCCGCGATCTGGGCGCCGCCACCGGCGACGAACTGGGCGCGGTGGGCGACGTCGACACGACGCCGCGCTCGCCGCACGGTGTGGCGCGCCTGTTCCTGGCGCACGGCACGACCGACGTCAGCGACGCCGCCGACGGCGACAGCAACACCACGCCGGACCGCCCGGCCGATGGGCCACCGGTGCCCTTCGCCCCGGCCGCGGCCGGCATCGATCGATAACCGCTTCTTCCCCCGGAGTATCCGTATGCGTCGTGTGTCTGCCGTGGCCGTGGTGATGTCTGTGAGCGTGGGGCTCGTGGCCTGTGGCTCGAACCCGCCGGCCCCGGCGCCGGCCGAAACCGCGGCGCCCGCCGCCGCGCTCGCGCCGGCCCCCGAGCCCGAAGCACGCTCCGTCACGGGACGTCCGCTCGTGCCGATGGAACTGCCCGCGGCCGACCGCGCCAAGCTCGAAGCGAACCTGAAGGCCGCCGAAGAGGAACTGGCGAAGAACCCCGACAGCGCCGATGCGCTCATCTGGGTGGGCCGCCGCCAGGGGTACCTGTGGCAGTACCGCAACGCCATCGCCACCTTCGGCAAGGGCATCGAGAAGTTCCCCGAGGACGCCCGCTTCTACCGCCACCGCGGTCACCGTTACATCACGGTGCGCAACTTCGACGGCGCCATCGCGGACTTCGAGAAGGCCGTCACGCTCATCAAGGGCAAGAAGGACGAAATCGAACCCGACGGCGCGCCGAACGCGGCCGGCGTGCCGCGCAGCACGCTGCAGTTCAACATCTGGTACCACCTGGCGCTCGGCTACTACCTCAAGGGCGACTACGAGAACGCCAAACGCTCGTGGCTCGAGTGCATGAAGGTGTCTGACAACGACGACTCGGTCACCGCCGTGAGCGACTGGCTGTGGATGACCTACATGCGGCTCGGCGACAAAGCGGCGGCCGCGAAGGTGCTGACGCGCATCATGCCGAAGATGGACATCCTCGAGAACGGCTCGTACCACAAGCGCCTGCTGATGTACAAGGGCCTCGAGAAGCCGGAAGCGCTGCTGGATACGGCCAACGCCGACGACCTCACCATTGCCACCCAGGGCTACGGCGTCGGGAACTACTACTTCGTGACGGGCGACACGGCGAAGGCGAAGGAGATCTTCGACCGCGTGCTCGCCGGCAAGCAGTGGGCGGCGTTCGGCTACATCGCGGCCGAAGTGGACCGCGCGAAGATGCCGTAGGCAACGATTGCGGGGCGGGAGCAGGGCCCGCTCGAACCGGTGACGAGCGCGGCGGCCCGGTGGCGCGCCGCGCTCGACCAATGCAACGACCCGTTCCTCAGGCGTGCGCCTCCGCCGGCCGGCTCTGCACCACGGGCCGCACGCTCATCCGGTAGCCCGTCCACGTCAGCAGCATCCCCGCGAGTTCGGTCACGTAGAGCACTTCCACGTGCCCCATACGCGTGGCCGTGCCGCCGATGCCCGGCAGAATCGCCCCGATCGCGATGAGCACGTTGGCCCACATGCGGTGGTGGGTCGCCACGTCCGCGCTGTAGCGGAAGGCCGAGGCGATGGCGCCGCCAATGAGGAACACCACCGCGTAGAGGTTCACGAGCGGGCTGAACATCCGCACCCACTGCCAGCCGAACACCTTGCCGCTCAGCCGATGTGTCTCGACCGCGGCGTAGTCGATCGGTGAGAGCATCACCGCCACCGACGCCGCCACGATGTAGAGGACGAGCAGCACCGTGAGCGTGTGCGCGACCTTGCGCGACAGCATCAGGTACACCGTACCCTGCGCGAGCGGCGCCGCGCCGAGCAGCGCGCCCGAGATGTACCACGCGCGGAACACCGGCTCCTGCCAGCCGAAGAGCGACGTCAGCGATTCGGTGAACGTGCCCACGCCGTAGGTGGCGATGCCGAGCGCCCACCACAGCAGGTGCAGCCGCTCCGGGAACTGCCGGTAGCGCCGGTAGATCTCGAGCGAGAACGGGATCGCCAGCAGCGTCGTGACGATCGGGATGAAGTGAACCAGCGCCGATGACATCGCTAGAACGCCCCGACGTTCAGGCCCACGGTGAAGCTGCGGCCGCGCGACGGCGCGAACTGGAAGTGGTCGCGGTAGTAGGTGTCGGCCAGGTTCTCCACCGCGAAGGTGAGGCCCAGGCGCTCGCGCTGGCGCGAGAGGTTCACGCCCCACGACAGGCGCTGCACGGCGAAGCCGTCGAGCGAGAGCAGGTCCTGCGGAATCAGGAACGGCGACTGCGAGAGCGTGAGCGCCACGCGGTCGACGTCGCCCTGCGCGCGGATGCCGTACTCGATCCACCAGCGGCCCTTGGTTTCCGTGTAGCGCAGCGCGCCCACGAACTTCGACGGCGTGATGTTGTCGGCCGGCGAGTCGTCGAGGTCGAGGCCGTTCGGGCCCACGCCTTCCACGATCGTGCCGCGCGTGAGCGCGCCCGAACCGTTGAACGACCACACGCCGTAGGGCGTTACGAGCGGCGCGTCCAGCGAGAACTCCAGGCCCTGGATGCGGACGTCGCCGAAGTTGATGGCCTGGGCGAGCGGGCCGGCGGCGGTGGTGGCCACGAATTCCTGCGAGATGAAATTCGAGTACTGGTTCACGAAGCCGTAGATGCCGCCGCTCACGCGGCCGACGTTGAACTTGGTGCCGATGTCGAAGTTGTTGCCCGTCTCGGGCTTCACCTTGATGCTCGGCGCGATGCTGCCGGCGGTGGCCGGGCCGGCGAAGAGCAGCTCCTCGAGGTTCGGGTGGCGGTAGCTGCGGCCGAAGCGGACGAACGGGTTCACCCGGCCGCCGGGGTTGGCCACGAGGCCGATGTCACCGGTGAGCGCGCGGCGGCCGATCGATTCGCCGTTCACGTCGGGCAGGGTCGAGGGGTCGATGGCGGGCACCGCGCCGGCCACCACCGGCGCCACATCGTAGCCGGGCGTGTTCTCGGTGGTCACGTTGTAGAAGTCGGCGCGCAGGCCGCCGATGACCGAGAGGCGCGGGGTGACGCGCCATTCTTCCTGCGCGAACACCCCGATGTCGCGGAAGGCGGCGTTCGGCACGCGCACCGGCCGCGCGATCGAGGGCCCGCCGAGCTGCACGGGCGTCGGGAAGACCACCGCCGCCGGACCACGCTGGCCCAGCACGACCTGGCCCACCATCGACTGGGTGGTCGTGGTGAGACGGCGGTCGCTGCTGCGGTCGCGGTAGAACGTGGCGCCGGTCGTGAGCACGTGGTTCTTGGCCGGCGTGATGACGGCCTGCAGGTCCACGCCGGGCGTCCACACGCGCTGCTCCGTCTCGGACACGATCGACAGGCGCATCACGTTGATCGGGAAGAACGACTGCGCCGTGGGCGCCGGGAACTGCACCGGCAGCGTGTTCTTGAGCAGGCGCTCGACGCGCTGGTAGTAGGCGGTCAGCGAGAGGTTGGCGAGCCACGGCGTGATCGCCTGCGCTTCGTAGCGCGCCGAGATCTTGTCGAGCTCGCTCGTGGGCAGCGACGTGGCGTTGAAGAAGTAGGGCGAGCCGAAGTCGGGGAAGCCGATGTCTTCCACGCGGCGGCGCTGATAGCGCACGCGCAGGCGGCGGTTCTCACCCAGCTTCACGAGACCGGTCGCGTTGACGAAGTTGCCCTTCGCCTGCGAGTTCAGCACTTCGTTGTCGGTGCGCACGTAGGGCTGGTTGAACGGGTCCGGGAAGGCGTTGAAGGAGAAGCCGAAGTTGTCGTCGACGGTGTCGGCCGGGTTGATCTGGCCCGAGGTGACGAACCGCCGCGTGTCTTCCACGTCGAGCTTGCCGGCCTTGTAGTTGGAGTAGTCTTCGGCGCCGGCCTGTACGCGCAGCGCGTAACGCGGCGCCGTCGTGCCGATCGTGACGCTGCCGCGGCGGCCGTCTTCATTCGAGCTGTAGTAGGCGTTGGCGCCGTAGATCCACTGCGTGGAGGGCGTGAACGTGGGCTCGTTGGTGACGATGTTCACCGTGCCGGCCAGCGCGTCCGACCCGTAGAGCAGCGTGCCGGCGCCGTTCACGACTTCGATGCGGGCGATGCTCTCCATCGGGATGAGCCCCACTTCGGCGCCGGTGCGGTCGGTGGCCTGACGCGCCGTGTTGAGGCGCTCGCCGTCCACGAGCACGAGCATGCGCGTGGAATCCAGGCCGCGCAGGCGCGGCCGCACGCCGAAGGGCCCGTTGCCCACCTGCGTCACGTTCGGCGCCATCGCCAGCGCGTCGCCGGTCGAGAGCGGGTTCGCCTGCACGAGCTCCGCCGCGCCCATCGTCTCGACGTGCAGCGGGATCTGCTTGATTTCCCGTTCGGCGCGCGCCGCGGTCACGCTCACCGCGCTCGCGAACGAGCCGATCTCGAGCGAGATCGGCACCTCCACGGTGGCGTCGGCACTGTCGATGGTGATGGTGGCCGCGGATTCCGCGAAGGCGGCGCGTTCGGCGATCACGAGGAAGGTGCCGGGGCCCGGCGTCGTCACCTCGAAGCGGCCGTCGGGGCCGGTCGTGGCCTCGACCTCACGGCCCGAGGCCACGTCGCGCACGACCACGCGCGCATCCGGCAGGGCGGCGCCGGTGGTGTCGGTGACGATGCCGCGCACCGTGGCGGCGGAAACAGGCAGCGCCCACAGCATCAGGGCGAACAGGAAAGCAAACACTCGCGTGCGCATGACGGAACTCCGCAAATCGAAAACCTGCGCCAACGGCCCGGTCGCGCATCGACGCGCGTCCGGACGCTGGCGGCTCAACCAGCCGAAACGAACAGAGAAACGGCGGAAGCGGTCTACGAGCGCGGAGGGGGGCGCGAGAACACGCCTGACGTGCGGAGTGCGGAGAGGGCGCCCGTCGCGACGGGCGCGGCCGGCAGCAGCAGGCCGCTGCCGGTGTGCGCGGGCCAGGCGGCCAGCGCGAACAGGGCGAGGAGCGCGAGCCCCACGGCCGTGATCGCCGCCGCGGCCTGCGCCACGGTGGCCACGGCTTCGGGCAGCGCGGGCGTCGCGAAGCCATCGGCGTGGTTGCCAAGGGCGGGCCCGTGCAGCACGGCGGCGAGCACCCACATCGCCACGGCCTGACGTCCGAAGAGCGAGCCGCCGCGACGCTTGATGGCCACGAGCCCGGCGCCGAGCGCGAGGGCAATGAGCCAGCGAAGGATGACGTCGGGTTCGGAAAGCTGCCCGCTCCACGCCTGGTTGCCGAGCAACCAGAGGTGGAACCCGCCCAGAAGGGCGCCGAGGCCGACGACAGACCGGCGGAGCATCGTCGGCTATTCTAGCAACAGCCATGCCCGCTCCGGAGAAGTCAGGCCCAGGCCAGATTGGGGACAGTCCCCATCGCAGGAACTGCGAGGTGCTGGTCGTGGGCGGGGGGCCGGCGGCGGCAACGGCCGCCAGATTGCTGGCCTCGTGGGGGCGCGACGTGCTCCTCGTGGCGCGGCCGGAGAGCGCGGACGAGCCGGAGCTGCCCGAGTCGCTCACGCCGTCCTGCCGGAAGTTTTTCGATCTGATGGGGATTTCGTCCGCCATCGAAGGGGCTGGCTTCATCCCCTCGGGCGGCCATACGGTGTGGTGGGGTGGGGCGCAGCGGGTCGAGCCGTTCGCCGAGGGCCAGCATGGCTGGCAGGTCACGACCGGACGGCTGAGCCGGGTGATGCTCGCCGCGGTGGAGGCGGCCGGGGGACGCGTGGAGCGGGCCTCGCTGAGCGCCGACGACGTGCTCGGCTGGCCGACCCGGGTGCGCATCGACGCCACTGGACGGGCGGGCGTGCTGGCCCGGCCGTTCGGCCGCCGCCGCTACGAGCCTGGCCACCGCACCGTGGCGCTCATCGGCCGCTGGCGCC
Source organism: Acidobacteriota bacterium (assembly GCA_016789705.1). Lineage (GTDB taxonomy): Bacteria > Acidobacteriota > Vicinamibacteria > Vicinamibacterales > UBA2999 > CADEFD01. The sequence continues at coordinate 15,826 of JAEUQR010000021.1, forward strand.
GGTCCGGCCCCTGGCCCCTGCCGGACGCCTCGCACACTCTGCTCGAGTCGTATGCCGATGGCTGGGGCTGGTCGGTGCCGGTCGGGCCCGACACCCGCGCCCTGGCCGTGATGGTGGACCCGAAGACGACCCAACTCGTGAAGGGCGAGGGCGCCAAAGCCGTGTATCTGGCTGAAATCGCCAAGATGGAGCACCTGGCCGCGACGTTTCGGGGATCCGACCTCGTGAGCGGCCCGTCCGGCTGGGACGCGTCCATGTACGTGGCCGACCAGATGACCGGCGACGGCTGGCTGCTGGCCGGCGACGCCAACGCCTTCGTGGACCCGCTCTCTTCCGCCGGCGTGAAGAAGGCGATGGCCTCGGGCTGGCTGGCGGCCGTGGCCGTCAACACCGCCCTCTCAGACCCGTCGATGGCCCCGACCGCCTACGACTTCTTCGCCGCCCGCGAGCGCGCCACGTACACCCAGTTCCTGACGCTGACGCGGCAGTTCCTGCTCGACGGCGCCCCGGCGCCCGATCACCCCTTCTGGGCAGACCGCGGCGCCCCGGCGCCCGACGACGACCGCGCCGCCATCACGGCGGCGTGGGACCGCCTGCGCGCCACGAGCACGTTGTCGCTCCGCGCCGCGCCCGGCCTCACGACGGCGATGCGTCCGGCCCTGACCGAACGGGCCATCGTGCTCGAGGAGCGGCTCGTCACATCGCTCGTCCCCGACGGCGTGCGCTACGTGGACGGCGTGGACGTGGTGCGCCTCACCCGTCTGGCCCCCGGCGCCGCCGATGTGCCGAGGCTCTTCGAGAAATACGTCCTCGACTCCGGCCCCACAGACCTTCCGGCCTTCGCCAAAGCGCTGGCGACAGCGGTGGCGCGAGGCTGGCTAATCGCTCCCTGAAGTGCTACAACAGACGCTTCAAATCATGGCAAAGACCATCCGCCTGTCCGTAGTGGCCCTGTCGTCCGCGTGGGCCGTGGCACTGATGCTCTCCGCATCACCCTCCGCGCAGGCGCCGGCGCCGCAGGCCGCAGCACCCGCCAGGACCGAGGCGGGCATCCCGGTCACCGACCAGGTCGTCATCAAGGCCTGCTCGGGATGCCATCGTCCCGACGACAAGCAGCAGCTCTCGCGCATCTCGTTCCGCCGCACCACGCCCGAAGGCTGGGAGCGCACCATCACGCGGATGATGGCGCTCAACAACCTCAAGATCGACGCGCAGACGGCGCGCGCGGTCGTGAAGTCGCTCTCGAACAGCCACGGCCTGGCCCCCGAGGAAGCACGCCGCTCGCTCTACGAAGTGGAACGCCGCCTGGGCGACGAAGAGTTCAAGGCCGCCGAACTGAACGGCACCTGCGATTCGTGCCACGCGCTCGGCCGCATCCTCGGCCAGCAGCGCACGAAACAGGACTGGGACCTGCTCATCGCGATGCACCGCGGCTGGTATCCCATCATCGACCGTCAGACGTTCCGCCGCATGGGCCCGGCGCCCACCGGCCGCGATGCCTCGGGCCGCCCGCCCGACATGCGTCACCCCTCCGAGAAGGCGGCCGATTTCCTCGCCGAGACCTTCCCGCTGCAGACGAAGGAATGGGCGTCGTGGAGCGCGTCGATGCGCCCGGCGCGCCTCGACGGCACGTGGACGCTGGCCGGCTGGGAAACCAGCAAGGGGCCGATCTACGGCAAGGTCGTGCTGACGCCGGTCGCCGGTTCGACCGACGAGTTCACGACCACAACCACCTACACCTACGCCCGTAGCGGCGAGCAGGTATCGCGCACGGGCCGCGTCTCGGTCTACACCGGCTTCCAGTGGCGCGGCCGCTCCACCGTGGGCGGCGCTGACGCCTCGGCGCTGCGAGAGGTGATGTTCATCGAGCCCGACTGGAGCGCCATCAAGGGCCGCTGGTTCGCCGGCGGCTACGACGAGCTCGGCCTCGACGTGCAGCTCCAGCGCGCCGGTAATGCCGTCACCGTCGTGGGCCTCGATCACACCGCGCTCAAGACCGGCGGCACCGGCCAGACGCTGAAGATCTACGTCGCCAATCCGCCGTCGGCGCTCGCGCCGCGCGACCTCGACCTGGGCCCGAGCGTCACCGTGTCGGCGGCGACCGTCGCGGGTGACGTCATCACGGCCACGGTGGACGTCGCGGCCACGGCCGCCATCGGCCCGCGTTCGCTCGTCGTGGCGGGTGCGGTGAAGCCGGGCGCGCTCACCATTTACGACAAGGTCGATTCGCTGCGCGTGACGCCGTCGTGGAACATGGCGCGTGTCGGCGGCGTGGTGTTCCCGAAGATGCTCGCCCGCTTCGATGCGTGGACCTTCAACAACGGCCCCGACAAGAAGCCCAACACCGCCGACGACCTGCGGCTCGACGCCGTCGCCGCGACCTGGACGGTGGAAGAGTACAAGGCCACGTTCGACGACGAGGACATCAAGTTCGTGGGCGGCATCGATGCGGCCACGAGCGTCTTCACGCCGAACGTCGATGGCCCGAATCCGCAGCGCAAGGGCGAACGCAACAACATGGGCGATGTGTGGGTGGTGGCGAGCTTCACGCCGCCGGGCGCCGCAGCGCCGCTCAAGGGCCGCTCGCACCTGCTCGTGACCGCGCCGCTCTACATGAAGTTCGATCCCACGGTCACCCCGTAAGTCGGTTCCGGTCAGAAACCATGAGTGCACTCGCCGAGACCACGAGTCCGACCCGGCAACTGGGCGTGGGAGAATTCCACACGTTCGAGGCGTCGGGGCAGCGCTTTGCCTACATGGTGCCGAGCGCGGCCGTGTTCGCCCTCGACGACTGCTCGGTGGCGGTCGTGGAGCTGCTGAAGACCCGTCCGCAGGCGCCCGAGGAACTGTTGGCGGCCCTCGCGCCGCGTTTCGGCGAGCAGACGGTGAAAGACGCCGTCAACGAGCTGCATCGCATCCGCGCCATCGGCGAACTGGCGGCGAAGGCGCCGGCACCGAAGGTCATCCCGCTCAAGCCGATGCCGATCCAGACGCTGGTCGTGAACGTCACGAACCAGTGCAATCTGAGCTGCGAGTACTGCTACGAGTACGGCGAAGACAAGATCGTCGACACCGAGAACGGCAGCCAGCCCAAGTTCATGAGCGCCGAGACGGCGCGCGCCGCCGTCGATCTGGCGCTGCGCGAGAGCAACCCGGGCAAGACGGCGCACATCACGTTCTTCGGCGGCGAAACGCTCATGAACTTCAAGGTGCTGAAGAGCACCGTGGCCTACGCGCGCGATTCGGCGAAGGCACTGAACCGCGAGGTGGATTTCAGCCTCACGACCAATGCCACGCTGCTGCAGCCGGACGTGATCGACTTCCTGGCCGACGAACGCATCGGCGTCACCATCTCGATCGACGGCCCGCAGGAAATCCAGGACAAGTTCCGCGTCTTCAGCAACGGCAAGGGCAGCTACGACATCGCCGCGCCGAAGATCAAGGCGCTGCTCGCCCGCCACAAGACCCGCCCGATCGGCGCGCGCGTGACGCTCACGAAGCAGACGCTCGACGTGAAGCGGATCTACAAGCACCTCTTCGAGGACATGGGCTTCTGGGAAGTGGGCTTCGCGCCGGTCACGACGGCGCCGCAGCGCGGCCACGCGCTCGAGGCCGGCCCCGGCTACGACCACCTGCTCGAGCAGTTCCGGCAGCTTGCCGCCGAGTTCCTCGAGGCGTCGCTGCAGAACAGGCACCACGGCTTCTCGAACGTCCGCGAGACGCTGCAGGAAATCCACATGGGCCACGCCAAGGCCTACCCCTGCGGCGCCGGCATCGGCCTGCTCGGCGTGGCGACCGACGGCGAGGTCTCGCTCTGCCACCGCTTCGCCGGCTCCGAGAACCATCGCTTCGGTTCCGTGACCGACGGCATCGACCGCGCGAAGCAGGCGACGTTCCTCGACGAACACCACATCAGCAACAAGACCGATTGCGCCACCTGCTGGGCGCGGCCGATCTGCGGCGGCGGCTGCTACCACGAAGCGCACACGCGCTACGGCGCCACTACCCAGCCGAACCTGCACTACTGCGAATGGATTCGCGGGTGGACGCACACCTGCCTTGAGATCTACGGCGAGTTGGCCGTGAAGAATCCCGGCTTCCTGCGACAGTTCGACGGAGACGACGATGAAGCACCTCAACGCCATTAACCGTAAGGCCGCGCTCGTCGTGGCTTCGACCGAGGCCGATGTCGTGGCCCTGCAGCAGCAGGGCGGCGGCCCGCCGCAGCAGCCCGAGAAGCCGCACATTCCGCCCGGCTGCTCGACGGTGTTCTCGCCGGGCTGGGAAGCCGATCACGCCGGCGGCACGGCGGGGCTCTGCTCGCCGGTCGAGCGCGACCTGTTCGACTGCCACATGGGCTGCTTCTGGCCCGCGCAGGTGCCCGATCAGCTCAACCACGCCCCCGACTGGACGGCCAAGTGTGCCGTGGCCCAGAAGGACTGGCGCAAGATCGACCTGGTGTTCCCGGGATGAGGACTTCCATGCGCCGTCTCGTCACGGTGGCCGCCCTGTGCGCGGCCGCCATCACTCTCACGCCCGCTGTCCATGGCCAGGGGCGCGGCGCCAAGGCGCCGGCCGTCACCGGCGGCAACGGCACGCTGTACATCGGCACCTACAAGGGTGAGATCGAGATGTACGACGAGGCCACCGAGAAACTCGTCGGCACGATCAAGCTGAAGACGGGCATCCCGCGGTCGATGACCTTCTCGCCCGACCGCACGCGCTTCTACGCCCTCGACTCGCGATTCGAGCAGATCGAGATCGTGGACGTGGCCACGAAGCAGACGATCGACAGCTTCAAGCTGAGCAGCGGCAACAAGAACGTCCGCGTCCTCAACCTGCAACCCGATCCGTCCAACAAGTTCCTGATCCTTCTGTATCGCACGGCCACCAAGCAGATCGACCGCTGGGAGATCGGGCCGACGGTAATTCAGAAATACGACCTGGCGACACACCAGTTCACACAGGTGATTCCGTGGCCGCGCGGCGACGAGCGTGAAACGATCAACATGCGCCTCGGGCCCGACGGCAAGCATCTCTTCATCTTCGGCGAAGAGGTCACCGTGCTCGAGACCGAGAAGTTCACCGAAGTGCAGTCGTGGCCGTTCGCACAGCCCACGGAAACGGGCCTCGGCCGCATCAACCTCGGCCCGGTGCACGACTTCAACGATCCGCCGGGGGTCTTCACGGGCCTCTTCACGATGGCTGATCCGGATCGCGCGCGCCGCACGATGGGCATCGGCCGGGTGGACCTGATGAAGCGCACGCTCGACTTCCGGCCGCTCGGCCCGGCCTCGAACGTGGCGCCGTTCGCGCAGTCACCCGACCGCAAGCGCGCCTACGGCATCACCCAGGAAATCGGCAACTACGAGTTCTGGACGTTCGACCTCGAGAAGAACACCGTGCTCATGCGCACGAAGTTCGAAGGCCGGCCGCGCCTGGGCCTGCGCCCGAGTTCGAACGGCAAGCTGTTCTACATCTACGTGGCGGGCGCGACGCTCGACGTCTACGAGGCGGCGACGCACAAGTACCTGCGCACGATCCACCTCGGCGGCGACCAGACGACCGAACTCTACGTGCTGCCGGCCACGACGCCGGCCACCACCACGGCGCGCTGAGGCGCGCCCCCGCCGGACGGCGTGCGCGCCGTCCGGCCGCGAGGCCCTATCGTGACACCCGAACCGCCCGACGCCAGCCTGCGTCGGGCGTTCGTGTTTCTGGCGCCCTACTGGCGCCGCCTCGTGCTCGTGATGGGCATCAGCCTCGTGAGCACGGGGCTGTCGCTCGTCACGCCGTACCTCTCGAAAGACCTGGTCGACCGCGCCCTCATCGGCCGCGACGTAGCGGCGCTCTGGCGCATCGTCGGGCTCTTCGCGCTGCTCGGCATCACGGGCTACGTGCTGAACGTCGTGAGCGGCCTGCGCTACACGCGCGTGTCGGCGGAGATCCTCTTCGACATGCGGCTGGCCGTCTACAGCCACCTGCAGCACCTGTCGCCGCGCTTCTACGCGCGCACGCGCATGGGCGACATCGTCTCGCGGCTCAACAGCGACATCGGCGAGATCCAGCGCGTGGCCGCCGAAGCGGCGCTCGCCTGGGTGGGCAACGTGCTCTTCCTCGCCGGCTGCGTCGTCATGCTCGTCTGGCTCGACTGGCGGCTGGCGCTGCTGTCGGCCGCGATCATGCCGCTCAGCCTGTGGACGCTCGTGCGCTACCGCGCCCGCCTCGAAGCGCGCGTCGCCGATCTTCGGCAGCGCAGCGCCGACATCGGCAGCTTCCTCATCGAGACGCTGCAGGCCTCGACGCTCGTCGTCACCTCGAACGCGCAGGGCCGCGAGCGTGGCCGCTTCCGGCAGCTGAACGACCGCTTCATCGACGCGCTGATGGGGATGCAGCGGCTCACGTATCTGGCCGGCGGCCTGCCGGGGCTCATCGTGTCGCTCGGCGCCTCGGCGGTTTTTCTCTACGGCGGCGCCCGCGTCGTCGACGGCACGCTCACGCTCGGCACGTTCGCCGCGTTCCTCGCCTATCAGTCACGCGTCAACGCGCCCGTGCAGGCGCTGATGGGCCTCTATACGTCGCTGGCGACAGCGAAGGTGTCGTGGCGGCGTGTGCTCGAACTGCTCGACGCGCCTCTGGACGTGCAGGAGGCGCCCGAGGCCGTGCCGCTCGCCGGCGTGGCCGGCGCGATCGCCTTCGAGGGCGTGACGCTGCGCACCGAGCGCGGACTCGCGGTGCTCGAAGACTTCACGCTGGCGGTGCCCGCCGGCACGTCGGTGGCGCTCGTCGGCGCGAGCGGCAGCGGCAAGTCCACGCTGGCCCATCTGCTGCTGCGGCTGCTGGACCCCGACGCCGGCGTCGTGCGCATCGACGGGCGCGACGTGCGGACGCTGCGCCTCGACGACATCCGCCGCCATGTCGTGTTCGTGGAACAGGAGCCCACGCTGCTGCATGCGACGGTGGCCGAGAACATCCGCTACGCGCAGCCGGAGGCCGACGAGGCGGCGGTGGCCCGGGCCGCCGAGGCGGCCGGCCTCGCGCCGTTCCTCGCGCGCCTGCCGCTCGGGCTGGCGACGGTGGTCGGCGAACGTGGCGCACAGATGTCGGCCGGCGAGCGCCAGCGCATCGCGATTGCCCGGGCGTTTCTCACCGAACCGTCCGTGCTCGTGCTCGATGAGCCGACGGCGGCGCTGGACCCGGCGTCTGAACGTCAGGTGATCGACAGCTACCTCGCGGCCATGCGGCGACGAACCTCGATCGTCATCTCGCATCGCGCGGCGGTGGCCCACGCCGTCGACCTCGTGGCGGTGCTCGACGGCGCGCGGCTGGTGGAACTGGGACATCCGGCCGACCTGGCGCGAGCCGGCGCAGCATTCGCGCGGCTGTTCGGCACGGGCGCGGCGGCGGCGGCCGCGGGCACGGACCCGGGCGCGGCGGCGGCGGCCGCGGGCACGGACCCGGGCGCGGGCGCTTCGGCCCCGGGCGCGGGTGCCTCGGCCGCCCGCGAGGACGCGCGCGCGTGAGTCGCGCCCGCATCGTACTCGCAGACCTTCCGCCCGGACGGCTCGCCGCCGGCCGGTATCCCGGCGCGACCGGCGCCGGCGTGCGCGTGGCCGTCATCGACAGCGGCGTGCACGCGGGCCATCCGCACGTGGGCGCGGTGGAAGCCGGCGTGTCGTTCGACGCGGCCGGACGCGCGGGGACCGACACGGTCGACCGGCTCGGGCATGGTACGGCCGTCGCGGCGGCCGTCCGCGAGAAGGCACCGGAGGCCGCGATCATCCCGGTGAAGGTGTTCGACCGCGAGCTGCGGGCCACCGTTGAGGCACTGGTCGCCGCCATCACGTGGGCGGTCGAAGCCCGCGTCGACCTCATCAACCTGAGTCTTGGCACGGCCAACGCCGCGCATCAGGGGCGTCTTGGCGAGGCGCTCGTGCAGGCGGCCCGCGCCGGCGTGGGCCTGGTGGCCGCGGCCGAGCAGGACGCCACGCGGTGGCTGCCTGGCAGCCTGCCGCTCGCCATCGGCGTGACACTCGACTGGGAGTGTCCACGCGAGGAAGCACACGTGGACGTCACGAGCGAGGGCGCCATCCGCCGCATCCGCGCGCGTGCGAGCGGCTATCCGCGTCCCATTCCCGGTGTGCCGCCGGCACACAATCTCAAGGGCATCAGCTTCGCCGTGGCGAACGTGAGCGGCCTGCTCTGCCTGCACGTGTCGCACGCACGCGTCCCATGACCAGTCACGCCTCCTTCACAGTCACGCGTCGGGCGATGTGGCAGGGGGCGCGCGCCAGCGTGCCGCTGGCCGTGGCGTCGGCAGTACTCGGTGCCGGCTTCGGCGTGGCGGCGCGTCAGGTGGACCTGGCGCTCTGGGCCACACTCTTCATGAGCGGCACGGTCTTCGCGGGTGCGGCGCAGTTCGCGGTGCTGCCGCTCTGGAGCGCCCCGCTGCCGCTCGCGCCGATCTGGTTCTCCACCTTCGCGGTGAACGCGCGTTTCTCGCTGCTGACGGCATCGCTGACGTCGTGGCTGCGGCACTATCGCGGCGCCACGCCGTGGATGGCGTCGGGGCTCATCGGTGAGGGCCAGTGGGCGATCGCGATGGGCGCCTACGCGCGTGGCGAACGTGACCTCGGCGTGCTCGTGGGCAGCAGCGTGGTCGTGTGGCTCGTGTGGATGGCGGGCACGGCCGCGGGCTTCCTCGCCGCGCCCGCGCTCGGCGATCCGCGGCGCTTCGGCCTGGATCTCGTGCTCGTGCTGTTCTTCGCCGCGACGCTCACCGCCGGCTGGCGCGGACCGAAGGATCTGGTGCCGTGGGGCGCGGCGGCGCTCGCCACGCGCATCCCGGCATCGATCGTGGCGCCGGAGTGGCAGGTGCTGGTGGCGGCGCTCGTTGGCGCGACCGTGGGAGCGTGGCGTGACACCCGACGCTAGCAGCACCGCCCTCGCCATCGGCGGCATGGCCGTCGTGACCTACGTCGCCCGTGCCGGCGGCCTGGTCGTCGCGCGCGTGCTGCCGTCCACGCCGTTCATCACCGCGTTCCTGAAACACCTCGGCACGTCGGTCATCGTCGCGCTCGTCGTGGCGACGCTCGGCAAAGGCGACGGCCCGGGCTACCTCGCCGCCGCGGTCACCGTGGGCATCGCCGCCATCGGCCGCCCCACCACGGCGCTCCTCGCCGGCATGGCCGTCGCCGCTCTCATCCGCGCCCTGTAGTTGTAACGGGGTCTGTCACCATCACGAGATGTAACGGGGTCTGTCACGGTCATGAACGAGCGGCCCGCCTGCGCACGGGCCGGACGTGCGATGACGACAACAGCCACCGAAGACATTCGGTGACCGTGACAGACCCCGTTACAAATGAGCCGATGAGCGTCGGGCGGCGGCGCACCACGCGCGCAGGCGACCGGCGCAGGCGACCCACTCCGCGTCGTCGCGCCAGCGGTCCACGGGCTGTGCCACGCGCCAGGTCCAGTTCTGGTCGTTCACCGTCGCCGGCGTGTTGATGCGCGCGTCCCAGCCGAAGACGTCCTGCAGCGGCAGCATGACCGTGCGCGCGGTGCTGTCGATGAGCGCGCCGACGATCGCATCGCGCACGTCGGGCACGAACGGCGACGCCGCAGTGACGCCGCGCCCCGCCAGGCTCGGCAGCGCGAGGAACGCCGCGCGATCGTCGTCCTCGAGCTCGCGCCACCACTGCGCGAGCGGCTCGGTGTCGTGGGTGCCCGAGAGGCCTACCGACACTTCGGGATACTCCGCGGGATCGACGAACGGCTTGCCTTCCGCGTCCCACGACCGTTCCCAGCGCATCACCTTGAAGCCGGGCACGCCGAGCCGCGCCATCGAGTGGCGCACGAACGGCGGCACGGTGCCGAGGTCCTCGGCCACGACCTCGATGCCGCTCTGCAGATAGATGCCGAGGATCTTCGCCCCGAGCAGACTCTGCGCCGGCTCGTCGGGCGGCGAGAACACCTTGTCGCGTGTCGTGTCGATCGGACGCACGTAGATGCGATAGAGCCCCACCAGATGATCGATGCGCACGCCGTCGAAGAGTGCGGCGGTGCGGCGGGCACGGGCGCGCATCCACTGGAACCCGGTGCTCTGCATGACGTCCCACCGCCACGGCGGCAGGCCCCAGTCCTGGCCGGTTTCACTGAAGGCATCCGGCGGCACCCCCACCGTGGCGTCGAGCGTGAACTGCTCGCGCCGCGCCCATACATCCGGACTGTCGCCCGAGATCATGAACGGCAGATCGCCGAGCACCCGCACCCCGGCGCTCTGTCGCGCTGCCTGCCACTGCGTCTCGGCGATCCACTGCAGCCACGAGCGGTAGCGCCGCTCCTCCGCGAGCGCGGCGCGGGCGTCCTTGATTGCCGCCGGATCGCCATACGCCAGCGCCGACGGCCAGTCCCACCACGCGCGTTCCTCATGGGCCGCGTGCAGCGCCCGGAACGTCGCATACGCGTCGAGCCACCACGACTCGCGCGTGTCGTAGGCGGCGAACGCGCCAGCACGGGCCGTGCCGCGGTCGATCTCCTCGGCGGCGAAGCGCCTGTAGGCGCGGCGCAGCACGCGCGACTTGAGTGCGCGCACGTCTGCATAGCGCACGCGTTCCGACGCCCGCAGCGCCGCCAGCGCCTCCCGGTCGTCTGGCGACAACGCCGCTTCACCGCCGAGCGCCACCACGTCCTCCACTGCCGGCACGTGAATGTAGATGGGATCGAGCGCCATCGCCGTCATTGACGAGTACGGCGAGGTCTCGCCCGGCGAGATCTCGTTGAGCGGCAGGAGCTGCACGTAACGCTGCCCGGCCGCCTGGCACCACGAGCCGAAGGCCGGCAGATCGGCGAACTCGCCGATGCCCCAGCTGGCTGACGACGGAATCGAGAAGAGCGGCACGCCGATGCCGCACTGGCGCGTGGGCGGCGTCATCAGATCGCCTCGCGCACGTGCGCGAGCACGCGGGCCACCCCGGCATCGAAGGTGTCGGGCCCGACGAGCAGGCTCACCACCACGAACGCCTCGCGTGGGAAGTCGAAGAAGTAGCCAGGATGCACGAGCACGCCGTCCTGCTCGACGAGGGCGAGCACGAGCGCTTCTTCGTGGCGCACGGACGGCACCTGCAGCACCGCGCACCAGCCGCCGGCCGGCGGCAGCAGCGTCACGGCCGGCACGGACGCCACCGCGGACGCGAGCGCGGCGAGATTGCGCGCGGTGCGCGAGCGGATCGCATCGCGCACGGCGGCACCACGTGTGAGCAGCTCCGGCAGCGCCACCTGCGCGGGGGTGGAGACCGACAGGAACGTGTCGGCGATGATCTCGAGGCCGGCCATCACGCGGCTCGCGGCCTGCGGGGGGCCGCCTACGGCCATCCACGCCAGCTTGACCTGCGGCAGCCCCACCGACTTCGAGAGCCCGCCGAGCGACACCGCCACGGCCTGATCCTGCGCGATCACCGAAGGCGCCGGCGGCTCGCCATCAAGACGATAGTCCGCGAACACTTCGTCGCCGATGAGCACGAGATCGTGCGCCGCGCACACGGCCGCCAGCGCGTCGAGCTCGGCGCGATCGATGACCGAACCGGTGGGATTGTTGGGCGACACGACCAGCACGGCCTTCGTGCGTTCGTCGATCTGCCGCGCCAGCGCGTCCACGTCGATGCGCCAGTGCCCGTGCGCATCGAGCTCGTAAGGCGAGGCCTCGACACACTCGAGCGCCGTCAGGTGCTCGAAGAGCGGATAACTCGGCCGCGGCACGAGCACGCGATCGCCGGGATCGCACAGCAGCTTGAAGAGCCACGCATAGGCCTCGCTCGTGCTCGCGGCAAGGCAGATGCGGTCGAGGCGCGTGGCCACGCCACGCCGCGCGTAGTCGGCCACCACGGCCGCGCGCGCCGACTCGAGCCCGAATGGCTGCGGCGCATAGGCCAGGGCCGCGTCACCGGCGAGCGGCCCGAGCAGGTCGGCGGGATACGCCAGCCCGGCCCGCGTGGGATTCGATTCGGTCAGGTCGATGAGATCGCCGTCACCGGCGCGCCGCCTCGCCACCGCCTCGGTGAGGCGATTCGGGGCCAGGTCGGCCGGCAGCCGCGAGGAGCGCATCGTCACCGGCGCGGGGCGTCCACGAGTTCGACCTTCGCCATCACGTCGCCCTCGAGCACCGTATCGGCCACGTCCATGCCGCGTTCCACCACGGCGAAGACGGTGTAGGCATGATCGAGGCGCGGCGAGTCGATGAGGTTCACGAAGATCTGCGCGTCGCCGGTGTCGCGTCCGCGGGTCGAGATGCCGATGGTGCCGCGGTTGTGCGCGATGCCCGGCTCGTCGCGCATGTACGGGCCATCGCCCATGAACTCGTTGGCGCCCGGACTGCCGCCCTGCAGCACGAACGTCGGTTCGACGCGGTGGAACGTGAGGCCGTTGTAGTAGCCGCGGGCGGCGAGCGACGCCACGCGCGCCACGGTGGCCGCCGCTTCGTCGGGCAGCAGGCGCAGTTCGATCACGCCGCCCCTGGCCATCGTGATGCGCAGGCGCTGCGTGCGCGCCTTCGCCAGCACGGCCAGGTCGGGCGGCTGGACGTCCCGCGGCCGCGGCGAAGCCTCTGTCGGCTGGCCCGTCCACTTCGCGATCGCCCTGGCGGCGGCCTCCGCCACCCGCGCGTCCCAGTCGGAGACGAACGGCGTCACGGCATCCACGTCCGAGGTGCTGCCGATCTCGGAGAGCGTCGTCAGAATCGCCACGCGCGGATCGCGCGAGGTGTCCTTGCCTTCGAGCGTCAGCCGCAGGAGCGCGATCGAGAGCGCCTTAGCGGCCTTGGGCCGCTCCGTCTCGACGGCGAGCGCGCGTGCCGCCGTCATCACGAGCTGATGGTCGGGACGCGTGAGCGCGTCGTAGGCCACGGCCAGCGCTTCCGGACGCTTCAGGCGCGCGAGTTCCTCGAGCGCCGCCTCGCGCACGTTGTCGCTCGCGTCGCTGCCCAGGCGCACGAGCGCTTCGGTGGCGCCGGTCGCGCCCGCCGCCCGCGCCGCATACAGACGCACCTGCCACGTGGCATGGCCCACGAAGCGCGGCAGGAGCGTGCGCACATCGGCCGGTGCCGCCTTCGCAAGACTCACGATCGCGTGCGCGGCACGGTGCCAGGTGAAGCCGGAGGCCGGCAGGGCTTCGGCCTCCTTCTGCAGCAGCGGCGACACCGGCGTCGCGCCGCAGCCGGCGCCGAGAAGGTCGATCGCGGCCAGCGCCACGTGCGGGCTCGGGTCGTTCACCGCGCGCAGCACCGGCTGGCAATCGGTGGCCTGCAGGTGGCGCCCCCAGCCGCGCACGGCTTCGTAGCGCACGCGCGGCTCGACGTCCTTGAGGCCGGCGGTGAGCACGGCATTGCGGTCAGCGTCCGGCATCGTGGCCGGCGCGTCGGCTGTCACCGGCGCGCCAGCGGCTACTACGGCCAGCCGGCGCACTTCGTCGTCGGCATCGCGCGCGGCCGTGCGCGCCAGGCCGCCGTCGACCATGCGAGCATTGCGCAGCGCCTGCAGCGCCAGCCGCCGGGCGCGCGCGAAGAGGGTTGCGCCGCGGGCATCGGGCGTTTCGACCACGACATACAACCGCGCCTTGGCGTCGTCGCCGAGCGGGGCCACCTTGCCGCTGACGCGCGTGAGCGATTCGAGTCCGCGCGCGGCGCCTTCGACCTGCGCGACATCCCGTGCGACGGCGACGCGAGTGCGACCGGGCACCAGGCGCGCGCCCAGGGGCGGTGCCGGCAGCACGGCGGCCAGTGTCTGCTCCACGCGGCGGAACTGATCCGGCGTCGCCATCGCGATGCGGCCAAGCGCGGCGGCGTAGAGCCCCCAGTCTGCCGGCTTCGCCGTGCCCATCACGCGGATGAGTTCGTCGATGGCCGGCACCGTGAAGAGCCGCGCCGAGTTCGCCGTGGCGATCGATGCCCAGCGCCGCACCTCCGCGTCCTGGTCGGTCAGGAGCGGCATGATGTCGTTCAGCAGCGATGGTGTTTCGAAGCGTCCTGCCGCCCGCACCGCCTGCGCGCGCACCTTCGCATCCGCACTATTCAGGCCCTCGGTGAGCAGGGCGTGCGTTTCGAGACTCAACACCCGCGCGTCCTCGGCCAGCAGGAGGCGCGTCGACAGGGATTCCTGGGCGAATGCAGGTGCCGTCAGCAGGGCGACGAGGGCCACGACGGCCGACATGCGCCGCCTGTCGAGGGAGGGCAGAGTGGGCATACGCCTTCCAGTGTGGCCCAACTAGGCGGTGCTTGTCGTGGCCTCCGGCGGACACGGCGCGTTGCTGTACCCGGATCGAAACGCCTTCACCTCACCACTGGCCGGGTGGAACCGGTGCCGCCACACGCAGGCCGTGTCGTTGGCGAGCAGATGGATCGACACCGACGGCTCGTCCGACACCGTCTTCACGAGATGGATGTCATCACGCGGCGGCAGGAGCGCGTAGAAGTCGCCGGTCTCGGCCGTCAGCGCGCGCGACACGACGAGCTCGGCCCGCGACTCGTCGCGGCCGTCGTCGAGCCGCCGATACACCGTTTCGTGCTGACGCCCGCGATACACGCCGATGAGGCCCCAGGCCAGATGGTCGTGCACCGGGGTCTCGGCGCCGGCCGGGATGACGAGCGAGAAGAGCGTGAGCGAGCCGTCCTCGGCGCGATAGAGCGCGTATTGGCCGATGCCGCTCCCCATGCCGCTCGAGTGGTCTGGCGCCCCATAGGCCTCGGGCAGCCAGCCGTCGGCGGCGAGCAGCCTCGCGAAGGCCGGCTTCATGGCCTCGACGCGCGCCGCCGTGTCGTCAATCTCGCGGGTCAGACGCCGCGTCTCGTCGATGAGCGCGCGGATTTCCGGGGCGTCCACGAGATACCCGAAGACGTGGTGCTGATGCGGATGCCCGAGGTCGCACATGCGGCGACTTTACCGCAGCTCGATGGGAAGCGCCGCGATGCCGCCGCTGCGCTGGCCCACTTCCTATCGCACGGCACGCGTGCTCGCCGGCGCGACCGTGGTGTCTGACGCTGCCTCAGCCCTTGCGCGACGTCTTCCAGTAGGCGAACTCCGGCTGGTAACACACGCTGTCGAGATCCGTGGTGCGCGCCTGGAAGTACTTCTGTGCGTCGGCGATCGCCTGGTTGTAGACGACGGCGCCAACTTCGGCCACGCAGAAGTCGAGGAACATCGCGGCCTTCAGGTCGCCGATCTCGTCGTCGAGATGTTCGGCCGTGAAGCGCTTGATGGAGGCCACGAGCTGTTTCGTGGCCTCGGGTGTGAGCGTGATGGGCATGCGCCTACTCCGCCAGAGCGCGGCGGTGGGCCGAATAGCTGAGCATCTGCGTCGCGAAGTCGCAGAGATACGAGATCTGCACGTCGGCGATGCCGCCGTTCGCGTCGTAGACCGGCGTCAGCGTGGGCATCACGAAGCCCGTGTACGACGGCAGCTTCAACTGATCCACGCGGCGCACGATCTCGTCGCGCAGGCCGGCGTCGAAGTGCACGCCGTAAGTCTCGAAGAGCACACGCGCGGCCTCGTAGTCACCTTCGGACTTGATGCGTTGCACCTCGCGCAGCATCGCGGCGATGCCGTCGCGGAACCGCGCGACGCTCTCGAGCACGTAGAACGTCCGGCCCTCGCGGATGCGCACCGAGAGCGCCCGCGTGTTGGCGAGCAGCCAGTGCACGATGGCCTGCCGGTTGCGCATGTGGTCTTCTTCGAGCTGCGTGCCCTCACGCACGCGGCGAAGCTGCACGAGCGCCGTGCGGGCGAAGGCCTCGTATTCGGCGCGCACGATGTCGGCGTGCGCGTCAGCCGGCACGATGCCGAGCTCGACCAGCTTCGCGTCGGCGCAGAAGTAGAGGGCCACGAGATCCGCACGCGTCTCTTCGAGCGCGGAATACTGCTCCTTCAGCAGTTCCTGCGGCTGTGCGCTGATGCCGGCGGCCATGCGGCCCGACCCGTGGCCGAGCACTTCGTGGATTTCGGTGGCGAGTTCGCCGGCCACCGCGCCCCAGCGCTTGGCGCGGTCGAATTCCTCGTCGTTCCAGGCGAACTCCCGGCGGTATTCGTCGGTGGTGCTGAACTCGTAGGCTTCGGTCACGTTCGACAGCGTGACCGACTTGCTGCCATGCACTTCGCGCACGCGCTGGTCGTTCGGCAGGTTCACGCCGATGGGCGTAATCGGACCCGCATCACCGGTTTCAATCACGACCTCGATGGCGGTGGCGGTCACGCCGAGCACGACCGGCTTGCGGTAGGCCGGCGCAATCGGCATGCAGTCTTCGAACCACTGCGCGTTCTCGGCCAGCGCGCGGATACGCGCCGTCTTCTCGTGGTTCACGTAGTAGACCATCGACTCCCACGCGCCCTTGATGCCGCGGGCGTCCATGTAGACCTCGATGAAGCCGCTCATCGTGTCCACGGGCGAGTCGGTGGATTGCACCCAGGCGATGTCGAAGGCGGCACGGTCGCTGTCTTCGCCGGTGCGGTACCACTGGATGAGGGCGGTGAGCGCCGCCGCGAAGCTGGGCGTCGCAAACGGCAACGCCGCCTCGATGTGGCCGATGATGCGGCGCAGCTCCGCGTCGTACCGGCCGCCCACGCGGTAGACCTCCTCCACGAGCTGGCCGTCGCGCTTCACGAGACGCGAGTTGAGCGGGTAGCGCTCGGTGAAGCCCTCGAGATCGGCCATCGAAACGCCGTGATAGAGGTTGTTGGCGCTGTCACGCAGGAGGTCGCCGCCGGCGCCGGGCGTCTTGTTCGTGACCATCGCATCGACGGCCGGGTCGAGCAGGGCCGGGGCCAGGCGGCGCGCCAGGTCCGCCGGCGATTCGCCGGGCCCGGTGCGGAAACGTGCACCCGCCGCGGCCGCGGCCAGAGCCGCCCGCGCCAATTCGTCGACGCCAAGCTTCAGCACGAACTTCCGGGCCGTCAGGTTGTTGAAGGGACCGGAGTTGATCCAGAAGAGCTTCGTATAGCGCCAGATTTCCGCCGCCACATCGGCCGGCAGCGCCCCGTCGTGCAACACGAGGGCTTCGAGGAAATCGCGCATCGCCAGGTTGCGGACGTAGCGCTGGTCGGTATAGATGTCGCGCCCGGCGAGCGCCGCTTCATACAGATGCCAGATGAGTGTCTTCTGGCCGAGCGGCAAAGCGGCAAAACCGTCGGCATAGAGCTGCACGACGGCGGCATCGTCGACCCGTTCGAGCAGGTACGGTCTGGTGGGAATGCTGGCGGCGGTCTGGACGGGACGGTCGTTGGACGGCATCGTTCGAGTCGCGTTCGAAAGTTACAGGGGAACGGGCACACGATCCCCGTGTCTTGGCACCTGCACGTTCCACGCCAACTCCGCCTCGATTCGCTTCTGCAACGTGTCCTGCGCCGAGGGCTCCCCGTGCACCAGGTACGTCGTACCTGGCGGCGCGGGGAATGTCTTCAGCCAGCGCATGATTTCGCCTGAATCTGCATGCGCCGACATCCCATTCAGCTTCTCGATGCGGGCGTGCACGGGGATGAACTGCCCATGGATCTTGACCTCGGTCGCCCCTTCGATGAGGTGACGACCGCGCGTCCCCGCCGCCTGGAAGCCGACGAAGAGCACGGTGTTCTTCGGATCGGGCAGCGCCCTGGCCAGGTGGTGCAGAACTCGCCCACCGGTGGCCATGCCGCTCGAGGAAATCACGATGGCCGGCCCACGGCTTTCGACCACCGCGCGCGAGTCCTGCGGCGTCGCCACGGGGGTGAAACGCGCCGTGCAGAACGCACACACCTGGCCGCGCCGCTTGTGGAGGTCGTCGTCGAGTTCGTGGGCGTGGCGCTGGTAGAACTGCAGCGCCTGGAGGGCCATGGGGCTGTCCACGTACACCTTCAACGGCTTGATCTTCCCGGTGTCTTCGAGCTGTTTGATGGCGTAGAGCACTTCCTCCACGCGCCCGATCGCAAACGACGGGATGATGAGTTTGCCTTGCCGATCGGCCGTCTCGGTGATGAGGGTACGGAGCCGTTCGGCTTCGTCTTCCTCCGGGTGGCTGCGGTCGCCGTAGGTGGACTCCACGAGCAGCACGTCCGTCTGCACGCCGTTCGAGGGGTCGGGCAGGATCGGCCGGTTGTAGCGGCCGAGGTCGCCGCCGAACAGCACCGTGCCGCCCTCGCCGCCGGGCCGGCGCATCCGCACGTAGGCGGCCCCCAACAGATGACCTGCGGGTAGGAACTCCACCTCGAGGGAACCTCCGGCCACGGGGATGGGTCGTTCATACCCGACGGGCTGCAGCAGGCGCAGGGTCCGGATGGCGTCTTCCTCGGTGAAAAGCGGCCGGGCCGGTTTGTGCTTCGAATATCCGTAGCGGTTGGCGCGCTCCGCTTCTTCTTCCTGGAGGCGGCCGGCGTCTGGCAGCACGAGCGAACACAGGTCCTGCGTGCCCGGGGTGCAGAAGATCCGCCCCTTGAAGCCCTGCACCACGAGCCGTGGCAGCATCCCCACATGGTCGAGGTGGGCGTGGGTGAGGACGACGTCGTCGATCGAGGAGGACGGCACCGTGGGTTCGGCCCAGTTGCGCAGGCGGAGCTCCTTGAGCCCCTGGAACATGCCGCAGTCGACCAGCACGCGTTTGCCGGCCGCTTCCACCAGATACCGCGAGCCCGTGACCGTGCGGGCCGCCCCGAGGAACGTCAGTGTCGAAGACATCGCTTGGACTCTACCAGATGCGGGCGATCGGCTAAGCTCGTGAGCTGAGGGAGTGCCCGCGGCGTGACCAAGCCTCTTCGCACCAGACGGTTGCAGCACGCCTGTGCGGTGGGCCTCGTGGCCGCCGCTGGCGCACTGGCGACGCCGGCGGCCTCCGCGCAGGCCGTGGCCCGCCCCCCACGCACGATCACCCTCGGCGAGATCAGCGCCTCGTTCGAAGCGCTGGCCGCGCAGGTGGGTTCGAGCACCGTGCAGGTGCTGGCCTCGGGCCTCGCGTTCGATCCGGACGCGCCGGCCGGCGACGGCGTAGTCGAGCGGCGGCGGTCGTCGGGGTCGGGCGTGATCCTCGACGCCTCAGGCTACGTGATGACGAACTACCACGTGGTACAGGGCGCGCGCCGCGTGCAGGTGGTGACGGCCTCGCGGCCGCAGGGCACGTCGATCGTGCGCCCGCGCGGACGCACGCTCGACGCCACGGTCGTCGGCGTCGATGAAGAGACGGATCTGGCCCTGCTCAAGGTGAGCGGCAACGCGTTGACGGCGCTGCCCCTCGGGGATTCCGACACGCTGCGTCCCGGGCAACTCGTGTTCGCGTTCGGCAGTCCGCTCGGCCTCGACAACACGGTGACGATGGGCGTCGTGAGCGCCGTGGGCCGGCAGCTCGAAGCCGACGATCCGATGGTCTACATCCAGACCGACGCCCCGATCAATCCGGGCAGCAGCGGCGGGCCGCTCGTGGACGCGCAGGGCAAGGTCGTGGGCATCAACACCCTCATCCTGTCGCAGGGCGGCGGCAACGAAGGCCTCGGCTTCGCGGCGCCGAGCAACATCGTGCGATCGGTCTACGAGCAGCTGAAGGCACACGGCCGCGTCCGGCGGGGCACCATCGGCGCGCTCGTCCAGTCGATCACACCGCCACTGGCCGAGGCGCTGCAACTGCCGCAGGACTCGGGGGCGTTCGTGGCCGACGTCGATGCCGACGGCCCGGCTGCGAAGGCCGGTCTGCGCATCGGCGACATCGTGGTCGGGCTCGACGGCAAGCCGATCGAAAACGGACGGCAGCTCGATGTGAACCTCTACCGGCGCGCCGCCGGCGCCGTGGCGACGCTCGACGTGGTGCGCGGCAAGGAGACACTGCGCCTGCCGGTGGCGGTGGATGAACGCGGCGACGATCCGCTGCGCTTTGCCACGCTCGTGACCCGCGAGCAGCACCTGGTGGCGCGGCTGGGCGTGCTCGCCATCGGCCTCGACGACACGCTGCGCCAGGAACTCGGCGTCGGCCCGAGCGACCTCGGCGCGCTCGTGGCGGCGAGGGCCGGCGAAGAGGCCGTGGAGTACGGCATCCAGCCCGGCGACCTCATCGTCGCGGTGAACCGCACCCGTGTCACCTCGCTCGCCGACCTGCGGCAGGCCGTCACGAAGTTGCCGCCCCGGGCCGCGTGCGCGCTGCAGGTGCTGCGGCAAGGGCAGTACCTCTTCCTGGCGTTCGAGTTCGAGGAGTGAGTCCCGCGTCGTCCTCCCCCGCCGTGTCGGCAGCCGCGATCGACCGGCTGTTCGCGCAGTCGGAGGCCGAGCGGTGGAACGTGTCGCGGGAGCGGTTCGCCGAGGCGGTCGGTCGCGCGGCCGAGAAGCTCGCGCCGGGCGGTGGCGCCGCCGCCGATGCCGCCGTGGCTACGCTGCACGCGCGTGATCTGGCGCTCGCGCTCGCCTGCGCGGATGGCCACGACGCCGCGTGGGAGCACTTCGTAATGACGTACCGTCCGGAACTCTACCGCGCGGCGCGGGCGATGACCGACGAGGCCACGGGCCGTGAACTCGCTGATTCGCTCTACGCCGATCTCTTCGGCCTCGGCGGACGCAACGGCCGCGGGCAATCGCTCTTCCGCTACTACCACGGGCGCGCGAAGCTCTCGACGTGGCTGCGCAGCGTGCTGGCGCAGCGGCACGTTGACGTGGCGCGGGCGCAGAAGCGCCTGACGACGATCGACGATCCGGACCATCCCGCGGAGGTCCACCTGCCCGCGGAGCCGCCTGCCGACGCGGCCCGGGCCCAGGCCCTGCGGGTCGCGGCTCGCGCCGTCACGGCCGCGCTCGCGGCGCTCGACGGCGCCGACCGCGTGCGCCTCGCGTATTACTACGTGCACGGGCTCACGCTGGCGCAGGCCGGGCGGCTCTTCGGCGAAAGCGAGGCCACCGCGTCGCGCAAGCTGGAGCGCGTGCGACGGCAGTTGCAGGCGGCGATCCGCGAGGCACTCGCCCCGCAGGGACTCGATCCGGCGGACGTCACCGACTGGGCCGAGGTGGCCCGCAGCGCCTGGGACGGCGCGCTCGCCGAGGCGCTCGGCGTGCCGGCGCCGCAAGAGACCGGGCCGCCATCGTTCAAAGGAAAGAGGACGCCGTGAGTCTGCCCAACGACACCGGGCGCCATTCGGGCGAAGACGCCCTGCTGAGCTCCGTGCTGCGCGCCGCCGGCGACGTGGAGGCCGGCAGCTGCCCCGACGCGGAGGTGATCGGCCTCTTCGCGGAGCGCGCGCTCGCGGGCGCGGAGCTGCGCGCGGTGGAGGCACACGTCGAAGGCTGTCCGCGCTGTCAGGCGACGGTGGCAGCGTTCGTGCGGGCATTGCCGGATGAGGCGGGCACTGCCGAGGCCGGCGCGGCGGCGGACGCGAGCGGGCCTGCGGGCGGCGCCTTCGGCGCGTGGTTCGCGGGCTGGCGCTGGCTCGTGCCGGCGACGTCGCTGGCCGCCGTGGCGCTCGTGGCCGTGTGGGTGGGCCGCGGTCCGGCCGACCAGGTGGCGGAGTCGGCCCGGGGACCGGCGGCGAAGGTGGAATCAGACGCGGCGCCGGTGGCTGAGCCGGCTCCGTCGCGGCAACCCGAGGCGTTCGTGCCCGAGGCGGCGGCATCGCGGAGCGGGAACGCCGATAGCGCCACGGCAGGCGCGCGCGCGAAGTCCGAGGCTCCCGCGCAGGCACGCTCCTCGGCCGCGGTGGGCGTACAGACGCCTCGCCAGACAACGGCCAGGCTGGCCGATCGCGAGGCAGCGACGAACGCGGCGTCCGGAACGACTGCGGGCGCAGCGCGCAGCGCTGCGACAAACGTCGCGCCGGCAGATGCCCGGGCCGCGGCGCCGGTGCAGGAGGCCCTCTCGGTGGCGGAGGCGCCTGCCACACCCACGGCGGCCGTACCGGCGCCAGCCCCCGCCCCCGCCGCGGCTCCCGCGCGTGCGGTCGCGTCCGAAGCCACGGCAGGCGCCGCACGTCCGCGGGCGGCGGCGAGCGCCGAGCGGCGAGCCCGCCCAGGTGAGGTCTTGGGCGCGAACGACGTGGTCGCCCTCCCCCTGCAGCCCGCCGTGTCGTTCCGCCTGCGCGCGGGCGCCATCGAGCGGTCGGCCGATCGCGGCGCCACGTGGCAGCTGGCCGTTCTGCCCGCCGGCGTCACGGTGGTGGCCTTCGCGTCGCCGGCGCCGGGCGTCTGCTGGGCCGTTGCCCGAGACGCGGTGCTGCGCGCCACCGACGGCGCCACGTTTACCCGCGAACCGGTGCCGACGAGCGAACACCTGACGGGCATCACGGCCACCGACGCCATGCGCGCCGTGGTCACGACCACCTCCGGCGCGCACTTCGCCACGGCGAACGGCGGCCGCACCTGGGCGCCGGCCCCGTAGTCCGCCCGCGCAGTTTCCGCGACATCTCGGTCCCCACCCGGGGTGGGGACAGTCCCCTCCGAGGCAGTTCCTGCCACAAGTCTGCTCCCGCCCCGAATGGGGACAGTCCCCGCTTGGGGGGCTGACCCCGGTATGCAAGAAATCGAAGGCCGCGCGTTCTCACTGCAGACCCTGGTCGCAAAGGAGACGCCCGTGAACGCCAAGTCCTTCGCCCTGCCCACGTTGCTTGCCGCCTCGGCGGCCGCGCTCGTCAGCATCGCCGCGCCGCGCGCCGAAACACCGCATCCGCCCGTGGCGGCCGCTCCCGCGGGTCCGGTGGTCGTGAGCGGCCACTCACAGCAGGAGGACGTGGCGCTCACGGTCTACAACGGCGGCCTCGCGCTCGTGCGCGACGTGCGCGCGCTGACGTTACCCGCCGGTGAGCTGCACCTGCGCTTCGAGGACATCGCCGCCACGGTGAATCCGGCCACCGTGCACCTCCGCTCGCTCACGCAGCCCGGACGCCTGCCCGTGCTCGAGCAGAACTACGAATACGACCTGCTCGACCCGCAGAAGCTGCTGCAGAAGTACGTGGGGCGCGAGGTGACGCTCGTGCGCACCACGATGGAGAACGGCACGTCGAAGACCACCGAAGTGAAGGCGACGCTGCTCGCGCTCAACAACGGGCCGGTGTGGCGCATCGGCACCGAGATCGTGACCGGCATCGCCGCCGATCACTACCGCTTCCCCGATGTGCCCGACACGCTCTACAGCCGCCCCACGCTCGTCTGGACGCTCGACAACGGCGGCACGCCGGCGCACCGCGTCGAGGC
The DNA here is from genome assembly GCA_016789705.1 of Acidobacteriota bacterium. GTDB lineage: Bacteria > Acidobacteriota > Vicinamibacteria > Vicinamibacterales > UBA2999 > CADEFD01. Next base: position 38,990 of record JAEUQR010000021.1, read on the forward strand.
CGCGTATCTCGCGCGCGACATCGGCTGGAACGCCGACTACGTGCTCACGATCGATCGGCAGGGCCGAGCGAGCGACCTCGACGGCTGGGTGACGCTCAGGAACAGCAGCGGCACGTCGTTCACACGGGCGACGCTGCAGCTCGTGGCCGGCGATCTCCACAAGGTGAAAGCCGACGCCGCCCGTGAGAACTTCGTCGCGCGCGCGGCGATGGCCGCCGACGCCCGCGAGGCGATCACGCAGCAGACGTTCTCGGAGTATCACCTCTACACGCTGGGCCGGCGCACCACGATTGCGAACGCCGAGACCAAGCAGCTGGCGCTACTGCACGGCACCGGCGTCCCCGTGGAACGTCGCTACGTCGTGGACGGCCAGCAGTGGATCTACCGCAACCGCCAGCAGCCAGGCACTCCGCTCCGCGACAGCGTCAAGGTGTTCTACGACTTCAGGAACGACGCCGCGTCGGGCCTCGGCATGCCGATGCCGGCCGGGACCGTGCGCATCTACCAGGCCGATCCAAACGGCCACGTGCAGTACGTGGGCGAGGATCACATCGACCACACGCCGAAGGATGAGCGTCTGACACTGCAGATCGGCACGGCGTTCGACGTCGTGGCCGAACGGCGGCAGACCGACTTCCAGGAACGCGGCGCGACCACCTACGAACTGGCGTACGAGGTGACGCTGCGCAACCGCAAGGAGACGCCCATCACGGTGGAAGTGAATGAGCCGCTCGGCGGCACGTGGACGATTCTCTCGTCGTCGCACCGGTGGACCAAGACGGACGCGTTCGCGGCCCGCTTCGCCGTGCCCGTCGCCGCCGGTGCCGAGGCCACGGTGCGCTACCGCGTCCGCGTCACCTGGTAAGCCCGTTTGTAACGGGGTCTGTCACGGTCACCGGCTGCAACCTGGGTCTGTCACCTTCACGGAACGAAGACACGCCGTGACCGTGACAGACCCCGTTACAAATGGCGCTACTGACCGAGGATGAGTGGCAGGCCGTTCTTCGGGTTGCCGATCACGACCACCTTGCTGTTCGGGCTGTTCACGAGCTTCTCGGTGGCCTCGATACCCTTCCACTGCAGGAGCTGATCGCTGATGCCGGTCGAGACGATGCGCTGGAAGTCGGCCACGCCCTGGGCCTCGATGCGCTTCCGGTCCGCTTCCTGCCGTTCGCGCTGCAAGACGAACTGCATCTGCTGGGACTGCTGATCGGCCTGCTGCTTCGCTTCAATGGCAGTCCGGAGCGTGTCGGGCAGCTTGATGTCGCGCAGCAGCACGTTCTCCACCGTGACCCCGCGGGTCTCGAGGATCTTCTTCAGTTGTGCAAGCATCTGCTGCGCCACCTGCTCACGGCCCTCGCTGTAGAGGGCATTGGCGGTGTGGGCGGCGGTGACGGCGCGCATTACCGAACGCAGGTTCGGGATGACGACGATCTCGGCGTAGCGCGGGCCGATCTTCTGGAACACCTCGGCGGCGCGGTCGGGCTCGAGCCGGTAGAGCAGCGATGTCTCAAGGCCGATGATGAGGCCCTCGCTCGACGGCACGTCGGCGTGTTCCTTGATTTCCTGCGTGCGGATCGACATCTCCGCCACCCGTTTCAGCGGATTCACGACGTGCAGGCCTTCCGGTAGCTGCTCCCCGGTGAGCTTGCCGAAGAGCGTCGTCACGCCCACGTGCCCGGTGTCGATGGTGCGGAAGCCGCACGACGCCGTCGCGGCGATGACGGCAAGCAGGAACACGACGCCCAGGCGCCGGCCGGCGCGGGGCGAGACTTCGATCGTGGTAGCCATGGCTGCTCGTCTTTTCGGCGGGAGCGGCGCAGGACATCAGGGCGGCGCGGCCGTGCGTTGCAGGGTGTGACACGGGCCGGCGGAGGGTCGCGGTATCATTCCCGCGCCCTGTAACGCCGTTTTGCCGGCATCTGACATCCGCTGGAGTGAGTTCGTGACACGTCGATCGGGTGCCCGCGCGCTCGTAGCCGCGCTGGCCGTCGCCGCGCCCCTCGTTGCCGGCGCGCAGCCACAATCCCCCACCCCCGCGACCGTCACGCCCACGCTGACGGCCGTACGGATCGCCGAGGGCGAGACCGTGACGATCGACGGCGTGCTCGACGACGCCGTCTGGTCGCGGGCCGAGCCCGCCACCGACTTCCGCCAGCGCGACCCGCGTCCCGGCGAGCCGGCGACCGAACGCACCGAAGTGCGCGTCGCCGTGGACGGCACGCGCCTCATCCTCGGCGTGGTCTGTTTCGACTCCGAACCGGATCGCATGCTGGCCAACCAGATGCAGCGGGATCAACCCTTCGGCGGCGACGATCGCTTCCTCTGGGGCCTCGACACCTACCTCGACGGCCGCACTGGCTACTTCTTCGAGATCAATCCCGCCGGCGCGATGGGCGATGGGCTCGTCACCGGCCCCGGCGGTGGGGGTGGCGGTGGGGGTGGCGGTGGCGGTGGGGGTGGCGGTGGCGGCGGCCAGTTCGGCGCCGGCATGAACAAGTCGTGGGACGGCATCTGGATCGCGCGCGTCCGCCGCACCGACAAGGGCTGGACGGCGGAGATCGAGATCCCGTTCCGCACGCTCAATCTGAATCCCGACAGCGATACCTGGGGCGTGAACTTCCAGCGCACGGTGCGCCGCAAGAACGAAGAAAGCCTGTGGACCGGATGGCAGCGCACCGAGGGCCTGCTGCGCATGTCGAATGCCGGACGACTCACCGGCATCGGCAAGGTCTCGAAGGGGCTGGGCCTCGAGGTGAAGCCGTACGGCGTGGCCTCGGTGGGCAACGCGCCAGGCCAGGGCCTGCCGGCCACGACCGGCACCGGCGCCGCCGGCGTGGACCTCTTCTACAACGTCACGCCAGGCCTGCGCGCCAACTTCACGGTGAACACCGACTTCGCCGAAACCGAAGTGGACCAGCGGCGCACCAACCTCACGCGGTTTCCGCTCTTCTTCCCCGAGCGGCGCGAGTTCTTCCTGGAAGGATCCACCTTCTTCGACTTCCCGCCCGGTGATGCGCAGCCGTTCTTCTCACGCCGCATCGGCCTCAACAGCGGCCAGCCGCAGAAGATCCTCTTCGGCGGCAAGCTCACCGGGCAGGTCGGCAAACAGGACGTCGGCGCGCTGCACGTGCGCACCGGCGAAGACGAGGGCGCGCCCGGCTCGGGCACACGTCTCGCGAGCGAGGACTTCACGGCCGTGCGCCTCAAGCGCCGCTTCGGCCGGCAGTCGTTCGCCGGGCTGCTCTACACGCGGCGCGCCGGGGTGGACGCCGATGCCGGCATCATCGACCAGCACACCGTCGGCTACGACGTGACGCTTTCGACGCCGTCGTTCCTCGGCACCGGCAAGAACTTCGAGACTGGCGGCTTCTTCCTGCACACGACCGGCGTGCAGGATCGGCCGGGTGGGTCTGACGCCTACGGCGGTCGCGTCGTCTACAACAACGAACCGGTCACGGCGCAGGTATTCTTCCGGCAGATCGACCCGGCTTACGACGCCGGCGTCGGCTTCACGCCGCGCCGGAACTTCCGCCGCTGGAACTCGCAGCTCGAGTACGCGCCGCGCATCAACAAAGGGCCGATCCGCGAAATCCAGTTCGGCGCCAACCTCGAACTGGCGACGCTGCCCGACAACACGCTCATCACGCGGCAGTACTTCCTGACGCCGCTCGAGGTGCTGTTTGACGCCGGGGACCGCGTGCAGTTCCAGGTGTTCCAGGTGACCGAGCAGCTCGAAGTTGACTTCGAGATCAGCGACGGCATCCTGCTGCCGTTCGGCAGCCGCTATGCGTGGCGGCGCCAGCAGATGGTGTTCGACTCGGCGCAGAACCGGAAGATCTCGGCGCGCGCCGAATACTCCTTCGGCGACTTCTACTCCGGCGATCGGCGCGAGTTCAACTTCGACCTGCGCCTGCGGCCGCGGGCCGGCGTCTACCTCCAGGCGTCGAGCGAGTACAACTCCGTCACGCTCGCCGAGGGCGCGTTCACGACGAAGCTGTACCGGCTGGATGCGCGCACGCAGTTCAGCCCGTGGATCTCGCTCTCGAACAACGTGCAGTTCGACACGCAGAGCCAGTCGCTCGGCTGGCAGATGCGTTTCCGCTGGATCCGCAAGCCCGGCAACGACCTGTACCTGGTCTACACGCACAACTGGCTCGACAGCGACCGCCTCGCCACCATCGACCGCAAGGCGGCGATGAAGATCGTGCAGACCTACCGCTTCTGATCGCCCGCCGAGTTGTAACGGGGTCTGTCACGGTCACGCCGTGTCTGCATCCGATTACAGTCGCAGACCGTGACAGACCCGAATACATTCGTGGCATGAATTTCAATAGCGACAACGTCCACGGCGTGGACGAGGCGATCCTCGACGCGCTGCGCGAGGCCAACACCGGCACGGCCCGCGCCTACGGCTACGACGACTGGACACTGGCCGCCGAGGCGCGCCTCCGTGAGGTGTTCGAGACGGACGTCGCCGCCTTCCTCGTGGTCACCGGCACGGCCGCCAACTCCCTCGCGCTGGCCGCGTGTTGTCCACCATACGGCGCGGTCGTGTGCCACCACGAGGCGCACATCGTGGTCGATGAATGCGGCGCACCCGAGCTCTTCAGCGGCGGCGCACGCCTCATGGGCGCGCGCGGACCCGGCGGCAAGATCACGCCGGCCACCGTGGCTGCGCTCCTGGGCACCCTCGGCCGAGGCGAACACGAACAGCGTCCGAGCGTGCTCTCGATCTCCGAGGCCACCGAACTCGGCACCATCTACACGCCAGCGGAAGTCGCGGCGCTCACGGCGCTGGCCCGCCAGCGCGGCCTGCGCACGCACATGGACGGCGCCCGCTTCGCCAACGCGCTCGCGCGCCTCGGCGGCACGCCGGCCGAACTCACGTGGAAGGCGGGTGTGGACGTGCTCTCCTTCGGCGCGACGAAGAACGGCGCGATGGGCGCGGAAGCCGTGGTGTTCTTCGACACCGCCCTCGCGACCGACTTCCGCTACCTGCGCAAGCGCACCGGCCAGCTCGTCTCGAAGAACCGGTTCCTTGCCGCGCAGATGCTCGCGTATCTGGCCGACGACCGCTGGATGACCAACGCCCGCCACGCGAACGCGATGGCCGACCGGCTCGCCGGCGGGGTCCGCGCGCTGCCCGGCGTGCGCCTGCCGCTGCCGGTCGAGGCCAACGCCGTCTTCGCCATCGTCCCGCGCCGGCTGCACGAGCGCCTGCAGGCCTTGGGCGCGCGGAATCTCGTGTGGCCGGGGGAAGGTCCGGGCACCGACACGGTCGGCGCGGACGAGGTGTTCATCCGCCTGCTGACGTCGTTCCGCACGTCCGCCACGGATGTGGACGCGCTCGTCGCGGCCGCCGCCGGCTAGAACATCGCCAGCAGATCGCGCACGGCGTCGCCGATGGTCTCGGCGATCGCGCGCACGATGGGCCAGAGGTCGCCTTCGGCGGCGACATCGGCGGCCACCGCCGGATCGGACATCACGAGCCACGCCCCCACCGACACGACCGGCGTGACCGAGAGCGCCAGAACGCCGAGGGCGAGGACCGCGCGCGACGTCCAGCAGCGCGTGCGCGAAGGTGTGATGCGGGGCCTGTCCATGACGACCTGCCCTCCAGAGAGGCGAGGATCATGCCAGTCGCGCCGACCGAGCGCGCACCGCACGTTCTGGCCGAATTCCCGCGGATCGCGGCGCCGCGAGTGGTGTTCGTCCCGCCGCTGGTCCCTGCCGGCATCACGCGGTGTCCGGTTCCGGAACGCCGGACGTGTCACGGACGCACGACCCGTTCGGCCGTTCGCGCCAAAGCCGCGGCGTCGTCCGGCTCAGCAGCTCGGCCGTGATAACGTGCGGCCGCATGACGGCCGCATTCCTGATTCGCCCGACGCTGGCCTGGCTGGCCCTGCCGCTGGCGGCCCTCGCCCTCGCTCCGGCACTCGACGCCCGGCAGACACAGGCACCGGCGCCGGCCCCCACCCGCACTGTGCTCGTGAAGGCCGCGCGCCTCATCGACGGACGCGGCGGCGCTCCCGTTGCCGACGCGGGCGTGCTGATTCGCGGTGACCGCATCGAACGTGTGGGCCCCGCGGCCGGCATGACGGCCGACGACGTCATCGACCTCGGTAACGCCACGGTGCTGCCCGGGCTCATCGACCTGCACACGCACCTCACCGATGAAGTGGGCACGAACTGGGAGACGAACCTCCTCACCACGACGCCCGGACGCGCCGCCATCTACGGCGCGGTCAACGCCCGCACGACGCTGCTGGCCGGCTTCACGACCGTCCGCGACATGGGCCCGACGTGGCCGTACGTGGACATCGACCTGCGGTATGCCATCGACAAGGGCTCGATCCCCGGGCCGCGCATGCAGGCGGCCGGCAACTACGTGTCGGCCACGGGCGGCGCCGGCGACGCGCGCCAGTTCTCGATCTACGTGGACGTGCCGATCGTCAGGAACCTCGCTGATGGCGTCGACGACGTGCGAAAGGTCGTGCGCACGAATCTCAAGAACGGTGCCGACTTCATCAAGATCCTGGCCACCGGCGCGGTGATGTCGAAGGGTATTCCGCCGGGCGCGCAGCAGTATACCGACGCCGAACTCGCCGTCGCGGTCGAGGAAGCAGCGCGCTGGGGCAAGTTCGTGGCCTCGCACGCGCATGGCGCCGAAGGCATCAAGGCGTCGCTTCGGGCCGGCGTTCGCACGATCGACCACGGCAGCATGCTCGACGAAGAAGGCGCGCGGCTGCTCAAGGAGAAGGGTGCCTACTTCGCGCCTACGCTCTACGTGGGCCACTCCATCCTGCACGACAATCAGGCGCTCAACATCCCCGCGCATCAGGTGGAGCGCGAGAAGGCGATGCAGGGCACGCAGGAGAAGGCCTTCCGTCTCGCGCTCGCGCACCAGCTGCCGATCGCCTTCGCCACCGATGCCGGCGTGTTCCCGCACGGCGACAACGCGCGGGAGTTCAAGGTGCGCGTCGATCTGGGCCAGACGCCGATGGCCGCCATCGAAGGCGCCACGCGGATCGCCGCCGACGCGATGGGCTGGGCGGACCGCGTCGGCACGCTGCAGGCCGGCCGCTTCGCCGATCTCATCGCCGTGGACACCGACCCGCTCGTCGACATCACCGCGCTCGAACGCGTGCGTTTCGTGATGAGGGGCGGCGTGGTGCACAAGGGCGGGGCCCACACCGCGGCGCCCGGCACGCGGAGCCCGCGATGACGCGACACCCTGTGGTCCACCGGGCGCTCTTCCTGGCGATGAGCGCGCTGGCGCTCGCCACGGCCGGACTCGGCGCCCGGGGTGCACAGGCACCGGCGATCGACGCCGCGTTCGCCGCCTTCTGGAACGCCACCAGCGTGCCGGAGGCGGTCGCGGCCGCGCCGGCGATTGTGCAGTCAGGCGTGGATTTCGACGCCGCGCTCGCGCGGCTACGAAAAGGGCGCCCCTACGACCGGAACGCGCCGCGCGGCGTGCAGAAGCTCACGCGCCGCATGGAAGCCACGACCTACCCCTTCACTGTGGACGTGCCGGCCAGCTACGACGCCGCGAGGAAATATCAAGTGCGCGTGCAGCTCCACGGCGGCGTGGGCCGGCCCGATGCGGTGACGCGTGGTGATGGCTCGATTGGCGCTCTCGCCGGCGCCGAGCAGATCTACGTGCTGCCACAGGCGTGGGCGGCAGCGCCGTGGTGGGGGCCGCAGCAGGAGGTGAACGTGCCGGCGATCCTCGACCAGGTGAAGCGCACGTGGAACGTGGACGAGAACCGCGTCGTGCTCTCTGGCGTGTCAGACGGCGGCACTGCCGCCTTCTACGTGGCCATGCGCGACACGACACCGTACGCGAGCTTCCTGCCGCTCAACGGTTTCATCATGGTGCTGCGCAACCGCGACCTCGGCTTGCGCGGCGCGCTCTTTCCGCACAACCTCACGAACAAGCCGTTCTTCGTCGTGAACGGCGGCGAGGACCCCCTCTATCCGGCGGCGCGCGTCGAGCCGTACCTGAAGCAGTTCAAGGCCGGCGGCCTGACGATGGAATACGTGCCGCAGCCGGACGCCGGACACAACACGGCGTGGTGGCCCACGGTGAAAGACGGGCTCGAGCGCTTCGTGAGCTCGCATCCGCGTGAGCCGCATCCGGCCCGTCTCACGTGGCAGACCGACAGCACGGCGAGCCGCAACCGCGCGCACTGGGTGGTCGTCGATCGCCTGGCGCCGGGCCGCCCCGGCGAGGAACTGCCGGACCTGAACAACTTTGTCGCCGGCGAGGAGCCGAACTTCGGCGTGCGCTCGAACGGCATGCGGGTCACGACCGTGCTCACCGGCTCGAACGCCCAGGCCTTCGGCCTGCAGCCCGGCGATCTCGTGGCCGCCATCAACGGCCGGCAGTTGCCGGAAGCGCTCGAACTCACCGACTTCCTCGGCATCTACCAGGCCGGCGAGGCGCTGCACTTCGAAGTGGAACGTGGCCCCACGCGTCAGACCGTCGATCTCAAGGGCACGTATCAGCCCACGCTGATGCCGAAAGCGACGCCGCTCTTTCCGTCGCCGCGGGCTGCGGGCCGTGTGGATCTCGTGCGCGAGGGCAACACGGTGCGCGCGACCACGCGCGGCGTGGGCGCGTTCACGCTGCTGCTCTCACCGGACGTCTTCGATTTCAGCCGGCCGATCACGGTCGTCGCCGACGGCCGCACCGTGTTCGACGGCCGCGTGCAGAAGAGCGTCGAGACGCTGGTGACATGGGCCGCGAAGGACAACGACCGCACGATGCTCTACGGCGCGGCGCTGCCGATCGCGCTCACGCCGTAGGCGGCGCGGCCGCTGCCGCCGACGTCCGCCGGCGGACCTTCCCGCCCCGGGGCCTTACCGCGAACCCGCCATCCGGCGGCGCACGCGTTCCGCGATCGTGAGCCCGGTGGATGGCAGCGCCTGCGCAGACGGGCTGCCGGTTCGCGTGACGTTCTCGAGCCGCAGGCCCAGACGGACGAATCCGGCAGTCCCCGTGGCCGTCATGAAGAGGTCGTAGGATCCCGTCATCGCGGCGGGCACGTCACTTCGGGAGCGCCAGTTCTGCATCTGGATGTCCAGCGGAGGTTCAGCCGGCAGGAACGACGCCGTCGGCAGCTGCAGTTCGCCGCTCACGGAAATCGTGCCGGTCATCCTGGCGAACGATCCGTCGCCCGCATCGAACACCGCGTTCACCGACGCCTCGGTCTGCGTGAACGACGAATCGTGCACCCCGACCTCGCCGGCGGCGAACTCGGCGCACAGGCCCACGAATGCGCCGGTGGCCTCACAACCCGCGATGACTTCGTTGCCGCGCCACGTGCCGCCGAAGTTCGGGTAGACCCGAATCCGCAGGGCCCCGCGCGCCGGCGTGTCGGCGAAGATCGACGCTTCCCCGGCCGATACGCCGCGCACCAGCCCGTTGGCCGATACGCTGGCCACTCCTGGCGCATCGGATCCCCAGACGGCGCTCGTCGCCACGCGCGTCTGGCCATTGCTGAGCGTTTCCCGGGCCTCGAACTGCACCTCGCGGCCGATGAAGATCGTGCCCCCGGCCGGAATCGCAATCGTCACCGACGTCGTCGTGGCCGACGGCGCCGTGGGGCTCCCGCCATCGTCGCCACACCCGGCGAGCCCGCCGAGTACGGCGAGAAGCCCTGTCGCGGCAACCATGCTCTGGTATCGAGACATCACACACCCCCGCGGTCATGCCAGGCGGAGGTCAGGAAAGATTCGATGCGCAGATGCGCGTTGCCAGCGCCTGCATTGACACCCGGTTGAGCGCAAGACGCATGCCGCGGCGACGCCGCGAAATGGGGCGGTCGCGAAGACACGCCGTCGACCGCCGGCCCCGTTCAGGAGGAATTCCCCGGCGACATGCGGAATCCCGGCCGCGCCCGGTCGCGCCGCCGGCGCGGCTAGGGGGTGATCCGGGCGTTCTCGACGATCGCCTCGTAGGAGTAGCCGGCGCCGAAGTCCTTGTCGGTCGTGAGCGTGCCGTTCACCGTCACGACGTCTCCGGCCTTGAGCTCGGCGGCGCTCGTCACGACGAGGTCGTGCGTGCCGTCCTTCACGACGCCGCTGCCATCCTGCAGGTGGTACCAGTTGGTGCCCATGATGGCGAGATTGACCTTCACGATCCGGCCGCGCAGCGCGAGCGGCTTCCCCGAGAGCGCCGTCCGTTTCGCCCACACGTCCGCGATCTTCACGCTGCCAGGCACGGGTGGCACGGCGGCGATGAGTGGCGGCGCGTCGGGCTCCGCGACCGTTGCGGCGTCGCCGCCATGGCTGCCGGCGAGGGCGGGCATCGACCCGCCCGCGGCGGTCGCCGTGAGGGCCTGGCCGTTCAGCGCCACCTCGCGCACGAAGTAGACGAGCGGGAAATCGCGGTTGAGCGTGCGGCTGCGGAAGTTCTCCATCGGCATGTCCACGGCGGCGGTGAGCTGGTCGCCCACCTTCACCGGGAACTCGCTGCCGGCGATCCACGTGTCCTTGCCGTCGGCCGTGAGCCGCGCGTAGGTGTAGCCGCCCGAGTTCATCGTTTCGGCCACGACCCCGCCAACCGTGCCGGAAGACGCGCCGGCAGGCGCGCCAGCGCCGCTGGCGGCGGGTGCAGACGCCGCGACGGGCGGCTGGGCGGATGTGGATGACGGCGGCGCGGAACAGGCCGCGCCTGCGAGCACGACGACAACAGCAAGACCTCGGATGATGACCACGGATGTTTCTCCTGCGCCGACGACGCGCAGACCCACGATACCGCGAAGCGGCGAGCTCGACCGTGACAAAGCGCGGACGTGCTTGACAGCGTCACACCCGAGGCGTAGGGTGGCGTTAGATGCAGCGATCGCCGCACGGCGAGGGGCCCGCTGCACCGTCCGACACCAAGGCCCCGGCACGGAAGGAGGTCGCACGATGACGGCAGTCGCGAGCGAGGATCCACCGGGCTCCCTGCAGCCTTCGTAGAGCGCGCGTTCCAGAGCGCGCACGTCTCACTCGTCCCCGGCTGATCGCGCCACCAGGACTGGTCGTCCGGCCCGGAGATCCGCGTGCCATGCGGCGCGCCGACCCGGAAACGGCGTTCGAACGCCAGGTTGAAGGCTGAGACGGCGCGTGCGGCACGCGCGCTGGCGAAGGACCGCACGGACCGAGAATGCTCACGCTGCAATCGTGAGAGGAGAACGGGCACCCGGATCGATTCGGGTGCCCGTCTTCTTTGTACCGCCGTCACGGCGGACGCGCTCAGCGCGCGGTGGCGCGCGGCGCGGTGAGCACGAGGGGCACGCCGGCATCCGCCGCGAGCCGCACGTCGAGAATGCCGGCCAGCGTGGGCGCGATCTGCGTCATCTTCACGACGCCGACAGACCCGCGCCGCGTCACGGCGGGCCCTCCCATCACGAGCGACGAGTGCAGCGCAGGCCGCTCCGGCGCGAACCCGTGGCCACCCTTGTTCGAGGCGGCTCTCACGAGCACGTCGTGCCCGGCGCCGGTGTAGAAGCCATCCACCACGTCGAGGCCGAAGTCGGCATCGGGATGAGCGCCGCGCGCTGCCAGGGCGTCGCGGTCCCACACGTCGCGGATGCCGTGCGCGGCGTCGCGCTGCAGCGTATCGAGGAGTTGCTTCACACGCGGACGATCCGCCGCGTCCTTCACGAACACGTAGCCGGAGCCGCCGCTCGAGTGGAACCAGGCGCGCCACGACGTCACGGCGCCGCGGTCGTTGACCGAGAGCAGACCCGCCAGCCGGAACGCGGCGTTCGGCTGGAGCTGCCGCTCGAGTGGCAGGAAGCCATGATCCGACACCACCGCCACGGTCGTGGAATCCGCACGGCCGGCCGCGCGGACGCTGTCGATGATTTCACCCACGTAGCCGTCGATCTCCCGCATCGTGCGGAGCGCCTCGGGGCTGCCAGGACCGGCGTTGTGCTGCGCGCTGTCGAGGCCGATGAGATGCACGAGCAGCACGTGCGGATCGTGCGACCGGATGATGTAGCTGGCCAGATCCGTGCGGTCGCGGTCGGTCTGCGGCCAGCCGAACGGCTTACCGCGCAGGTTGGCCGCCGCGTCGAGCAAGCCGGGCGGCTGCGAGAGCACGCGCAGCATGCCGAGGCTCTCTTCGTGACGCGAGCCGATGTACTCGGGCGCGTTCACGTCGAGGTCCATGCCGATGGTGACGGGCCACGTCACCGCCGCCGCGCGCAGGCCCCGTGCCCGCGCCGCCATCGGCAACGTGGGCACCTTGATCGCGTTGGCGTACCAGTACCAGGCGCCGTTCGATCGGCCTTCCGGGTCGAGGATCTGGTTGTCGTAGATCCCGTGTCTCGCCGGATCCACGCCGGTGATGAGCGTGGTGTGCGACGGATAGGTCACCGTGGGCAGCACGCCGACGACGCCGTCAGCCCAGATGCCGCTTGCGGCGAGCGCCCGCAGGTGCGGCATCTGCGCCGCCAGCGCCGGGTCGGTGTAGCTCGACGGCATCAGGCCATCGATCGAGATGAGCACGACACGAGCCTCGACCGGCGGCTGCGCCGCCATGGGTGGAGTGCCCGCCAGACCGAGGACGAAGACGGCGAGGGGGGCGAGGTAACGCGACATCTGACTGCCTCCCTAGAACGAGAACCGGACGGCGAGCTGGAACTGCCGTGCCGTTTCGGCGGCCGTGGGCGTGTTGAAGTTCGCATTCGCGGTGGCGTTCGGGCCCCACGTGCGGTTCACGTTCGTGGGATTCAGGCGATTCGTGAGATTGAAGCCCTCGGCGATGAGCTCGAGCGAGCGGCCGCCGATGGTGACCGAGCGGTCGAGGCGCAGGTCAGCGGTGACGTAGGCCGGCAGTTCGAAGCTGTTGTAGCCCTGGCCCGCGGGCCGGTCGTTGAAGATCGTGTCGCCGTTGGTGTCCTGTCCGGTCGTCGCATTGAAGCGGAAGCCATCGGACGCGATGATGCGCGTCGAGAGCTTCCAGCCGTTCAGCGCCGCGGCGGCCGCGCCGCCGAGGCCCTTGAATTCCGGCTGCCACACCGCTGTGGCCGAGAAGCGGTTGCGCATGTCGAAATCCGACGGGCCGTCATCCACCGAGGTATCCAGCGGATCCGAGGGCGAGGTGAATACGCCGAAGCCGGTGAAGTCGTTCACGAAGGCCGTGCCGCGCGTCTTCGACAGGTGATACGAGAGCTGCACGCTGTAGCCGTGCGAGTAGCGCTTCGTGAGCGTGGCGACGAGACCGTCGTAGCGCTGCTCCCCCACCGACGACGACACGAAGATGTTGCCGAAGCGCGGATCGGGGCGATTGGTGGTGGACCACTGCCGCCGGCCATCGGGCAGCACGCCCACCTCACGCAGGTTCGTGTTGAGCGCGACCGGCAGGTTGCTCGTCTTGTTGCCCTGGTAGGTGAGTGAGATCGCCGTGTCGGCGAAGAGCTCCTGATCCCAGGTGCCGAACCAGCTCGCCACCTGCAGGTCTTCGAAGTCACCGGCCATGGCGCGCACGTCGGAGACGACGTTCACGCCGGTGGGTGGTTGCACCTTGCCACGCGTGAAGGCCGGCGCCCCCGGTGTGGTGGGCGTGACATTCACGCTCACGACATCGATGCCGTTGCCGCGCAGGAACGTGTTGTAGGTCTGCGCGACGACGACGTTGTAGTAGAGGCCGGCGCCGGCGCGCAGCACCGTGCGTCCGCGGCCGGTCGGGTCGAAGGCCAGACCGAGGCGTGGCGCCCAGTTGTTGCTGTCGGCCGGGAAGCTCGCGGTCACGGGCAGCGCCGGGTTCGGGTTCGCGTCCGGCCGCCCGAAGTACTCGTAGCGCAGACCGACGTTCAGCTTGAGGCGGTCGGTCAGGCGGATGTCATCCTGCACGAAGTAGCCCTGGTTGAAGGTCTTCGCCGTGAAGTACTCGGCGCCGATCGCCTGCGTGAAGCGCGAGTAGGAGTAGGGCCGCCCGGTGGACGGGTCGATGGCGCCCTGCTGGGTCAGCAGGAACTGATCGAGCGGGGTGACGGCGCCTCGGCCGCCTGCCACGGCCGCCAGGCCACCAAACACGAACGAGCCGTTGACGTTGGTGGTGCGCTCCCTGAAGCTCACCGGCAGCAGGTCGACGCCCGCCTTCACCGCGTGACGGCCCGCCGTCCACGTCAGGTTGTTCACGACGTGGATGCCGGCCTCGCGCGTCCTGCGCGTGCCGTTGCTGTTGCCGTTGAAGCTGCCGATGCCGCTGATGTCGATGTTCGGCGCGTCTGGATCGGCGGCCACGCCGTTCTCGATGCTGCGCGTCGCATAGAGCACGCGCGCTTCATTCACGAGGTTCGGCCGCAGCACCGAGACGAGCTGTGCGGTGTACGAGAACGGGTTCTCGTCGAAGCGGGTCGCCACCTCGCGCGAGATGAGGCCGCCGTTCAGCGGCGACTCACGGTCGTAGTAGTAGTTGAAGCGGACCGACAGGCGGTGCGCGGCGTTCAGCTGGGTGTCGTTGCGGGCGGTGATGGTGTGAGCGCGGAACGTGGACGTGAAGGCGCCGATGCTGCTCGCCGGAATCCCGAGCACCGCGGCATTCGCGGGCGTGATGGTCGACACCACCGGCAGATCCTGCGACCACCGCTCGTAGCTCAGGAAGAAGAACGACTTGTCGCGCTTCACCGGGCCACCGGCCGTGCCGCCGTAGTTGTAGCGCTGGAATTCCGGCTTCGGCGCCGTCGGCGCGAGCAGGAACGGCCGCTCGGCCAACCAGTCCTGACGGGTGAACAGATACGCCGAACCGCGGAAGGCATTGCTGCCGGACCTCGTGAACGCGTTCTGGATGCCGCCGCCCACGCGGCCGAATTCGGCCGAGAAGTTGGTGACGGTCTGGAACTCCTGCACGGCTTCCTGGCTGATAACGAGGTTGCGCGCCCCGCCCTGCAGATTGTTCGAGACGCCGTCCACGTTCATCTGCCGCAGGCCAAGACCGCCGTAGACCGTGCTCGGCGTGCCGGTGCCCGAGCCGCCGCTCGAGATGGGCGGCGCGTTCACGCCGGGCTGCAGCACGAAGAAATCGAGGATGCTGCGGCCGATGGTGGGCACGGCGCGCACGATGCGCTCATCGTAGGTGTTCGACTGCACCGTGCGGCCCACTTCCACGGTGGGCTGGGCGGCGGTCACCTGCACGGCCTCGGCGAAGGCCGTGTTCGACATGTCGAACTCGATGGTCAGCACCTGGCCGGCGCGGAGCATCAGGCCGGTGCGGTTCATCCCGGCCACACCCGGCGCTTCGACGAAGACCACGTATTCACCGGGCGGCATGAGCGGCATGCCGTAACGGCCGGAGGCATCGCTGACCACCACGCGCTCGTAGCCGGTGCCGGCGTTGAACGCCCGCACCGTGGCGCCGGCCATCGGCGCGCCACCGTCTGCCGCGCGCACGATGCCTTCGATGATGCCGTCAATCGCCTGTCCCTGTCCGTGCGCGAACGCTGCCGGCAACACCAGCATCACGAACGCGACGACCACACTCACCACCCGTGCCTGCATCCTGCCTCCTGGAACTGACCGCATCTTCCGGCCATGCCCATTGGGTCATGCGGACATGTCGATGCCGTCTCGGCCCGTTGTCGCGGGCGCGACGTCTGTGTGACACCGGCGCGTCAGCCCACGGGAGCGGCGGCTTCGGCGGCGAACCGCCGGGGGTCGAGTCCCAGCCATTGCAGGAGCGTCGCGGCCACCTGGGCGTTCTGCAGGCCGGCGTGATCACGCCATTCGCCGCGCCGCGACATCGACGGCGATGCGAACGCCATCCACGTGACGTCGGCACCGGTCACGCGCTCGCCGTGGTCCTTCCAGTCATGGACCGTGTGGCCGCGGCCGTGATCGGTGGAGATGAGGAGGTGGGTCCGACCACGATAGTCGGGCTGGGCCTGCAGCCACCGCCACAACTCGGCCAAGTAGGCGTCGGTGCGGGCGTACGTCTCGAGCACGCGATCGTAGCGGCCGTCGTGCGCCCAGTCGTCGGTCTCGCCGAGCGCGAGATGGAGCACCGTCGGACGATGGCGTTCGAGGTGGTCCATCGCCAGCCGGAAGGTGTAGTAGTCGTGCCGCACCGAGTTCCATGGACTCGGCGTCTCGAATTGCGCGGTGCTCAGCCGCGCCGACACCGACTCGGCCGGCGCAACCAGCGCCTCGTAACCGGCGTTGATGGTCACCGACCCTGGCGTGTGTTCGCCGATGCCGTTGAACACGTCCCACGAGGCGAACAGGGCCACGCCGTCAGCCCGCAGTCCGAGGGCATCGCGCGCGTACTCGAGCACGGTCTGGCGGGGCGACGGCTTCAGGTCGTTGCTCGTGATC
Source organism: Acidobacteriota bacterium (assembly GCA_016789705.1). Lineage (GTDB taxonomy): Bacteria > Acidobacteriota > Vicinamibacteria > Vicinamibacterales > UBA2999 > CADEFD01. Next base: position 55,307 of record JAEUQR010000021.1, read on the forward strand.
TCGTCGTCGAGGGCCCGGCCGAGCATCATCTCGCCATAACCGGGGTAGGAGAACCGGCGGCGGTTGGCCAGCGCCACGCGGCTGCCGAGGGCGCGGTTTCCCGCGATCGATCCATGCTCGCGCATCAGCACGTTCCAGAAGAACGGCATCAGCCGGGCCCGGCGCGCCGCTGGCGTGTCCGCCCAGAACCGGCGATAGACCGGCTGGTCTTCCACGCGGTCCTTCGGACCGAGGGAGGCGCGGAGCACATCGATGTCGAGCCCGCCGAAGAGCTCCTCCGTGCGCGCGCCGTCGAGCGTCACGAGTACTACGCGGGCATCCGAGGCTTGCCGCGTGGCACCGACACCAACCTGCAGGCACTGCCCGGCGAGCACCGCCAGCGCAATGCCTGTCAGCGAGGCGATGGCGAGCTGGCTGCGCATCATCGACCCCGGACCCGACACGCCGGTCAGAACGACACCCGGGCGCCAAGGACCACCTGACGCAGCGGAAAGTTCGGGTTGAGCGTGGTGATCCGTCCGTACGTGGCGCTCGTCACGTTCGTATCGGGCCGGCCCCAGTTGGCGTGGTTGAAGATGTTCGTGACGAACACGTTCAGCCGAAGCGTGGCGGCGGCGCCGAGCCGCACGTCCTTGAACGCGGCCATGTCGACGTTCCAAGCGCCCGGTCCGAGGATGCTGCCCTTCTCGGCGTTGCCGAAACGACCGGCGAAGATGGGCTGTCCCTGGGCATTGCGGAACGCCGCAACGGAGAAGGCGTCGGTGTTGAACCACTTGTCGAGCGTCTTCGGGCCGCTGTTCGGATCCTGGCCCGAGACGGCATCGGCTTTTTCGCTGCCATAACAGTTGGTGCCGGACCCGCAGTGCGAGTTGTAGAACGCCGTCAGGAACGCCCCAGACTGAATCTGCGTGAGCGCCGACAGCGTCCAGCCGCCCACGAGCGCATCGACGGCGGCGGGCATCGTCGCCCCGAAGGCGCGGTTGCGTCCCACGGGCACGTCCCAGATGAGACTGCTGACGAAGCGGTGCGTGGGCATGTTGGTGGTGCGGCCACGCAGGTAGTCGAGGTCGAATCGATTGTCGGTGCGGCCGTTGATCTCACTCTGGAAGTCGCCCTGGCCGGCGCCCCGGTCTTCGATGTTGTCGATGGAGTGGGACCACTTGTAGGTATTGGCGTGTGTCAGGCCGAGGCGAGGCAACGTCCCGCGCACCTGCACGACGACGTCGTGGTAGTTGTGGTATCCGCCGTTGTCGCGGGTGTTGACGCGGTTCCAGTTCGGGTACGGGCGCGCCTCACGAGGCAGGTTGGCGAACCCGATGTTGTTCGGCTGGATCTGGTTCAGGTCAGGAGCCAGCGTCAGGTCGGTGCTGCGGAAGCCCGAGTAGGTGACGCGCAGCGCATTGGTGCGGTTCAGTTCGCGTTCGAACGTGAGGCTCCACTGCTTCGTCTCGGGATCCTTGAAGTCCAGATCGTTCGCCGTCGAGAAGTTCTGCGTGCCGACGCGTGTGACGCCGCGGCTCGGGTCGCCGGCAAACGTATTCGGCCAGACGATCGAGTAGCCGCGCGTCGCCGGATCGAACGCGTTGAGGAACGTGACGTTGTCGGAGGTGTGAATGCCGGTGAGCGAGTTGAACACCGCGCCCAGAATCCTCGCGTGATAGATGCCGAACCCGGCCCGCAGCACGGTGCGTGTGTCACCGAATGGCCGCCATGCCACGCCCAGCCTGGGCTCGATGTTGTTGCGGTCGGTGTTGCGGAGCGACTCCGGCAGGCCGGCTTCGCTGGCGGTGACGATACGCGTCGTACCAATCGACCCGGCGAAGCCCGGCGCGGTCAGCTGCCGGGAGGCTTCGTCAGGCACGACCACGTCGCCGTTGGCGGTGTTCCGCAGGAAGTTGCTGATGTTGCCTTCCCGGTCCTCGAAGCCGGGCCGTAATTCGTAGCGCACGCCGAGGCTCAGCGTGACGTTGTTGTTGACCCGCCATTCGTCCTGCACGAAGAAGCCGTAGTGGCGCGCAACGCCGTCGACATTGGGCCCGGAGGCTGTCTGATCGACGTCGGTCGGCAGGCCGAGCAGGAAGTTCGCGAACGGCTGCCCGGTGCCGCCGCCGGCGATGTTGTTGTTGAAGCGGAACACCCCGAAGTCGTCGGCGCCGGTGAAGTTCACCGGACTCGTCCAGTTGAACCACTTCACGTCCGCGCCGGCCTTGAATGTGTGGCGCCCCGTGGTCCACGTCACGTTGTTGGCGACCTGCCACGTGTCCTGGGTCAGCGGCTCTTCCTGGCTTTCCCCGAGCGTCGTGAAACCGGCGATCGCAATCGACGGCGTGCCGGTGACATCAGGCGGGTTCGACGACAGCAGGCGGAGGCCGAGGTCGCGCACCACCTGCAGGCCGCGCTGCCCGGTGACCGCGCCCTGGTTGGCGCTCGTGAAGCCGACACGCGCCTCGTTCAGCAGGTTGGGCGTGATGGCGAAGTTGTCCGACACCACAAACGTGCGCGTCGGATTCTCGAACGTGCGCGGCCCGAGGCTCGGGTAAGTGGTCGGCGACACCCGGTCGAGGTTCTTCCAGCTCAGGCGACCGAACAGGGTGTGCCCCTGATTGAAGTTCTGGTCGAGGCGCACATCGAACTGGTTAGATACTTCGGTGCCGTCGATGGCGTAGCGGAACACATTGGTCCCCTCATTCGGCGCGGGGATGAACGTATTGAGCAGCGATGCGGCCACCGGGTTGATCCGTCCGGCCGGAATGCGGTTGCCGGGGAACGGCTGCCCCGTCAGCGGGTCGATGACCGGTGTCGACACGCCCGAGAAATCACCGGCCCGGAACGCCGCCGACGGCACCGTGGCAGTGGTCGACGGCGATTCGACGCGTGTGATGTCGAGCCGTTCGAACGTGCCGAAGAAGAAGGTGCGGTTACGCAGCAGGCGTCCGCCGAGGCTGGCGCCGAAGTTCTGGTTCTCGCTTTTGTTCGGCGCGATGGACCTTTTGAAGTAGTTCGGGTTGGCGTTGAGGCCGGTCTCGTTGACGTTCCAGAACGCCGCGCCACGGAAGTCGTTGGTGCCTGGCCGCGAGATCGTCGTGATGTCGCCGAGCTGCGCGTACTCAGCCGTGTTCGTGACCGAGCTGACCTTGATCTCCTGGACGGACTCGATGGACGGGAAGATGTTGAATCCCTCGGCGCCGATGCCGTTGCGCCGCACGCTGGTCGTCAGAATGCCGTCGACCGACACTTCGTTCTGATAGGGCAGGCTGCCCGACAGCGAGAACTGCTGACCCGCCCGCTGCACCTCCGGAATCGCCTGGATGGCGAGAATCGGCGACGTGTTCTGGGTGCGGAACGTGAACGGCAGTTCCTGCAGTTCGCGGTTGTCCACCTGGCCGCCGACGCGCGGCGTCTCCGTGTTGATGATCGGCGCGACGCTCTGCACCACGACCTGCTCGGTCAGGCCACCAAGCGCGAGCCGCGCATCGATCCGCACGGTGCTCCGGGCTTCGACGGCGAAGGGCTCGGTGACGAACCGCTGGAAGCCCGACAGCTCGACCTCGACACGGTAGCGGCCCTGGGTGAGGTTGAGGAACTCGTACGCCCCGGACTCGCGCGTCACCGCCGTGCGTACCACGTTGGTCTGCACCTCCGTGAGCGTCACGGTGGCACCTGGCAGGGTGCCGCCCGACTGGTCGAACGCCACGCCGACCACGGCCCCGTAGGTGGATTGCGCGGCCACCGGACCAGGCACGCCGTGCACCATCAGCAGCGCCACGATCAACATCACCATCACTCGAGTCATCTCATCCTCCGGCTCATCCTGAGCTGCCGCCATGCTAGGAGCGCCGGATGGCGGCGGCGTGACCCCTGCGCAACCACGGCGTGACGGCGCCGGTGTCGCACCGGCGTCATGCCGCCGTCGCGCGAGGCCGGTACCGTGCCGCGATGCGACACCAACTCACCGGAGGCCCGACGGCCGTCGTGTTAGCGGCACTCGGTGCCTTCCTCGCACTGGATGGGGCGCGCCTGGATGCGGACGTGTGGCGGTATCAGCGTGGTGCCGTCACCGAGACACTGACGGCGTCCGTACCGCCCGACTTCGCGGCGGCGACGGACGTCGCCCTCCCTCACCGTGTGTACGCACCGAATACGGCGCTCTGGTACTCGGCGAACCGAGTGCTGCCGGCGGGCGGCGCACTCATCGTCGATGCCGACGATGGCGCGCAGGTGTTCGTGGACGGCCGGCAGCTGCGCGCCAACAGTCGCACCTTCGCGCTGCCGGCGGGCGTGGCCGGTGCGCACAGGGTGGTCGTGCGCGTGTTGAACAACGCCATGGCCGGTGGTCTGCGCGCGGTCCGCATCGCGGAGGCCTCGGCCTGGCGCGCCGCGACGTCGCCCACGGTGCAGCTGCCGGCGATG
>JAEUQR010000035.1 GCA_016789705.1 Acidobacteriota bacterium
CGTCTCGGCCTCGAGGTGGCGCACGTCGAGCCCGTGGCCAGTCAGCAGGTGCGCGCGCACTTCATCCCCGCCGGTGAGTGCCTGCTCGAACTGCTCGAAGCCACCGCGCCGAGCTCGCCCATCGCGAAGTTCCTCGACACGCGTGGCCCCGGTCTGCACCACGTGGCGCTCGCGGTCGACGACATCCACGGTGCGCTCGCCGAACTGAAGGCCGCCGGCGTGCGCCTGATTGACGAGGCACCGCGGCCCGGCGCGGAAGGGGCGCTCGTCGCCTTCCTGCATCCCTCGGCCGCGCAGGGCATCCTGGTCGAGCTGAAACAGCCGGCGGTGGGCGTCCGCGCCGGACACACGCCCACTGTGCCGCTCTTCCGCGGGCCGGCGCGGATGCCGTTCGGCGACGTGGAGCTCATCTCGCTCTCTGACGGCTTCTTCGCCCTCGACGGCGGCGCGATGTTCGGCGTGGTGCCGCGCACGCTCTGGGAGAAGAAGCTGCCGCCGGACGACCGCCACCGCATTCCCCTCGGCATGCGGCCGCTCGTCGTGCGGGGCGAGCAGACGGTGCTCATCGATGCCGGGTGTGGCGACAAGATGGACGCGAAAAGTGCAGCCATCTACGGACTCGACCGCACGTACCACCTCGCCCACGCGCTTGCCGACGCCGGCCTCACGGTGGAGGACATCGACATCGTCGTGGCCAGCCACCTCCATTTCGACCACATCGGCGGTTTCACCGAGCGCCGGCCCGACGGCCGGATCGTGCCGCGCTTCCCGAATGCGCGCTACCTCGCGCACGCCGGCGAGTGGCACGATGCCACGCATCCGCACGAGCGCAACCGGGCCAGCTATCTGCCCGAGAACTTCATGCCGCTCATGGAGGCCGGCGTGCTCACGCTCGTCGACGACGGCGCCGAACTCGCGCCCGGCATCCACTTCAGGCACTCGGGCGGCCACACGGCGCATCATCAGGTCGTCACGATCGTGTCCGGCGGACGCACCGCCGTGTTCGCCGCCGACATGTATCCGACGGCGGCGCACCTGCCGGATCCGTGGGTGATGGGCTACGACCTCCACCCGGTGGACACGCTGACCTTCAAGCGTGCCTTCGCTCGCGAGGCCATCGACGGCGAATACCTGGTCTTCTTCGAACACGACCCCTCGATGGCGGCGGGCATCCTGCGCGAGCGGGACGGCCGTCGCAGCGTCGAGCGGATTCTCTGACCCCCGGATCGAGGCGCGATGCACGCAGAGATTGGAATCATCGGTGGCAGCGGGCTCTACGACATGGCGGAGCTCACGGATCGCCGCGAGCACGTCGTCTCGACACCGTTCGGCGAGCCGTCGGGCCCGTACGTGCTGGCGACGCTGCGCGGCAAGCGGGTGGCCTTCCTGGCGCGCCACGGCGCCGGCCATCGCCTGATGCCGAGCGAGCTCAACTACCGCGCCAACATCTACGGCTTCAAGGTGCTGGGGGTGAGTCACGTCCTGTCGGCGAGCGCGGTCGGCAGCCTGAAGGAGGAATACCGGCCGCTGGATCTCGTGTTTCCCGACCAGTTCCTCGATCGCACGTTCAACCGCGTGGGCACCTTCTTCGGTAACGGGCTCGTGGCGCACGTCGGCTTTGCGCATCCGCTCTGCGAGCGCCTGCGCGGCCTTGCGGCCGAGGCGGCCGAGGCTGCCGGCGCGCGCGTGCACCGCGGCGGCACTTACGTGTGCATGGAGGGGCCGCAGTTCTCGACGCTCGCCGAGTCTCGCCTCTACCGCTCGTGGGGGATGGACATCATCGGCATGACCAACCTGCAGGAAGCCAAGCTCGCCCGCGAAGCCGAGATCTGCTACGCCACGATGGCCCTCGTGACCGACTACGACTGCTGGCATCCGGATCACGATGCGGTGACCGTCGAGATGGTCATCGCCAACCTGATGGAGAACGCGAAGACCGCGCAGCGTGTCATCGCCGATACCGTCGAGCGCCTCGGCGCCGAGCGGCCGTGCGGCTGCCAGGACGCCCTCGGCACCGCCATCATCACCCGGCCCGACGCCGTGCCGGCCAGCGTGCGCCGCGATCTGGCACCGATCGTCGGCCGCTACCTGCCCGTGACGGACTGACCGACAGGCCGCCGGTGGCATTCCGCCACGCCGACCTCAGACCCTGACCCCGAGCCCCGGATCCCGAGCCCGCCATGAAGCTGATTGTCACCGGATCGATCGCGTTCGACTACCTGATGTCCTTTCCGGGCAAGTTCACCGAGCACCTGCTGCCCGAGCACATGCAGCGGGTGAGCCTGAGCTTCCTCGTCGACACGATGGACAAGCGGCGCGGCGGTTGCGCCCCGAACATCGCCTACACGCTGGCGCTGCTCGGCGAGCGCCCGCACCTGATGGCGACGGCGGGGCAGGACTTCACCGACTACGGGACCTGGTTGACGGCGGCCGGCGTCGACACGTCGCTCGTGAAGGTCATCGGCAACAAGTTCACCGCCTCCTTCTTCTGCAGCACCGACGAGGCGAACAACCAGATCGCGTCCTTCTACACGGGCGCGATGGCGAATGCGGGCGAGCTGTCGTTCCGCACGGTGGACGGGCTGGCCGAGGCCGGTCTCGTCATCATCTCGCCGAACGATCCCGAAGCCATGGTGCAGTACGCGGAAGAGTGCAGCACGATGGGCGTCAAGTACATCTGGGATCCGGGCCAGCAGTGCGCGCGCATGGACGGCGCCCAGCTCCGGGACGGCATCGTCGGCGCGCACATCGTCATCTGCAACGACTACGAGTTCGAGCTCATCCGGCAGAAGACCGGCATGCAGGAAGCGGACGTGCTGGCGGCGGCCTCGATGCTCATCATCACGCGCGGGGAACACGGCAGCACCGTCATCACGCGCGAGAGCCGCATCGACGTGCCGGCCGTGCCGCCGGATCGCATCGTCGATCCGACGGGTGTCGGCGATGCGTTCCGCGGCGGCCTCATGAAGGGCCTGGCGAGCGGCCGTTCGCTCGAGGTCTCGGCGAAGATGGGGAGCGTCGCCGCGACCTGGGCGCTCGAGCATCTGGGCGGCACGAGCCACGCTTACACGTGGCCGGAGTTCGTGCAGCGCTACGAAGCGCACTTTGGCCCATTGACGTAGCGCCGGAGCCGTCACGTTCCGGCCCTGGGCGCCAGGCCCCGCGTCCCTAGCCCCGCGCCCCGGCTCTTATGACACGCCGGCGGCGAAGCGCGTCCGGGCGGCGGCCACAATGCGGGCGTACTTCGCCTGCTGCAGTTGGTACTCGGTCTGCAGCAGCGCTACCTGCGCGTCGGTCAGCTCCGCCGAGGTGATGACACCGTTCTCGTACGACACCTGCGCGATGCTCACGCTTTCGCGGGCGAGTTCGAGGGCCTTCTGCTGCGTCGTCACCACTTCGGTCGCCGCCTCGAGGTCGGTCCACGCCGTCTCGAGCTCGAGCCGGCTGTTGTCGAGCGCCGCCTTGAGGCCGTGTTCCGCCTGGCGGACCTGCGCTTCGGCCGTGTGGCGGCGGGCCACCGCGCCTGGCGTGGCGAGCAGCGGCAGGCGGAGAGCGACGCCGAACGTGTAGTTCTGATTCGACTGGCGGAGCAGCCGCGCCGCCTCGTCGTTCTGGTAGGCCACGTTGCCGATGAGCGACACCGTGGGCTTCCAGTCGGCGTTGGCGAGGGTCACCGCATACGAGGCGATCTGCCGCTGCGACTCGAAGGCCCGCAGGTCGGGCCGCGCCGGCAGCGACGAGGCGAGCGCCTCGCGCGAATCGGGCGCCGGCACGTCGTCGAGCGTCCCCAGGAGCTCCAGCCGCTGCGACTGCGGCAGGGCGAGCAGCGTGCGCAGCGACTGGTGCGACTGGTCCACCGCGGCCTGATACTGAATCCGCCGCGCCCGCGCGTTGGCGAGATCCACCTCGGCGCGCAGCACGTCGAGGCGCGCGACCGAGCCGGCCTCGAAGCGCACCTTCGCCAGCTCGAGCTGACGCGAGGCGAGGGCGATGCCTTCGTCGGCGACGCGAACACTCTGCTCGTTCATGAGCGCCGCGAAGAACGCCTGTACGACGCGAAGCTGCAGTTCCTGGCGGGCCCGTTCGAGCGTCAGCGTGGACCCCTGCAGGGCGGCGCGCTGGATGTCGCGGCCGGTCGTCAGGCGTCCGCCGGTGTAGAGCGCCTGCGACATCTCGAGCTGCATGACGTTCTTCCGCACGAACGCTGCTTCGAAGCGCTGTTCCTCGGGCCCGAAGACGCCGGGGGGAATGATGATCTCGGGAAAGCGCTGCAGCGGCTGGTACTGATAGCTGAGGGAGGCACTGGGCAGGAACGCGGCCCGCGCTTCGTCCACGCGTGACTCGCTGGCCTTTACCCCTTCGGCGGCCACCCGCAGCGATTCGTTCGAGGTCATCGCGCGTTCGAGCGCCTGGTCGAAGGTGAGCGTCATCGTCCCGGCCGGCGCGGGCTGGCCGTAGGCGGTCGAGGCGCTCCAGATCCAGCCGGCGGCGGCGAGCAGCAGGACGAGGCCGGCGATCCTGGTGGCCTGGCCCAGCTTCGGCGCCGCGTTCCCGGCGCGCCACGCGGCGAACCGCTCCGTGAGGCGCGACAGGATGAGGTAGGCGACCGGCACGACGACGAGCGTCAGGGCCGTCGACGTGATGAGGCCGCCGATGGTCGCAATCGAGATAGGCGCGCGGAACTCGGCGCCTTCGCCGGTCGAGGCCGCCGACGGCCACATGCCGAAGATCATGGCGAAAGTGGTCATCAGGATCGGACGCAGGCGGATCGGGCCGGCTTTGAGGATGGCGTCCTTGACGGACAGCCCTTCCTCACGGTGATAGTGGTTCGTCAGGTCGACGAGCAGGATGGCGTTCTTCGTGACGAGGCCCATCAGCATGACCACGCCGATCATCGCCGGCATGCCGATGTTGTTGCCGGTGATGAGCATGCCGAGCAGCGCGCCGACGACGGCGAGCGGCAGCGACAGCATGATGAGGAAGGGTTCGGTGAACGACTCGAACTGCGAGGCCAGCACGATGTAGATGAAGGCCACCGCCAGCACGAGCGCGAGGCCCATCGCCGCGGCCGACTCCTGCATCATCTCGACGTCGCCGGCGTAGCCCCACTCGAAGTTGGGCGGCATGGTGACGCCCTTCATGACGACGTCCAGATCCTTCGTGACGTCGCCGAGCGCCCGGCCGTCGAGTTCGATGGCGATCTTGGCCTGGCGCCGGCGCTGCTCGCGCTCGATGTTGGTCGGGCCCACGCCGGGCTCCATCGTCACGATGTCGCCGGTGCGCACGACGGCGCCGCGCGGCGAGTAGAGCGGCGTGCGGGCGATGACCGCGAAGTCGTTGCGGAACTCGGGGGCGAGGCGCACGCGGATGTCGTACTCCTCCTCGCCGTCACGCAGCTTGGTCGGCACGACGCCTTCGACCATGCCGCGCAACTGCGAGGCGACCGAGGCCACCTCGAAGCCGAGATCGGCCGCCAGCGACCGGTTGACCTGGGCCACCATCTCCGGCTGGCCGCCCTCGAGCGTGGAATCGACGTCCACGGCGCCCGGCACCTGACGCACCTTGGCGACGATCTCGTCGCTCAGGCGCTGCAGGGCCACCATGTCGTCGCCGCGCACGAAGATGTTGACCGGCGCCTCGCTCGGCGCGCCCTGCATGAACTCGGGGTCGGTCACCGTCGCCCGCACGCGCGGCACGTCGGCAAGGCGGGCCCGGGCGTCGGCCTTGATGGCGAGCAGCCCGCGCTCGCGTTCGAGCTTCGACGTCGTCTTCACCTGCAGACGCGCCCGCAGCGGGTCGCCATTCACGCCGACGGTCGAGAAGATCTGGCGCACTTCCGGAATGCCGCGCACGATCGCCTCGACGCTCGCCACGGCCGCCTCGCTCTGTTCGAACGACGTGCCCGGCGGCATCTCGACGAGCACTTCCATCTGGCCGCGGTCTTCGACCGGCACGAACTCGGTGCCGATGATGCCGAGCGTCGAGAGGCTGGCGAGGAAGACGACCGTGGCCGACGCCATCACCTTCCACGGGTGTTCGAGCGCCCAGCCGAGCAGGCGGTGGTACTGGCGGTCGATCTTGTCGTAGAACTCGCCCCAGCGTTCGAGGAAGCGGCCCACCTTCGTGGCCCGGCGCTCCTCGGGCGGGATGAACCGCACGAAGCGCGAGGAGAGCATCGGGTCGAGCGTGAAGGCGACGAGCAGCGACATCGCCACGGCGAAGGCGATCGTGAGGGCGAACTGCTTGAAGAACTGCCCGACGATCCCGGTCATGAAGCCGACGGGCAGGAACACCGCCAGGATCGTGAAGGTGGTGGCCATGACGGCCAGGCCGATTTCCGCCGTGCCTTCACGGGCCGCGCGCATCGGGTCCTTGCCCATCTCCATGTGCCGGAAGATGTTCTCGCGGACCACGACGGCGTCGTCGATGAGGATGCCGATGACGAGCGACAGCGCCATCAGCGACATCATGTTGAAGGTGAAGCCGGCCACGTACATGAAGAAGAACGTGGCGATGACCGACGTCGGCAGCGCCAGCGCCGTGATGAGCGTCGAGCGCCAGTCGCGCATGAACAGGAAGATCACGAGCACGGCCATGATGCCGCCGAAGAGGATGTGCCCGCGCACGTCGCGGACGTTCTCCTTGATGAAGTCGGCGTCGTTGTGGACCGGGCGGATCTCGAGGTCCGGGAACGAGGTCGAGATGCGGGCGAGCGTCGCCGTCACCCGGTCGGTGATCTCGACCGTGTTGGCGCCCGATTGCTTGCGCACGGAAAACGAGACGGCGTCGGCGCCATTCAGGCGCGTCGTGGACTTGCGTTCCTCGAAGCCGTCGATGACCGTGCCGACGTCCTTGACGCGCACGGTGGAGCCGCCCTCGGAGCGGAGGATGACGTTGGCGATTTCGTCGGCGTCGCGGAATTCGCCCTTGGTGCGGAGCGTCACGCTGCGGCCGTCGCGCTCGACGCTGCCGCCCGGCAGGTCGAGGTTCTCGGCAGCGAGTTTGCCGGCCACCTCGGTAATCGGCATGCCGAGCGCTTCGAGGCGGCGCGGGTCGAGGTTGACCTGGATCTCGCGCACCTGGCCGCCGTTGATTTCCACCGCCGCCACGCCGTCGATCTGTTCGAGCAGCGGCTTCAGTTCCTCATCCACCTGGCGGCGCACACGGTCTGAGGGCTGCGTCGAACCCACGGCGTAGACGGCGACCGGCAGGGCCGCGACGTCGAAGCGCTGAATCGTCGGGTCTTCGATGTCGGGCGGCAGGATGCCGCGGATGGCCGCGACCTTCTCGCGCACTTCGGCAGCGGCGGCCTGGGCGTCCACCTCGAGCCGCAGCTCGACGCCGACGCGCGAGAACCCTTCGGTCGACGTCGATATGACGCGCTTCACGCCGTTGATGCCCGAGACGGCATCTTCGATGCGCTGCGTGACGAGCGATTCGACTTCCTCGGGCGCCGCGCCCGGGAACACGACGCCGACGTTGATGAAGGGGAAGTTGACCTCAGGGAACAGGTCGATGCCCAGCCGGCCCATCGAGACCAGTCCGAGCACGACGAAGCTCATGATGGTCATGGTCGCGAAGACCGGGCGCTTGATCGACGTATCGGATATCCACATGACGATGTTGTGCTCGGAATCGGAAGGACGACTAGTTGAGCGATGTGCGGACGCGCGTGCCGTCGGCGAGCTGACGGCGGGCGTCGGCGACCACGGTGTCGCCGGCCTTGAGGCCGGTCAGAATCTGGATGCGCTGGCCATCCGAGAGCCCCTCGGTGACGTCCACGGCCTTGACGGTGTCGCCGGTGACGACGAGCGCCACCCGCTTGCCGGCCCGGGTCGTGACGGCTTCGCGCGGCACGATGACGCCGCCGGTCGCCCGTTCGGTCACGATGCGCGCGGTGGCATACATGCCCGAGAGCAGCGCGGCGTCGTCGTTCGGCACGCGGATTTCGATCCGGAAGTGCCGGTTGCGTTCGTTCACCTCGGGCGCGATGGCGGCCAGCTCGCCGGTGTACTTCTCGCCAGAGCGCGCCTGCACGATGACCTCGGCCGGCATGCCCACCTTGAGACGCCCGGCCTCGAGTTCCGAGACGCCGGCTTCGAGCTTCAGCACGCGCAGATCGGCGATGACGACGACCGGCAGGTCGCCCGGCATGGCGCCCGGGTCGTAGTTGCGCTCGACGACGTGGCCGGCGACCGGTGAGGTGAGCGTGGTGTCGCGCTGCACTTCGCGGGCGCGGCGCTGCGCGGCCTGGGCCTGGGCCAGGCTGGCGCGCGCCAGTTCCCGCTGGGCGATCGCGGCCTTGCTGGCGGTTTCGGCGGCGTCGAGGCGCTGGCGCGGCAGGGCGCCCTTCTCGAAGAGGTTGCGGGCGCGTTCGAGTTCCGTGGTGGCGTTCGAGAGGCTCGCCTCGGCGGCATCGACGCCGGCCGTGGCCACGGCCACGCTCGCGGCGGCGGCATCGGCCTGGGCGTCGATCTCCCGGCGGTCGATCGTGGCGAGCGTCTGCCCCTCGCGCACGGCCGCGCCGATGTCCACGAGCACGCGTTCAATGGCGCCAGGCACGCGCGGCTTCACGCCGACACGTGCCCGCGGCGTGAGGTTGCCCGAGAGTTCGAGCGTGGCTTCGAGCGTGCCGGCCGCGGCGGTGACGGCGGCCACATCGACCGGCGGCACGGCGACCGGCGCGGCGGCCTGAGGCGCCGATCCACCGCCGCAGGCAACAACTGCGCTCAGGGCGAGAGGACCGGCAACGAGCGCGACGAGACGACTAACTTTCATGAGACGTGACTCCGGTGCGGGTAGCGAGCGTGGTGCAGGCCTCGTGCGCCGGATGACAGGGCACGAAGCTCAAACGAGTGCCGGCCCGCAGGCCGGCGATGGTGGTTTCGAGGACGTCACGGGCGAGCGCGTCGCAGTCTTCGCCCGGGGCCAGACGGCAGGTGCAGCCGAGCACCGCGGGGCCGGTCATCGCCGCCCAGAGTACGTGCAGCGCCATCTGCGGGTTCAGGTCGGCGGGAAGCTGCCCGGCGTCGATCGAACGCTGGATGCGCAGCGCGACGCGGCCGATCATCTGCTGCAGCAGTCCGAAGCCCTGCCACTTGTCGGTGATGGCCGGCACCGAGCGGTCCACGAACATCAGATGGAAGAACTCGCGCTGGTCTTTCGAGAACTGGTAGAAGGCCCACCAGCAGTTGCGCAGGTCCTGCATCGGATCGGGGTCGCCGGCCGCGTCCTTGATGGCGTCGTCGAGGCGCTGGAAGCCCTCGGTGGCGAGCGCGAAGAAGATGTCGTCCTTGCCAGGGAAGTAGCTGTAGATGGCCGCCGGGCTGTATTCGATGCGCTCGGCGACCTTGCGGATCGAGACGTGGGCGTAGCCTTCCGTCACGAACAGGTCGCGCGCGGCGGTGAGGATGGAGGTGCGTACCGCGTGCCGTTCCCGGTCCTGTCTTTCTCTGATACCCATCAACCTCAACCTGGCTGAACGCTGTTCAGGAATCTAATGCTGTTTGACGACAGAGCCGTGCGGGAGGTTCCAAATCGGCTGGGCTACACTAGGACCGTGGCTGTCACCGCTGCCGCCCGTGCACAATCCGTCCCGCCAGTGGTTGCGGCGGCGCTCGCCTGGCTGATGCCAGGCGCGGGCCATCTACTATTGGGCAAACGCCAGAAGGGAGTCGTCTTCCTCCTGGCCATCCCGGCGATGTTCGCCCTGGGGCTCATGCTCGACGGCCGCATGTTCCCGTTCGATTTCTCGCAGCCGCTCACGGGGCTGGCGGCCGTGGCCGCTCGGGGCGTGGGGCTGCCGGCCATCACGGCCGGATTCCTCGGGCTCGGCGGCGGCGTGGTCACGGCGGCCTCGTACGAGTACGGCAACACCTTCGTCATCGTCGCCGGGCTGCTGAACGCCCTCGTGGCGCTCGACGCCTTCGACGTCGCTTCGGGGCGCAAGTGAGATGACGAGCCACCTGCTCTATCTCGGCCTCTTCGCGTTTTTCGTCGGCCTCGTCTTTGCGACCATCGCCCATGACGACCCGCGCCAGCAGGCGCAACTCGGCCTGCGGATCTTCGGCGGCTTCGTCGGCGCCGGGCTGGTGCTCGGCTGGCTGATGTACCCGCTGCCGTTGTGACGGTCGCGCCGTCGCGCCTCTCGCTCTGGGCGCCGGTCGGGGCCTGCATGGCCCTCATCTTCTGGCTGTCGTCGATGTCGTCGCCGCCGTCGCCGGGGCCGATCAACGACAAGGTGCTGCACTTTGCCGCCTACGGCGGCCTGGCCACGTTGTGCCTGCGCGCGACGAGCGGCGGCCGGCTGGCGGGCCTCACGCCGCGGGCGGCCATCCTCGCATGGCTGCTCGCGACCGGCTACGGCGTGACCGACGAGGTCCATCAGCGGTTCGTGCCGTTCCGCACGGCCGATGTCGCGGACCTGGCGGCCGACGCGCTCGGCGCCGCCGCGGCGGCCATGGGCGGCCTCGGGGCGTCCGGTATAATCGCTCGTTCGCGCGGCGGGCGGCCGCCGCGCTGAGGGGCCGATGACTTACGAGAACCTGCTGGTCGAGCGCGAAGGCGCAGTGGCCGTCGTCACCATCAACCGGCCCGAGAAGCGCAACGCGCTCAACACGCTCACGATCAGTGAGATCCATCACGCCATGACGGTGCTCGGCGCCGACGCCTCGGTGCGGGCTATCGTGCTGACCGGCGCGGGCGAGAAGGCCTTCGTGGCCGGCGCCGACATCAGCGAGCTGGCGGTGATGACGCCGGCCGGCGGCAAGGTCCACGCGGCGGCGGGGCAGCGGGCCTTCGACGCCATCGAGACCCTCGGCAAACCGGTCATCGCGGCCGTCAACGGCTTCGCGCTCGGGGGCGGCTGTGAGCTCGCGATGGCCTGCACCCTGCGGATTGCAGCCGATTCCGCCCGCTTCGGCCAGCCGGAGATCAACCTGGGGCTGACGCCCGGATATGCCGGCACCCAGCGTCTGCCGCGCCTCGTCGGCCGTGGCCGGGCCCTCGAGCTGCTGCTCACGGGTGACATGATCAGCGCCGAGCGTGCCTGCGAGATCGGGCTCGTGAACCGCGTCGTGCCGGCGGCGAACCTGCGCGCCGAGGCGCTCGCCCTCGCCACGGCGCTGGCGGCCAAGGCCCCCATCGCCACGCAGTACATCCTGGAGCTCGTTCAGCGCGGCGCCGAGATGCCCCTCGCGGAGGCCCAGCACCTCGAATCCACGCTCTTCGGGCTCATCGCATCCACCGAGGACATGCGCGAAGGCACGAGCGCCTTCCTCGAAAAGCGGACCGCCGTGTGGAAGGGCCGGTAGCCGTGCCCACCTTCGAAGGCCGCCAGTCGGCCGCCGGACTCCGCTTCGCGATCGTGGTCGCGCGCTTCAACGACTTCGTCACGGGCCGCCTGCTCAGCGGCGCCCGCGAAGCGCTGGCGGCCGCCAGCGTCGACGCCGACGCCCTGGACATCCTGTGGGTGCCCGGCGCCTTCGAAGTGGCGTCTGCTGCGCACCACGTGGCTGCCACGCGCCAGCCCGCCGCGGTCATCTGCCTCGGCTGCGTGATTCGCGGCGGCACGCCACATTTCGAATACATCTGCCAGGCGGCGGCGCAGGGCGTGACGTCGGCGGCGCTCTCGACGGGTGTGCCGATGGCCTTCGGCATCCTGACGACGGATTCGGTCGAGCAGGCCGTGGAGCGCGCCGGACCAGGCCCGTCGAACAAGGGGTACGAAGCGGCGATGGCCGCGGTCGAGATGGCCACGCTCCGCGTGGCGCTCGAGGCGCGGTCGTGAGCGACGCCGGCGCCAGCCGCTGGGACGAACGCCACCGCGCGCGCGAGGTGGCGCTGCGCGTGCTCTACCAGGTGATGGTCGGCCACGTGTCGTTTGGCGATGCGTGGCGTCTCGTCGAACAGCCGGATGACGCCGACGGCGTTGACCTGGATCCGCCGTCGCGGGAGTTCGCCGCCAGGCTCGCGGCCGGCTGCTGGGAAGCGCGCGACAGCCTGGATGCCGTGATCGAGCCGCACCTGCTCAACTGGCGGCTCGAGCGGATCGCCGTGCTCGACAAACTCGTGTTGTGGCTGGCCATCCACGAGTGGCTGAGCGCGCCGGCGACGCCGCCGCGTGTCGTGCTGAGCGAAGCGCTCGAACTGACGCGCGCCTACAGCGGCGATGCCGCCGTGAAGTTCGTCAACGGCGTGCTCGACGCCGTGTACCACAAGCTCAAACAGGAAGGCCGTATCATCGACTGACCCGCGCCGGGCGCGGGCCAGACACGGCCAGGGGAGTAGTGCAGGCGATGTCCAACGCAGACGCGCAGTCCGACCAGCGCCGGGCCAATCTGGCGGCGATCGAGGCGCTCGGGTTCCAGGCGTATCCGCACCAGTTCGCGACCACCCACACCGTGGGGCAGCTCGTGGACGCGTACACCGAGACGCCGGCCGCCTCGCTCGAGGGCGAACGCGTGGAGACGGTGGCCGCCGGACGGGTCATCAGCATCCGCAGCTTCGGCAAGGCGAGTTTCCTCGTGCTGTCGGACGGCCGCTGCCGCCTGCAGGTGTACGTGCGGCAGGACGCGCTCACCGACCGCGAGTTCCAGCTCTCGAAGCTCCTCGACTTCGGCGACATCGTCGGGGTCTCGGGCCACCTCTTCCGCACCAAGACGAACGAGCTGTCGATCTGGGCCACCTCGCTCACGTTCCTCGCCAAGTGTTTCCTGCCGCTGCCCGAGAAGTGGCACGGCCTGCAGGACATCGAGACCCGCTACCGTCAGCGCTACCTCGATCTCGCGGTGAATCCGGACGTGCGGCGCGTGTTCGAACTGCGCAGCCACACGGTGACGGCGATCCGCGAGTTCTTCACGACGCGCGGCTTCCTCGAAGTCGAGACGCCGATGATGCAGCCGATTGCCGGCGGGGCGCTGGCGCGGCCGTTCGTCACGCATCACAACGCGCTCGACCTGAAGCTGTACCTCCGCATCGCCCCCGAGCTGTACCTGAAGCGCCTGGTCGTCGGCGGCATCGAGCGCGTGTTCGAGATCAACCGCAACTTCCGCAACGAAGGCATCTCGACGCAGCACAATCCCGAGTTCACGATGCTCGAGTTCTACTGGGCGTACGTGGACTACCAGACGCTCATGGCGTTCACCGAGGAGCTGCTCTCCACGGTGGCGGCACGCGTCACCGGTGGCACCAGCTGCCCGTTCGGCGACCACGCGATCTCGTTCGCTGCGCCGTTCCGCCGCCTGTCGCTGCGTCACGCCGCCGCCGAGGAGGCCTCGCGGCGGCTCGGCCGCACCGTCACGGTGGACGAACTGCGGACGCTCGACGGCGCGACGGCCGTCGCCCGCGCGCTGCACATCGACGTGCCGCCCGGCGCCGGCGCCGGCAAGATCGCGACCGAGATCTTCGAGCGGCTGTGGCAGGAGTCACTCATCCAGCCGACGTTCGTCTTCGACTTCCCAACGGAGGTGTCGCCGCTGTCGAAGCAGCGCGCCGACGATCCCGACACGGTCGAACGATTCGAGCTCTACATCGGCGGCTTCGAAGTGGCCAACGCCTTCAGCGAGCTCAACGACCCGGTCGAGCAGCGGCGCCGGTTCGAGGCGCAGCTCGAGGGGCGCGAAAAGGGCGACGACGAAGCACACGCCATGGACGAGGACTACGTGCGCGCGCTCGAGTACGGCCTGCCGCCGACGGG
Source organism: Acidobacteriota bacterium (assembly GCA_016789705.1). Lineage (GTDB taxonomy): Bacteria > Acidobacteriota > Vicinamibacteria > Vicinamibacterales > UBA2999 > CADEFD01. The sequence continues at coordinate 13,697 of JAEUQR010000035.1, forward strand.
CGGCGAAGGTGTCGGCATCGACCGCCTGGTGATGCTGCTCTCGAACAGCCCGTCGATCCGCGACGTCATCCTCTTCCCGCAGATGCGCCCGCGCGACTAGGTCCACCGTGCCGTACGAACTCTTCGTCGCGCTCCGGTATCTCTTCGCGAAGAGGAAGCAGGCGTTCATCTCGGTCATCTCGCTCGTCTCGATGCTCGGCGTCACGGTGGGCGTGATGGCGCTCATCATCGCCCTGGCGCTCATGACGGGGCTGCAGCAGGGCGTGCGCGACCGCATGCTCGGCTCCTCGGCGCACATCTACGTGTTCCGGACCGGCGGGATCGTCGACTACCAGGCCGACGTCAGGCGGCTCGCGGCCGTGCCCGACGTGCTCGGCGTGGCGCCGGCCCTGATGGCACAGGCGCTCGTCAGCAAGGACGGGCAGCAGGCCTTCATCACGATCAAGGGCATCGACCCGGCGCTCGAGCCGCGGGTGACGGAGGTCGCCGCGTCGCTCACGGGCGGCCGCTTCGCCGATCTCGACGATGGCGGCGAGGAACGGCTGCCCGGCATCCTCATCGGCCACGAACTGGCGGGGAAGCTCGGGGCGGAAGTCGGCGACGCGGTCACCGTGCTCACGCCGAACGGCACGCTCTCACCGATGGGCGTCATGCCGCGGCAGCGGCGGCTCACGGTGGTCGGGATTTTCACGCTCGGGCTCTTCGAGTTCGATCAGGCCTACGGGTTCGTCACGCTCGGGACCGCGGGCCGCCTGGCCGGCAAGGCCGAACCGGATCATCTGGAACTGAAAGTGCGCGACATCTACGCGGCGCCGGCGATGGCCGACAGCCTGTCGTCGCTCGACGAGGGCACGTACCTGGCGCAGGACTGGGCGGACCTCAACCGTTCGCTCTTCTCGGCGCTGTGGCTGGAGAAAGTGGCCATCTCGATCGCCATCGGCCTCATCGTCATGGTCGCCGCCCTCAACATCGTGGCGTCGCTCGTGCTCCTCGTGATGGAGAAGAGCCGCGACATCGCCATCCTGAAGACGATGGGCGCGTCGGCCACCAGCATCCGGCGCATCTTCATGCTCCAGGGCCTCGTCATCGGCATCGTCGGCACCGCCGTCGGCACGGCCGCGGGCGTCGGTACGGCCACGGTGCTCGATCGCCTGCAGGTCATCAAGATTCCCGCCGACGTCTATCAGCTGTCGCACCTGCCGTTCACCGTCGTGCCGCGCGACGTCGTGTTCGTGGTGCTCGCCGCCCTCGTCATCTGCTTCGTGGCCACGATCTACCCGTCGCGCCAGGCGGCGCGGCTCGATCCCGCCGAGGGCCTGCGCCATGAGTGACGTGTTGCTGCGGGCGCGCGGCGTGGAGAAGGCGTACATGGCGGCCGGCCAGCGCCTGCAGGTGCTGCGCGACCTCGACATCGACGTGGCACGGGGCGAGATGGTGGCGATTGTCGGCGCCTCGGGCGTGGGGAAGAGCACCCTGCTGCACGTGCTCGGGGGGCTCGACCGGCCGGATGCGGGCGAGGTGACGGTGGGCGACTTCGCCGTGCGGGCGGCCGACGACGCCGCGCTCGTGGCGTTTCGCAACCGCCACGTGGGCTTCGTCTTTCAGTTCCACCACCTGCTCCCGGAGTTCAGCGCGCTCGAGAACGTGGAGATGCCGCTGCGGATCGCGCGGGTGCCGGTGGCAGAGGCGCGGCCGGCCGCGCAGCGCCTGCTCGAGCGGGTCGGCCTCGGCGAACGCCTGGGGCACCGGCCGGGCATGCTGTCGGGCGGCGAACAGCAGCGCGTCGCGGTGGCGCGGGCGCTGGTGCGTCAGCCGTCGCTCCTCCTCGCCGACGAACCCACCGGCGATCTCGATGAACGCACCGCCGACGGCCTGCACGCCCTGCTGCGCGAGATGCACCGCGAGTTCGGCCTCACCGCGGTGATGGCCACGCACAATCCCCGGCTCGCGGAGCAGTGCGACCGCGTGCTGCGCCTCGAAGGCGGACGCCTGGCCCCGGCCTGACGTCCGCCCCGGTCGCGTGCCTCAGTCGCCGAACTTGATGCCTTGGGCGAGCGGCAGCGACGAGCTCCAGTTGACCGTGTTCGTCTGGCGGCGCATGTAGGCCTTCCAGGCGTCGGACCCCGATTCGCGCCCGCCGCCCGTCTCTTTCTCGCCGCCGAACGCCCCGCCGATCTCGGCGCCCGACGTGCCGATGTTCACGTTGGCAATGCCACAATCCGATCCCTTCGCCGACAGGAACGCCTCGGCCGTGCGCACGCTCTCGGTGAAGATGGCCGACGACAACCCCTGCGGCACGCCGTTGTGGAGCGCGAGCGCCTCGTCGAGCGTGCGGTACTCCAGGATGTAGAGAATCGGCGCGAACGTCTCGTGCAGCACGATGTCGGTTTGCGCCGGCATCCGCACGATGGCGGGTTCGACGAAATGTGGCCCGAGGTCGGGGCGCCGCGCGCCGCCGGTGAGCACGGTGCCGCCGGACGCGACCGCCGCGGCCAGGGCCGCCTGCATCCTGTCGACCGCCGCGTCGTTCACGAGCGGGCCCATGAGCGTGGCGGCGTCGAGCGGCGAGCCGATGCGCACCTGCGCGTAGGCCTTGACAAGGCGCGCCGAGAGCGCCTCGACGACGTCCGTGTGCACGATGAGGCGCCGCGTCGACGTGCAGCGCTGGCCGGCCGTGCCGACGGCGCCGAAGAGCACGGCGCGCACCGCCATGTCGAGGTCCGCGTCGGCGGCGACGAGGATGGCGTTGTTGCCGCCGAGTTCGAGCAGCGAGCGGCCGAAGCGCCCGGCCACGGCCTGGCCCACGCGACGGCCCACGGCGGTCGAGCCGGTGAAGGAGATGAGCGGCAGGCGCGCGTCGGCGAGCATGCGTTCGCCGATCGTCTGACCGGTGCCGACGGCGAGCGTGAAGACGCCGTCGAGGCCGTGGTCGGCCATCACCTGATTGGCGATCCGCTGCACGGCCACCGCGCAGAGCGGCGTCGGTTCGGCCGGCTTCCAGAGCACTGTGTCACCGCACACCGCGGCGATGGCCGCATTCCACGACCACACGGCGACAGGGAAGTTGAAGGCCGAGATGACGCCGATCGGCCCGAGCGGATGCCACTGTTCCATCATCCGGTGGCCGGGACGCTCCGAGGCGATGGTGAGGCCGTAGAGCTGCCGTGAGAGGCCCGTCGCGAAGTCACAGATGTCGATCATCTCCTGCACTTCGCCGTGGCCCTCCGCCCGGATCTTGCCCATCTCGAGGCTGACCAGATCGCCGAGCGGCTCCTTGGCCGCGCGCAGCGCCTGGCCGAGGTCGCGCACGAGTTCGCCCCGCTTCGGCGCCGGTGTCTCACGCCACGTGCGGAAGCGCGCGGCGGCCGTGTCGACGACGCGGTCGTAGGCGGCTGGTGAGGCCAGCTGCACGCCGGCAATGGCGGCGCCCGTGGTCGGGTCGTACGACGTGAGCACCTCGGCGCCGGCCGCGAGTGTCCAGTCGGCGGGGCCGGTCGATACACCGGGATTCAGGTCGGTCAGGCCGAGACGGTCGAGGATGGCGCGAGGCGTGGGCACGGAAGCAGACATCGGGAACTCCGAACGCGAATGGGCGCGGTGCGCCTGGTCAGTCGAGCCGCGCGAGGCGGAAGATCACCTGCGCGATGCCGGAATAGTCGTCGTCGCCGCCACCGGCGGCCAGGTGCGCGTGCACGAGCTGCTGCACGAGGGCGGTTTCGGGGGCCGCCACGCCGTACTCGGCGAGCGCCTCCGCGACGATGCGCAGGTCCTTCTTGTACAGCGTCGCCTTGAAGCCCGGCTTGTAGTTGCCGGTCAACATCCGTTCGCCGTGCACCTCGAGCACGCGGCTCGATGCGAATCCTCCGAGCAGCGCCTGGCGCACCTTCGCGCCGTCCACGCCCGCCTTGCCGGCCAGCGCCAGCGCCTCGGCCACGGCCACCATGGTGCCGCCGATGACGAGCTGATTGCAGGCCTTGCAGATCTGGCCGGCCCCGGAGGGACCGACGTGCACGATGCGTTCGGCCTTGCCCATCTTCGCGAGGAGCGGCGCCACGCGCGCCAGCGCCTCCGCGTCGCCGCCCACCATGAAGGTGAGCGTGCCGTCGATGGCGCCGATTTCGCCGCCGCTGACCGGCGCATCGAGGTAGCTGCCGCCGCGCTCGGCGACCAGCCCGGCGAAACGAATCGCCGCCGACGGGGCGATCGTGCTCGAATCGACGACGACGGTGCCAGGCTGCAGTCCGGCGAGGAGGCCCGAGGGCCCTTCCAGCACGGCCTCGACGTCGGGGGCATCGGGCAGCATGAGCAGGACGACGTCACAGGCCGCGGCCACGGCGGCCGGCGTCGTGGCAATCGAGGCGCCGGCCTCCGCCAGGGCGCGCTCGGCGGCGTGGCTGCGGTTGTGCACCACGACCGCGATGTCGTGCTTGCGCAGGTTGAGGGCCATGGGCTTGCCCATGGCGCCAAGTCCGATGAATCCGACGGTATCCGGCACGCGGGAACCTCCACCGCGATTGTAGCCGCCGAGCCGGGCCGGCGTGGCGGGAAGCCGCCCTCGCCGTACGGCCGGGGACGGCATGAAGGAATCCCTTATACTGTGAGAGATAAGCGCCGGGACTCCATTCCCTCGCGAAGGCGGCCGGATGTTCGAGCGGTATACCGAAAGAGCACGGCGGGTGCTGTTCTTCGCCCGTTACGAGGCTAGTCAGCTCGGCAGCGTCTCGATCGAGACCGAGCACCTGCTGTTGGGATTGATCCGCGAGGGGAAGGGGCTCACGAGCCGCATCTTCCAGCGGTCTCATCTCTCGCTGGACTCGATCCGGAAGGACATCGAAGGCCGCACGGTCCTCCGCGAGAAGGTCTCGACGTCGGTCGAGATTCCCTTCAGCGGGGAGACCAAGCGCGTGCTGCAGTACGCCGCGGAGGAAGCCGACCGCCTGCTGCACAACTACATCGGTACCGAGCACCTGCTGCTGGGCCTGCTGCGCGAGGAGCGGTCGGTCGCCGCGAGCATCCTCATGGAAAAGGGCATGCGCCTGCATGCCGTCCGTGAAGACATCGTGCAGCTGCTGAACGAGAAGACCACCTCAACGCGCGTGAAGGAGACACCGCTCCTTGCCGAGTTCAGCCGCGATCTGACCGACATCGCCCTCAAGAACCAGCTCGACCCGCTGGTGGGACGCGACTACGAACTCGAGCGCGTGCAGCAGGTGCTCTGCCGCCGCACCAAGAACAACGCCGTGCTCATCGGCGAACCGGGCGTGGGCAAGACGGCCATCGTCGAGGGCCTGGCTCAGAAGATCGTCTGCGGCGACGTGCCGCATTTCCTCGCCGACAAACGCCTGCTGGCGCTCGACATCTCCCTCATCGTGGCCGGTACCAAGTACCGCGGGCAGTTCGAGGAACGCCTGAAGGCCATCATGAAGGAGCTGACCGACAACCCGAACATCATCGTCTTCATCGACGAACTGCACACGCTCGTCGGCGCCGGCTCGGCCGAGGGGTCGCTCGATGCGGCCAACATCCTCAAGCCGGCGCTCTCGCGCGGCGAGATCCGCTGCATCGGCGCCACCACGCCCGCCGAGTACCGCAAATACATCGAGAAGGACCGCTCGCTCGAACGCCGCTTCCAGGCCATCAAGGTCGAGCCGCCCGGCGAGCAGGAGACCATACGCATCCTGATGGGCGTGAAGGACCGCTACGAGCAGTTCCATCACGTCGAGTATTCGCAGGACGCCATCGAGGCCTCGGTCTACCAGTCGAGCCGCTACGTGACCGACCGCTTCCTGCCCGACAAGGCCATCGACCTGCTCGACGAGGCCGGCGCCCGCGCCAAGCTGCGGGAGGCCTCGTTCAGCGAGGAGTTCGGCGAGATCAACAAGAGCATCCGTGTCGCCGTCGAACAGATGGAGCACGCAGTGTCGACGAAGGACTTCGACCGCGCGCAGTACTACCGCGACCAGGAGGCGTCGGCCCGCGAGAACCTCGCCCTCGTGCGCGAGCGGTTCGACGTGCGGCCCAACCAGCGGAAGGTGGTCGTCGGCCGCACGGAAATCGACGAAGTGGTCTCGAAGTGGACCGGCGTTCCCCTCTCGTCGATCAATCAGGACGAAAGCGACAAGCTGATGCGGATGGAAGACGAGCTCCATCGCCGCGTCATCAGCCAGGAGAAAGCCATCTCGGCGGTGTCGCGGGCCATCCGCCGCTCGCGCGCCGGGCTCAAGAGCCCGGCCCGTCCGGTAGGCAGCTTCATGTTCCTCGGGCCGACCGGCGTCGGCAAGACAGAGCTGGCGCGCGCGCTGGCGCACCTGCTCTTCGGCAGCGAACACGCGCTCATCCGCTTCGACATGTCGGAATACATGGAGAAGCACTCGGTGTCGAAGCTCATCGGCTCGCCGCCCGGGTACGTCGGGCACGAGGAGGGCGGCCAGCTCACCGAACGGGTGAAGCGCAACCCCTACTCGGTCGTGCTGCTCGACGAGATCGAGAAGGCGCACCCCGATATCTTCAACATCCTGCTGCAGGTGTTCGAAGACGGCCATCTGACCGACGGGCTCGGGAACCGCGTGAACTTCAAGAACGCGATTCTCATCATGACGTCGAACATCGGCGCGCGCTTCATCCAGAAGCGCGCGACGCTCGGCTTCCAGTCGGAGACGGGCGATTCGGCCAAGAGCATCACCGACATGGTGCTCGGCGAGGTCAAGCGGACGTTCAATCCCGAGTTCATCAACCGCGTCGACGAACTCATCGTGTTCGACGCCCTGACTGACGATGACCTGCGGCGCATCCTGGTGCTGCTCGTGGCCCAGGTCAACACCAACCTGGCCGACCGCCGGATGAGCGTCCGGCTCACGCCGGAAGCGCTCGACTGGATGATCGACGTGACCTGCAAGGACCGCTCGTATGGTGCCCGGCCGCTGCGCCGCGCCATCCAGCGGTACGTCGAAGACCCGCTGGCCGAGGAGCTCATCCGCGGCCGGGTGCGCGACGGGGAAATCGAGGTCTACGTGGACGGCGGGGCGCTGGCCTACCGCGCCGCGTCACAGCCGGCCGAACCCGTGGGCGCCGGCCAGCCGCTTTCCAGCGACGTCTGAATCCGGTAGGATCGACGGATTCGGCGACCGGCGACCAGCCGGCGTGTCCCGGAGGCGCCCCGGGGGCGCCCGGTCGACCGGTGTGAACACGATGCGTAGGCTGTTAACTCTCCTCGGAATCTGTGTCGTGGTGTCGGCGGGCGTGGCCGAGGCCCGGCAGGCGGCAGCCGTCGCGCCGGCCGCTCAGCCGGCCGTGCGCGTGCCGGCCGCCGGCTCGGGCCCCGTCATCCGCTTCATCCAGCTGCGGTTCCACCCCGTCGACGAGTCGCTCATCGACCCGCAGACCTACCTCTATTACATCCAGACGCAGCCCAGCCGAAGCTCCGACGGCGTCTGGGTGCCGTACGACGAGCAGGCCGAGGCGAAGCTGCGCGACGACTTCCGGCGGCTGTGGGGCACGAACTTCCTCGACAACCTCTGGGTCGAGGTGCTCGACGAACCTTACGACAACGGCGTCATCGGGAAGCGGGTCATCTTCCACATGGAAGAGCGGCCGCGCGTGAAGATCGTCGACTACACGGGCTCGAGCAAGGTCGAGCGCACCAAGATCGACGAGAAGATGAAGGAGCTGGGCGTGGCCCTGCGCCTCGACTCGTTCCTGGATGAAGGGGCGATGCGCCGGGTGAAGAGCATCATCCAGGACTTCATGAGCGAAAAGGGCTACCAGTTCGCCGAGATCACCTCGAAGGTCGAGGCGCTGCCCGGCGGTCCGAAGCTCGTGAAGGTCGTCTTCGACGTGCAGGAAGGGCCGAAGGTCCGGATCCGCGAGGTCGACTTCGACGGGAACGAGGCGCTCAGCGACCGCACGCTCCGCCGCAAGATGAAGGAGACCAAGCAGCACGGCGCGTTCTCCTGGCTGACCGGCGGCGGCACGTTCAAGGAAGCCAAGTTCGAGGAAGATGCCGATCTGGTGGTGGCGCACTACCGTAACAAGGGCTATATCGAGGCCCGCGTCGGCACGCCGGAGCTGAAGACGCTGCAGGACAGCCCCGACGGCAAGACGCGCTGGATTCAGGTGCGCGTGCCGGTCACCGAGGGGCCGCGCTACAAGGTCGGTGAGTTCACCTTCGCCGGCAACACCGTGGTGAAGTCCGAGGGCCTGCGGCCGCTTTTCAAGATTCAGCCGGGGCAGTTCTACAGCGAGAAGCGCATTCGCGACGGTCTGCGCAAGGCGCAGGAAGTCTACGGCGGCGGCGGCTATTTCGAGTTCACCGGCTACCCGGACCTCAAGCCCAAAGCGGCCGCCACCGGCCCGCTCGACGGCCCGGCCGAGCCCACGGTCGACGTCACGATGCAGATGCAGGAAGGCGAGCAGTACTTCGTCAACCGCATCACGTTCACGGGTAACACCACCACGCGCGACACGGTCGTGCGCCGCGAACTCCGCCTCATCGAGGGCGGGGTCTTCAATACCGAAGCGCTCAAGTATTCGGTGCGGCGGCTCAACCAGGTGGGCTACTTCAAGAACCTGGAAGAGGGCGGCCAGGGCATCGACGTCAAGAAGACGCCGAACGCCAAGAACAAGGTCGATGTCACACTGAAGCTGGAAGAACAGAACCGCAACCAGCTGACGTTCGGCGCCGGCGTCTCGCAGTTCGAAGGCTTCTTCGGCCAGTTGTCGTTCCAGACGGCCAACTTCCTCGGCCGCGGCGAGAGCCTCACCGTGTCGCTGCAGGGCGGCTCGCGGGCGCAGAACTATCAGGTGGCCTTCACCGAGCCGTTCCTGTTCGACCGTAACATTACCGGCGGCGTCGACGTCTACAAGCGGTCGCTCAACTACATCGGGCAGTTCACGCAGGCCTCGACGGGCGGCAACGTCACGATGGGCTTCCCGGTGGCCGACTTCTCGCGCGTGTTCGTGAACTACAGCTTCGAGCAGGTCAAGGTGCTCGACCTGAACACGGCCTACACGAACCCGGTGCTGCTGGCGCAGAACCCGTTTCTCGCCGACTCGCTGCTCATCGGTCAGGGCGGCACGCGCACGATCAGCAAGATCGTGCCGAGCTTCTCGTTCAACACCGTCGACAACCCGATCTTCCCGAGCACCGGCCGCCGCCTGACCGCCTCGTTCGAGTATGCCGGGCCTGGCGGCGACACGTTCTTCGTCAAGCCGACGCTCGAAGGGGTCGGGTTCTGGCGCCTCACGCCGCGCATGTCGGTGGGGTCACGCGCGCAGTTCCAGTACATCCGGCCCTACGGTGACACCAAGCAGCTTCCCATCTTCGAGAAGCTGATTCAGGGCGGTGAGTACAGCATCCGCGGCTACGACATCCGCAGCGTCGGCCCGCGGGACATCAACTCCGGCATCGTGCTCGGCGGCAACAAGAGCATGCTGTTCAATGCGGAGTACCTGATTCAGGTGGCCGGCCCGGTGCGCCTCGTGCTCTTCTACGACGCCGGCCAGGTGCGCGACATCGGCGAGAGCTTCGGCATGAAGGAGGACATCCTCGAGGTCGTGCCGCCGCCGCAGCCGCTGCTCGTGGATCCGCTGGCGTTCACCGGCTTCATCGACCCGAACGCGCCGAAGCCCACGACGCGCGCCATCGGCCGGCAGAGTGCGTTCAAGACCTCGACGGGCGCCGAGATCCGGTTCTTCATGCCGGTGTTGAACGTGCCGTTCCGGCTGATCTTTGCCTACAACCCGCAGCGGGGCGGCGTGCTGAGGAACAATCTCACGCCGGCGCAGAAATTCCAGTTCCGGTTCGCGGTCGGCTCGACGTTCTGAGACCCGACCGCCACACCCGGCCGCGCGTCTCAGGGATGGGTGACTTCGATCTCGTAATCCTGGGGATCGGCCACGGTGCCCACGTCGTAGATGCGCACGCAGAGCGTGCCGGACGATGTGGCGCGTCCGAGCAGCGACGCCAGCGCCGTGGCCCGGTCGTTCGCGATGACCGACTGGCAGGCTGTGCCGTTGAACGTGCCGAGGCTGAAACCCACCACCGTCGTGTCGTCAGGGGTCACGGCCTTCAGCACCGCGGTGACGTCACCGCCGGACGGGAAGTTGATCGGGAAGGAATGCGACGTGGCGCCATTACGCGTGAGCGTTCCCGTGAACGTCTCGGTCACGATGACCGGGTCGGGTGTGGGAGCGAGCAGGTTCTGGATGTCGCCGCCGCAACCGGCGGAGACGAGTGGGAGAAGCAGCGTGCAGGCGAGCGTGACTCGGCGCATTTCAGTCCTCAAGACAGGGCGACCCACCGATCTTACCCGGCGCGGCATAGTAGAGTAAAATGCGAAGGTTGTCGGTATTGCCGAAAAGGATGTCAGCAATGAGACGTATGGTTGTGGCCCTTGGCCTCGTGATCGTGACCGGAACCGCTTCGTTCGCCCAGGCCCCGGCGCCGGCGACGGCGAAGCCCGCGGCCCCCGCCGCCCAGGCCCCGACCCCCGCTCCCGCGGCCGCCGCGCCGGTTCTGCCGTTCCCCGAGGGCGCCAAGATCGCTTTCGTGGTGCTGCAGCGCGTCGTCGCCGAGTCGGCCGAAGGCAAGCTGGCCAGCGCCCGCGTGCAGGCCTTGCAGCAGAAGAAGGTGGCCGAGCTCAACGAGCGCCAGAAGGCGGCGCAGGGCCTGCAGGAGAAGCTCGACAAGAGCGGCGCGGTGATGAGCGAAGCGGCCCGCGCCGACCTCACGAAGCAGGTCGAGCGCGCCAATGTCGACCTCCAGCGCGCCACGCAGGACGCCCAGGCCGAAGTCCAGGAACTCCAGCAGCAGTTGCAGGAAGAGTTCCAGCGCCGCATCGCGCCGATCATCGAGGCGGTGGGGAAGGAAAAGGGCCTGCACTACATCTTCAACGGCCCGGATTCCGGCCTCGTGTGGGCAGACGCGTCGCTCGACATCACGAACGACGTCGTGAAGAAGTTTGACCAGGCCAAGCCGTCCGCGCCGGCTGCCGCCAAGCCGCAGGGGCAGTAGTTCCCCGCGTGCACATTCCTTCCCTTCTCGAGCGCCAGGCGCAGCGGTGCCCGGTGTCGCTCGTCGACGTGGCGTCCCTCGTGGACGGCGTCGGCCGGCTCACCGGCTCCAAGGCCGTCAGCGCCAGCGAAGACTACTTCCAGGGACATTTCCCGGGCGCTCCCCTCATGCCGGGCGTGCTGATGCTCGAGGCGCTGACGCAGGCCTCGACCCTGATGCTGCTCGGCGACGCCAGCGCCCCGGAAGGGGCGACCGTGCGGCTGCGCGGCGTCGACGACGCCAAGTTCCGCCGCCACGTCGTTCCGGGTGACCGCCTCGATGTCGACGTGCAGCTGCTGCGCCGCCGCGGGCCGATCGCCCGCGTGCAGGCCACGGCTCGCGTCGATGGCACGGTGGTGATCGAGGCCCGGCTCGTGCTGGCCGTGTCAGATGCCGCGCCGCGTATTCACCCGAGCGCAATCGTGCATCCGTCGGCGGTCGTCGGCGACCGGTCGGTCATCGGGCCGGGCGCCGTCATCGGCCCGTATGTGGTCATCGGCCGCCACGTCCAGATCGGCGCCTCGGCCGTCGTCGAAGGCGACACGACCGTCGGCGACCACACGCGCATCTTCCCGTTCGCCTCGATCGGACTCCCGCCGCAGGACCTGAAATACCGTGGCGAGCGCACCCGCCTCGTCATCGGCCACTCGAACGTGTTCCGCGAATCGGTCACGATCCACCGCGGCACGGTGGGCGGGGGCGGCGAGACCCGCATCGGCGACCGCAACCTGTTCATGGCCTACGCGCACGTGGCGCACGACTGCCACGTGGGCAGCGACACGATTTTCGGCCCGGGCGCGACGCTCGGCGGCCACGTCGTGGTCGAAGACTTCGCGCAGATCAGCGCCTACTCCGGTGTGCACCAGTTCTGCCGCGTCGGCCGTTACGCCTTCATCGGCGGCTACTCGGTGGTGACGCTCGACGCGCTGCCGTTCGCGAAGACGGTCGGCAACCGCGCCCGGGTCTACGGCCTCAACACGATTGGCCTCGTGCGCCGTGGCTTCACGCCCGAGGTGGTGAGCAAGCTGAAGCGCGCCTACCGCTACCTGCTGACATCGCGGCTGACGCCATCGAAGGCGCTGCAGACGATCGACGCCGCGCCGGAGCTGGCGTGCGCGGACGTGGCTTATCTCGTGGACTTCATCCGTTCGTCGAGCCGTGGCGTGACGCTGCGGCGGCCCAGCAAGCGCGCCGACGACGCCGGGGAATAGCCGCACCGTGAAGCTCGGGCTGCTCGCCGGCAATGGCCGCTTCCCGTTCCTCGTGCTGGAGGCCGCGCGCAGCCTCGGGCACGACATCACGATCGTCGCCGTGAAGGAAGAGGCCGACGCCGATCTCGAAGCGGCGGCGGCCACGCCGACGCCCGTGCCGATTCACCGGGTGTCACTCGGGCACCTCGGCACCTGCCTCCAGATCCTGCAGCAGGCCGGCGTCACCCACGCCGTCATGGCGGGGCAGGTCAAGCACACGAAGATCTTCGGCGTGATGCCCGACCTGACCTTCATGAGCCTGCTGGCGAAGCTCACGACGCGCAACACCGACGCGCTCATCGGCGCCGTCGCCGACGTGATGCGCGATCGCGGCATCGAACTCATCGATTCAACCGTCCTGCTCACGCCGCTGCTCGCCGACGCCGGCGTGATGACCGCGCGGCGCCCGACCGAGGCGGAAGCGGCGTCGCTCACCTTCGGCTACCGCATGGCCGACACGATCGCCGGGCTCGACATCGGCCAGACGATCGCCGTCAAGCAGAGCGCGGTGGTGGCGGTCGAAGCCATGGAAGGCACCGATGCCGTCATCGCCCGGGCCGGTGAACTGGCCGGGCCCGGCGTGGTGCTGGTGAAAGTGGCCAAGCCGCGGCAGGACATGCGGTTCGACGTGCCGATCGTGGGGCTGCCGACGATTCAGGCGATGGCGCAGGCGGGGGCGAGCGTCCTGTCGCTCGATGCCGGCAAGGCGCTGATGTTCGACAAGGCGGCGATGATCGCCGCGGCCGATGCCGCCGGCATCGCGATTGTGGGGCGGGCCCTGCCCGCCGGGGAGCGTGCGTGATGGCAGGAACGCGTCTGCGCGTGGCCGTGGTGGGCGTCGGGCATCTCGGGCGGCATCATGCCCGGCTGCTCGCGGCGATGCCGAACGTGGAACTCGTGGCTGTGGCCGACACCGACCCGGCGCGGGCGGCCGAGATTGCCGCCGTGCATCAGACGACGGCCGTACACGACTGGCGCTCGCTGCCGGGCGACCTCGATGCCGTCACGGTGGCGGTGCCGACCGAGGCGCACGTGGCGGTGGCCCTCGGCCTCATCGAGCGCGGCGCGCACGTGCTGGTGGAGAAGCCGCTCGCGCGTTCCGTCGCCGAGGCCGATGCCCTCATCGCCGCCGCGGCGGCGCGCCACGTGCATCTGGCCGTGGGGCACACCGAGCGCTTCAATCCGGCGGTGACGGCCGCGCGCGCGCACCTGACGCAGCCGCGCTTCATCGAAGCCCATCGGCTCGGCACGTTTCCCGAGCGTAGCCTCGACATCGACGTCGTCTTCGATCTGATGATTCACGACCTCGACCTGCTGCTCTCGATCGTGGGCGAGCCGGTCGTCAGCGTGGAGGCGGTGGGCGTGCCCGTGCTGACGCCGCGCATCGACATCGCCAACGTGCGCCTGCGGTTTGCCGGCGGCTGCATCGCCAACCTCACGGCCAGCCGTATCAGCCGCGACCGCGTGCGGAAGATCCGCTTCTTCCAGCCGCAGAGTTATCTCTCGATTGACTACGCGGCGCAGGAAGTCGAGCACTGGACGCTCGGCCCGGGCCCGGCCGGCACCCCGGCCATCACGGGCGGCAAGCTCGACGTGCCGCGCGACGAGCCGCTCAAGCGGGAACTCGAGGACTTCGTGACGGCGGTGCGCGATGAGCGCGCGCCGGCGGTCACCGGCGACCAGGGCCGCGCGGCGCTCGCGCTCGCGGCCGAGATTGTGGAGCGAATGGAACATGTCCGGTGACGCGATCCCGACGATTGGTCCTGCGGTGAGCGATGCGGCGCGGGCCGGCCGCCGCCTCGACGCCGGCGATGTCCGCGCCCTGGCGGCGCTGGCCGACATCATCTCCGTGGGCGCGCTCGCCGACGACGTGCGCCGCGCCCGCCACGGTGCCGCGACGACGTTCGTCCGCGTGCACGTGCTCGACCTCGCCGCGACAGCGGCCTGGACGGCGCCGCCGCCGGGGGCGCGTGAAGTGCGGCTCGCCGGCCACCCGGCCTCGCCGGCCGCTGCCGTGGAGGCCGTGCAGCGCGCCAAGGCCCTTGCCGACGGTCTGCCGCTGCGCGGTTTCGTGCTGGCGGGTCTGGTGCGGCTCGGCGGCGCGGCGCTGCTCGCCGAACTGAAGTCCGCCGGGCTCGACGAGGTCGCGATCGTCGAGCCGGGGCCCGGGGCGGCCGCCGCCGTGCAGGCGGCACGGGATGCGGGACTGGGTGTGCGTGTCATCGGCGCCGTCAGCTGTCCGGACGACCGCGCCGGCTGGATCCTCGACGCCCGCGCGCTCCAGGATGCGGTGGGCGGCTTCGAGGCCGTGGCGCCGCTCTCCGGCGACGCCGATCCCACCACGCCCACCACGGGCTTCGACGACGTGCGCCACGTGGCGCTCGCGCGCCTTGCGCTCGAGACGGTGCCGCGCGTGCAGGTCGACTGGCGCCGGCATGGGCCGAAGCTCGCACAGGTGGCGCTCGCGGTGGGCGCCGACGACCTCGACCTCGTCGCCGCTGATGACGACACGTCGCGCGGCACGCGACGCGCGCCGCTCGAGGAGGTCCGCCGCAACATCACGGCCGCCGGCCTCACGCCGGTGGAGCGCGACGGCCGCTTCGCGTCCCTCGCGGGATGAGCGCGCCGGTTCGCGTCAGCGCGGTCTCCTTCCTGAACGCCCGGCCGCTCGTGCAGGGACTCGAGGCGGCGCGCGCACTCTTCGACGTCGAGTTCGATCTGCCGTCGGCGTGTGCCGAACGGCTCCATGCCGGCGAGGTCGATCTCGGACTCATCCCCTCGTTCGAGTACCTGCGCGGCGACTACCGCCTCGTGCCCGGCATGGCGATCGGGTCCGACGGGCCCATCCTGTCGGTGGCGATCTTCACACGCGTGCCGATGGACGGCGTGCGACGCCTCGCGCTCGACACGAGTTCGCGGACATCGGCAGCGCTCACGCGCATTCTCTGCGCGAAGCGCTGGCGGATCGCGCCCGAGTTCGTACCGGCCCTGCCGTCGCTCGACGACATGCTCGCATCGGCCGATGCGGCGCTCATCATCGGCGATCCGGCCCTGGCCATCGACCCGCTGCCGCCGGGGGTGGAGAAGGTCGATCTCGGACTGGCGTGGCAGGAGCTGACCGGGCTGCCGTTCGTCTATGCAGCGTGGACGGGCCGGCCCGGCGTGCTCGGCGCCGCGCACGTCGAGGCCCTGGCCGCCGCCCGCGACCGCGGCGTGGCGGCGCTCGACGCCCTGGCCCTCGAGGCCGCCGCCGGTGACCCGGTGCGCGCCGGCACCTTCGCCTCGTATCTACGTCATAATCTGCGTTACACCTTCGGGCTGCGGGAGCAGGCGGGCCTCGAACGGTTTCACGCGCTGGCCGCCGAGGTGGGACACGCCTCACGCGCGCTGCCGCTGCGGTTCTACTGATGACTTTCAGCCTCGACGCCCTCGGCGCCCGCATTCTGGACGGTGGCCGGCTCGCCGCCGACGAAGCCCTCTGGCTCTATCGCGAGGCGCCCACGATGTGGCTCGGCCGCATGGCCGACGCGGTGCGCCGGCGAAAGCATCCGCACGGCGTCGTCACCTACATCATCGATCGCAACGTGAACTATACGAACGTCTGCGTGGCGCGCTGCAACTTCTGCGCGTTCTACCGCACGGTCGGGCATGCCGAAGGCTACGTGCTCGGCTTCGACGAGATTCACCGCAAGATCGACGAGACGATGGCGCTCGGCGGCAACCAGTTGCTGCTGCAGGGCGGCCACAACCCCGACCTGCCGCTGGCCTGGTACGAGGATCTCTTCCGTGGCATCAAGGCGAAGTATCCGGACTTCAAGCTGCACGCGCTCTCGCCGCCAGAGATCCTGCACATCTCGAAGACGTCGAAGCTGCCCGTGCCCGAGGTGGTGAAGCGCCTCGTGGCCGTCGGGCTCGACAGCGTGCCCGGCGGTGGCGCCGAGATCCTCGTCGACCGCGTCCGCAAGTTGCTCAACTGTTACTCGAAAGCCACCGCCGACGAGTGGCTCGACGTGATGCGCGAGGTCCACAAGGCCGGGCTGCGCACGACGGCCACGATGATGTACGGCACCGTCGAAACCGACGAGGAACGGCTCGAGCACATGCTGCGCCTGCGCGCGCTGCAGGACGAGACCGGCGGTTTCACGGCGTTCATCACCTGGAGTTATCAGCCCGAGCACACCGAACGCGGCGGCGAAGAGGCCACCGGTATCGACTACCTGCGCACGCTCGCCATCGCGCGGCTCGTGCTCGACAACTTCGACAACCTGCAGGCGTCGTGGGTCACGCAGGGCGGCAAGGTGGGGCAGTTGAGCCTCGCTTTCGGCGCCAACGACATGGGCAGCGTGATGATCGAGGAGAACGTCGTGCGTGCGGCTGGCGCCGAGTACTGCATGGACGAATACGAGGTCGTGCGGAACATCGAGAACGCCGGCTTCACCGCCTCGCGCCGCACGATGCACTACGAACACCTCGGCACGCCGGTGTTCCGCCAGCGCGAGGTGCCGCGTGTGCTCTCGCTCGCCACGGCGCGGGAGGAGGGCGACCAGTCGGTGCCTGCCGAACTCGTGAACTACGAGGCGAAGAGCGCCGCCGGCAAACGCCAGCGCGGACAGGCGCCGCCGTCGCCGGTGGCGTGAGCGGCGCGGTGACGTCCGGGCCCGCCGGCCGGCTGCTGCGCGCCGCCTGGGTCTGCCCGATCGACCGGCCGCCGATCCGCGACGGCTGGGTGCATGTCGTCGAGGGCCGGATCGCGGCGCTCGGGCAGGGACACGACGCGCCGGCGCACGCGGAGGCCGATGACCTCGGCGCCGCCGCCATCCTGCCAGGGCTCGTGAACGCCCACACCCATCTCGAACTGTCGTGGCTGCGCGACCGCGTCCTGCCGAGCCGCGACTTCCTCGAGTGGGTCGGCCAGCTCATGAGGTTGCGCACGTCGTTCGAGCGCGCCGACGACCCGGCGGCGATGACCCCCATGGCCGAGGCCGTGGCCGAGATGCGCGCGAGCGGCACGGTGGCGGTGGGTGATGTCGCGAACGCGCTCGTCTCGCCGGCCCTGCTCGCCTCGGCCGGGATGCCGGCGGTGGTGTTCCACGAGCTGATGGGGTTCGGTGTGACGGACGGCGCGCCGGTGGTCGCCGGCGCGGTGGCGCGTCACGCGCCGCTCGCCTCGCGCGACGTGCGCGTCGTGCCGGCGCCGCATGCGCCCTTCTCCGTGTCCGAGGCGCTTTTCACCGCGATTCGTGACGTGGTGCGGTCCGCGCCGCGCCCGCTGACGAGTGTGCACGTCGGTGAGTCGCCCGCCGAGGTGGAACTGCTGCGCACGGGCGGCGGGCCGTGGCGCGAACGCCTGCAGGCGCTCGGCGTGTGGCGCGACGACTGGCACCCTCCCGGCCGCGGTCCGGCGGACTACCTGTGTGACCTCGGCGTCATCACCCGCGGCACGCTCGTCGTGCACGGCGTGCAGCTCACCGACGCGGAGCTGGCGCGGCTCGCCGCCGTCGGGGCGACGCTCGTGACGTGCCCGCGCAGCAACGTCTGGGTCGGCGTGGGCGCGCCGCCCCTCGAACGGTTCCTCGCCTCAGGCGTGCGGCTTGCCGTGGGCACCGACAGCCTGGCGAGCGCCCCGGATCTGAATCTCTTCGCCGAACTCCAGATGATGCGCGGCCTCGCGCCCGGTGCGCCGGCGCGCCGGCTGCTTGCGGCCGCGACCGAGGGCGGCGCCAGCGCCCTGGGACTCGAGGCGGACCTCGGCACGCTCGCGCCGGGGAAACGCGCCGCGCTCCTGGCGGTGCGGCTGCCCGCCGGAATCACCGATCCGGAAGAGGCGCTGCTCGGCGGAATCGTGCCACCGGCGGTGCGCGTCCTAGAAACGGCCGGTTACCATGGAGGCCATCCCTGATGGCGTCCGTCTCGGCGTATCTCTCCTTCGTGCGCGTCAGCCATACGGTGTTCGCGCTGCCGTTTGCGTTCACCGGCGCGCTGCTGGCCTCGCGCGAGGCGGCGCCATCGTGGCAGAAGTTCGGCTGGATTCTGGTGTGCATGGTGGCGGCGCGCAGCGCCGCCATGGGTTTCAACCGCATCGTCGACGCGCGCTTCGACGCGAAGAACCCCCGGACCGCGAACCGCGAACTGCCGCGCGGCGCCATGACGGCGACCGAGGCGTGGGTCTTCGTGACGGCGGCCGCCGCGGCATTCGTGGCCGGTGCCTTCCAGATCAGCGCGCTCTGCGGCTGGCTGTCGCCGCTGGCGCTCGCCATCGTCGGCTGGTACTCCCTGGCCAAGCGGTTCACCTACTACACGCAGGCGTTTCTCGGCCTGGCGATGGCGGTGGCGCCGGTGGGGGGGTGGCTCGCGGCCGGCGGCGGGCTCGCGTGGGCGCCGTGGCTGCTCGGTCTTGCCATCGCGCTCTGGGTCGCCGGCTTCGACATCATCTACGCCTGCCAGGACGAAGCGTTCGATCGCGCGCACGGCCTGAAGTCGATTCCGGTGAAGTTCGGCGTCGCCGGCGCGCTCCGGTTGTCGCGGGTGCTGCACGTCGCCACCGTGCTCGTGATGGCCGGGCTGGCCCTCGTCGTGCCGCTCGGGCCGATTTATCTTGGCGGCGTCGCGGTGGTCGCGCTGCTGCTCGCCTACGAACAGTCGATGGTCGCGCCCGACGATCTGTCGCGTGCCGCCGAAGCCTTCAACCTGAACGGGTACGTGGGGATTCTCTACATGATGACGACCGCAGTGGCGCTCTATGTCGGCTGAGCGCGGCGGCACGGGCGCCGAGCCCCTGCCGCTCGACAAGGCGCCGTCGCGTATCGCCGGGATGTTCGACGCCATTGCCGGCAAGTACGACCTGCTGAACATGGTGCTCTCGGCGGGCCTCGACCGCCAGTGGCGCCGGCAGGCGATCGCCTCGCTCCAGCTGACCGGCCGCGAGCGGGTGCTCGATGTCTGCGCCGGGACGGCCGACGTGTCGATCGGCGCGGCGCTGGCGAGTCCCGGCAGCCCGCGGGTCGTCGGCGTGGACTTCGCCGGCGCGATGCTGGCGAGGGGGCAGGAGAAGATCCGCGCCGCGGGT
Source organism: Acidobacteriota bacterium (assembly GCA_016789705.1). Classification (GTDB taxonomy): domain Bacteria; phylum Acidobacteriota; class Vicinamibacteria; order Vicinamibacterales; family UBA2999; genus CADEFD01. The sequence goes on from JAEUQR010000035.1 coordinate 33,063, forward strand.
CTCCCGGGCCGCGTGCAACTCGTGCGCGGCGACGCGATGACGCTGCCGGTCACCGACGCCTCGGTCGACTGCGTGACCATCGCCTTCGGCATTCGCAACGTGCAGGGCACGGCCGTCGCTCTCCGCGAACTGCACCGGGTGCTGAAGCCGGGTGGCCGTCTGGCGATTCTCGAGTTCGGCTTGCCGCAGGCACCCGGACTGCGTCAGCTCTACCAGTGGTACTTCCTGGGTGTGCTGCCGAAGATCGGGCGGATGGTCTCGAGACACGGCGGGGCGTATTCCTATCTGCCGCAGTCGGTGGGAGCGTTTCCATGGGGCGACGAGTTCGCGCGCCTCCTGACCGACGCCGGCTTCACCGCGGCGCAGTCCAGACCATTGACGCTCGGCGTCGTCTATCTCTACACGGCCCGCAAGGCATGACCCGGGGCGCCCGGCCCGCCCCGGGCCGCGGCGCGCGACGGGTATAATCGAGTCAACTGCTTCATGTACTTCGACTTCGACGATCGCTACGAGCAAGTCGAAGCGGTCGGTAGTGCGATTTCCCGGCGGGAAGGAATCGTGCTGTCGGTCGTGGTGCATGTGGGCATCGTGCTCGCGCTGCTGTTCGCGCCGCAGCTGAAGATCTTCCAGCCCACCCCCGAAGAACTCCAGGCGCGCGAGGAGCGCCAGCGGCAGCAGGCGCGCAACGAGGAATCACCCCGGTTCGTCGTGGTCGAGCCGTTGCGCGACGTGCCGGCGCCGGCGCCGCCCCCGAAGGCCGACCTCTCGGACATGGACCGGCAGGCCTCGGCGCCGGCGGTGGTCGAGCGCCCCGAGAACGCGCTGCCGTTCGCGCGTGGCAATTCGACCGAACGCGTGGAGGCCGCCCCCGAAGAGCGCGCCCGCGGCAAGGGCCCCGAACCCGAACCGGCGCCGCCGGCACCCGAACGCACGGCCGAGAACGCCGCGCCGCTGCCGCCCTCGGAGACGGCGCAGCCGGCGCCGCGGCAGGCGCAGGCCGATCCGCGGCCGCCGCAGCGCGCGCCGGGCGGGCAACTCGGCGAAGCGCTGCGCGACCTGCAGAAGTACGTGCAGCGCGAGTCGTACAATAACCCGAACGGTGGCGTGAACGAGTTCGGTCCGGCCATCCAGTTCGACACCAAGGGTGTGGAGTTCGGGCCGTGGATCCGCCGCTTCATCGCGCAGGTGAAGCGCAACTGGATCGTCCCCAACTCGGCGCTCGCCATGCGCGGCCGGGTCGTCATCCAGTTCAACGTGCACAAGGACGGCTCGATTACCGACCTCACGATCGTGCGGCCGTCGGAGATCGATTCGTTCAACCGCTCGGCCGCCAACGCGCTGATGATGTCGAATCCGACGACGCCCCTGCCGCCCGAATATCCGGACGACAAGGCGTTCTTCACCGTCACGTTCTTCTTCAACGAGTCGCCGGCGCCGCAATGACGTCGCGCGCGCAGCAGACCGGGCTCGTGGTCGTCGTCACGGCGCTCGCCGCCGCCTGGCTCGGCCCGCTGGCCTGCCGCCTCACGTGGTGACGCCGCGGTTCGTCGCGGTGCTCGGACCGACGGCGACGGGGAAGTCGGCGCTCGGGCTGGCGATCGCGCGCCGCTACGGCGGCGAGATCGTGAACTGCGACTCGACGGCGGTGTATCGCGGCTTCGACATCGGCACCGACAAGGTGCCGCCGGCGCAGCAGCACGGCATACCGCATCACCTCATCGATATCGTCGATCCGACCGACGAGTACACGGCGGCGCGCTTCGTGCACGACGCCTCGACGGTCGTCCGCGACATCCATGCCCGCGGGCGGCTGCCGATCGTCGTGGGCGGCACGGGCCTCTACTTCCGCGCCCTCACCCGCGGCCTGTTTCCGGGGCCGCCGGCGGATCCCGCGCTGCGCGCCCGCCTCGAGCGGGTGGCGGCGCGCCGCGGCAACGCCTGGCTGCACCGCCTGCTCGTGCGTCGCGATCCGGCGTCGGCGGCGCGCATCGCCAGCGCCGATCGCAAGCGGATGATCCGCGCCATCGAAGTGCTGATCCTCACGGGACGTCCGCTCACCGCCCACTTCGCCGAGACCGTGGCGCCGCTGCCGGAGTTCGACGCCGTCGCCATCGGCCTGCGCATGACGCTCGAGGCGCTCGCGCCGCGCCTGGCGCGGCGCGTCGACGAACAGTTCGCCGCCGGCCTCGTGGCCGAGGTGCGCGGCCTGCTCGCGCGTGGCGTGCCGCGCGAGGCGCGCCCGTTCGGCGGACTCGTGTACCGGCAGATGCTCGACGAGCTCGACGGTGTGCGAGGTCGTGAGGCGACGCGCGCACTCATCGTGCAGGAGAACCGCCGCTACGCGCGTCGCCAGTTGATCTGGTTTCGCAAAGAGCCTACTCTTAGGTGGTTTGACGGACCTGGTGAAGCGGCGCATGTCCAGGCGCGCGTCTTCGAGTATCTGGGTTCGCGGGGCTTGCACGACGACGGGAGCGACGTGAGCAATGGCTGACGGAAAATCGAGCGCGCCCAACATCCAGGACGTCTTCCTCAACTACGCCCGTCGCGAAAAGCTCGCGGTCACGGTGCACCTCCTCGATGGCCGGCAGTTCGAGTGCCGGATCAAGAACTTCGATCGCTTCGCGGTCGTGATCGAGTGCGACGGGCTGGATTCGCTCGTCTTCAAGCACGCGATCGCCACGCTCCGCGTGCCGCGCAGCGTGCCGAACTACTTCTCGTCGCACCACCCGTGATCGGGTGAAGGCCCCGCGGATGCCGCGTCGCGCGATTCTCATTGTGCTCGACAGTGTCGGCGCCGGCGAACTGCCGGATGCGGCGCAGTACGGCGACACCGGCAGCGACACGCTCGGCAACATCGCGCGCCAGGTGCCGCTCGCCCTTCCGACGCTTGCCGGGCTCGGCCTTGGCGCGGCGGCGGCGATCCCCGGCGTGCCGCCGCCGGCCGCGCCGCGGGCCGCGTGGGGCCGCATGGCCGAGCGCTCGGCCGGCAAGGACTCGGTCACGGGACACTGGGAACTCATGGGCGTGGTGCTCGATGACCCATTCCCGACCTTTCCGCACGGGTTCCCCCCGGATCTCATCGCCGCCTTCGAGGCGCGCATCGGGCGACCGGTGCTCGGCAACTGCGTGGCCTCGGGAACGGCCATCATCGACGCGCTCGGCGATGCACACGTGGCCACCGGCCGGCCAATCGTCTACACGTCGGCCGACAGCGTCTTCCAGATCGCAGCGCACGAGGCGGTGGTGCCCGTCGCGCAGCTCTACGACTGGTGTCACGTGGCGTATGAACTCGCCGTCGAAGCGCGTGGCCTCGGCCGCGTCATCGCCCGTCCCTTCGTTGGCACGACGGGCGCGTATGCGCGCACCGCCAATCGTCACGATTACGCCATGCCGCCCGTGGCCGAGACGCTGCTCGATCGCCTGACGTCGCGCGGCGTGCCTGTGACGGCGGTCGGGAAGGTGAGTGACCTGTTCGCCGGACGGGGCGTGAGCCGGGCCGTGCCGACGGCGAGCGACGACGACGGCGTGGACGCGCTGCTGACGCTCCTGCGCGACGACGCGCCGGGCTTTCTCTTCGTGAACCTCGTGGACTTCGACACGAAGTACGGCCACCGCAACGACGTCGCGGGGTATGCCGCCAACCTCGAGCGCTTCGATCGGCGCCTGCCCGAGGTGCTCACCGCGGTGGCCGACGACGACCTGGTCATCATCACGGCCGATCACGGCAACGACCCGACCACGCCCAGCACCGATCACTCACGGGAATACGTGCCGCTGCTCGTGACGGCGCGGTGGATGACGGCGCCCGGCCCGCTCGGCGTGCGGGGGACCTTCGCCGATGTCGGACAGACGCTCGCCGCCTGGTTCGGCGTGGGGCCGCTCGCGCATGGCGCGAGTTTCCTCGACGACCTGCGCTGAGGCGCGTGGCCCTGCTACCATGGCGGGATGTCGCAGGCCGCAAAGGGCGTCGCATGACCATCCGTGAAGAGCTCGAAGCCCGGGAGCTGGCGTCGCTCGCGCCGCAGGCGGCGCGTGCCGCGGCCACGAGGGGCCGGATGCGGCCGGAGCCCGAAGATCCCATCCGTCCCGCCTTCCAGCGCGACCGCGACCGGATCATTCACACCAAGGCGTTCCGCCGCCTGAAGCACAAGACGCAGGTTTTCTTCTCGCCGGCCGGCGACCACTACCGCACGCGGCTCACGCACACGCTCGAGGTCTCGCAGATCGCCCGCACCATCGCCAAGGTGCTGCGCCTGCACGAAGAACTCACCGAGGCCATCGCGCTCGGTCACGACCTCGGCCATACGCCGTTCGGCCACGCCGGCGAACGCGTGCTCAAGACGCTCAGCCCGACGGGGTTCAATCACTACGAGCAGAGCCTGCGGATCGTCGACGTGCTCGAGCACGATCGGCAGGGACTGAATCTCACGTGGGAGGTGCGCGACGGCATCGCGCGCCATTCGAAGGGCAAACACGGGCTGCCGGTGGGGGCGCCGCCCGAACACCGCGCCTCGACAATGGAAGGGCAGGTGGCCCGTGTGGCCGACATCGTCGCCTACGTGAACCACGACGTCGACGATGCCATCCGCGCCGGCCTGCTCGACGAACGGGCCCTGCCGGCCACGGCCCGCGCGGTGCTCGGCGGCTCGGCTTCGGAACGTATCGGCCGGATGGTCTCGGACGTGGTGCGCGAGACGCTCGCCGGTGGCACCGACGAGATTCGCATGAGCGCTGAGATGCTCGAGGCCACGCTCGCGCTGCGCGACTTCCTTTTCACCGAGGTCTACGAGAACGCCGCCGCCATGGCCGAGTTCGCCAAGGCCGAAGGCATCCTGGGCGGGCTGTGGGAGCGGGTCCAGAAGCAGCCCGAGGCGTTCCTCGACCCCCGGACCATCGAGTCAGAGGGGCTGGACGTCGCCACGCAGGACTTCATCGCCGGGATGACCGACCGCTACGCGGTGGGGCTCTTCGAGCAGCTCTTCATTCCGAAGCCCTGGGTCGGTCCGTGGCCCGTTTCCGAGCGTTCGCCGGTCGGTCGCTGAACCGGCGCCTGCGCCCTCGTCCGCCCTGCCTGGGCAAAGACCAGGCGAAGGGGGGCAGGGAAACCGCGTGATATACTGGCTGGTCGGCTCGTCTGCCGGAACGCAGTTCTGGGCCTGAAAACACATGTTGCTCGACCTGACCACCATCCGCCTGCCCGAGACGCCCGTGGACCGCACGATGGCGCCCGCGGCGTTCGCCGCCGACGAGGAATTCCGGCTCGTCGCGCCGGCGCGACTCGTGGGCGCACTCCACAAGGACGAGGACCGCTACCGGCTCGTCGGGCGGGTGACGACCGAGCTCGAACTGGCCTGCAGCCGCTGCGCCGAGGCGTACCGGATGCCCGTCGACGGTACCTTCGAACTGCGCTTCCTCCCGCAGGCGCTCGCCGGCAACAAGGACGAAGACCCCGACACCGACCCGACGACGGCGTTCTACGCCGACGACGCGATCGACCTCGGGCAGGTGGTGCGCGAACAGTGCTACCTGGCGATTCCCATGAAGCCGCTCTGCACCCCCGACTGTCAGGGGCTCTGCTCGCAGTGCGGGATCAACCTCAACACCGAGCGCTGCCAGTGCGCGCCGACGTGGCAGGACCCACGTCTGGCCGTGCTGTCGACGCTCGCCTCTGCCCGGACGAACGACGATGCCTAATCCCAAACGCCGACACTCCAAGACCCGCGGTCGCAAGCGCCGCACCCACGACGCGCTGCCGCAGACCACGGCCGGCGCGTGCCCGCAGTGCGGGGAACCCAAGGCGCCGCACCGCGTGTGCGCGTACTGCGGGTTCTACAACGAGCGGCAGGTCCGCGCCGTCGACGAGGAGTAGAGCGCTGAGCGCGCGCCTCGCCGGCCCTGAACGGGGCTGGCGGTGAGGCCGTCGTCCGGCCGGTCCGTGCGGATCGCCGTCGACGCGATGGGGGGCGATTTCGCGCCGTCCCGCGTCGTCGATGGCGCGCTCGCCGCGGCCCGGCACTCAGGCGTGGCGGTGACGCTCGTCGGTCGCGCCGACGCCATCGCGGCAGAGCTGGCGCGGCACGACGACCGTGCGGCGCTCGACGTCACGATCGTCGATGCGCCCGAGGTCATCGGCATGGGCGAATCACCGGCGGCGGCGCTTCGGCGCAAGCCGGGCGCCTCGATTCGCGTGGCGTCCGAACTCGTCGCCCGGGGCGAGGCCTCGGCGCTCGTGAGCGCCGGTCACACCGGGGCGTCTGTCGTGGCGGCGCATGCCGTCTTCGGCATGCTGCCGGGGGTGGACCGTCCGGCCCTCGCGCCAGCCATTCCCACGAGAACCGGCATGGCGGTGCTGCTCGATGCCGGGGCCACCGTCGAATGCCGGCCGCCGTTCCTGCTGCAGTTCGGCGTGCTCGGCGCGGTGTATGCGGAAGCGCTGCTGGGCGTGCCGCATCCGCGTGTCGCGCTCCTCTCGATCGGCGAGGAAGAGGGCAAGGGCAACGAGCTCACGCGCGAGGCCTACAAACTCCTGAAGGCGGCGCCGATCACGTTCACCGGCAACATCGAGGCACGCGACATCTTCTCAGGAGCGGCGGACGTTATCGTGTGCGACGGCTTCACGGGCAACGTCGCGCTCAAGCTGAGCGAGGGCCTCGTCGAAACCGTGGAGGAACTGCTCGGAGCCGAACTCGCGAGCACGTTCTCGAGCCAGGTGGGCTCGCTGCTGTCGCGCCGCGCGTTCCGGCGCTTCCGGAAACGGCTCGACTACTCGGAGTACGGTGGCGCGCCGCTGCTCGGCGTCTCGGGGCTCGTCTTCGTGTGCCACGGGCGCAGTTCGGTGAAGGCCATCCGCAATGCGGTCGTGGCGGCGGCCCGCTTCGCCGCCGACGACATCCTCGGACGGATGGAACAGCGCGT